>CBDCEW010000095.1:0-135344 GCA_965215885.1 Candidatus Moanibacter sp.
TTCCCATTTTCCTATTCTCGGCTCAATCCCTCCTTTTGCTATCAACAGCATCGATTTCTCCCTCTTGGGAAACGACCGCTGTAGCATGCGATAGAAATGTTGCCAATTTGCCGAGGCCCGCATCAGTCCAATCAGCGCGTAGATGTGATTTTCCAGAGCCTGGTGTCCGATATCACGCATCACCCATGGCTCTTTTGTGTTTCTCCGCCGGCCCCGCGAATTCTTCGGAGTCTCCTTAAGAAGCTCCATCAATACTCCCGGCGCCAACCTTTCAAACACCAGATCGTTCGTGTATTTTCCCAGAGTTGAGGGGCGTTTTATTACCATGCCTTTCCAGATCCAACCCCTCAGACGAAACATCTCTTTGAAGAACTCATCCGGTATCCGACGCGCCCATACCATCAATTCACCGGGAACCAACTCTCTCAACAATTCCCGCAACGCCAGGCGTTCCCTCACCTCCGCAAATCCAGTCGCTTCATCCACCCGGTTGATGATATCTCCATTCCCCAGCGCCATCATTACCAGATCGCATTCCGTCGCTGTTCGGATTTGGCTCTCGTTCAAGGCCCCCGCCTCCCGGGCTCTTATGAATGTCTTGCACACTCCCGGCAACAAATCGGCCGCGAATCCTCTCATCCTTTTGCCTCCCGCTTTACGATATTCGACGGGCGCAAAACCGTCTCTCAGTCTTACATCGAGATAGGGTTTCAGATTGGCGGCCGAGAGAAATTTCGGTGCTGTGCCCCCGTTATGGTTGCGGCCGCGCCATCTCCGCCCCAGTACCCTCAGGAAACCGGCTCCCGATAGGACTCGCGAACCGTCCTCCAGCACCGCGCAGAGGACGCCTCGGCCTCCTATCTCTATCCGGCCCTCATGAGTTGCTCTTGGGATTGCTTCTTTCATAAATAGGTTCTTTTCTAATTAACTCCTTTTCTAAGACAGCCTTCGGCCGCAACCAAACCGGAAGGCTGATTAAATTCCCTTCTCCAAGGAACCCGAGCCCTCCTCGATTCCCGCTATTATGCCACGCAGAAAATCCGGGTCTTCAGCCATGGATTTGCGTATCTTCGCTCCCATATGCCAGGCCGTGTTCTTGTTTACCCGCACTTCCCGCGCTAAAGCCCTTGCCGATAGGGTCTTCTCCCCATCCGAAATCAAAGTTATTGCCAAGAACCACTTCTGCAAATCCACCTTCGTCTTGTGAAATATCGTCCCTACCGTCACCGAAAACGTCGTGTTGCAATTGTTACAGTGGTGCCTCCCCTCTTTCGGCACGGAAGTACAGTTTCGCGACCCGCAGTAAGGACAATGTGAGTTCCGCCCCCAACGAATTCTCTCCAGGTACTGGATGCACATTCTATGCGTGGGGAGACTTCGATATATCTCCTCCAAACCCATTTGTCGCTACCGATATATGGGACGATAATGCATTGTCAATAGGATTGTTTACTACCTGTATGGCATACTTTGTTAAAAAAGCGTAAACCCTGTTTTCCTTCTAGCGCCTGTTCAATTGTCCTTGATAGCGGCCGACTTATGTGCTAATCTCTCCGTTTCAAATTCGCCATGAAGAACCAATTATTGTTAACGCTGTTGATCATCCTTACAGCGCTACAGGCACCAACTCTCGGTGAAGATGTCAACCTGAGGGAACTGGTTGCTCTGGATGAATCTGTCCTGCGTTTGATGCCGAAAAACCTGGCCCGGTGGCACATGGCAGCGAGTCTTATTCTGGTCGACGAAAAGGGGAGGTACAGGCCTCTCTCAATCAATGAGGCGCGGGATGTTTCCGCGGCGGCCTTTCTCCATGACGACGAGACACTCACTTACCGATTGGAGAGCGGACCCTACTCTATAATCTTGGATCTGGGCGATTTCTATCCCCTCGATCGCTTTTTCTTTTTGAGCCTCGAAGCCATCGGCACCCTTGATGTCGCGGTCTCAACAACACTCCGACCGCTCTCCAGCAACCGATGGAATAAGGTGGTTGATGGCGCGGAATACGCCAGCGAGGCGGCCAATAATTACACCTTTCCGATTGCGGAGGCACGCTATGTTCTCCTTCAATTCCAAACCGAAAAACCGGGTGATATTGGCTTCCTCGGCGTTTACGGGCAGACTTCCATCGCTGAAACTGAATTTCAGAGGGAAAAAGCCGAAAGTGCCGTTGCCGCAGCGGAAGAAGGTGAGACCATCGGCTACGATTACGCCTCCCTCTATACCGGCTGTGAGATCACCCACATCAGTTCAGGCGACTTCATTTCCGCGAACGTCATGATTGATGACGATTTCCTGACATACTACGAGTTCTCGCCCGATGAGCCGGAAGCGATCCTCCTTCTCGACATCAAGGAATCCTCGCGGCTGAATAAACTGTCCATGCTTTTCGACTCCGATCCCGCGACCCTCGAGTTTTACATCGTCAACGACTTGGAAGAACTCTTTGCCGGGGAGGTACCCGAGTTCGCCTCTAACGACCGATCCGGAAAAATCAGGGTTCGCCAATTGACCGCAGCGGCGGGGCCTTTCCGCGCCGTCATGGCTGCGAATCTGGAAGCGAATACGCGAATCGTCACTCTCGCGAGCGGCTTTTTCGATGAGAGAGAACCGATCGTTACTCACGTCGCGGAGCAGAGGGTAGACCGTGTGCGCCTGCAATTTGAATTCGAAAACATCACCGGCCGCTACCTCCTTCTGCGATGGCGACCGAATCGTTCCATTGGTGGCGAGAAAGAGGAATTGGCCAGGGCCGAAGGTGGAGAGGGCACTGGCATCTCGGGCTCGGCCGATTCACTTGGTAGAGATATGACTCTCCTCGAAAGAAGACGCTTTATCTCCGCCGTCCGGGCCGCCGGCGGCGTCTTTCTCGATTTACCCTTCGGAGGAGGTCTCCGGATCTACGATATCAGTCTCTCAGGCGATCTTCCTACCGATGCTGTTATCCTCGCTCGTCTTCTTGGCCTTCAATTCGGTCCTCCTCCTACCGAGTCCGACGAATTACCGTTCACTTTCACAACCGGCACCAGCACCACCGCCCCCCAGGTTCCTGTCACCAGCTTCTAGGCCGCTTTTCTCACTAACCCTTCGAAACCTCTCGAGCAACCAAATCTCTCGGCCGAATCCAAGGGTCTTGCCGGCAACGAAAAGCGGCCTAAGCGCTCTTCTGCGAAGAGGGACAGAGCAGTGTCTCAATCGAATCGAGCGAAATCTCTCCCCAACTCACTTTCCTCTCCCCCATCCCCATTCGTTGCCCTTCATTCATTCGTTGCTCACTCTCCCAGTACGGCCTCCAAGAGCTCCTGCTCCTCCGGCAAGAGAATGCCCTCACTCAAACCTTTAACGATCCTCACAGCTTCATCATCGTGCCCACTCGCCTTAAGGATCGTTCCGAGAATGATTCGCCACTGCCCTCTCACCTTCGACCAGTCGACATTCAACCCCTCTAGCAGACTCAGCGCTCTCGGTGCATCTCCTGACCGGAGATATCCCAAGGCAAGGGTGATGCGATGCGCCAAATAGAGGGGATTCTCATTTACAATAGCTTCCGCTTCTCGAACAGACTCCTCTACATCCTCGTTGAGAAGAAAGTTAAGATAAGCGAGATCGTTCTTCACCGCGCTTTCATCGGGATAGATCTCGACCATCCGCCTCAAGACATCGCGAACCGCAACGGTATTGCCGGCCGTCTGCTCCAACTTGAGAAGCGACTCGAAGGCCCTTCGCATACTGTTAGTTTGGTTCGTTAACTTTTCCAGCACCAGCCGAGTATAATCACTAAGGTTCAAACGGCTCGCGTATTCCACCAGCGACCATAGCACCTGCGTGTCTCCCGCCGTCGCCAGAATTGCCTTTTCCCATTCGATATCGGCACGCCTGGTCTGGTTGGTCGCTCGATAAGCGCGCATCCTGAACAGATGAACCAGGGAGGATTCGATTGGTATATTCGGCCGGTTCAGGATCACACTGATTTCCTCCCAATGATTCAACACCGCCAGGGCGTCCATCCTCACCAGAAAGAGATCCTTGCGACTCCGCGCCCGCTCCTCATCGATCACGGCCAATGTCTGCTCCTGGAGACGGTGTTGATTGAGCCACCGCCCCAATTTCAGCAGATTTTCATCCTCTATGGGATTCAGAAGGGTTTTCGCTTCTTCCAGAGCCTCCTCCGCGGTGATATCGCGAAGTTCCAACCTGAGTTCAAGAATGAGCAGGCTTTCCTCCCCTCCCGACTCCGGGTGAAACGCCAGGCGCTGCATAAGCTCCCGTATTCCCTGTGGATTCTTTCCCGGATAGCGAGCCAGATTCTTCAATGCTGTCAGGCCTATTGCGTCCCTCCGTTCACCCAGGGTCCAAAGGTAATCGATACCCAAACGCTTATCCGCCGGATCCGGTGAAAGCTGGGTGAGTTGCACATAAAAAAGGTGCGCCTCATCCGGAATCTCTTCTAAATCAAGGAGCCGCCTCGCCTCCCCCACAGCTTCTTCGATCCGATTCTCTCGCATCAAATACCGCGATTTTGCCAGAATAAATTCCGCATCGTTCGGAATCCGCCCTTCCAATTCCGCAAGATGCTCGCGAACGGATTCGAGTTTACCTACCTGGATCGCAATCTTGACCAGTCCCAGGCGGTCCTCGTTCACCCCGCCCGAAATCTCAACAGCCGCTTCCCAGAACGGCAACGCCCTTCCCGGATCGGATACCGAAAGCACTTTGGCCAACGCCCTCGTTACTTTGAGATTCCCCGGTGCCAGATTATGGGCCGCCCGCGCCTTCTCCCAAGCTTCCTCCTGGGTGGAGGAATCTTCCAGAAGCTCCAAAGCCGATTCCGCCAGATTCTCCGCCCGCCATACCTTCACCTGGCGATACACCGGCCGCGCCAGATACGCCGCTCCGACCACTCCCACCACAGCCAAAAGCAGCAGCCAGCCAACCCGCCTCCTGTTAAATCGTTCCATTTACCATAGTGTTTTTACCGGATATCGCTGAATCATCTCATCCGCGGTCACTAATACGTGCTGACCGTAAATCGCCTCCGCCACCAGTATACGGTCAAAAGGATCCCGGTGAATCATCGGCAGGCGCTCCAGCATATAAATCGCACCGTTACTTACGGGAAGGAAATCAAATCCAACTTTCACACAGTTCCGTTCGATTTCCTCAACGGATACTTCCAGCCGGATCTTTCCCAGGGTCCGCTTAATTTGGATCTCCCACAGCGAGGCCTGATAGTAAGCAATCTCCTCGCTAGCATTTTCAATCCGTTCCGCGGCGGCACGGGATAGGCGACTAGGATCACTCAGGCTCCAAATCAGCACACAGGTATCTAACAGATACACAACCTACCCCATTTTTTCAAAAATACGAGAAGTGATGGGGTTTAGTCCCCATAAAAACTATTGTTTATCTCCTCGTCTTCCGCATCAAATTCAGGGGACATCCATACCTTTCCCTCCAGCCTTCCTAAATCCCGCTTCTTCCCACTAATATCCGCCTCCGTCACCGGCCCGATCACGCAAACCGGCTTCGTATGTTTCGTCACCACGATCCGCTCACCCTCCTCCGCTAACTTTGAATACTCCGAAAATCTTGCCTTCGCATCCGATAATTTGATTATAGTCATAAGTTTATTTAAATAGTTATTTTATAATAGTCAATTATTAATTTTTTAAACTATATTAACATTGCTAGAATTTCCGAGTTTTCCTCCGCCCAGCCAACTCTCATTCGCGATATATCCCCGCGCTCGTCACGGCGAAGTGAGCAAGGCGTAACGGAGACGGATCCCCTCCTCTCCCCACCCCACAAAAAAACCGCCCTGACGGCGGCCTTTTCAAGAATTGTCTCTTTCCCTTCACCCTTCATCCTTTTCCCCTCCCTCTGCCCATCCAAGCACTCGTCACGGCCAAGTGTGCGAAGTCCCGTTCAGCGGGAAAAGACGGATCCCCGTTTCCCTCAACAACCGAAAACATCTCGCATCCCGTATCTCGCATCCCCCATCTCGTATCACACCTTCATCCTTTATCCTTTATCCTTCATCCCTGTTTCGCTCCTCCACATTTTCGTTTTCTGAATTTGGCTCTCCGCCTTTGCATCTCAATCTGAATCATTCTCTCGTACCGAGCCATGTTTCGGCAATACGTGTATCCCGCACGGCCCTCGAGCAACCCCATCCTCACCAGATAGGAGAACACAAATCTCATCACCGGCCATCCCGGAATTCGACTCACCAACAGGCGAAGGGCGACATTCCTGCGCGAGCCGTCTTTTGAAGTTAGACTACACAAGCCCGCGCCTCCGCGCAACCGGACTTCCGCTTCCTGCACAACATATCGCTTATGCCGCTCCCACCACTCCTTCCAACCCTTGCAGAACGCGAAATGCAGATAAGGCTCCTTAATATATCCCAACACACCATCGATCACGCCTTCCTTTTGCCCGTGCCCGAAATCAATGAACCGCGCGCGGTTATTGATAACGAGGCGGAGCTGCCATTTCGGAAAATTATCGCTGCGCTTCAGCCATACTCCGTCGAGCATAAGCTTCCAGCAACAGTAGAAACCGGCGATCTCTTCGCTCGCCGCTTTGACCGCCCTACACACCGCAATCTCGAAGTCGCTTGTTGCCCGCTCGTCCGCGTCCAGAAAAAGCACCCATTTCGACTCAAAGGGAAGATTATCCAAGGCCCAGTTGCGCTGCCGGGCAAAGGATTCAAATGGATTCTCCCGCACCACGGCTCCTTCCTGGCGGGCGATCTCGGTAGTTTCGTCGCTACTGCCGGAATCGACGACATATACTCGCTTGGCCCAGCCCAAAGATCGGAGACAATCCCTCAGGTGCAAGGCTTCATTGAGGGTCAAAATTACGACGTCAATCACACCTCATGATGCCTCCGATGGCACACCGCACCTTCACAAAAGCGCCTTTACCGGATATCGCTGAATCAACTCATCCGCGCTCACTAACACGTGCCGACCGTAAATCGCCTCCGCCACCTCTCAATAGGAGAAAATCGCGGTATTCGTTACCCCGATTCGGCAAGGCCCCACTGATTCAAAGACCTCCACATTCTTGGCTCTGTTTCTCAAGAGCAGGTCTGAGTAACGCCAAAAGTCATCAACTACGATATACTGGTTTTTTCTGACAAATCTCTCAGCATGGTAAAAACATGTGCGTCTCTCCCGAAATGTGTGGTCTTGTCCGTCTATCACAATAATATCTCGAGCAGAATCGTTCAAAGCGTGCAAGTAGGATGAATTCTCAAAGCCAGCGGGATCCGAGAAATCGAAAGGTCTATAGAGAATTTCCACATTGTCCATCGTGGACTCATCGAGCTTTTCCTGAACACGCTCAAGCCACCGAACATCATCTTCTACACTTGTAACCGAAACAACCTTCTTGGCGAAGAAGAGCGTCGAGCCGCCTGTTCCCTATTCAAATACCTCCATATCATTCCGAACCAGAGACTCAATCTTCCTTATGGCTGAATATGACCACCAAGGCAATTCCAGCTCTAGCGGGGTCAATTTCCAATTCCAACAGCTACGCAAATACGGCCATAGGTAGCGAGGGTGACGCGCCAGATTTCCCGCCAGTTTTATCAGCCTCTGTCTGCTAGTCAGATTCATTTTCTAAATAGGTTTTGCCGGGTTCCCTGCCACAACAACAGCATCTTCAACATCTTTCGTGACGACGGAACATGCTCCGACAATGGCCTTAACTCCAATCGTCACACCAGGCATGACAAATGCGCGCGCGCCAATAAATGCATCTTCTCCGATAGCGATTTTGGCAGTCTTCAGGGGTAGCGACTTCCGTGTGAAGTCATGCGTACCTGAACAGAGATACGCTTCCTGCGCCACCGTCGCGCGTCTTCCGATCTCAATCGGACCCAGACTATAGGCGTTTGCCCGATCACCCAGGCAGGCGCGATCGTGAAGAGTCAGGTTCCAGGGAATTTGAATTCGCGCCCTTTGATGCACAAAGGGCCTGCCCTCTATCGTCGCGCCAAAAATCCGTAGCCAGAAAATCCGCCAGGTATTGAAAGGTTTTGGTGTCCAGGCACAAAAGAGGGTCCAGCAGGCCTCCCAAAGGAAAATAAGCATTCGCGCTCGCCCCGTCCACGGGCTCTCGAAGGCGGTTCTTTGCGGGCGTGGCATCGATCGGGGTTCTTCCATTACTGCTTCAGCAAGGAATGAAAATCATCCAGATAGCGCACAGAGATTTTTTCAAGAGCATATTCTTTGGCGGTACTCTGCGCACTATTCGCCATACGTCTTAATCGTCCCTTCGACCCGATCAGCGGTTTCAGTTTCTCTGCCAGAGTACCAGCCGCGTTCCCTCCTCGATGATCAAACACGAAACCGTTTTCATTTTCCCGGACAAAATCGCGAAAGCAATCAAGTCCGGACACGAGCGGCACGCAACCGAAACTCATCGCTTCGAGGACGGACAGGCCAAAGGTTTCACCTTTTTCAGCGAGGGAAGGATATATGAAGAGATCGGCACTCCGGTAGATTTGGCCGAGTTCATCACGATCATAAATCGGTCCCATCATTTCGACCGAGCACCGCAATTTCTTCCGCAGGTCTTCCAGTGTCTCAAAGTATTCCCTTCCACCTCCACCCTGAGATATCTCCCAAGGACCGACAACAACCAGCGCGAGCTTTTCCTGATCGACAGCTTCCAAACGTGCGATGGCCTCGAATATCAAATGGATTCCCTTTTCCGGATGTATACGGCCCACATAAA
Source organism: Candidatus Moanibacter sp. (assembly GCA_965215885.1). Classification (GTDB taxonomy): domain Bacteria; phylum Verrucomicrobiota; class Verrucomicrobiia; order Opitutales; family UBA2987; genus CBDCEW01. The sequence goes on from CBDCEW010000095.1 coordinate 8,752, forward strand.
GCAAGCGAAACGGGCCCTTCCTTCGTGAGGGGTCACCATCTATCTTTTCACCGTTAACATCTGGCGGGATTGGATACGGTATTACTATTATCTTCTCTGCATGGGCCGGAATCTGACACTCCATTTCCTCAGCAATGGGTCGTGAAACGGTCTGTAACCGGTCCGCGTGCCGGTAAAGAAACATCTGTCCTTTGGGGTACCGAGCGACGTGTATGTAGAGCTTTCCGTATCGCTTGTTTCTAACCAGTACCGGCAACCAGAAGGTATTGGTGACGAGGATATCAGCATCCGGGAGCCGCCGCCGCGCGCGGATTGAATACATCAGGTCGAGAAATTTCAGTATGAGGATTGATCTCGGAGTATCATAGCCACGACAGCGAACATGGGTTACCCCCTCGATGGTCTCGGAAGCAGGAAGTTCTCCATAACATCTCGAGATATGGGTTACCAGGTGTCCCGACTTAACAAACTCCCGGCCCAGATCGTACCAAACCTTCTCAACCGCACCGCCCAAGAGTGGCGGAACCGGGAGAAACGCGCCCTGAACAATAGTTATTTTCAATTTGGAATTTTGGGTTTCTCAACCGCACCCACGGTTCACCGTATCCTCGCCCGCGCTACGCCCAGATGGCCCATGCTTCGCCCAGGTCGCTTCGCAGGGCTTGGGCTTCGCAGGGCAGGTTTTTCCGCTTTCCAATTTGGTTGCTTGGTTTGCCGCGCAATCCTCCGTTCCGTTCACCTCGTAAACCTGCCGTCGGCTGGCTTTCCCACTTTTCAATTCCCCTCGTCCTCTCTTGGCGTTCCTTGCGTTCTCTTGCGGCTAATCCACTCGTCCACTGTTTGCGCGTTTTGCGGCTATCTTCCGCTCCCCCTTCCCCGCATTACCCCATCTCCGCATTCCCAATGGACCCCTCGATGACCTGAATCAGGCTTTCCGCTGCCTTTTCGATGTGGAAGTGATTCTTAAAGCATTCACCCGCACACTTCCCCATACTCGCCTTCTCGCCTTCCCCCATAGCAATCCACTTTTCAATCAGTCGCTCTGTGCCCTTCAGAGTGTCGTCATCCACAATACCCGCTCGATCGGCTTTGATCTCCCGCCAAATGTTCACCTTGTTCGAAATCAACACCGACTTTTCACAGGCCAACGCCTCCGCCACCGCTATCCCGAAATTCTCCTGGTGCGAAGGCAGAATGAAGGCATCACAGGCATAAAACGCCCCCCACTTGACGTCGCCCTCCAGCATCCCGGTCCACAATACCGATGACGGAGGGCACAGGTCGCTCGCCAACCTTCGAAGCCTCGTCATATATGCCGCATCTTTGCAGGGTCCGGCAATGACCAGGTGCGGACCCCTCGCATCGTCGCTCCTTCGCTTTTCCGCATGCGCGCTTTCCCGCATCCGCTCATTCACCCGACCGAATGCCTTCAGCAGCAAATCGATACCCTTCTTTTCATGTATTCGGCCAAGATAAAGGAGAATCCGCTTGTCCTGCGTTTCTGGAAAAGTCCGGTAGAAGAGATCCTTCTGCTTCTCAGATTCTCCCGCTGGCCTCGCAACTCCGTACCGAACTACCTGTTCCCGGCATCGATAAGGCCGGAATGAACTTCCCGCTCTCAGACGTTCCTCTTCACTAGTGAACAATACCGCTTCAGCGTCCCGGAGCACTCGATACTCTGCCCAAGGCCAATAGAGCATCTTCTTGAGATGTTTCAGTGAGTAATTCTTCCTAAACCACGGATCCAACATCCCATGAGGATAAACGAAATAGGGCTTTCGCATGCGAGAAAGCTCCCTCCACGAACCAAAGCTGCTATACTGCCAGATACCGTGAATGATTACTGCACTGAATTCCTTGAGATTCAGACGCAACCAGGAGTTGAGCTTTCTCGTGTAACCATAACTACCCCGAATCGGCCCTATCGCATGCAACGAAAATGGTTCACCGGTGACCCAATCAGCTTCTGATGAATCGAGCGTCAGAACGTACGTGGTAACTCCTAGCTCGCTCAGACAAGGCGTGATCTCCCGAATACCTGCCGCTGGTCCCCCACCGGCCGGGTCCATTGAATGTATAATCCGCAGTAGACGCATTATGAATCGACAGGTGCGAAGCTCTTTCGCCCATCGGCAGCAAGAATTTCGCGGTAACACTCGACGTAGCCGTCAATCATCGCCTCGACTGAAAAGCGGGCTGCGTTTGTATACCCTTTTTCAATGAGCGTCGATCGTAGCTTGTCATTATACAATGCCGAAACCACGTGCTGAGCTAACGCTTCCTCGTCCTTCCCTTCCGCTATGAGGGCGCTTTCCCCAAGGATTTCCGAGAGCGATCCTCCGCGCCCTGCTACCACCGGACAACCACAGGCCTGGGCCTCAATTGGTGGCCAACCGAAGCCTTCGTAGAGTGAGGGAAACAGAAATACATCTGCCGTAGAATAGAGTGCGCAGAGTTCCTCCCGACTCAAACTCGAAATCAGATCAATAGAATCTTCCAGTTCTGCATCTCTAATGAACCCTCTTTGCTCCGTTGAGAAGCTCGCTCCTACGATAACCAGCCGTGTCTGTCGTCCTGTTTCCTCGCGAATCCTTCGAAAGATTCCGAGAACTCCCATTCGGTTTTTATACCACGAATTGTTTCCAACATGGAGGATCACGGGATCTCCTTCCGTAAGATTCAACCGCGCAAGTCTCGTTTTCACCTCCGCTTCATCGAGCCGGCATAAGCCGGTATCAGAGCCCATATGCACGACGCGGGTTCTCCCTGCTTTTTCGGGCAACAATCTTAAGAAATCCGTTTCCGTTTGCCCCGATATACAGGCAACGTTTGCCGCGCCTTTGAGTCCGCTTAAGATCATCCTCTGCAACACTCTCCCCGTCCAACGCGTGGGGTTGTCTGAAAATTCACCACGCGCCGACCGTATCGCCATCAGATCGTTGCAGGTAATCAGATGAGGGAGTTTCTGGAGAGCCTTGACATAGATTGCATTGGAGTGATCACAGATATGAACAAGAAGCTCGCCACCCGGGAGAACACTCCCGGCATACTTTCGCACTTCCCTTCTCAACTTCCGTGGAAACAATACCAGCTTGTCGATGTACCCCAACCACTTCGCCGCCCCGAATCGGCCTGGAACGAGACGTCCGAAGACCGACTTTGGAAATATTCGGATGACTTGAATCGATCGCTGCGGCAACTCCCGCTCGAGGATATCCGCAAAATTCAGCATGCTCCATTGCTGGTCCTTCGGATAGTTACTGAGCAGGATTAGCCGTAGGGATCCTCGCATAACGACCATTAACTCTATTCCTCTTAGAACGATCTGATGACTTTCCCGCCGCCAGACAGAGTCCACCTCCGAGGCAGACAAATCCCAAAGTAGTAGGCTGCCCGATCTGACCAAACAGGAGGAGCGTTCCACCGGCTCCAAACAGTAACATTGGCAGGTAATTAAAGGACTTGGCCGCTCTGTAACTGGTTTGAAACAGATGAACCACGACGAGGATTCTCCACAGTAGGTAGAGGTTTCCCAGGATTGGACCGACCTCATTGACGATCCTTGTCCAGTCGTCCTCTCCCAAAGCAAACGGACCACGACCAGCCAATGCCGCACCGGCGTTGGTGCCTAATCCGAGTCCATGTCCAAAAATTGGGGCATCAAATCCAATGATAAAAGGGGAGAGAAGATTGCGACCGGTCCTTATAAAGAAATCTGCAACCGCACTCGTTCTACCTTCGGAGGCTTGAGCGAAACGCAATTGCAGAATATCCAGCCCCTCTTGAACGACACCGATCTGTAGAGTGGCAAAGACCAATGTCACCACAATTGTGCCGAATAAGAGAATTCTTCCAAAAACGGTTGGATGAGCGAAATAGAGAAAAACAATCATTCCTAAAACCATCAGAACACCTGCTACAGCCGACCGACTTCCACTCATCATCATACCCGAGAAGATACAGATGGATGCACCGTATAGCACCAGCTTTGAATAGGTATCTTTTCGCAGGAAGCCATAGACCGCGAACGCCGCACAAACCGCCAGATAATAGACGACCCCATTCACAAAACTGAAGGTGCCCGAAGCCCGCACTTTTCCCCCAGCTGAGACAATCTGCAGACCCGTTCCACCGGCTGTCGTGTTGATTCTGTCAACCGGGCTCCCTTCAAACTGATTCGCTACAACAAAGGACATCGGTAACATGAGAATCAAAAAGGCTTTGCCCATCTTGATGACATCATCCCGATCAAATACACTCGGCAGAAGAAAGATCAGTGGAAAATGAAGGAAGTTTGTCCGCATTCCATAGAGAGCGGTCAGGATGTTGAAATCCGTTCCGAGAGGACTGCAAATGAAGAATAGAATCGCCAGCAAAAGCATCCGCCGAAGGAGTCGATCGTTGGGAAACAACCTTGCCTGGATAGCGAAGATATAGATCAAAATCACGATGGGATCCCTGACGATCAGGAGTGGATTGGAAAATCCCGGTAGAATCCATTTGCGTAGGGCGCCTTCAATCAGGAGAAAGATGAAATAGACCCAGATCAGCCACCGAACGATCCTCTCACCCTGAGCTCTTTTAGCTCGATCTCGATATCTCCGCGACGGCTCGACGGGGCTAGCGAACGCCTCTTGCATTTTATCCGCGACGGCCACGGGGCTAGCGGCCTCTTGCATTTTATCCACAGCCTGCTAGAGTGAGCTCCTCAAGTTTCTCAATAATCGTTGCAATATACCGTTTCCAACTGCACTTGAGCGCGTGCTCACGCGCCCGGGCCCCCATCTCCACGATTTCATCTCGATTGTCCGCAAACCAGTTTATACGATCCGCGAGCCTGTCGGGAGATCGAATCGGCACCAGGTAGCCGGTCTCACCTTCAACAATCAAATCTTCACCGCCGGCATTTCGTGTAGTTAGCAATGGCAATCCGCATACCATTGCCTCCTGTTGTACAAGGGCACGGCCCTCCACTAAAGAGGGAAGCACAAAAACATGGCATGTTTGCATAAGCCGGAGAATCTCGGCATGCGATCTTGGAGGTTCATAAACGAAGTCTGAGAAAAAGCCTCGGTAGAAGGACAGATCGCAATGAGGGGTTCCCGCTACGATCAGCTGAATGTCTCTCCTTCGCAAAGCACTAAAGGCTGCAAACAGATCAGCAAGTCCCTTCCTCTGGCTCATGCTCCCCACAAACAGGAACCGCACTGGTTGATCTGGTTTCGGTAGAGCGCGCCTGATGAAGGGCACATCAGTCGGGCTCCCGAACTCGGCTACCGTGCACCTCCGCGAATTCCGAATCTCGTCCGGTAAGGAATCGAGCACGAATCGACTCGGACAAATGATTGCGTCGGCCAGACGAATTTCCTCCCGCTTCCGGTTATACTTTTCCTCACTATCTCGGAGCGCCGGGAAGGTGACTTTCCATTCCGGCAACCGTTCGGCTTCCTCTTCGTGAATCTTTCTCACCGTCTCCCAATAGGCGATGGGAAGTTCGTAACAAGTAGGCATCCCTAATTGACGCGCCTTCCTGAAAGTGCTCAATGCCCCATCTTCGTAAGCGTAGACAATGCTGGGCTTTTCCTCCTCCAGGGAAGAAGCAAGACTCTCGTCCACTTCACGATAAACAGCGTCAACACTGGCCCATCCTTTTTCGTGCCGAGTTAGCGACCGAATGCCCAATCGACCCGCCAGGAGCCGTACGAGATCGCGCCCCGAATGAGTCACGATCTGGCTTGAAGAGAGTGGATATTCTCTTCTTTTCAATTCGCACGCCATAAAATTCGGAATGCCACCAAGCAGGGACTCCCGTGAATACCCGAAGCCCGTGTAGAATCGCTGCAATTTTCCCAATCTGTTCAGACCGTTCAAGAGTGCGCGAACAAACGTGTTCCCCGTCGGGTGCGATACGATGACTCCGGGACCTGGCGAACCTTCAATCACTCTCCAGGAGTTCCTCATAGAACTCAATGTAGACGCTCAAAGGTTGAATTTCCTTAAGTAGCTCCAGGCGTGTGGCCTCCGACCGGTGCGCATACTCCTCCTCATCCATTTCCGCTGCCCGTTCCAGCGCCGCCTTGAGCTCTTCGACATCTCCCGGTGCGCAGACCAGAGCCTGGTTTCCTCCCGCCTCGGGCAAGCCACCATCCCTCGTCACAATGCAGGGGACTCCGACGTGGCGGGCCTCAATCGGAGTTAACCCCAGGTCCTCTCTTGTATTCGCGGGAGTCACCATCCAGCGCGCATGCCGGATGCGGCTCTGCTTCTCCTCATCCGTGACAAAGCCCGTCACTTCAATGCCGGAGACGGGCCTGTTTCGAAGGCGTTGCTCAACCTCCGCACGCAGGGGTCCGTTTCCCATCAACGTCAGCGGCCAGTCCCGCCGCGAGACTTGACTCCGCGAATAGGCCTCGATGAGGGTACGCAAACCCTTATTCGGAATCCAGCGACTCACGAAAACAAATCCCTTTCGCTCGTTCGGAGGAACGACACCTTGCGGAAGATCACACAGAATTGACGGTTTGCCGCTCGTCTTCCTTGGTCCTCTCGGCTCCCAGGTGCTCCAGACGAAATCCGAAATATACCAGCTTCGATCGGCCATTCGATTCGCCAGACGCCAGAGCAACGGGCGTAATGATAACTGGCGCCGGCACCAGTTATACACCGTTACCACGACCGGTTTGCCTAGAAGTTTACTCAGAGAAACGACCTCGATCAGCGGATTATGGCAATGCACCAGATCGGCCCACGACAAGTGCCCGAGTATTCTGAGCGACCCCCGATCCAGGAAGGTGACTTCAAAGGGTAGGTTCGTAAGGTGCGACTCCAGAGAAGGATCGAGTTCGAAACCTTTTACTTTCTTCAAGCACAGTCGAACCCCGACGCCTGATTGATGCAAAGCTCGCCCCAAGGCCAGCAGGAATGCTTCAATCCCTCCATAGGAGCCAAAGCAGGGAGCGATGAGGAGGACTCTCAAGTCTCGAAATACAGGATGAGTCAGATCGAACTTATCAAGTTTGAGCCACCCTGCTCATGTTGGAATTTAGCCCGACCCCGACCGATACAAATAGAAGCAATCTGCGATCTTCGCTTCAATTGAAAACCCAATATTCATCAGCATATTGAGCACAGCATATGCCTTGCTCACACCAATGATCCCCGGATGGAGCTCAATGATAATCTTTCTCACCGTTTCGGGAAAATACTCATCCACGATGTATTGCTCGGCGCCCTCTATGTCGATAATCATGGCTGAGGCAGAAAAGGGCAATCGCTGCAGCAAGGTCGAGAAAGAAATCCCGGATACTCTGAAATTTCTGCTTATACTTCCATCTCTGGAATCAAAAAGAGAGCTGTTCCAAAGCAAATCTCCCATCTTGAGGTCAACATCGCCGTCGGATTCGGTCAACGCAACGTTCCAAACCGTTGCCTTAAGATTGTTTAGAGAGAAATTCCTCTCTAGCCGACTGACATTATCAGGATTTGCTTCCAGGATTAAATAGTGAGTTATGTTAAATAGTAGTTATGTCTAGTTTCTTACGACAGAATAAAGCCAAAAATCCAATCGCGCCGCCGATTTCAACCACCCGATCGCTGCTACTCAGATGCTCGGCAATCAACGATTTCTCCTCCCATTCATAGACTCCGGCTAATATGCCCCGCTTCTCTTCCGGTAACATTCCGGAAAGGTCCAGGACGACGTCGTCGCAGACCGCTTCCTTTATCCTTGGAAGAACGAATCTCTCGTGAAATCGACGACGTATGCCGGAGACCACATGCCAGACTAACGTTTTCTCTATGATCCCTTTTAAAGTATACGCCACAGAACGATTCGAATTCCGTCCATCAGTGCTTCGAGGCAAGCAAACTGATAATTTCTGGCAATTTATCGGGCTAGGAGCCTGTCGGACTTCGCCGACAGGCTCCTAGAGACAAGAAAATGAAACTGAATTTTGGTGGAAAAGAGCTCCAAGAATGCTCGCAATGCGTAAATCAGGGCCAAGTTGTCCCTTTCACAGAGAGAGTCGCGCGGTTTTCTTGGCACTCTTAAGATCAAGAACAGAATAAGTGAGTTAATGAGTCCCAAAATTCAGTTTCATTTTCTTCAGAGGAATCTGTCGGTATGAACTTGATCGGAATGTACATCCGTCACCTCGCGATCGGAACCTCGGGGATGTTGCGAAGAGCTAAATCCGGCAGATTCCTAGACGCCGCAATCGATTCCTCATTCCAACCCGAATGATTTCAATAACTCCAAGTCTCTGAGCGCGGACTAGAGAGAGTTCAACTGGTCTGCTCTGCTCGTCTGGAAGTTTCTCCTCGCCCAGGTAAGTTTTCCACAATACCTCTTTTGTTTCCCCGATAAAGTGAACGCCCACTTGCTGCGGACCGAGTCTAAAGTCCATCGTGGCACAAGATAACCTTTTCGGATCAAAATAGAGTGTTCGTTTCGCCCGGGTCATCGCCGCCCAGCATGTCTGCTCTATGACATCGGGAAATACGTAGAAATCCCGTATCCCCAAGAACCATTCTATAAAATCAATGTCGTAACCGTCTTCAGGTATGCTATAAACTCCCGCGTTCAGTCTCGAGGGAAGCGTAAGTCCGTATTTGTAGACAATCTTTGCCAGACCCGCCGAGTATCCCTGCTCAATGTCCTGCATGAATACGAAATTTTCACTTCTCTCATTGCTATACTGGTTGAGCTCGAACTCGCGGAGAAAGTAGATATCAGTGTCCAGGTAAAGAAAGGGCCTCTCCATACAGAGCGGGATATCGACAAGTTTAAGGATCATGGGATTCTCTAACCGTTGCTCCATGCAGTTTGGGTAGTTTCCCAGCGATTCCTTAACCCTGCTGTCCATCTCAGTTTTTGTGAATATACGGGCATGGGGAAAGGTATTCCTGATTTGTTCCACGTCTCCTGCGCCGAGGCTCCCGTCCTCGAAAACACTCAGGTTTACTTGCTCAACATAGTTTCTTTGAAAAGATTCCAAGCAGCTGAGGCCTGAAGCCAGGTGCTTCTTCCAGATTAGCGTAGCAACGGGAAGCTGGTTCATTTCTCTTAAAACGTTAGTGAAAAAAACGATTTCTCACCGCATTTGCCACCACCGCGGCAAGCCCCAATTTTCCGGGACGAATGAACCGCAATTCACGCGGCGAGGAAACTGCCCGCAGATTCCTCGCCTTCTCATAATTCTCCTCAAGTCTTTCCTTGTAATGGCTGGGAAAATGGACCGCCACCGTTTCGCTTGTGACACCGAACTCTCCAATCGCATTGTAAACCTGCTGCGGATGAACGAAACTGACATCCCGATTTCGCGTCATCGCCGCCCATATTGTCTGTTCCACGACACTGGGAAATTCCACGAAGTCCTCCACTCCCAGGAACCATTCCACAAATTCAAAATCATAACGGTGGAGCGGAATACTCATGACTCCCGAATTCAATCGCTCCGGCATGGGTAAGCGATGCTTGAAAGCGAGTTTGTAGGGCCTTCCGGAATACGCAATCTTAGCGTCTCGCATGAAGACGAATGTGTCTCTGCCCATCGTTTCGAACGCGCCGAGGGTAAATTTTCGGAAGAAGAGAATATCGCAGTCCCAGAAGAGGAAGGGTTCGGTCATCGTGATGGGGATATCAATCACCTTCAACATCGTGGCGTTCTCTGCCCGGTGTTTCCTGCAGTTGGGTGCCGAGTTCAAAAATCGTGCCACCTTGACATCGACCTCCTCTCGACGCACAACGGTACATCCAGAGAATTTTTCCTCCATCAAAGTCACATCGTCATCTGATAGCGTCCCATCCTCGTAGACCACCAGCCTCTTCTCGAACTGGCAGCACTGCACAAGCGAGGAAAGGCACTTCAGCGCCATCGGCATGTGCGCTTTGCAAATCAGGGTGACCAGGTTTAACGGGGGCTTACGTTTTGCCGGTCGCGCCTCCTTGCTTGAAACTTCAATGTCCATGCGAGTTTGCCGGTGGTTTGCTAACGTTTAATGAAGGTTGAATTTTGCCACCAGCTACAGTTAGATTACTCTGCATAAGGTTCACATTGAGATTATGGGATTAGAGTGCATATATCACTGAACAAAATGCTTCCCCTCAAATTTGCATCCGTGGTACTGCGGAGCCATCCGTGGGCAAAAAGCGAACTCGAAGTGAGAAGTATCACATCCACTTAACTCCGTTTGCGCCAAAGCGGTCTACCGATCCCGCTCAGCGGGAAACATCCTCCAATATGCGGGCTAACCTGACCCATCTGACAGCCGGCTGATAAAGCGCTCCGAAACATCCGAAACCCGGGACTTTGCGGGACCACGGCTGAACCCCTCCATAAGCTTCCGGGGAAGATCATCATCAACGGAATGGATGAGACTGTGGAAGGGGTTGTCCTCCGGCGCCGGAGGTTGATAGCGTCCGGACCTGCAGAATACACAAGGTACGCCATGTTCCAGCATGGCAATTGCGGCGCCGCTCTTTTCGAAGATGTCTAATGGGGAAGCCGGAAGGGCAAAATCCAGCGAATTGAATAACTGGCTCACCCTCTCTTCGGATTGATAGCCCAGTTTCAAGAATGTGAATCGATCCCGATACTCATTCATTGTAGTCTCCCACAGCTGTTTCCCTTCTCTCATCGTTCCAATACTGATAATGACACTTCTTCGGCCTGTCATATCTTCGGCCTGTCTCAGGGAGGAAAAGAATGGTTCCGGAGGCCATTCAGGGTAGAGAGTGCCGAAGAATCCAATCAACCAGTACTCGGAACGGTTGTCTTCATTGATCGATAGATGATATTCGGATGCCAGGAGCGGAAACAACCAATCGTCTGCTCGCTCTCTTCGAATCGCAATATTCCCGAACAGAGGCAATCGTTGAACCCTAACCCCACGTGCGCTCAGAAGCCGCTCATAAATATGGTTGCTCGTGTGTACGATCCTGGGCGAAAGCGATGTCAGGAGCCTCTCGATAAGAATTCGCTGAATCATCCCGATCAATCTCTCCTTTATCGACGCGTTTTCTGCCAGCCCCGTCCAGATTTCATGAAACATGACTTGGAGTGGCGATCCATCGATCACACTCTTCAATTGCGCAGGCGCCCTCCACAGCATTCCCCTTCGATCATAGCCATACGGAACCAACTGTAAGCTCACCCAATCCGGCGAGAACCTGGCTATTTCGCTTTCAGCTGCCGCGATACGCCGAGACCAGCGCTGGTTGCTTGCCAGTCTTGTGGCAGGCACCGGTTCCTCCTCTCTCAGGATGTCCTCTCCATCGAGTACGCCTCGGTCGTTTAAAGCGATGAGGAGGGCCCAGTGGCCCATCTCTCGGAGTTTAAGGGCGAGCGTTCTTGTATAATCGGCAACGCCGTTACCGTGCTTTTCAAGTGCCGAGAGAACGAAAGCGATCCTCATCCAATCACTGGTAAGGAGTGAGGCTATTAACGAAGCTAAGATCGACGCCATAGCGCGGTGGTTTAGCCTGCATAACCCAGTGGACCTTCGGAAGCTTGTGTGCGTTCGATGTTCGGACTAAAGGGCGTGTTGCCCACGATTTTTCAAATTACGTTATTTTCAGACCTGCCGTAATAAAATTGCTCGATAGAAGTTCTCCAGCTTCTCGATCGACTTATGCCATTCTAAATTCTGTACACGCGCATAACCGCCTCGGGCAATCGATTGTCGTAGCGCATCATTTCCCAATAGGTCTTCTACGGCGTCCACAATTGCATCTGGAGTGCTGGATTCGATCCGATAGAATTCCTTACGGTGATCTAATCCTGCAGCGAATCCTGTCAGAGTAGCAGCCAGAGCACACCCACAAGCCATCCCTTCAGCACCTGCTAATCCGAAGCTTTCGTATTTCGAGGGTAATAGCAGAATTGAGATTTTTTGGTACGCCTCGATCAACGAGGATCGTTTCATAAAAGGTATAACCTCAATCCGCGATGTCATTTTTTTCGGGAATATCTCGTCGGCCGCAAATTCCTTTTCAACTCCGACAAGAATCACTGTCAGTTTCGGGTGTCCTTCCAGAAGCTTGGGAATAGCCACCTCCATTGCTCTGGCCCCTTTGTTTCCTAGCCAGTGTCCGCAATATCCCAACACAGGCTTTCGGTCCAGATCGGGCTGAAGTCCAATGAACCTCTCTTCAAGCGCGTTTTCGATGACAAGGACTCGTTCATCCCTCTGATACTTAGATGCCAAAGCAAACTCTGCGTCGTAATTGCTAACCGTAACGAGCGCATCAGCCATTCGAAAGGCCTGTTTGAGCTGTTGCCAATCGTCCCAAATATGAGCGAATATCCTTGAAAAAAATGTTCTCACAACATCCTTGCAGGTTCCACAAACCGCCCGGCGGTGCGTTTCTAACCCGTTTGAATGAGACACCAAGATTGGTCTGCGTTTCATCAACTTCCGGATTATCAGCGTAACAAACCAACTTTCTGCTCCGTAAAACTCAATCAGATCGTAACGACGCGTCAGAATTCTCCAAATCGCTAAGCACGTATATCCAGAAAATAGGCGAATCCGTTTAGCGAAATTTAGATTTCGAAATAAAAGGTAATGTTCGGGACCAAAGAGATCTACTCGATGCCCTCGACACCGCATCCCTTCAACGAAACTGAGAACGATATATCCTGAGCCAAAAGAGGCATCCAAAGGAACGTTGCTTATTACGAGAATGAGCAATATTGAGGAGAGAATGGATAGCTCACGAAAGTTCGTAATCTAGGAGGGACATAAGTTCACCGTTCTCTGATTCGATCAGCGACAGTACGCTTTCGTTGATGCCATCTTTCCACTGACCCGCCCTACCCTTACGAAAAAACGTGACACCTGCAGTTTCTGAACCATATTCTTTTTCCAGCCTTCTCAAGTTCTCAAAGCTACTTCTCTCAAGGGCTCTTTCAACTTCGGCTTTAGAAGCTTTGATATCTAAGAAATCGACGATTCTAGATCCCATTTTCACTGGTTCGCTAATGGCATCTTCAAAGCAAATCAATTGAATCCTATCACGATATTTCATGCTGAAATCCAGAGCTTGCTTGGTATGTAACTTCCATGAAGTATAACGCCTGACTACTCTCGATGAAAGGAATTCCTCTAATGATCCTGTAAATTCCTCCCTTTCCAACGAGTAACAATAATACGATATGAGAGCATCCCGTGGATCGCGATAGATATACACGACCCGAGGAAAAAGATAAAAGAGAGGATCGTGGCATTTTATGAAACGTCTCCCCTTCAAATTCCCAATTATCGCACGATGGTTGTAACAATCAGGTATAAAATTGTCCAAATTCCGAAAACTGATTTCAGTATTTGGATTTAACAAATTTGCCAGGAAAAATCTAATCCAAGTGTTTCCGGAACGCGGGTAAGACACTATAAATACATCGTCCACGTAAACACTGTTTATACCTAACACAAGACCAAGGTATCTTCTCTTCAGCGATTCCCACTTCGCCAACCTGAACAAAACATTATACCGATAGTAGAATTTCACGAGCGAAACTTCGATTGGAAGATCGCCAGAATATGAATCTTGGGGCAGGCCGGCCGCGGATGCCGGGCGATATTTACGCGGTGGCATGGATGGGTAGGTAAAAAATCCAGATACTAAGTATCAAGAACTTTCGCAATCACGGGCGAAATATCGTTACGGCTTAGAATCTGCGTCGCTCTGTACCGAATCAGTCGTCGGCTCTCAAAATCAGAACTCTGCTGAACGGCCTCCTGGGTTTTCTCAATGAGCGATTCAGCGTTGTCTGCCGAATACCTATATACTCCCGGTAACGAAAGAAGCGTGGAGGGAATAGTTGAAGTATCGGAAATGATTGCCGGTGTTCCTGTTAGCAGACTTTCAACCAAGGTCGTGTAACCTACCGGCTCTTCCTGCCCACTCGAAATCGGAATCCATACACAACGACTCTTAGCTAGAACATCAATCACATCAGATTGATATCTCGGAGAGATACACTTTCGTTCACCATACCCGTCAGAAAACGCACCTCCAATTTTTAGCCAGGAATTGGTATCTTCCGTCGTAACCCACTTGAAGTTACTCGAAGAGAGGGCTCGCTCCACCGTTAATCGATCGCGTCCGGTCCTTCCAACAATAGCTACATCGAATTCATTGCTGAAGCGATCGCGATAGTAGTAATCTGGCGAAACCGGAATATGTTGCAGATAACTCTTATTGCTCCAATTCCGCTCTTGGCACGCGACCATTGCACTCTCCGTGAGACAAAAGATCCCAGAGCTTAATTCAAGCGACCTCTCCCACTTTTTCACCTCCCTGGATGTCCATACCCAAGTTATTATTTCAATTTCCATAGGTCTGTATAATCGCGGATTGCACGACACACACTGAAACGGACTTCATCTCATTATCGCCCGACAAGTGCCTCCAAAATCAGAGGCAGAAGCGTTTCTGCGGGATCTGATTCCGGCACCGTTGGATTTCCCCGTTGTAATCTACTCTGCAATTAGATCGCGATACGCTTTCAGATGCTCCTTCGCCACTGTCCCCCAGGAGAGATTCTCTTCCGCAAACTTGCGGGCTCTGGTCGCTACCTCATTTCTCCACTCTTTTTCCTTGAGGTATTGTTCAATCAGATTCACCAGCCCGTCACAGTCATTACTCGGTGCCAGCGGAAATATGGTGCCGCCCCCATAGTCGCGGATACCGCCCACGTCGTTAGTTACGACCGGAAGACCACAGGCAATAGCTTCCACAACAGTGTTGTTCGCCCCTGAATCTTCAAATGGAGTAAAAAGTAGGAAACTCCTTCGATAAAGTTGAAGTAATTCCTCGTCAGTGAGGTTTTGATGCCAGCTAATAACAGAGAGCCTGCGTAAGTCGCTTATCTCACTTTCCACGACATTCTTCGGGACGACAAAATCGAAGCGCACGAACGGATGTCTTTGTGAAATTCTCCCAACGACCTCCTCGGTAAGCTGCCATTCTCGGAGAAACTTCCCGACAAATAAGATTCTTAAACCGAAATTTCCTTCCCTTCCTGGATTGAAAAACCGCGTATCAACTCCGTGTCTGACAAACTTTACCCGTCCCTCGCCGACATATCGCTCGAAGAAGGAGATATCTCTACGGTAAAGCACTACTGCTGAGGTAAACCTCTTTAGGTCCTGTAGCATCGGGTCCCTCCATAGGCTGGCCGGATAGTGGATCGTCCCAATGAGATTTTTCGGGCCTTCTCCGATCGTTTTGAGAAGTGGCAGGTGTTCCTCGACATTTAAGATCACATTCGCATCGGAACTTCCACTTCTTTTTATCAACCGAAGAAATCGCCATGCCGCCTCTGAAAGCGACTGATCGCGCTTCGGCCAGTTATTGACTACGGAAAATATCTTTCCTTTAAGACGTGCCGTCCGCGTCCTTCTGTTGGCAAAGACTGTGACCGCAGAGGACTGCGCCTGTATTGCTCTGGGAATTTGCGTATAGTATCCTGAATGCGTGCCATACCAATCCGGTGGCTTGGTCAGGATGTTTACGTGCATACGCTTCCCATAACGGGATTGGAATTCTACTAGACTCTTACACCCATCCTCTGAAGCAGATGGAATTTCTGAGCCTTCCTCTCCGCTCTTCTCCTCAGCCGCCTATAAAGCACTTTATCTCTCACTGCAAAAATATTCCCGGAGGCGTCTTGATCCGTGAGAGATGAAGCGTCGGACGTGAATTTTCTCCAGAAAAAAGGGCCACTGTAACTGATTATTGGATACCACTACTGTCCGGTTGTTTTTCTAGGAACGCAGGTTAATCGATTGATAACCAACATTTTACATATGATTTCTGCTGTTTTCGACTTGAAATTGCAAAAAGCCTTGTGGACTCTCAAAAATTTCGAGGGTCCAAATCATGTATACAGGTCGATTCGTTTTTTCTCAAATCATAGATTATCTTCCGCGCCATCAGTTCCATCGTTGCGTCCAACGCTACGGAGGCGACTACAAAGTTCAAAAGTTCAGTTGCTTCGAACAATTTCTCTGCATGGGTTTTGCCGAGTTGACCTACCGGGAGAGTCTGCGCGACATCGAAACCTGCCTGCGGGCAGTACAACCAAAACTATACCACGCAGGGATTCGAAGCGGAGTATCCAAAAGCACGCTCGCCGATGCCAACGAGAAACGAGACTGGCGCAGCTACGCCGACTTTGCACAGGTCCTCATCGCAATGGCTCGTCCTTTGTATTCAAACGAGGATCTGGGCATCGACCTGGACAATACGCTCTACGCTCTGGACTCCACCACGATCGATCTATGTCTATCACTCTTCCCGTGGGCACGTTTCCGCAAGCACAAGGGGGCGGTGAAGGTCCATACGCTTCTCGATCTCAGAGGCTCTATCCCTTATTTTATCGAGATTACCGATGGAAAAGTTCACGACGTAAACATTCTGGATCTCATCATCCCCGAGGCCGGTGCTTACTATGTAATGGACCGAGCCTATCTGCATTACGAGCGCCTCTATCGGATCGCACAATGCGGTTCTTTCTTCGTCACACGCGCCCGCCGCGGCTTTCAGTTTCGCCGCCTCTACTCTCAAAAGGTCGACAAATCAACCGGTCTGCGTTCGGACCAGACCGTTGCCCTGGTCAGCTTCTATCCTGCCAAGGCCTACCCCGAAAGACTCCGGCGTATCACTTACCTCGACCCCGACAGTTCCGAGCGCTTCGTGTTTCTCACCAACCAGTTTGCCCTCCCAGCCATAATCATCACCCAGATTTACCGTTTACGCTGGCAGATCGAATTGTTCTTCAAATGGATCAAACAGCACTTGCGCATCAAGAGCTTTTTCGGCACCTCCGAGAATGCTGTGAAGACTCAAATCTGGATTGCCGTCAGCGTCTATGTGCTCATCGCCATCATCCGCAAACGCCTTCGCCTGGAGATCAGTTTGCACAAAATCCTACAGATTCTCAGCTTCACCCTATTTGAGAAAACTCCTATGACTGAACTACTTACAGAAACCGATTACACTTTCAATGAACACCGCATTCCTAAACAGTTGGAGTTGTTTGACTTATAACCGGACAGTACTGATTGGATACCACTCCGAAATGAGTAGGCTGTATCCCTTCCCCGCTAAGTATTCAGTGATCTGGCTGAAAGCAGGAAGGCCTACAAGGGCCTTTTTTTCGTCGAATTCACAAAGGATAATTTCGGGCCTACAGGTATCCCAGGGAACCCCTCTAAGCACGTCCAAGTCATATCCTTCAGCATCTATCTTAAGAAACGTAACTTCGCGTAAATCTTTCCCGGCGCAGAATACTTCAATGCTGACGGTGTCAACTTTGACCTCTCTGTATTCCCCATCGTCAATCCTCCTGAGTCCACTTATGAAGGAATTGTCATGGTTGCAAAAAAAGCTGATAGCCCCCTGGCCAACCTCCGTAACCGCTGTCTGCCAGCAACTAACGTTCCCTGAATTTGAATACCTGTTTGATAGCTTCGAGAAATTCTGAGGATCGGGCTCAAAAGCATGAACTTTCCAACCCATCCCTGCAAAGGTGTCGAGGGATTCGCCCCAGTGTGCTCCGATATCCAACATTACATTATCCGATTTACTTTTCCGAAATAGCTCAGCAATGATCTCCACCTCATCGATCTTTGCCAATTCGTGAATCCACCGTCGCAATAAGTTATACACCGTCCTTCCACAGCCGAATCTAAGAAGCTCTTTAAACGCCCTCATCCTGCTCTCGCGTACCGCCTAACTCCGTTTGAGCCAAAGCGATCTACCGAGCGTAGTGACATCCTCCAATATGCGTGCTAGAGATTCTCCTCCAAAACCTGCTTCCACTGTTCTCGCAGTCTTTTAGAAGAAAAAGTCTCTTCTGCCCACCGGCGATTTTCCCTCGATAAAGGCCCCATTTCGTTATCCGCACACCACTCGATTTTCGTAGCGAGATTGCTTAGATTGGGTAGGCGTAGATGCGCATGAGGTACCCATTGAGTCGGAAACGCCTTGCGCTTAAACAGTCTCTTGCTAACCAACATCTCAGGCTGACGAACGTAAGTGTTCATTGGGGGATAATCGAGAGTGACAGTTGGTAGGCCGCTGCACACCGCTTCCAACACCATAAATCCAATTCCTTCCATTTTTGATGGTTGTATGGCAACGTCGCCAGTCAGATAGAGCTCCGACGGCTCTGCAAGATTACCAATTCGAACTTCAATTCCCTCATCCAACTCCGGTAGCACCGCTTCCCGTTGCGCCCTGACGACCAGCCGAATATCCTTCCTCTTCAACTTTCTAAACACCATTATGGTGTCTCGCGTTGCCTTTCTGTCTTGAGCGTCGACCAACCCAGCGTTGTGGACAAATGTCCTCGCCGGCCCATCGACCACCCTCCGAGGCAATTTCGCCAGGTCGAGTGTCCAAGGCAAGTGTGCTGTGTTTTCATAGCCAAATCCACTCACGATTTCCTCCGCGAAGCGCGAAGGGCACACAAAGAGATCACAATCACGCCAGCTATCAAGCCAACCTGTAAACCATTCCCATGTCGGGATGCAGACAGTCTTAATACCTAACGATCGACAGACACTCAAAAAGTGTCGGTTCCAATCAAATCGTTCGAAAAAGAAAACTCCCTGCAAATCGCGAAAGTCTGAGAAACATTCCTCAACCTCTGCCCGAGTTGCTTCGCGGGCCAACGCTTTCTCGCCATCTCCTATCGGTGGCCTGTTCGCCATGTGATATGAATCGGCAATGACGTGCGCCCCACACCCCAGTACGACTTTCATGTCATCAGCCATGCGACCACAACCGGTGTTTTCCTTGGGAGCGAAAACAGCCCACTTCTCGAAGTCGATTCTCATTTGAGAAGGCGTCCTGTTTCCCGCTCTAAGGGAAATCTACAGAATTCAATCAACTTGAACGTCTGCCTTCGATGAGCGGAAATTCTCTCATGCTTCCGAATTGCCCTTATCGTCGTTGGTTCCGACTACCGTCCAATTGAAGAAATCAAGATTCACCGTAATCCGAGATCTTCCTCGTATTTTTCCCAAGGAAAAGACCGCACTCTACCTCTACCGATAACTTCAGTGGAGGCTTTCGAGTCTCTCGAATAATTTTAAAGCCGTTATCAACGATCATTTTCCTGATTCCCGTCACACGATCTGAATCTCCGGGTTTTGCATGCCACTCAAGAAGCAGGTATACAGCTGACGAAATTACTCTTTTATAGGAATTCAGAAAGACGTCTTCCCCACCTTCAATATCGACTTTGATAAGATCATAAGGACCCGGCAAAATTGAATATATCTGATCCGCACTTAGGACAGGTACTACCACCCGCTTTCTGGAATCTTTTTCACGGCTTTCGGCAGATGAGGCCATGTATGCTCTTTCGTAGAAACCGGCGCTTCCACTTTCGGATCCTATCAGCCCATGTTCGAACGAAAAACTATCCTGAAGACCATTATTTTGGATGAGTTTCTCAACCGCTACAGTTACGCGTCGATCTGCGTCAATAAGAAGAGCCCTTATTTCGTGTCGTTCACCTATTCCCCGCCCTTCAAAAATCTGCCAGGCAAGCCATAAAGAAAAGTAGCCGACATGACACCCGATATCCAGCCACCTATGAGGTATCGGGTCTATTTCTCTCAAGAATGGAGCATACTCACCTTCTAAGAATATCTCGGAGAATGATTCAAATGAATCAAGATTGGAGATATTACAGGAAAAACCATGGCTCAGGGGAATGGAAATTTCGAGGTCAGAAAAATAATGACACTTCAAAATGAATGCAATACGCCTTCGGATCGGATCCAGTTTTAGCATCTGATTAAGAGGATATCTCAACGAGCGCTTTAACAATGTGTGCATACCTAATTTGCTTCGCCAGGAATCTTTCGAATAAGCCTTGCTGGTACTCCGGCATAAATCGCAAAGGGCATTACGTCGCCTTTTGTGACTGCCGCCGCCGCAACAACGGAGTGTTCACCTATCTCACAAGGTCCCAGGATCGTTGCATTGCTGCATATCCAAGCCCCCCGCCCTATAATGATGTCTCGTCCTTCCTTAGGAATACTATTCTTACGATCCTGCCCGAATACACTGAAATCGTGAGTTCCCGTTATTAACGAAACGCTATGTCCAAAAAATACGTCATCCTCTACCACAATTGATCCTGATTTGGTATTGAATAACGCGTTATTCACAATTGCAGTTGGAGCAACCGTCAATCGAGCAGGATCGCCAAAAATAACTGGGCGGCTCTTCATCGATTCGTCAAAAAAGTCTGCTAAATAGCGCTTTAGAAACTTATCCAATAGGCGTCTATATCGCTGGTACATGCTAACCGGCTACCTTGCCTACCTTCCATTTAATCTTCGGCTTTATCACACCTGGAGTCTTCATCTTAAGTCTTCCTTGTGCTTCAAAATCCTCCACGGTAAAACCAAGACAGGACTCTAAGAGGATGACTTGATCGAAGTACGGTGGGTAATCAGCTCCAAACGTAACGGTGTAATCTCCGGAATTTAATATGCCGCTGGGAAATAGTACTTCAGAACAATACAATCCCTTTTCTCTCTGCTCTTCCTCCTGGTAATCAAAATCGGTAGCTCCACATAACACCACTCCATCCTGATTCTTGAGAATAAATCCTATTCGCAGACCACTTTTCTGGATTTTAATCCTATACTCTAAAAAGAAACTGAAACATTTCGATGCATCCAGAGCCGACCTCTCTTCTCCCTTGTCATTACGTACCCCTGCTTTCACAAATTCCAGCTCCTCACACGCAAATCCAGCTTCTCCCTCCAGCTTTATCGTCGAGTTTCCCAACGAAGGAGCTTCAAGATGGAAGTCTATCGCACGGCTCATTTCTCCATCAAATTTCACTTCTCCGCGATCAAATACAACGCCACGTTGGCAAAACGAATGCAATGCTGCCATGTTGTGGCTCACAAAGAGCACTGTTCGACCTTCGTTCACGGAAACATCTTCCATCTTTCCAATGCATTTCCTCTGAAATTCGAAATCCCCAACGGCCAGGACTTCATCGACTAGCAGAATCTCAGGCTCGAGGTGTGCCGCCACGGCAAAAGCAAGCCTTACATACATCCCACTTGAATAACGCTTTACCGGGGTATCGATAAACTTCTCGAGGCCGGCGAAATCGACAATTTCATCGAACTTCCTCGCAATTTCATACTTCCGCATTCCGAGTATAGCCCCATTCAGGAATATGTTGTCGCGACCGGAAAGTTCCGGATGAAAGCCTGTGCCCACCTCGAGAAGACTGGCCACCCGACCCCGCAGGTCTACGTGGCCAACTGTCGGATCGGTGATGCGCGAAAGGATCTTGAGGAGAGTCGTCTTGCCCGCACCATTTCTCCCGATAACTCCCATGACCTCTCCTTTTTTCACTTCAAAGGATACATCTCGCAACGCCCACAGGACATCATCACCCGTCTCCTCAGGTTCGAAGTGTGTCAGTCTCCACAATCTCCGAAGATTCCGCACCGGAGCCGTCAAACCCCTCGTCAGCGCGCCCAATGCGGTGCGGCTTTTCGAATCCTGAAGGCCCAGACGATAGACCTTACCCAAATTCTCAACTCGGATCGCGATATCAGCCATCTACACTACATCGGAGAAAATCCTCTCCATCCGCCGAAAATAATACATCCCGGATAAGAAAATAACGAACGCGGCTATCGTGCTCACTGCCAGGAGATTCCACGGAACCGGCACACTTCCCAGTAGCGAGGCTCGAAAACCCTCGATTACACTCGCCATCGGATTCAAAGCGTAGAAGAAACGATACTTTTCCGGAATGAGGCTAAGTGGATAGACTACAGGCGAGGCGTACATGAGGAGCTGCACGACAAATCCCATAGCAAACCGAATATCTCGATATTGTATCGAAAGAGCGCTCAACCACATTGCCAATCCTGAGGCGGTCACCATCATCAGGATTACCAGCAGGGGGAATATCAGAATCGTTGCGGTGGGAACATACTGATAAAATGCCATCAGCACGAAGACGAGGAGCAACGCGATAAAGAAATCCACCAGCTTCGACAGCACGCCGTTCATCGGTAAGATCAGTCTTGGAAAATACACTTTCGAGAGGATATGGCTGTGGCTCTGGAGGCTATTTGCCCCTTCCGTCATCGCACTCTGAAAATAGGTCCAGGGAACGAGGGCAATATAATAAAAGAGTGGTTGAGGAATACCGTCAGTTGGCACCCGAGCCAGTTTACCGAATATGACCGTAAATACGATCATGGAAAAAACCGGCTGCACCAGCGCCCAGCCGATCCCCAACACAGACTGCGCATAGCGCACCTTGATATCCCGCCACACCAGGAAATAGAAAAGATCGCGATATTCAACCAGTTCACTCCAGTTAACCGCCTGCCACCCCCTCCGCGCCTGAATCTTAATCAAAGGTACGACCTTTTCACTCATAACTGCCTCAAAACTCTCTAAAAGAACGCTACACCTTGCGCAAATCCAGTTTCACAGCACTTCCTTGGTCTTATCGATTGAACGAGACTAGACAGGATTTCTGCCTCCTCCCATGACACATTTCCCCTCAGTTGCACTTCCCTGCCTCCCTCTTCGAAAGTAACGCCTCTTTGAAAAACCTCCTCCAAAATAGAAGGTAACATCCTGTTCCCAGATTGAGATTCCTTCACTGTTGCACTTCCCAAAAATCCCGCATCCCCGTCGATACGAAGTGAAGACCCTGAGCCTAGCCTGCCACGGCGCAGCAGAGCGGAGACGGGTCGAAGGGCATCCCGCATCTCGCATCCCGCATCCCCTCTTCCTCACATCTCCGCCTCCACCAACAACCCAGCCATCTCCTCAAAAGTAACCGTGGGCGCCCAGCCGAGTTTTCCACTGGCATGAACGAAGTTCCCGCACTGGGGATGCATCTCCGCTTTTCGATTGAGCGACGGATCGCAGTCGACGTGATCACGCCAATCCAGATCTACCGATCTGAAACAGGCGTCGACCAGTTCTTCCACTGAATGGGATATTCCCGTGGCAAAGACATAATCTTCGATCTCCTCCTCCTGGAGCATGCGCCACATCCCCTCCACATAGTCGGGCGCCCAACCCCAGTCCCGCTTTGCGTCGAGACTTCCCAGAACGAGGCGCTCCCGCTCTCCCCGTTTGATCGAAGCTACTCCTTGGGCAATCTTCTTCGAGACGAAATTCGGATTCCGTCGCGGTGACTCATGATTGAACATTATCCCTGAGCCACAGGGCAGACCATAGTTCTCCCTGTAGATTGTAACAAGATTCTGTGCGTAAGCTTTTGCCGCACCATAAGGGGTGACCAATTGAACCGGTGTCGTCTCATCCTGCATCGCCGCATCCGTCTTTCCGAAGACCTCGCAACTGGAGGCGAAGAAGAATTTCGCCGGCCCCTCCATAAGCCGATTCAACTCCAACATCTGCAGGGTATAGGTCGCGTTGCTCTGAAGCGTCTGCTCGGGAAAATCAAAACTCAACCGCGGACTGCTCTGACCGGCTAAATGGTAGATCTCTTCCGGTTCAATCCGCATAACGATTCGCTCCAGTCGCATGTTGTCGAAGACCTCCATCCCATGGACAAAGAGCCGTTCCCCGTATATCTCCGGGTCATTGACAAGGTGCGCCAGATTGCCGGTCTCCAGTGAACTCAGGTATCGCGTGATCCCATGTACCTCATACCCCTTTTCCAGAAGCAGATCACACAGATACGATCCATCCTGCCCCGTGATCCCAGTAATTAATGCTCGTCTCGCCATAAGTTATGATGTTGTGCGGATCTCTTCATGCGTGGGCGCGTTAAATCGAAAATGTTGAGGAGGAAAATCTAAATTGGCGCCGAAATTTCCTTTGAAAGGTATCAGATCCAAAGTAGAGAAACCACGGATTGCACGGATGAAATGCAGTCGACAAGGTTCGCGACGAGGTTTCCAAGGGAAGTAGGAGTTTCCTTCTCCATTCGCGTCCATCTGCGGTTCTCTTCTTCTTTTTTGGTTGCAGCTTCGCTGCGCTAGTCGATCCGTGGTCTCTCTCCGTGTCTCCCCCTTTGCGTCTTTGCGTGAGAATTCTTTCCTTTTCGTCTTCCACTGTTTCCTTCTATTCACTTTTCTTCCCCATTCGTTGCCCTTCATTCATTCGTTGCTAACTCCTACCTTTGGTTGCGGCTTTGCTGCGCTAGGTCCATTCACGTGCGTTCGTGTTTTCCCTCTCCCCTCTTTGTCCCGAATTGCCGGGTTTCACTAATCACGCATCCTGCATCACTGGATACTTCCTTCCCCCACCCACGCTACCGCCCCTGGTCGCTCTCCGCCTCAAGCGAAGAAACCTTCTTTATTCCCTGCCGCACAACTCCTCTCTTCACGGCACTTTTGACTGTCACCCTGCCGTACGGCAGGGACTCCGTCCCTCTCAGCGGGACTACGACTGGTCACTAATCACTCTTCTACTGTTCACTTCTGAATTCCCCGCATCCCGTATCTCGCATCCCCCATCTCGTATCACTGCTCCATCCCCAAAAAGATTCCCGCCTGCCCTGAGCTAGTCGAAGGGCTTTAGCGCATTTTCGCGTATTTAGCGGGCATTCACTCTTCAACTCTGTCACTATGAAACTCTGTAGCTTTTTCACTGCTGAGAGAAACGAAGTCCCGGCTTGCCGGGGTTCACTGACTACCTCCCATCCCCATTCGTCGCCCTCCTTGGCTCGGCGTAGCATGCGTAGACGGCTCATTCATTCGTTGCTAAACTCTTCCTCTTCCCTCAACCTGACCCTCACCCAACCGCCAGCAAGTCCATCCGTGGATCCCCTTTCTTCGGCAAAATCGACTCCACCGGCATCTCCAACGCGAGTTGCCGGCCCAGAAAATCCAATAGCAGCGAAACCCGTTGCATAGCCGTCGATTCGCCGCTTACTACCGCCTCGAAGTTCAAGAAAGGCCCCGCCGTCACCACCACTTCGGTCCCTACGCCCAGCCACGGTTCGGGCGCTTCGCAAGTCTGACCTACGGCAGAGCCGAGCCGCGCTTTTAATTCTTCCACGAATTCAGCCGGAATATCGCTTCCGTAACGCACCACCGATACCACACCGCCCATTGCCAGTAGATGCCGCATCGCCTCAAGAATCTCACAGCGCACAAAGATATAGCCCGGAAACATCGCTTCCGTAAAGCGCACCTTCCCTCTCCGTGTCATCTTATGATAACTCACCCGTGGACAATATACCTCCGCCTCCACCTGCGTTCGAATATTCGCGGCTGCTACATGCTCACGTTTCGACTCCGTGCGCAAACAGTACCACGCTGCTCTATCCCGCTCCCGACTCAGATCCACTACCATATTCAGAACTTTATGAAAGAGGTTATCTTATCGATCAGGCCGCCGCCCATTTTATGCCAGTTTTCGAGTTTGTGAAGCCGACTCTCATAGTGCTCTATCTGCTCCTTGGAGATTTCCTCCAGTAAAGGCCTGATACTCTCCAACCGCTCAGTCGTGCTCTCCAAATGCGGGGAAACTTCCTCTCTGAAAAAGCCCGCCATCAGTTTGCGAAATTCCGTCTCCGCCATATAAAAATCCTTGCGCCTCCCAGGCATATATACCGGCTTTACCGCCCGAAATCCCCGCAACTGCTTCAAGCCCTGACTCGCCGTCCCTAAACTGATTCTCAGCTTCTCCATGATCTGATCCATCGACAACGGCTCCGGCGAAATATACAACAAGCCATAGATTTCCCCAATCGACTTCGGCAGCCCAATCAACTGCGCCGCCCGCACAAAGATATCAATCACTTCCGCCTCAATCTCCTCCAGGCTCTCAACCTCTAATGCCATTATTGCACTCTCTTCGGCCATTTTCTCCCCGGGGTTAATAATCAATTCGTAAATTTCAAGAAAAAATGAAATAATTGATTGTTTTAAATGCCATTGAACCCATTGAACCAAACGACCAATGAGCCAGAAAACAGGTTACAAAGAGGCACTGCGCAGCGAAGCCGCAATCGAATTGAGGGAAAGAGAGGAACCGCAGATGAACGCGAATGAAGAAGAATTGACCACGGATTCGAGAAAACCGCGGATTGAGCGGATAAGGAGAGGACAAAGATTCCGCAGTCGCAAGAAGGAGTATAGAGAATATGAAAACGAGTGCAATTGCTCATGCCGCTGGGTGGAGGGCATTGAATCCAGGTTTTCCGGTCCCTTCGAGTTGGCCCCTAAAGATCGGTCTTTCCATCTCCTTTTTTCCGGCCTACCCGGATTCAATCCTCTTCTGCGCTTCCCTTTCTCCCAGATCCCTCCTGTCTCATCCGTGATTTTATCGAATCCGCGGGGTTTCCTTCTATATCTGAGTCCATTTGCGTGAATCTGCGGTTCTCTTCTTCTTTTTCGGTTGCGACCCTACTGCGCTAGGCTTCCTTGGCACGCAATGGCCCCCGTCCGAGCAACGGCGGCTCAGTGGTGCTCTGTGTCGAAGATTCTGCTTTGCAGGAGCCCCTCTTCTGCCCAAGTTCCCACAGTTTCGGCGGCCCAACTCTTTTGGTTGCAGCCCAAGGCCTCTCTGAAATACTAATACTCCTTCTTTCCTGAAATCATGATCGATAGTCGCAGACGGGGCCTGCTCACCCTGCAGGCGGTGGTGGTGCTCATCTTCATGCCGCTCTGGTTCTCATTCAACGTCCTCATGGCGGTGGAAGTCTTCCGCAAAATGGCATATGCGCAGGTGAATCTCCCTCTTTACATTTTTGGCATAGCCGCGGCCAGTCTGATTTCCCTCAACTACAACTATCAGACTATCCCTCACGGCACCGAGCGCTACCGGTGGGTTTCGGCGGTCAAGCGGACTAATGCAGACATCATTATTCTGGCGTTAGTTTTCTTTTCCATCGTATTTGCCACCAAGGACAAAGCGATCAGCCGCCTCTTCCTCGGAGTCCACCTCGTGTCGACCTGGGGCATGCTCCTCTTTTTCAACCGCTACCTGCCCGGATGGTTGTCCTCAATCGCTTTTCGTGGAAGCAACACCATCAACACCTTGCTCGTGGGAAGCCCCAGAGCGGCCCGCCGGCTGGAAGACTGGATCCTTACGCGCCCTCCCCTCGGAATGAAGGTAATCGGAATGGTCTGCTACGACGAAGACGAACAGGAAGATGTCCCACTCCCCATTATCGGCTACATCTCCGATTTCGACAACATTCTGAGTGAGAATGAAATTTATCAGGTGATTCTCCTCGAGGTGCGGAAATCGAAGGCATGGGTGAACTACGTTGTCGACACCTGCTACCGGGAAGGCTGCCGGGTGCTAATCCTCAACAACTGGGAGGAGTATATTGACCAGCCACTAACCGCGGTGACTGAGGGCAACCACACCTTCTTTACTTTGCAGGCGGAGCCGTTGGAGAATCCCCTCAACCGGCTTGTCAAACGCACCACAGATGTCTGTGTATCGCTGCCCATAGTCCTTTTCATCCTCCCGCCTTTGTGCCTCCTCGTGAAGTTGATGCAATGGAAACAGGCTCCCGGACCCCTCTTCTTTCGACAGAAACGCACCGGACACCAGAAGCGGGAATTCACTATCCTGAAATTCCGCACCATGCGCCCCCCGAGTGAATCCAAACCTCCATTTGAAGCCAAACAAGCGAGTATAGAGGATGAGCGCATCTTCGCCTTTGGACAGTTTCTCCGCCGCAAGAGCCTCGACGAGTTTCCGCAGTTCATCAATGTGCTTCTCGGAAACATGAGCGTCGTCGGTCCGAGACCCCACCTGTCGGCTCACGATGAACACTTCAAACGCCTCGTCGAAATTTACCGAACCCGACACTTCGTCAAACCGGGAATTACGGGGCTAGCGCAATGCCGGGGATTCCGTGGGGAGATCAACGATGTCGATCAAATCCGCGAACGCGTCCGCCTCGATATCGAATACATCAACAACTGGTCGATCTGGCTCGACCTCGGCCTCATCGTGAGAACCTTCAACCAGATCTTCTTCCCCCCGAAATCCGCCTACTGAAACACAAGTCCTGGACTTGGAACTCATGTCTTTATGGCACGATATTCGTTCCTGGATTCAGAGATAAGACCTGAAATCATAGTCTGATTAAGACAAGACTCGAAATGTTTACCGCAAGAGTGAGAAAACCTCTACTACTTTCGGGAGTGATCTCTGCCAGCTTTCTGCTCTCCCTAGCCCTTGCCGAGGGTCTCGCTCGCCTTTTTCTTAGTCCACCTCAGAGAACCCGCGTCCAAAATAAAGCTCCCCCACCGGGCCACGACATCGATTCTTCAACGAATCAGATCGACCAGCAAGAGTCTTCAAGACTATTTGTCCAAACCCAGACCGGACTCCGCCTTCGTCCAAACACTAAAGTGACTGTATCCCACTCAGATCTAAGCAAGCTGGATTTTACAATCGAAACGAACGCCCTTGGCTACCGCAACCGGGAGATATCATATGAGAAGACCATTCCCCGGTACCTTTTTCTAGGCGACTCAATAACTCTGGGCGCCTACCTTCCAGAGAACGATACATTCGTCAGACGAATCGAATCTCTTGCGCAACGGGAAGCTCATCCCATCGACGCAATTAACGCCGGCGTATCTGGTATTGGGGTCTCTGATTATCTCAACATTCTGCGCGAGACTGGATTGACCGTCGACCCAAACGTAGTCGTCATCAATTTCTACCTAAATGACCATCGACCTTCGATGACGGTCAGTCAAATCCAACTACCTCGCCCCTTTAGCTCGAGCTATTTTCTAAGCCATTTGGCTCGCTTTACTTCCGTCGCATATACGCGGGTGCAAATCGGACACGATCCCGTTTCAGCCGTACTTCCCGGTCAACTCAAACTGAAGAGGTTTTCCAATGAAATCGCCGCACATTTCCCAGGAGAAGCGGGCGACTATCGGCACAGTAAGAAAGCCTTTAATACGCTTATCCTTGAGAATGTTTTCGACTGGGGTGGTTCGTGGAGCAATTCCGCATGGAACGATATCGAGCCCTATTTCGGAAAATTCAGTGAGCTTTCAAATCTGTATGGCTTTGACCTTCTTCTGATTGTATTCCCAGTCAGTTTCCAGGCTGAAGCTGAGTTTCTTTATGACCAACCTCAAGAGCGGATCCAGGCAATCGCGCAGAAGTATGGCATTTCTACATTGGATCTCCTCCCCTTGTTTCGGCAGTCGTTCAAGCAGAACGGAGGAGGCCTTTTTTACGATCATTGCCACCACACGCCATACGGAAACCGTCTCCTCGCGGAATGGATCTGGCGGTTCCTACGGGAGCATACAACCAACTTCAAGGGTTGACAGATTCTATAGGGATTACGCGAAAAAGTGAAACAAGCCGGGAACGACCCCTAATTCATTGCTGGCATGTGCCCATCATGGCGCTCCGATCATTCGTTTCAGCACTCGGAAGTCCTGCATCAGCCAACTGAATATCTTTAACTGCCGAATGAAAAGAAACAGAAAATTACACTCCAATCATCCTGTCAACGCCCCACTCCCCTTCCCTCAAACTTCGCAGCAGAGACCACGGATTACATTGATGGTAGCATCTTTTGATTCGAGTTTGAAACGACGAAGTCTGAGACGAAGCTCTAACGATCCAAAACCACCCTTCAAACATCGTAGTCCGTGCGCCCCACATCTCGCATCACTGAACACTCCCCATTCGGTGCCCTTCATTCATTCGTTGCTAAACCCTTCCCTCTTCCAGCCTTCCGTTATTCCGCCAAAAGTTCCCCCACTTTCGCGCTTTTTAGCGTACACCGTCCGTAGCTTTTACATCCTCTGAAGCTTTGCCGTACGGCAGAGAGGAAGCGCAGGAGGGGGCATCCACTCTTTAACTTCAGATCTCACTATATTGCCCCTCTAAAGGCACTATGCAATCGCAAGTTTAAATCCCGATTTTTTGCCCAGTCGGAAGATGATTCTTCGGCCTGAACCGTCGGGCATCAGTAAGGGCTTCTCATTGAGAGTTTGCAGATACTCAAGCACCACCGCCTGCACCCGAGGGGGATAAGTTGCGGTGGGGAATAAATGCGCTTCGACCGCACAGCCCCTCTCTATAAGAACGCCGTCACTGTGAGTCAAATTGCGAAACAGATCGTGGTCGTCACGATAGTTGTTGTAGCGAGCTTTAAAGGGTTCGAGCTGCTTGTAGAAGCTGTTACGGGCGAAGATTTTCAAGGCATCCATGAGGGACTTGTTAGCGGTGTCCAGGCGGACATAGTTTTCATCAATGAGGCGCTGCAGCCTCGAGCATTCGGTGTCGATTTGCTCCAGTTCGAGTTGGAGGGCTTTGAGGGCCTGATCGAGTCGACGGATCTTTTCGCCCCTTGAGGCGCTTTTGCCCGGGTGGGCATGCTCGGCCAGGAGCAGTCTTTTCAATTCTTCGGTGCATTGCTGTTTTTGCTTCAGGAGGGCTTTGGCGGCACCGCTTTTCTCCTGCTTGTCCTCAAGGTGTTGGGCTAATCGCTTGTAGTGGACGGTGCGATAAGAGGTGATCTGATTAATCCCAAAGTGCTTATCGAGGTATTTGAAGTCATTCTCCTGAATCCAGCGACTGAACATCCCTTTGATTACCTCTTCATTTCGGGCCTGCTGATCGGTCGCCAGGATGCTCACGGTAATGGTTCGATTTTTTGGATTGGTCGCCTCCACGATCCACTGCACCAGTTGAGGATTTTTCTTCCAGGGGCCCCGCTGATAGCGAAGATGATACTCCTGGAGATCTTCGGCATGGTTGCGCGCGCGCTGCAGGCGCAACTGCCCGTCGATCCGTTGGAGGGGCTGGGCGCTGGCCTTGTAACCTTTTTCCCAGGTAATGATTTCGAGTTGAGGATGCTCCACGATGGCTTCGTAAAACCACTCCGCGGCGATCGCCCGGTCCACGTAAATGCTCACCTTCTTATCAGCCGGCAACTGCACCAGCTCGAGCATCGCTTCGCAGTTGGGGATAAACCGTTCCCTTATATCCTCATAGTTGTCGGTACTCGCAAAATAGATCGGATAGCCCTTGAGGGTATGAATAAAATCGCTGTGGAGCGCTTTGTCGGCCAGACGGATACCCGGACACCATCCCGCCAGCACCTTGCTCATTCCGGTGTAATGTTTGGTGTGCGGATCATAATAAAAGCTCTCTTCATCCGAAGCATTCAGGCCCCTCGCGTTCACTCTGAGGATCTCTCTTAAAAGCCCTTCATCGGCCAGGGCGCTAAGGCTTTGGCGTTGCAGATAGGGGGTATACAGGACTCGCCCGATGAGTTTTTGCAGGTCTTCGAGATCGAGCAGTTTGCTCTGCTCGATATTGACCGCGGCCAACAACCCGCAAGCCACCCATTGTTTCAAAAGCCAGCCCTCTTCGCGATCAATCTGAGCGACTTCTCTGAGCGCGGCACTGAACAGAAGTACTCCCAGGTGCCGATACCATTGCACCGCTTCGGAGCTCTCCCTCGAAAAATCGGGAGACTCCTTGCGATTGTCCCCTTCGCTTTCGGGGCTATTTTCTGCTTCTTGCTCCTGTTCGTCCCTCCCCGAGTCCTCCGGGCAATCCCAGGGAGTCTCCCGATTTTGCGCCCTCTCGGCTTCGGCCTCCTTTGCCCGGGCCTCTTTAAGCTCCTTAAAGACAGGGCGCAAAGTTTCCCCACTGAGGTTAACTCCGAACACCTCCTCGATCTCCCCCCGTATCTTCTTGCTGTAGCCATACCGACTCTCCCCATAGATCTGCCCGAAGCGCACCCGCCCAAAACTCCGGATTTCCCTCGTCAATTTGCGATGAGCGCTGCGTCCCGCCAGCACTCGCGCTAAGGTCTCGGCATCTCCGCTTTGAAGCGCCTCCCCCCACCGCTTCATCGTTTTGGGGTCAACCTCAAATTGCTTCTCTAAGCGCCCTTTCTTCAACCCCGCATTGTAGAGGCGCCCCGCCAATAGCTTGAATTCAACTTGCTCCCGATCGTCCTCTACGACTTCAAAAAGCTCATGCCCGTAATAGACGTGCAGTTTGCCTTCGCTCAGATCCCGATAGACCGTGATCGAGGGATTACCCTTGTCCACTCCAAGGATGCACTGTAAGAAGGTCTCTTCTTTGACGGTAGGTTTCTCCATTTTTCTTCGAATTTGATGGTTCGAAGATGAAGCCTACCGTTTTCTTTAGCTCTTAAAGATCCTCGGGGCAAGCCCCGAGGCATTTGATATTAGACTTTATGAATTAGAAACGAAGCAAGCTTCGGGGAATTAAACCCGAAGCGATTAAAAGCCGGGAATTGTATCTGCGATTGCCCCCTGCCCGCCAACCCGCATGATAGCGAGTTCTGAACTTTGCAACTCACTGTCCGCTGCTGAGAGAAACGAAGTCCCGGCTTGCCGGGGTTCACTCTTCACTACTGATCTCGCATCCCCGTCGAAACGAAGTGAAGACCCTGAGCTCTGCATGCCACGGCGGAGCGGAGACGGGTCGAAGGGCATCCCGCATCACTGACCCCTCCTTATTCGTTGCTCACTCTCCCCTTTTACTCCCCCCCCACTCCAGCCTTCCAACACTCCAGCACGCCATTCTTGAATATGCCTCATACCAGCAACGCTACCCCCATCGGCCTCATCGGCTGCGGCAAGATCAGCCCGGCATACTTAAAGTGTTGCCGTGAATTCGATCAGATCGAGATCGTCGCATGCGCCGACCTCAACCCTGAAGCTGCCCAGGCTCTCGCCACCGAATACTCGATTCCGCGAGTCTGCTCCGTCGAGGAGATTCTCAACGACGGCGAAATTGAGATCATTCTCAATCTGACAGTCCCCGCCGCTCATACCGAAGTCAATCGGATGGCCCTCGAACACGGCAAACACGCCTACTGCGAAAAGCCTTTCGGCCTCGATCGGGACGAAGCTCGCGCCGTCCTCGATCTTGCGAAAGAGAAGAATCTCCGCGTTGGATGCGCGCCCGATACAGTCTACGGTCCCGGTATCCAGACCTGCCGAAACCTTATCGACGCCGGAGCGATTGGGGAACCGACCGCCGCTGTCGCCTTCTGCTGCGGTGGAGGGCACGAATCCTGGCACCCAAACCCCTCATTCTATTATCAAAAAGGCGGCGGGCCCCTCTTCGATATGGGGCCCTACTATCTCACCGCTCTCGCCGTCCTCATGGGTCCGGCCGCCTCGGTCTCAGCTATGACCAAAATCACCTTCCCGCAACGTGTCGCCACCTGCGAGGAGCAACGTGGTCTCGTCATCAAAGTTGAGGTTCCCACTCATCTCACCGGAACCATCGCCTACGAGAATGGCGTTCTCGCAACAACCGCCTTCAGCTTCGATACGAAAGGGGGAACCCAACTCCCCCGCATCGAGATTTACGGAACGGAGGCCTCCCTTTCCGTTCCCGACCCCAACCGATTCGACGGTCCCGTTTCCCTCAAGGAAAAGGGAGCCGCCGAATGGAAGGAAATCCCACACACACACAAGCATTACATCGGCCGTGGGCTCGGACTCGCCGACATGGCCTCCGCCATCCGCTCCGGACGCCCTCACCGTGCTTCCGGAGACCTCGCCTTTCACGTCCTCGACATCATGCTGGCCTTCCACGAATCCGCTGAGTTGAAACAGACAGTTTCACTCCAATCATCCTGTCAACGCCCCGCTCCACTGCCCACGGATCTTCCGCCGGGAAAGATCGACTGAGAAGGCGCTCAAAACACACCGTTAGGGAGAGGACTGAATCCCGGCAGGCCGGGAGCAACGAAGAGAAATAAGAGAGGAGGAGTGGGATGGCTACTGCATCGGTGGGCTACAACTTTGTGAATTCTCATCTTCTCTTTTCCTCTTTCTCCCATTGCCCTCTCTACTTTTCCCTTGAAAAACCTCCGATTCTGTCCGATCTTATTCTCCACACCGTTCTTTGACTTTCAAATCCGCAAACGCTCCATTCCTCTCGGAGAGCTTTAAGCATCTCCGAACCTCGTCGGCGTTCTCGGACCTGAAAGGGGACCTTTCAGGTCCACTCTAAATTTCATTAGAGGATCTGTTTTGCGGGCTGGTTGATGAATGAAAAATTGCGAGAAGGATTCTAGAACTTCGGGGTCATGACCTTAAGAAGTTGCTATTTTTCCGCTTCGCAATGGGGTCAGGCCTTGCAAACCACCCTCCGACGAGCTCCGGGCAATTTGCTAAGGCGACTGACCCCGAAAAATATCAGCTTCTAAGGCTTGACCCCTTATCCGGACAAGATCGACTACCTTCCTAGTCAGCCCGCAAAACAGATCCTATAATGAAATTTAGGGGGTGTAATGGAATTCGACCATGGGGGTGCGTGTTTGGTGGCAGGCCGGAGATGATGGTTGGCTCCGTATAAATCCATCAACAAATCATAAATGGCAACGAACAGTTTGCCCTTGCTGCTTAAATAAAGCGGCACGTCTTCCCGCTCACACCTGCTAGGCGACGAAGGCGACGACAGCAGGCATAGCCGTGCATCGGGAGTCCGGGTGCCGGTCGTATATTCACAGGACTCTGGCCCAAAGGGAGCGTGCTGATTCGCGCCCCGCCGGGCGAGCTTCAAACAATCAGCTAAGCCTGTAGAGGCCACTCACTAAACCTCATGGGACGCGGGTTCGACTCCCGCCACCTCCACCATTTTAGGCTAGTATTTATGCGGGTATGGCTTAAATTTGCAGAATTAAATCTGCAAATTTCAAAAGTCATGTCCAAGCATCGTTTCAAAATCTCTCCTTTCACGAATCCCTCCGGCGGCAAAGCTTACCGCGTGTCGGGCACGCTGGATGGCAAGAGCATCCGCAAGAATTTCAAGACGCGATCCGATGCGGTCGCGTATCGTCAGGAGCTGGAAATTCAGTTCCTCCAAGGAGAGTCCGAAGGACAGACCGTCTGGACCACCCTGACGCATGATCAAAATCGCGACGCGATTGCGGCGGTCAATCTGCTGAAAGAGTCGAACTCGAGGAAGTCGTTGACCTTCGCCGTCAAATACTTCCTCGACCATTACAAGGAAGCTGCCGAAACGATGGCGGTTGAAGCTGCCGTGGAGGAATATACCGATGAGAGGTCCCGGGAGTTTGAGCGCGGGATCATTTCCCGTCGCCAGGAGCGGGCCATCAGCATCGAGATGGACAACCTCAAGGATTACTTCGCGGGACGGATTGTCGGGGAAATCCGTGGCGATGAACTACGGGAATACCTGGACAAAACGCGGGGCCGGTCGAAGGCGGTGCCATCCCTGAAGACCTGGAACAACCGGCGCGGTTACCTGAGCACCTTCTTCAAATACTGCCTCGCCAAGAAATACGTCGCCGAGAATCCGATCCTCGATGTGCCTCAATTCAAGGTGAAGAAAGCCCGCGGAACGGCGGCGACGCTGTCCGCTGCGGAAGCGAAGGAATTCATGTACTGGCTGGAGACCTATCGCGGGAAGCAGAACAAGGACGGCTCGTGGTGGGGCCGACCGGGCTGCATGGTGCCCTACTTCGCACTCACGCTGTTCGCCGGCATCCGGCCCGACTTCAAAGACGGCGAGATCGGGAAGCTGCGCCCGCAGGACATCCGCTTCGATACCGACGTGATCCTGATCGAACCAGAAATTTCCAAAGTCAACGAGAAGCGCACGATCAAGCTCCAGCCGAATCTCCGCCGCTGGCTGGAGAAATACCCGATCAGGGATTATCCGATCATTCCGCGCCGCATGCGCGACCTCTGGGTCGATGTCCGCAAGGGGCGTAACCTCCCGTATGACGTAATGCGGCACACTTTCATTTCGATGACGGTCGGGGCCTTCCGGTCGGTCGGTGACACGGCCCTGCAGGCGGGCAACTCGGAAGCTGTAAGCCGCAAGCACTACCTCGACCTCAAGAGTGTCGAGGAAGCAGACGAGTTCTGGAAGATCGTCCCGAAGGGCGAGGAACTGCCGCCGATGGAGAAGAAGGACGGGCGATACCTGCTGCCCAAGAATCTTTGATTCGGTGGTCGAGGGGGCCCGGAACTCTGAGATTTTTGAGACAAATATTATTATAAAATTGTCCTAAAAATAGGGAATTATATACTTAAGTAACCACGGCGGGGCGGGTTAAATATTGAGAATTATATCGTTGACTCCACACTCATGATTGACGCCAAATTGACAACGGTCTAGGTTGCTGCCTCGAAAAGGATGCCGAAGACATGAAGCCGAACTGGAAAAACCGGACTCTGTTCCACGGCGATAATCTTGATTTCATGCGGG
Organism: Candidatus Moanibacter sp.; assembly: GCA_965215885.1. Lineage (GTDB taxonomy): Bacteria > Verrucomicrobiota > Verrucomicrobiia > Opitutales > UBA2987 > CBDCEW01. The sequence continues at coordinate 44,993 of CBDCEW010000095.1, forward strand.
CGATGAACAGCGGGTCCGTCGACCTCATAGCCACGGGACCCGCCATTCAACAAGGGGCGAGACTTCCACGCCACTCCGGATAGCCTCGCCGCTGGTGCGAAGTTCCACGCCCGATGGTCATGGGAACAGGATGTGCATCAGGATTGGATCGACCAGATAACGGACGACCATCCAAACGTGATGAACGTCGTGCAGGGTTCGCGTTCAAGCTACGGCGACGACATGGCCGCGTTCCTTTGCTTCATGGCTGTTCGTCTGTTGGCTATGCATAGGGTATTGAAGTCCACGGGAAGCATCTATCTGCATTGCGACCCGACCGCTTCCCATTATTTGAAGGGACTGATGGATGCCATTTTCGGAAGGAGGAATTTTCGGAACGAGGTGATCTGGAAACGGACTTCCAGCCACAATCGAGCAAAGCGGTGGGGACCAATTCACGGCATTTTGTTGTTTTATTCCAAGGGGCGGAAACTCACATGGAATCGCGTCCTGCAACCGCTGGAGAGCGACTACGTGGAGTCGTTCTACCGATATACGGATGATAGGGGACGCTACGGGGTCGACAATCTTCTTGGTCCGGGACCACGGACGGGGGATACCGGAATGCCGTGGCGAGGGACCGACCCGATGGAAAAGGGAAGGCATTGGGAAGTTCCACCGGACAGGGCGATGCCTGACTGGTTCGTTTTCCCGGAGAATTACGCCGAGCTTAGCGCGAGGAAGAGGCTGGACTTGCTCGACGAACAAGGGCTGATCTACTGGCCGAGAAAGGAAGGCGGAGTCCCGCGATACAAAAGGTATTTCGGCAGCCACAGCGGCTCGCCCGTTCAGGATATGATTCTCGACATAAAGCCTCTCTCCAAAGGGTCCACGGAGAGAATAGGCTATCCCACTCAAAAGCCTCTGGCACTGTATGAAAGGATAATCAAGACCACGTCTAATTCCGGAGACATGGTTCTCGACCCTTTCGCGGGATGCGCCACTACATGCGTCGCCGCCCAGCGTTTAGGACGCCAATGGGTAGGCATCGACATCTGGGACAAGGCGCATGAAACGGTCATTGACGATTGCAGAAGGAAGGTTTCGCTGGGCCGGACGGAAGCATAGGAGAGGCGTTGCCTCTATACGGCAAAATCCACTACTCGACCGAACCTCCCGAGCGCACAGACAACGGGGACACGGCGGCACCTTTCCTTCGGGTCAAGGTACGTATCAAGGAGCCCGAAGACAAGAAGATGAGTCGGAAGGAGATGTACGAGCATCTGTTGGACCAGCACGGCATGAGGTGCCAAGGCTGCTATAGGACTTTCGACGACCCGCGCTATCTTAAACTCGACCACAACACGCCGCGTTCCGACGGCGGCATCAACCACATCACCAACAGGATTTTGTTGTGCGGCCCATGCAATCTCGCCAAGAGCAATATCTACACTCTGAGCGGATTGCGGAAATTGAATGAAAAGAACGGGTGGATAGCGAAGTGATGTGGAATCAACGATATGAGACACTACCGAGTTTCCACAGGTATGAACTCGCTAAGTTGCTTGTTTGCCAAATTGCCAGAAGAGTAATGACATCCTGAATCAAGACCGGAGTATTGGACCTTGACAAAGGTTAATTTTGCTCTTTAGCTTCTTTAGTGGTGTGATGGCCTCTGGCTTTGCGTTTGGTTGCGCTAAAGACACTGTTGAGTTCTTCAATGCAGGTATTGGTGAAGTGCGATTCCCAGTGGGCGAGGGTTTCCTCTTGGTGATTTTCGATTATGTTGGCCCATGGGTTTAAGGAAGCCTCGCCATGATGCTTACACATTGCGGTAATAACGTTCGAAATAGGTACTCAGGTTGCGTCTTCTCAGTAAAGGATATTGTGCCAGTACCACTGAAAACGTCGAGGAACCGAAATCGAACTCGGCCAGATAACGGTGCAGGTGCTTCTCCGAGCAATGCTGATAGACATCCAAATTGAGGGTTGAAATATGGTCACTCAAGTATATAAGTCCCTTTTTTTACAAGCACGGAGGGGTCGTTGAGTATGCAGCCACACGAACAGGATGACACGGGGGTTGATCTCGGAAGCAATGAGCTCTTATGACTTATTCGCACGTGAGGTATGCCGAAACTGGATTGGTTAAGGAGATGCGTGACGACGTACGTGTCGTATATGGACCGAGCGTAAATCCGCCAGAGTCCCGCGCGCTGCACACCCTAGCAGCTACATTCCTCCTGGCTTTCGCCATGCTGTTTGCCGCGGCCCTCCCCGCGCAAGCCCAGACCACGATCTGGTCGGCCACGCTGGATCCGCTAGTCACATTCTCAGGGACCCCCGTACCGCTGGGCTGCGACAACACTTCGGGTGCCACCTTGCAATGTTCCAATTCGGACAGGCTGAGCGACGACGACTTCACCGATGACGGTATGACCTACGCGGTCACTAAATTTTTCACTAAGAACGGAGTCTTGACATTTAGGCTCGATACGGGTGCCACAGCCGCCACACAGGGTCTGACACTGGTGATTGACAGCGAGGAATTCGTCCTTAAGGAGGCCGACCGGATCAACGGCGCCAAGACTCAATGGAAGTGGAATAACACCACCCTGAGTTGGACTGCGGGGACCGACGTCGCCGTGTCGCTCGTTGTGACCGACGCTCCCGCCACCGGCCAGCCGACGATTTCCGGTGGGGGGCAGGTGGGCAAGACGCTGACGGCGGCGACGGACGACATCGAGGACCTGGATGGGCTGCCGACGACCCCCACGTTCACCTACCAGTGGGTGCGGGTGGACGGCCTCACCGACACCGACATCCCAGGGGCGACCTCCGAAACCTACACGCTGACCGCGTCCGACCTGGGCAAGCAGATCAAGGTGAAGGTGAGCGTCACCGACTCCCGGGGCCACGCCGAGGGCCCGCTCACGAGCGGCGCGTATCCCTCGAACGGGACAGTGACAGTGGTGGTGTTGCCGGGCCCCTGTCCCGCGGTCAACGACTGGTGCGCGACGATGACGGTGGCAGACGCCGAAGGCGACGGCCGTTTGCTCGGGTATGAGTATGACAAGTTCGGCTCGCTCGACGACGACCAGATCGAATACGGCGACGAAGAATTCAACGTCTGGACGGTGCACACCTATAAGGAACTGTCCCGTGCTTACTTTTACTTCGGCTCCATACCGCGGGTGCCGCGCGGCACGGTGGTCACCGTTGGCGAGCACACGTTTACAACGGACATGGAGTCGGATGACGGCAGCACGGGCGATTTATGGCACTATCCCGCCGGCGAGTTGCCCCCCGGCCTGGTCTGGTTGGACGGCCAGGAAGTCAGGGTCAGTCTCGTGTTGGGGAGCTCGCCACCTAGACTCTCGATCGCGGACGCCAGCGCCGCCGAGAACGACGGCCACCTCCTGTTCGATGTCACGCTCTCACCAGCTTCGCCGCACACGGTGAAGGTCGACTTCGAGACTACTTCGGGAGGCACCGCCACCGAAGGCGTCGACTACTGGCCGCACGTCTACACCCACGTCATTCAGGCGGGAGAGACGACCGTGCAGATGGGCTTCGCGCTCATTGAGGACACGGTCACCGACGCCGGGGAGACGGTGATGGTAAGGCTCAGCAACGCGCGCCTGATCAATAAGCGCGGCAAAAAGAAAGCGGACCTCGACATCACGATCGACGAGGCGACGGGAACGATCGACGCGCCGTCGATCTCCACGACCAACGTGCCGGGTCTGACCATTGGGATCGAAGACGCGACCGGGGACGAGGACGACGGGTGGCTCGATTTCAGAGTCAGGCTCTCGCGGAAGCATGACGACTATGTGTGTTACGACTTCGAGACCATCTCGGGCGGCACCGCCACGGAAGGAACGGACTACCTCAAGTTCCCGAAAGCCATGTACTGGATGCAGATCGGAAAACGGGTGGACAAGCCCTTCGTCCGCATCATCGACGATAGGGTGAACGACAACGGCGAGACCGTGAAGGTCAAGATCAGCAATGCACGGCTGTGCAATGACGCATCCCAGACGCTTTCCATCACGAGAGCCGAGGCGACCGGAACGATCAGGAACAGCGACCCGCTGCCGCAGGCGACCCCCTCCAACCGGGCCGAAGCTACCCTGGGGGTGGGGGCCCTGGACTTTGCGTATTTCGCCAATGGGGAGGGCATCATCTCCGATCTGGTGCTCAATTCCAGCTTGAATGCTACAACGATCAAGGTGACGATCGAAAACCTTGCTCCCGAGGCAGGCACGCACTTGACACCGGTATGGATCGGGTTTCACGACGGGAGTTTCGATCTGTTTGATGAAGGAGAAACCGTTTCGGAAGCCCTCGAATCGCTCGCCGAGGACGGAGACACGAGTTCGGTAAGTGCCGATTTTGGAATGAGCGCAGGCGGCGTGCGCGATGCGACGATCACCGGCCCGGGATCTCCTCCCGTCTTTTTCCCGGGTAACTCGAATTCGACTGTCTTCACCCTGGACGCGGGTTCGCCGCTGAGCCGTTACCTCAGTTTCGCTTCCATGATAATTCCGAGTAACGATGCCTTTGTCGCCAATGATGATCCCCTCGTCTTTGAGATATTCGACGAGGAGGGAAACTTCATCGAAACGGAAATTCTCATAATGGGCAGTCTGGTTTGGGATGCCGGCAGCGAGGTCAATGACGAGGTGCCTGCAAACGTGGCATTTCTCGAGCAGGCGGCGCCGAACACCGGTGAGAGTGAAGACGGAAACGTCCAGTTCCATGAGGGGTTCAGCGAGGAAGGGGCGATCTTAGGTGCTTTTCCGAATGCCGACTTTACGATGGAAGATTACGAGATAGTCCGAATAACAATCACCGAAAAACCTGCCACTCCCGTCGAAGTTCTTGTGACAATTAGTAATCTGGCACCGGCGGAAGGGACTCATCTTGCGCCGTTCTGGGTGGGATTTCATGATGGCAGCTTCAATCTCTTCGATGAGGGTGCCGCAGCCTCTCCCGGTCTGGAATCAACAGCTGAGGACGGCGCCACCGCTTTGCTTTCGGCCGAATTTTCCAACGCTGCGTTGGGCTTTGAAGACGCCACCATCACTGGTCCGGGTCCGCCCCCTGTGTTCTTTTCCGGTAACACCAGTGCGTTCAAGTTCAGCCTGGATAGCAGTTCACCGCTTAATCGCTATTTCAGTTTCGCGTCTATGATTATTCCGAGTAACGATGCGTTCATAGGTAACGGGGATCCCATGGCCTATGAGGTTTTTGACGAATCAGGGAATTTCGTCATGACGGAGATCATAATCCTCGGAACACAGGTTTGGGATGCCGGTACGGAAGTGAACGACGAGGTGCCGGCAAACGTGGCGTTTCTCGAGCAGGCGGCGCCGAATACGGGCCCAGACGAAAATGGAACGGTGCAATTCCATAGTGGGTTCGCGTCGGGGGGCGCGATATTAACGGCTTTTCCGAATGCCGACTTTACAGCCGGTGGATATCAGGTGGCCCGCATTTCCCTTTCGTCGAGTCTGCTCCTGGAGGGCTCCGCCCTGTTTGTAAACGACGGCACTTCGTTTCAAGGAAATATCTATGACGGATTCGAATTAAACGGGGCGGAAGCGACGTTCTCATCCTTTCCCGGCGAGATTACTCGAGTCGCTTTCCTCGATCCGGACGGTGATCTCGTATTCGTGGAATTCGGGAGCGACGATCCGAATACGACCCTAACGATCAGCCTACAGGACTTCGCCGCGAGTGTACCATCTCCTTATAACCAAACCGGGAAGACCTATGTGCAGGGTCTGGCGACGATAACCATCGCAAATTCCACAGCGGGAACCTATTTATCGGTGTTTACTTTAGGCAATGATCCCGATCGCGTCGACACGGCCATAATCAGTGGCAGCACTTTTTCGGGTAATGTCGATGGAATTGCCGACATTAAATCAATCTCGGTGGAATCGCCCGATGGGCAAGTAACGATGATCGGCGGCATAAACGCAGCCAATGCAAATTTCGTGGGATTGCCGGGGGTGTTGCAATTCATCGGCATAAATGCACCCGACGTCATCGTTGCGAATTTTCTGCTTATTGGTGACCTCACTCCTGTCGGGCGGGCTGCCCCGAGAATCATAATAGATCCATCATCGACCATTCAGGAGATTTCCGTTACCGGAGGAGACTTGCGTGAAGCGGTAGGGTCACTTCGGGTCGACACGGATGATGGCGTCTATCCTTTCAGTTTTACCGCTTCATCCGGTCAGCGATCAATCAGCGACTCCTCCCTTCGACCGGACCTCGGTGACGGTAGGCTCGATGCCGCCACGGACACATTCGCGAGCGATGTGGATAGCTATTTCCTCACCGGTGGTCAATCGAGCGGCGTAGGGCAATAAAGAGCGGATATTCAAGAGATATAGCCCAATTGACTGAAAGCATACCACGTCAACTCAAAAAGGGAAAGAAATGACCAAAAAATCTGATCCACCGAAGGTCGATTCGCCTGAGAAAGCCAAAGTTGGCCGGAAGCCACGGCCTATGCCAAAACTCTATACCGGATTCTCCCGATAATATAGCTCGGGCGATCCTAAGCAGGCCGGCAAAGAAACCAACCGAGTGGCAATTCTTGCGGCGGGGTAAATGACCCCGCCTTGGTTACTTCTGTATATAATTCCCATGTTTTATATATCAACTCTTCCGGATCCAATGGAAGCAGCAGATCTTAAACAGCTAAAACGGAGGACCTTGCATCAACTTCCCCACCAAGTCTTCCACGCTTCGATCGTTTGCACGGCTGCCAGAGTAAGAACCACTCGGGGCCGTTGAGTGGCCTTTGAGGGCCGATTCTTGTCCTCGGAACGCAGCGATGCTCGTTCGCTAGCTTTTTCAGGCTTGGCAAGAGCATAATGATGGTTCATCGTCGCCAAGCGAAAGCAGAGTCGTCGCATCGAACTCGGAGAGGTTACACAATGCCCGATAAACCGAAGAGCCATCTGACCTTGTACATCGCCGTTGCGATTGTCATGGCCATCCTCCTGGCTGTTTTTGCTCCAGGATTTGCAATGCAGTTCGAGCTTGGGGGTAAAATATTCCTCAACGTGCTCACGATGATGGTCGTTCCGCTGGTGATGGCCAGCGTGATGAGCGGCATCATTGGACTCGGCGACATTCGAAAACTGGGCCGCCCCGGCGGTTTTGCGGTGACCTACTACCTGATGACAACCGTCCTGGCTGTGCTCGTGGGTCTGCTCATGGTGAATTTGATTCAACCTGGTGTCGGTGTCGACCAGACGACCCTGGACGCGAGCCTCGCGGAGGGTCAGGTGAGCACTGCTGGCCGGGAAGATGCGGACCTGGGAACAATCCTTCGGGGCTTGGTCCTGATGCTCTTTACCGACAACCTGATCGAGTCGGCAGCCAAGACCAGCCTGCTACCGCTGATTTTCTTCTCGATCATCTTTGCCGGAATGCTCACGACAATGGGCACCCGAGTCCAGGCGCTTACCGAGATAATCGTCCAAGTCAACGAAGCGCTCTTGTCGTTCATCCTGTTGCTGATGAAACTGGCCCCGTTCGGAATCTTCTGCCTGGTGACTGCCCGCTTTGGTGAAGCTCAGGCTGGGGGAAATCTGGGAGCGGTTCTTCAACAGACTGGAGCGTACTTTGGAACGGTCCTTGCCGGGCTGGGGGTCCATGCATTTTTAACGCTTCCCTTGATCCTGTGGATCTTCACCCGAAGAAACCCGGTCCGTTTCATGTACCAGATGTCCCAGGCTCTACTGACGGCCTTTTCAACTGCGAGTTCAACGGCAACGCTGCCGATCACGATGAATTGTGCCGTCGAAAAGGCCAAGGTATCGAAACAATCCTCCGATTTCGTTCTTCCCTTGGGCGCCACGATCAATATGGATGGCACCGCCCTCTATGAGGCCGCGGCTGCCATATTCATCGCACAGGCGATTGGGTTTGAGCTCACGATCACCTCGCAGCTTGTGATTGCCGTCACTGCTACCATGGCGGCTATCGGAGCCGCGGGCATTCCCGAAGCCGGGCTGGTCACGATGGTGATCGTGTTGAACGCGGTCGGATTACCTATCGAATATATCGGGCTGATCCTGTCGGTCGACTGGCTACTAGATCGTTTCAGGACGGCGGTGAACGTCTTTGGCGATTCGATTGGTTCCGCAGTGGTCGAGAAGAGCTTCAAACGGCAGGCGGAAGCCTTGGGCGATCGATAGGAGGGGAGGGCACTGTCAGAGGAAATTAGCAGGTCTGAGTTCGCCGCAGATTCGTCCATCTCAGCAAGGAGAAACCATGGGTAAAGACAAACTAGAAGACGCCGCAAAGAAAAGGGTGAGAGAAGAGCCCGAAACTGAGCTGCTCAAGCGCAGCGATGCGCCGGGGCAGAAACCGGAGAAGCCGGAGAATCCGGGGGGATTCAGGGACCTGTTCGAGGATATGTGGGGGGGACTTTGAGAACCCCCAGGATTCAAAAAAAAGGAAAATGCGATGAGTTCGGTAGTTTGGGACAAAGACAACCTGATCCAAAAAGTTGGAGGTAATGTCGAAGAACTGGGCCATGTGAAGTACGACCAGCACTCGAACGAGTACGTCCTTTGGCTTAAGGACACACGCGGCGTGTTCGGCACCAAAAAAAGATACATACGAGGCGATTCCTTCCCGTCGATGAAGGATGCCAAGCAGAACGCCGCTGGCTCCAAGTCCGCTTTTCTTTTGCACTACATGTGGATGGTCGGCCTGCGCGACGACAGCAATAAAACCGACAAAGATGTTACCCAGGGCATAGAAGATGACTGAAAGAAATAAGCCGCTGAAGGAGTCAACGTTCAAGGAAGAAATGGACAAGCAAGCAAGAAAATCCGTAAAGCGAGATATTTGTTTTTTCCTCGTCGGATTGGTCAGGACTTGGCATCGGATTGGTCGGAATTTTTGTATAATTTGGGCGTCCACGTCCAAAGGTATTGCTAATCGAGTCTCTCCAGCAATACCGTTTCGCAACGCCCAAGCCCTTGAAAAGTCGTCAGGCGACGGATCGTTGCAGAATCGCTCATTTGTAGCTGATCGCACCGAGTTCTGGTGGGACCCCAAGCACCCCGACGAGCGCTCACTGTGGATGAGCAAGATCCGCCTCGGCGAAGACTTCTTCAACGAGATCATCAGCTGTCCCGTCGCCGCTGGACATGAACATCCTGAAGGCCCTCAAGCGGTCCTCGCTGGGCCTGGACTGGTACCTGTGGCCACCTACCGCACCTTTGCCCTCCGTGCTCCACTACGGCTCTCCTGGCGGTCGCTCTACCGGCAGTTCGGCGCGAACCCGGCCAGAGCGGGCGACAAGAACACAGTGAACCGCTTCCGCACGGAATGCTTGCGGGAGCTCAAGAAGATCAAGGTGTCCTGGCCGGAGCTGCACTACTCGACGGCCAGGGGCGTCTTGATCCTGCATCCATCAACACCGGCCATCCCCCCGCCACCCGAGCCGACACGCCGTTTTTTCAGCAATCCCCACGAAGCCGGTCAATCAGATCGCTTTCGGGCTTGACTTCGAAGGTCTCCACCGATGTGACGGATCTGCGCCTTGAGCGTCTTCAGTGACTGGCCTGAGGGGTCATTGATGAACCCTGCGAGAAAACCACTCGCCCGGGTTAGTCATGTCGGACAAGGGCAACCTTGAAGTTGGCATTCTGCCCGTGCGTGAGTTTTGCAGGGCGCCAAGGAACCCGATATGAGCTGGATTAAGCCCTTTAGCTTCTTCCGCTTTCCGATAACCCACCCTACGGAGGTGATGGTTACAGGCCGTTGCCCCACGTTAGTTACATCAAAGCACACATGTTCCGGCAGGACTGCCGTCACCAGGAACCACCATACGAATGCCAACGAATATTCTGAGACGTACCTTCTCGACATTCTTGGCAAGATAGAGGGCCGTCATTACGGCCAGGAGTGTTGCCAACCCTGCGACCCACGTCCCGACAACCATCCAGAGCTGGACCTTCTGGTCGAACGTCATCTCATCCGCCCGTTTGTGTTGATCCTCTTGCCCCCGACCATCCCTCCGTCATCCGACCCGACGCGCCTCGGGGAATAGCTCTTTCCTGGTGCTAGGATCGCCCCTGACGGCTTCGGCGGGCCGGTTTGGACCGCTCTCTGGTCCTCTCCACTCCCTGAATCGATAGGAGCGCGTAAATTGCCTATTTCCACAGGCTTGTGTGTTTCGGGGGAGTTTTCCACGAACATTCCGCCAACATTCCCGCTCGATCCTTCGAATATTCCGCCCACATACTCCGTTCATGGGCAATTATACAAGTAATAAAGAACAAGTAGTAGGAGCGTATGTGTCCCGGGGTCGGCCCCCTAGTCGAAGGGGCTAACACCCCTCCGAGAGAGAACTACCCTCCCCCCTCTGGCGGCTTATCCGTCAAAGGCCTTTCCTTACACCGAGATGCGCTCGACGATATTGCGGGTGACCCGCCTGCGTCTGCGGTCATAGAGCTGGGTCGTTTGGGGATTGGAGTGCCCAGCCAAGTACTGCACGTCCTCCATGGGCACGTTCTGGCCCAGCAGATCGGTGACCACCATCACCCGGAAACTGTGAGGGGCAATGATCTGGGGCAACCCTGCCTCCTTGAGCCTCCGCTTGAGCATCCGGCGCACCCCGTGCGCCGTCATGGCTCGATCGAGGAGCCCCAACCCCCACCTGTCCGCCGCTAGAAACAACGGCGTCGCCTTTAGCGACAAGTCGATTCGGCCCGCTTCCAAGTAGGCGGCGATCCACTCGTCCAAGTCATGCCGCACCGGAATCTCGCGCTGCTTGCCTCCCTTTTCCCGGAACCGCAAGACCCGCTGCGTCTCCTGCTCTTGCAGGTCCCCACGTCGTAGCCGCGCCAGGGCTCCCACCCGAGCCCCGGTGTAGGTCAGCACCCCCAGCACGGCCCGATCCCGCAGCCCCACGACGTGAGAGAGGTCCAGGGAGCCAAGCAAAGCCCGCGCCTGACCGGGGGCCAGCTCGGGCGTCTTGCCGTCCACGACGGCGTGCTTCCGCCCCCGCACGGAGGAAAACGGGTTCAGAGCCACCACATGGCGCGTCACCAGGGCGTCGAAAAAATGCCGCAGAGCGGCCAGCGCCAGATTCTTGGTGGGGTCCGATCCGGGCAACTCCTCAATAAAGCGCCCGGCCAGGCCCGGCGTGACCTGACGGAGCTCGATGCCCTGTTCTTCGCACCAGAGGAGAAAGCGCCCCACGGGGCGGGCATAGGCGCGGCGGGTGTGGGGGTTGGATATCTTGGCCGAGAAGAACTCATCGGCGGCAAACAGCGCGTTTCTGCCCGCCCGATGAAGGATGGCGGGGAAGGTTTCGGACAACGCGGCGGTGCGAGGAACAAGTCCGTTCATATATAGCACGATAACATACTTTATCGTGCCTTACAAGCCCCACTCCAGCAGTTGGATATGGTCCAGAAAAACCGCCATGATGCTGGTCATCCCCAACAATTTTGAACCACCATTACCCTCAACTATGTCCGTGGCACTTGAAAGCGTCCCAGGGCAACGAGGGTCAGTCCAATGCTTCGAGAGTGATGGCGATGCGGGGGGGAGGAGGCTTGGGGAGCGCCCACTTCTGGACGTATAGGGTGCCGATCTTCGGTGGCTGCCCCGCCGTTTCCTCGGCGTAGCGGAACGTTCCTTTGGTCTCTTTCTCCAGCTTGAATTGAGCGGAAAGCTGCATTTTCCCTCCTTCGATCTTTGATCGATTATTTACGTGCTTACTCAGCCCCTCTCCTCGGCATCCGCATCGCGCTGTCCCAGATTACCCCTGCATTCCTCCCCGTTTGCGAACGCTCTTGTTGGGAAGAACGAGAGCGGCAAGACAGCCGTTCTCAAGGCGATGTGGAAAAGCCAGAATGTCTCCGACGCAGCCTTTGTCAAGCTCTACGACTACCCCCGCGACCGCTATTCGGTGGACCGGAAGAGCACTCAGGAAGTGACCATTCTGAAGTTTGAGTTGTTGCCCGAGGAAACGGAAGACCTTGTTTCACATCTGTCGCAGGCCCCGGCAGCCGAGCCCGGACACATCATCTATACGACCTTTTACGACGGCGAGGACAAGGTTCGCAAAAAGGTCAGGTTTGACAAGGCTCTCCAATCACGAAGCTCCGGTGCGGTCGCCCGCGCCGCCATAGAAGCTGTCACTAAGGTCATCGACGCCCAGGACGGAGAAGACCTTGACCCGGTTCACGCCGCATCCACGAATGTGGAGGGCGGCGTGAAAACCGTCAGAATCGGCAGTTTGAAAACCGGTAAAGAATCATTACAAACACAAGTATCCAGGTTGCAGGTGCTGTCCTCGAAACACTCAGTACCATCCCGATGTTCAATATGAAACGGCGAATGAATGCGCAGCTGAAGAAGATGTCGCATATTTCGAATGAGTAAGAAAACCAACGGATTTCAAAGCGCCGGTTTTCCCCGAGTTTCGGACCGCTGGTGACAACCCCCACACAGATCAAACTGGCTTGGCCGGAACTGAATTACTCGACGGGCCGTGGCATCTTGATTCTCTCGCCTTCAACCCCCGTCATCGCCCCAGTGGATCAGCGTCAACTAGCAAGCTAGAACCGCAAAGCTCGCCCCTGACGGCCCCGCGAGTCGCGGGCGTCCTTCCTAAACGGTCTCCGCACCGCTGAAAGTCGTTCCTGGGGCTTCTTACGGTGTCCTGGTCGCCCGCCGCCGCGAGGTTTATCCACAGGTGCCAGTGATGCGGGGGAGTTTTCCACGCCTATTCGGGTCACCCCCCCCCGACGATTCTGCACCTATTCGGGTCGATTGCAGCGGCCCAAAACACTGGGGATTGGCCCCCAGTACTGTCCCCGATCTGAGCAGAGTTTTCTGGCGTTTTGGCCTCGCTCTCCTCGAGATAAGACTAACTGCCTCGCGTCACCGTCACCCTGTATGTCCCCGTCGTCTTCCCATCCTCCGCTGTCACTTGGATCAATATTGTATTCTCACCCAGCTCAAGGCCGGCGAAGGTAACGACCTTGCGCAGGGCAGTCTCACGAGAGCGCCCCATCGTCCAATCCATTGCACGCATCGCCAGGGGCGAACCATGCGCGGTCATGCCACTCGCATTGAGCGCCGATGCCGTCAGGCCCGTGATCGCCATCTTGACCGCCGTCACGTCCGATGGCACAGTAGCTCCATAGGATCTGGTATCGGGGCCAAACGCTGGACGCAGGATCCCGCCCCCCGTGCTTACGAGCAGACCGAACCCGAACAATCCCGCCTCTCCCTCCAACACCGTCAGGTCGGCAAGCGTGGTGTCGTTGCTCGGCCCTAGTCGAAGTACCTCTACGGTGTAGCTTTCCGTCGTTGAGCCATCCTCGGATGTAGCTAGGATCCCAATCGTGTTCCGCCCCACAGTCAAGCCTGAGAGTGTCATTCCATTCACCGCTAGCTTGCTGCCGTCAGACGCGGTTCCACCCAATTGCAGAACCGTCCCTGCTTCTTTCCTACGGGCGGTCACATCGAGACCTGTGGCTCTGTAGACTACGCTTGCCTCATAGGATTTCGTGTCGCTTGCAAAGGCAGGGGTTAGGGCACCATCAGATAGCTCCAGCGCAGTCAACGTTGGATCGGTTCCGAATGTCGCGGCCCTTCTGACGGTTACGTCGTAGCTCTCTGAATGCTCTGGGCTTTCAGGTGCGCTCACTAGAATCCGAATCGTGCTTTCCTCCGACCCAAGGCCATTAAATGAAAGGATTCTTGAGCGCGTTGAGCCCTCCTTGATCGACCAAGTCTTGCGCTTGCGGTTCTTGCCACCCGGCGCGTTGTACCGCTCAACAATGACCTTGGCCGGGGAATCCATGCTGAAGACCAGCGTAATGCCCGTAGCTGTTCGTGGGGCGTCGATCACGTAGGCCGAAGTCCCTTCAGCGTGAGTCGCCTGAAGCCGCGGTAGTGTCAACGGAAGACTCCGGGGCTTATTTGGGAGAAACCCGAGATGGGCCTCGAAGGGGTTCAGAGTGAATTCGGCGACCGCACCAGGATGCGCCTTCTGCCCGAATGCGATACCGGACACCAACAGGCCGCCGATCACTAGTCCGTGGGCGAACACTTTCCACATAACGGCTATTATGGGGAATACCATACTTAATTCAAGGGAATAACATACTTAATTCAACAAAGCCGTTCCTTTTTCGCATAGATGCGGCAGATGTCATCGGGAGAAATCCGGAATTTGGTCCCGTGGTTTCTTAGTCCCTTGCTTCCCGGCTTGGCCTCTCTGGCGTCAAAATCAATTTTCACCGTTCCGGCTACGACTTCCCAAATAAAGAAACTCAATTGCAGATTCTCGAAACAGTCCGCTCGCTCATAGACGATCTCTTGTCCGGCCATCCCCGCCATGTTCCACCGGACCTCGAACTCATCCAGATATCGCTGCAGATGCTTCCAAGTGAAGTGGTGAAAGACCCCGTAATAGCCGCGTTTGAGCAAGGCCCAAAACGACTCGATTCCATTGGTGTGAACCTTTCCCCGCACATATTCACCGATTGAATGCTTCACGTGGTCATGTTCATATTGCGATTTGAGGCCGGCATATGCCGCGTTTTTGTCTGTGTAGACCGAAGATCAGGGGATTACATGTTGAGTGATAAAACCGCACAATTCAGTGCGATCTGTTCTTGCTACGCCTTGGACCTTAACCCGCCCATCCCGCGATCTCGCACCCACTACAGCTTGCTTACCGACCGGGCCCCGTCCCAAATTTAGCTTCTTATCGAAGTGCTTGTTGCTCTCTTTCCCACCAAGATATGCTTCATCAACTTCGACTTCCTGATCGAATGGCAATTCATGGGAGTTGATCCCTCCGGCTACTTCGCGGATTCGTCCTAGCATGACCTTATCCGAAAAGCTACTGATTTGCCGCAAAGAGGCGCAAAAGGCGCGAGAAAAACTTGAGAAAAATCAGTTTTTTGGCTTGATAAAAAGGGTTCCTCGACGTTTTCAGTGGTACTGGCACAATATCCTTTACTGAGAAGACGCAACCTGAGTACCTATTTCGAACGTTATTACCGCAATGTGTAAGCATCATGGCGAGGCTTCCTTAAACCCATGGGCCAACATAATCGAAAATCACCAAGAGGAAACCCTCGCCCACTGGGAATCGCACTTCACCAATACCTGCATTGAAGAACTCAACAGTGTCTTTAGCGCAACCAAACGCAAAGCCAGAGGCCATCACACCACTAAAGAAGCTAATCACCATGCTCCACTTCGCCGTCGGTAAACTCAACATCCCCTCCGCAATGTACCACTGAAAACGTCGAGGAACCACAATGAGCTTCATAACTCATTGATTATGAATGACTATTGACTGTTCTTACTGACTCCCCATTTTAACCATATTTAACCAGTAAATGTTTCACCATTGTTAATGGTGTAAACATTATCTTAAGAAAGCGGATGAACTTGGGAGAACCAAGCCTGCTCAAACCAGCTATTGCGTCATTACTCGCGGCAGCGGTACTCTTCGCTACGCCCGCCGCCGCCGAGACCTATCGCGGCCTCACCATCGCACCGGAACACCGCTGCTCCCCCTACAGCCCCGATGACTATCCCTATCCACAGTCCGTGAAAGCCCGGATCGTGGCCGAACGCAGCGGGGCGATCTACGGCCCGTACACCGGCACCTACTTCCGCAGCACCCGCGACACGGACATCGAGCACATCGTCGCCCGCTCCGAAGCCCACGACAGAGCGGCCTGTGCGCAGCAAGCGCCGGCGTCAAAGCCGCCTTTGCCCGCGACCTCCTGAACCTGACGCTGGCGCATCCCCGTCTCAACCGCTACCAGAAGATCGGCAGACGTAGCCAAGGACGTAGCCGAGTAGACCCCCGCAGTGAACACTTGCTGGTTTGCTGCACGAACTCTAGCTGTCCGCCGTAAGTACCGCCTGACCATAGACCGGGCAGAAGCCGCCGCGGTCGAGAGGATTCTGACCGGCTGCCCTTCCACCAACATGGTCCGGCATTCCCCGCGCCCCTTGTCAGCGCCGCCCGTGTCCCCCGTCGATTCTCTCTTTTCGATTTTCGACTACGATTATGGAATGATTAATATCCACTTGAATGTCGTAATCGTAGTCGATCGTCGATTTGTCGTTACCCCGAAAATCGACTCGGTGGTTATCCATGGCAGGCATTCTTTTGCTGCTTTTTACCTCGGTGGGTACGGACTCTGAGAGAATTTTAGACCTGAAGGCGCCGAAAGAAAGGTGGAGATTATTGAGGGGGCTAATCCTCAGGCACTATGGAAATAACATTCTGGCCATCCGTCTCGAAAAAGCTGTCGGTATCCTCAAACAAAGTGTCGAGGACAGGCTGAAGTCTCCCATCCCCAATATCCGGCCTTAACGGGCTGTCACTGATTGAACGCTGACCATCGGTGGCGGCAAACGGGAAGGGGTAGATTTCGTCGTTAGTGTCGATCTGGAAGGCTTCGATCGCCTCGCTGAGATCGCCACCATTGATCTGAATTTCTGGCACCAACGAATCGGGGCTGATGCGGATAACAGGTAGAGTCGTACCCGATGGCGTTATGTCACCGATGAAGAGGAACAACTCGACTATCACATCCGGTGCATCGATGCCGATAATTCCTTCGGACGCGATGAAATTAGCGTTTGCTGCATTTATTCCTCCGATTTTGGTCGTTTCTCCCTCCTCAGAGTCTACCCTTATCAACCGGATATCTGCAATACCGTTGACGTCGCCACTGAAGGTCTGGGAGTTGATTAGGGCTACGTCTACCCGGCTAATATCATTGCCAAGGGTAAAGGTAGAGAAGAAGGTAAGCGATGTCGCGTTCTCAATGGTGAAGGTGGGCAACCCTCGAGCGTATGTGGTAGCGGGCTGATTATAGGGCGAGGGCACGGCAGCAAGGTAATTTTCGAGGCTGATGGTCAGCGTGGTGGAGGGATCGGCACTTCCGAACTCGGCAAACATGAGGTCGCCCGCTGGGTCGAGGAAGGAAATCCGCGTGATGGTCCCCGGGTCAGATGAGAAAGTAGAGACTCGGCTGTTAATTTCGAAACCATTATAGACATTACCCTGAAATTCAGTCCCATCATTAACAAAATCTGCACTACCGGCAATGAGTAGTGGGCTCGGGCCCATCGCATCGGGTATTATGATCGAAACCGTACCGCTATCGTTGCTTCCGTTCGAGTCGCTGACCCTTAGCCAATAATCGGTTGTCTGATTTAAAGGTGGTGTGGTAAAGGAAGCGCTTGTTGCACCATTGATCGCATTTGAAGTATCTCCGGTCAACCCTTCATACCATTGATAGGCCAAAGGTACCGTACCGGTAGCACTAAAACTTATCGTAACTGATTGTCCGGGAGAGATTGTTTGTGTTTCAGCCGACGACACTATAAGCGGACCTTCGGCATTAGAAGCTTGGTCTTGTATTACAGCCGTTGCACTATACGGCTCGCCCAGTATGTAGTGGACTGCTGAGGTTAAAGATAGCTTTACCGTCTCATCGAACTCCGCAACGAAGTCATTCTTCGCTTTTATAATAACGTTAACGTTATCAAAGCCTTTGGGGATAACACCGGTTAATGGAACGGTCTCGTAGTCGACTCCGTTATTCGCAGTTCCGGTCAGGACAAAGGAGAAAGGTAAATCTTCACCAAATGCTCCGGTTTTATTTACCCCGAAGACAGCGAATTCGTTGGTTCCTTCGATAGCAATGTCATCGATAACTTCGGTATTTAACACCGGAAGGGTTGAAGTGTTTTCTCTCCGATATATCACACCGAGTGGTGCACCACTCAGCCAATTACTAGCAGCTCCCGCGGCAGTAATTCCATCGTCTTGCAATGGGAGCAACTTGATAATCGGAATTTCGTTCGATGATTCCTGGTCTACAAAAGTATCCGTATACACTAACGCAGTATCGTCTCCATTATAGCTGGGAATGCCGGGATATATTCCCGGCAACTCTACAAGGTCATTTATACGCCCCGTGAAAAGGTCCAATGCTAGAACAGTCGATATTCCAGTAGAGACGTCCAATAACTCGAAGGTTAACAAATTATTGTGACGTTGACCGATCGCTGGCCAGAAGGTTTCAAATTCTGTTTCTGGCGGGGTAATTGCAAAAATATCACCACTACTCCGGTCCAGCACGTAGATACTCCATGAATCAATAAAACTCTCGTCATCAAAATTGATTCGGTTAAGAGCATCGAAAAAAAGAAACCGTCCATCCAGCGAAAAGTCCATCGCATCAGCAAAGAGGATCGTATCAGTTGTATCGCCGTCCAGAACAGGAGCACGCAATTCGAATATTTCAATGCTTTCCTCCACATTTCCCGTTTCCACTAAAGTTTCAATTTCACCGATAGCAATTAAGTTTATAGGCTCGCCCGAATCGTCAAGGGATACGAAACTGAAAAATCTGCCATCCCCCGAAATGGCTACACTCGACACCTGACCAGCAAATCCTAGACATGCCGCCCTGACGGGAAATGTGTTAAAGATGCAACCATCATTGTCTTCCGAGACAAATACGCCAACTAGACCATTATCCATTAGGGAAGGTCGGTTCGAGGGTGCAATAGGTATCTCACTAAGAAAAACACCTTCTTCTGGATCTCCTAGCGAGATCTCTCTCCTAGCGAGAAAAGTAGCGCTCCTCTCCGAGTCAAACAAAGTGAATAGTGTCGCATCCTCGCCTGAAAATGACGGAATAGGAACGGGAAGAGGTGAACCTGCTTGATCGAATATTTCGACGGCACTGAATGCTTCTGCCGTTCTTAAGGCTTGTGTTGATCCGGCTCCATATAGCTCTTCCGCCGATTGCACGCAGGCCAGGCGACAGTCGATAAATTGCGATCGAATTGTTAATTTTGTAGTAAGAGCTCGATAGAAAATCTCCTCTGCCTGGTTGATCCCAATGGCCCCGTTCAATCCTTCCGCCAGTAGGTAAAAGGCGTGTGTGATGATCGTGCTGTTGAGATGCACGCCGCCATTATCGCGGTTTCGGAAATTGTCTAGAAAAGGGTCTCTCTCGGGGATAAATTCACTCATTATCGTCGGGTAGGGCCTTCCATCCCCTAATTTTATATCCGACGGGGTTTCGAGGTCGCGTAGAGGTCGATCCAATTCCGTGCCCACGAGCCAGTCTGGCCCACTTCCATTTTCAAATGCCTCTATTGTCTCACCAAAAATATCGGCAAATGCCTCATTGAGTGCCCCACTCTGGTTAAGATAGATTAGGCCTGCGGAATGGGTGATGACTCCGTGGGTTGATTCGTGCGCGACAATGTCCAGTGACTGAGCATAATCATGTCTATTTCCAAATAGCATTAAAGAACCGTTCCAGGATGCGTTGTCGTTAGAGAAATTCACCACAGCGAGGATTGAACCGCCACTTCCGTCGATTGAATTACGGCCGTGCCGATCGAAGTAATAATCGTAGACGGTGGACAAATTGGTTGCTGCACTAACGGCGTGTGAGTTGAATTCAGAGTTTTGGTTCGCCGAGGTTACGGCAGTGGCAACCCACTTCGTTTTTGGATCCTGATCGTCTGCGTCGAAAAGAAGAATCCCCCCGACTACCGTGCCATGATCCGGAGGGTCTGAGAGAATCGGATCAAACATTGGCTTTGAAGTATCTACCATGTGATAGAGGTCATCTTCGAACCAGAGATGGAAGGCCTGATTTTCGCCGTTTAAATCGATTCCGCTTCCAACAACTGCATTCGTGCAGACTGCGTTATAAAAGGCTAAGATCCTGCCGTCTTCCGCCGAAACGATGCTAATCCAGTGCTGCACCGGAGACGTGTGTATTTCGATCTTATAAGCAAGGTGTGGAGGCATGTTAACGGGGGCAAAGATAATAAGTGAGGCATCGACTACCTGTTGTCTCAGACCCGCTTCAATAAGAGCTGAAGCAACTGAAATGGCTGTTCTGTTATCGATGTCAGGCTCTACATTGATACCGATGGGAGTGGGAGAATAACCCCCTGTCAAAAGATTAACCCGTCCGTAACGATCAATCTGAACGTTTAATTGAGCGGGCCATAGAGGTAGTTCGGAATACGACTGTTCATACCTTAATTGTGTGTAGCCCAGGTTGTCCCGCACCTTTCTTACGAGCCGTAATTCGTTATCGGGATTCTCTAAGAGCAGAAGGTCACCTGCCCGCCGAAGGAATATTCGGCTGGTAACCTCGTCAGCTGGAAGACCTGACCCGTTGGCAGCGACTGGTTCTTGCAGATTTCTGCCTTTCAGATACATTATTGAATTATCCTCTTTGCGCGCGCGCACGACCAGTTGCTGACCTTTATGCCATCGTAGTTGACGAAGAGCCGAGCGCTGTCTCTCGTTCAGCCGGACTGACCGATACAAACCTTCATTCAGATTTGACGCCCCATGAGCATCTATAGCTCTTAGCTTTCTCGGTGAACTATTGGAAGGCGGTCTATTTATCAAATCTCTGATCTTTCCAACCAACAGTTTTGCTCTAAGCTCAAATTCGGTATCTAGAGAACCCTTGTGAGCCGAATAAATTGGTTTTAATGAGGACAAGGGTTTGACGCTAAAGGGAATGCTTTTATTCGGTAACTGTCGGTGTATATCTTCTGATTGAGATACGGTTCGACTCAAAGGCGGTGATTTCGTCAATCCCGAGTGAATCAGCACGATTGCAAGGATTCCGCCCAATGCGCAGAACAGAAGGACTACGAGGCGTGTCGGTTTCATTCTCTCGGTTGCAACTTAAAGAGCCCAGGCCAGACAATTGCACGGGCGTTTTTAGTAAAGATCGATTCCACTAATTTTATCCTCTTAGCCTGAAACCCAAAAAAGGTGGACTTTTGTAAGAACCTGTTATTAAACAGGTTATGCCAACAAAAACAGAAAGTCCACCGGTAAAAAATCGTGATGCAAAGGAACTCGAATTTCAAGGCTTAAAGGGGAAAAGGTTTCGATTGTTTTCGATGAGCCGGAATTAACTTCTGATGCGGGGCTCTTGGCGATAGCGGAACTTGAAAAATCGCTTGGATGGATTGAGAAGCTCGCTGGATGTATCAGCGATCGACGGATTGGTCCGATCCATAGTATCGTAGCATTGCTGAGCCAACGGATCTATCAGATCATCGGCGGCTATCCGGATGCGAATGACTGCGACCGAATGCGAAATGATGGGACTGTGCAGACGATCAGCGGAGGGGAGCAGCAACTGGCGAGCCAGCCGACAATGTCGCGGCTGGAAAACAGGGTGAAGGCCAAAGATCTGGTGCGGCTGGCCTATGGGATAGGAGAGATCTTCCTGGACAGCTTCGAGAAGGCGCCCCGCATGATCGTGATCGACATGGATCCGACCGCGCACCTGGTCTACGGGCAGCAGCAACTGGGATTGTTCAACACCCATGTGGGCGACACCTGCCTAAATTGCTTATCTTCCCAGGATTTGTAGTCTCCGTGGCGTGGATTAACTGTGATTTCGTTCTTCATTTCACAAAAATGGCTCGCCTGCCCTATTCCTTTCCCGAATTTCGCGGATAAAAGACTTGAGGCCTCTCATACGGTTTACAGAAAACGAAGAGAATTTACTTTGACCCCCCCCCTACTCCTCTGCTCTGGCTAGCTACGTCCAACCATTCAGCCTTAAGTTTTTCCTTCATCTTTTCCAGAGGTTTGATAAGGAGGCGCAAGGATGCCGATTCAGCGGGGTCCTTGGCAATGGCGGCCTCTACTAAGCCGATAGCGACCCTGTTTTCTTCTAACCGGTCGTTTATCCGTCCAAGGCTCATCACTCTTTCTGCTTCGCTCCCGACGCTCCAAGGAAACGTTCGCTCTATCTCATCTAATTTAATCGCTTCGGGTTTAATTCCCCGAAGCTTGCTTCGTTTCTAATTCATAAAGTCTAATATCAAATGCCTCGGGGCTTGCCCCGAGGATCTTTACTTTCACCCTCCATGCTAGATGGGTATCGGTAGTATGTCGTAGGCGTTTTGAGAGGCCTTTCTGGGCTTCCTTGGCCCATGCTCGCGCTCTGTCGAGCTCTGAGTTCCAATTATTAAGCAGGGTAAGCAAGTTGCGTCGGCGGTAGTCCTCGTCTTTGCGAAAGTTAGCGGAGTAGTAGCTTTTGAGTAGTTGCAGTTCTTTGGGTAGTGGGTCTATTTGCGCCAGCGCTTCTTCTTCTGCGATGGTCCATAGCGTGGATTCGTAGCGTCTGAACAGCTTTCCGACCTTGCACATAAGCGGACTATTCTCCGTAACTCGCAGACGGCTCTTCTCTGTCTGAGAAAGCCTGGACTTGGCGACCGTGTTGGGGCGTTTAATGGGTTTGTCTGGGAGATTTTTGGGATTTTCGGAATTTTTCTTTTTTATTTTTCTTTTACTTCTGTTTCTTTTCTCGGGAAGAGGGGGAGTATGAGGGGGGGGGAAGGGGCTTCTTTTCTTTCGGGTAGGGGGGGCACCCTTAGGATGTGGGTAAGGGGTACCCTTAGGGATGGGTAGAATTCGTGGGTGTGTTAGTCCTATGGGCAGTGGCTCCACCGCGTTTACCGTGCGCTCTTGACAGCGCTCTGTTGCGCTCGTCTCGAACCATCCTCCTACACATCAGAGCACCGGTATCAGGGCAGGTGGAGGCAACGCCATATTCCAGCAGAATCGCCTTTACCTTATCCCACTCACTAGGACCAATTCTGAGAATATTCGAGGCAATGACGGTGTCGGGCACAGGCGTTTCTGGAGTCAGCATGAGTTTGCCGATTTCAGGGCTGGCGTGCATCTTAAGCAGGATTTCAAACCATATTCCCCGTTCAAAGTAGGATAGGGCCTGTATGCCTAGATCGGATGTCCAGTCGCCTGGGGAGAAGCGTATTATTGAGGGTTTAGCCATAGTGCTTTTTGATAAGATCGCGGATTTGGCTCGTAGCACAACCCTGCCAAAACTGTTGCTTTTTCAGCCTCTTAAGTTCGGCCAGGAGGTTCCTCGTTCGGTGTCCACCAGCGCAATCCGCTTTCCGCTGATTTGGGCCAATCCCTCGGCAAGGAGTAGGGCGGTGAAGGTCTTCCCTGATCCTGCCAGGCCATACATACCTAACTTGAGGGCCGCCTGTTGTCGTTTCTGTGCTGCTCTGAATGGTTCTGCCATAACTTCTATTCTCCTGGTTCTAAAGCGTGTTGAGGAACGTATCTCAATCCATAAATGTCTTCCTGAGAATTTCCCAGAAGACCCGGAGGTATATTCCGGTCACTATTCCGACAACCAAGCATACAAGCAGGATCATCGCCTCATGACACAGGGCTAGTAATTTATGGGAAGGGAGCTAGCGTGAAGACAGAATTAGTTGCTCTGCGCAGACGGACAAGCCGGATGCTCAAAACCATCATTTTAGCTTTCACCATTCTCACTATGGCAACCGGATGCGGAACACTCGAAACGGCGTGGCGGCAAGTAGTCGTTCAGCCATTCGCGGAGTATCAGATTGACCCATGCCGAATCCCGACAAAATGGGATTCGGAGAAAAGCGACTGGGTTGTGGATTCCGGCCGGATCGGTTCATTCAACCTCGGCAGGTGCATCGAGAAACGGAGGGATTGAGTCAAATCGTCGGATGTAGCCGCCCATAGTGGAGCCTCCTCCCTGGGTGAAGTATATAATCTGGGAGGGATCAGCCCCTACCCGGACGCGACAGCGACACTCCCATAAAGGGGAGGTGTCGCAGTGTCGCATGACAGGCCTTTGCGACATGTCGTGCGAGGTGTCGCGGAAAGTGTCGTGATGGTTTCGCAGGGCATTGGTTCATAGTAATTTATGAATTCAGGGATTCTCCTTTTTTGGTGAGTTTGTAGCCGTCCTTGCCGGTGCGGAAGTAGTCCTCCTTCTTCCCCTTGAGCAGGATGCGCTGAAGCGATCGTTTGGAGCCGGAATCCTCTCCGCCAAGAGCGGCATGGATCTCGCCGATTTTCTTCGGCCCGTCGGCAAGAGTTTCAGCGGCCTCGGCAATGGAGAAATTCGCATTGGACCGCTTGCCCTCAACGTCGTCTTTCCAGGCATTGAGATGGAAGTTCGGATCGATATCATAGAGCATCGTCTCCTCGTTCAACTTGAGGCCCACCGGGTCGAAGGGTTTGGCGTCGTTCGACTTGCCGCAGGAAACGACGATGCGGGAATGGTCGTCGGGATCTGCGGGAGCGATGTTGATTTGGGACCGCGCTCCCGAGTAGAGGGCCTTGGAACCCAAAGCGAAGTTTCCCTTGTCCCACCCTACTGCTTGGGCGATGTTTTGCCGCCCGGTGCGTCCGTGGTGAACGATGATGATGGCAGTGGTCGGATCGAAGAGGCGGCAAACCTTGGTCAGTTCACGCAAGGTCTGCCGGACATCGACGTCCTTGTTGATGTCGCCGACATTTACCTCGCCGAACGGATCGACATAGATGCAGTTCGGTTGAGTCGACTCGATCGTGTCCTGCCACTTCTTTCGGATGTCGTCGGAGCCGAGATTGATGAAAGCATCGTCAATCTCCCAGACAACATGGAAGAAGACATGGGCATCGACCAAGGCCTTTTGATTAGGTGTGAGCGCGGCGGTCATTTTCAGGTAGTCGGATTTCTGACGGTAGATACTGTTCTCGGTGCCGATCAGGAGATGGCGCAGTGGCTCCGGGTGCGTAGGCATTCCGGCGACGGGCCAGCCCATGACTTGCGAAATGGCCGTCTGCATAACGATCCGGCTCTTGCCGGTGCCACCCTGCCCGATGAGCGTGGTGAGTTGCCCGAGCGCGATCACGCCATCGCCCAGGACGTTGACCTTCGGCGGGACCGATACGCTACGGAGTTGCGCGCCCGAAAGCACGGTGAAGGGCTTCGGTGCGGGATGGGTTTGATTTTCGATGGCGTGGAAGTCGGGATCTTCGATTTCCCGCCAGAGATCGGTAAGATTCCGCGATGCAGTCATTCATGAAACGGGTTTGGATTGAAGTGGAGGACGTGTTGCGTTTCGCCGTTGTCGCGTCGGCCTCCGGGCATACGCACGAGCTTGGCCGGGTCCCAGAGGGACGAATCGGCCCCGAGGTAAACCGCGTGCCGGAAAAAGCGGAGCTTGGCATACTCGGAGATTTGCTGGACCTGGAACCAGCCGTGCAGCGACTTGCCCCCGGACCAAACGACCAGCGTCAGCGGAGTCAGTTTGGTGGACAGCGAACCAAGGATCGCGGCTTGTTCGGCAAGTGTTCCGCGGTCGAACTCGATGACCAGGTAGGTGCGCTGTTTCGTGGCGTTGTCGTGGCAACGTGCCGAGACGCGACCTGATTGATTGAGGCCGGTCTCCGCGGTCATCGGGTTGGCGACGATGAATTGAAGCGCCGCCTCCTTGCCCCGCCATGCATCGCGGGGCTGAGTCTGCGCGGATCGGGTGTCGAGCGCGGCACAGACCAAGGGATCGCCGGGAAAAAGCCGATCGACCACCATCTCGGCGGTGACCTCCAGCGGCGTCTCGGAGAATGGAACCGGGTGATGCTTGCGCCGTTCCCATGCGGCCGGATTGAAGTCCGGCCAAGCGGGGATCCGCCGATTTCCCGGAAACCTTGGCTTTTCCGAGTAGGTCCGGGCGACGGCGCGGTCGATCTCGGGACCGAAGTCGCGGTCGTCCCAACGGGACGCAACCTTGCGAAGGAAGCTGCGGACCTTCTCCGGCGAAGCGAAATGGCGTGCCCGCTTGGCGACGGTGAACAGCCACACGTTGCGACTGCCCTTGACCGGCGGATTGTTGAGCGCCTCGGTGAGGGCCGGTGGAAGTCCTGAAAGAATCGCCATGATCGGTGCCTCACTTGCAGTAGGTTTGTGTTTCGATGCCCTCGGCAGCGACGGGCAGACCTGGCATCCATGTCGGAGTCCGGGCGAGCAAACCGGTGACAATATCGGGCGTGACTTCCGGATCCTCGGGCACTTCGCAGATTACCTCATCGTGAACGGTCCAAAGGATCCGAATTCCGGCCTGGTGGATACGGAGCAATCCCTCGGCGAAGACATCGCGACCAGTGGCTTGGACCACGTTTACGGTGAGTTTTCCGCCATACCATTCGAAGCGGCGCCCGCCCCGCTCCGTTGCAGCGGTGATGCCGCTATCGAAAGCGTGAACGTTGAAGTAGCGGATCCCGCGACCGCTTGGCAGACGCACGAAAAAGGTATGGCCATGGCGGCTCCGCATCTGGTTTTCGAGATTCCGCCACAACCCGGTGATGCGTGGATTGGCCGCACGGAAGTCGTCTACGGTGGCCTTCGCCTCGGCGAGCGTGATTTCCAGACCGTAGGTCTTGGCGAGGTTCTGGAAGGTTTTGGCTCCGGCACCGTAGCCGAGACCGATCACCCGGCATTTCGCCAAGAGGTAGCGACGCGGGTCCTCTTTCTTCAAGTTCGCTCCGGTGAAACCCATCGAAGTTTCCGCGTGGGCCTGATAGATCGTCAGCCCTCCACGTATTTTCTCCAGCAAGTCGAAGTCGCCCGCCATCCACGCGAGGACACGCGGCTCGATCCGGGAAAGGTCGGCGATGAGGAGCTTGTGGCCTGGTCGAGCGATCAGGCAGCGGCGCGGATCGACACCGTGAAGCGGCTCTCGGTTGAAGTTCTGGAGATTGAGGCCGGCATCCCCGGACCATCGACCGGTGGCAATCGCGCCGAAATACTTCAGCGAGAACGGGAGTGAGCCATCCGGTCGGCAACGGTCACGCATCGTCTCCAAGACCCGAAGCATACGATTCGATTTCCGCCAGTTTCGGATGTGTCGAATCCACGGAGAGCGGCAAGACGGGGGCCAGTCTCGGTGCGGGTGGTGACTTTGGACAAGTCATCGCTTACCGGCGTCGAGGGTTGACGGTGCAATTCTCGTCCAGCGCGGCCCGGACCTTCTCCACGTCGAAGCGGACGAAGTGGCCGATCTTGACGTAGGGAATTTTCCGCTGGGCCTGCATCTGGCGAAGCCAGCGCAAGGACGGTCGGCTCTGTTCGTCGAAAAGGGCTTCGAGGAGCCCGTTGGCGTCAACGAGTTTCGGTTGGGTGGGCAAAGGTGTTTCCATCTTCGTAATTTATTAGAGTTTGGTGAAGTCGTCGGAGTGAATCAGGAGCCAGAAGCCGGGCCTGCCCTTCTCGGACAGGCGCAGCCGTTTCGCGTCACGGAGCGTGGTGGGCCGGAGCCCGTCACCGCCCGCGCGAGGCAAGCGGTGACAGGGCGACCCGTCGGCTTTATACCAGTGCGTGGACTGGCTCTGATCTTTCTTGAGAACTGCCATGATCAGCGAACTCCGCTTAGAATGGGCCGTTCTCCTGCGGATCGACCGCGGGATTCCATGCCTGCTGCGGCGCAGCCGGCGGAGCGGGAGCCTGAGCTTGGGCGAAGGCTTCAAGCGGGAGCACCTGCGGCTTGAGCTGGTCGATGACCGGAGAAATGCCGACCATGTTGGCGTAGGTCTTCGTCCCCTCGCGGCTTTCCCTGTGGGCCACGGTAATCATCGCGCCCTGGCCGCGAAGTTCGCAGTAGTCCCAACCATACTTCGGCGGATGGCCGAGCCAACTGGTCAGCAATTTGAACAGGTTGCTCTTGGGCGATCCGCTGATGCGGAACTCGAAGGTCTGGACCTTGTAGGTCTGGCCGTCCTGACCGCGGAACCCGAAAAGGAAGCGCGTAACATCGAGCTTCTCGATTTCCTGCGGGTTCTCGAATTTCGGACGATCAACACCAAACTGGTCCTGAACGTCGAGACAGGTGGCAACGAATGTGCCAGCGGGAGCGAGGGCTCCGGTGTCGAAGCCAGAGGCTTCGGGTTCTTTCATAACTGCCATGATTATCTATTTTCATCAGGCAGACCCTACCTTGCTCGTGCTTCATGCCGTTGCTTCTCGGTGAATCTGCCTTCACCTCGAAGGCGCTACATGACGCGTAGCGAGAGCTACTTTTCGCGTAGCGGGGGATTTTTCTAACTATTTTTCACCGGATTGGGGCTTCGTGGACGCGTGCTCCAAGAGGTCGGAACCTCGGGCTGGTATCTTAGCACGGCCCCGAGATCTATCGCATCACGGAGATGATCGGCAAAAACGCGATCATCCTTACCGATTTCCTCGATGGTTCGGTTAACGCTGTTCCGAACACTGTCGCGAAGGTTCTTCCGCTCATCCCTGGCTTTGCGGATTCTTCCGCCCAAACCAACGGCTCGACCGATTTCCTTTTCGATCACGGCTACCTCCTCCTCAAGCTCAGTCACGCGGCCGACATCATTGTTTGTCTCGGCCTCGCGCCTTTCTTCAGGGATCTCGCCTAGCCTCTCGCGGTATTTCGCTAGCGCCTTTTTATCAACCACGTCGCCAAGATCCCCCAACTGCGCTCTGTCGGTGATCGAAAAGCCCTCGGCGATTTCCTCGGCGTCGATCTGGCCCGCCTCAACATCTTCGCAGAAACCGATATTCAGTTCTGCCGCCACATCATAAACGGAAAAGGAACGATCGGGTCGCCCGAGAAGGAACTGGAGATACTCACAACCTTTTCTGTGTTTCTGGATCAAGAGCGGCTTGCCTTTGTTGAACCGAATCTGCCAGACGTTTCCGCGCTTGTAGAAAAAGTTGGGGGGCTCTTCGTCGGTGCCGACTGCCGGCAGTGACGTAACGAATCCGGACTCGTAGACGATCCGGAGAAGTGAATCACCCGGGAGCTTGCGTGTTCGGATGTCGCCGGCGTGTCTGGCGAGCAGAATGTCGACTGCTTTACGGACCTCCCGAGCATGGCGCTTGTGTAGTTCAAAAAGCCGCTCGGCACTGCCTTGACGGTCGCCCGGCAAACAAGCCACTGCACGAAGCAACTCAGGATACTTGTCGATGAATTGAACGACGGAATCGACCTGCTCAATCTCATGGGCTCGTTCAAGATACGCAGCCGATAAAATCTTGTCGTCGTCCTTGGGCCGCTCACCGAGGAATATGTCATGCTTATAGTGGGTAGCCGGATCGTATTCTTCTGCATCCGCTGCGACAATCGCTATGCGCCTATCGATGCATTGTGAACAAGTGCCGCAATGAGTTAGTTCCAGCCTTCGCACCCTCACGTGGGTGCAACTCACCGAGGTTGTGATTACTTCGGGAATCCCGGCCTCAACTATCAACCTGATGACATCCGCTTTCGTTTTCCAGAGGAAGGGATTCTCAACGGTGAACTGCTCGTCTGAGAGCAGCGTGAAAAGTTCCTGAAACCCCTCAATAACGCGGGGGTGCGTCGTTCGGGTGGCACGGCTCCCGATCACCTGAGCGCAGATTGGCAGATTCAGGCTGACGACTCCGTTCTCGTAAAAGCGAATACTGTTCAGGCCAAGCATCTTGGCAATGGTTGCACCGAAGCAGGCAAAAAGGAAAGAGCGGGTTCTCTGGGTATACTCTCGGGCGCGAGAGTTTCTCTTGCTTGCCCGGACACCGAGATGAATCGGTGCGAGACGGTCGCCAGCCTCTTGACTCAAGGCATCGTGCAACTTCCGCAAAATTGTGTTGTTCTTGGTCGTTGGCTTGTGCGTTACCAAAACGACCTTGCGGCGCTGGCGAATCACCTCATCGACGGCTCCACCAAGTGAATCGAGACCACCGGAAAACAGGATGACCTGTTCCGGTGGCGCGGAATTTTGTGGGTTTTCATCAAATTTGAGGTAAGTCTGAAAAGCAGGCGGATTCGCCGCTTGAACGAATTTGAAGGTGAACCGGTCGTCGGACAGGAAGCCGAGTAAACCGGAAAGACACTCGATGACTTCCGGCCTTTTCCAGACCTTCAGTTCGCGCACTGGAACGTGGAATGTGAAGTTGCGCCGCCAAGCGCCTCCGAAGCTGTCAACGTCTTGGTTGGTGCGCCTGATCAGTTGGTCGGCGCAGTAAACGTAGACGGCGATTTCAACCAGGTCATGGAGCTGGCTCGGGATTTTTCGAAGTAAACGTTCGTCGATGTCCTCGATGCGCAGAACAACATTCTCGTCTTCATCACCGCCCCAGAGATTGAGGTTGATTTCTTTATCGGGGCCGTTGCCTGGCTTGGTCTTTTCACCGCAGTAAATGGAAAAGTCACGATGCATCAGGCTCAGCTCTTTTCTTCATTTCGGAGCGCATTTTCTCCATTGCAACCCGACCGAAGTCCTTCGATTTCTGTTTCGAGATGTGTCCGTTGTTCTCGTAGTGAATCTTGGAAAACCAATCAGCGCTGAAACGTTGAACGATCTTGGACGCCTCGCGGCAATGCGTCTCCAAGGCTTTCTTGAACTGAGCAACCTGGTTCATTGTGGCGAACCGCTGGCCTTCTCCGATCTGAGTGCCGATGGTTTTGGATAGGAAGTAGTCGAGAGACCTGTTGGTCAGGTTGCTGAAGAAGGAACGCGACAACCGACCGAAGGCCGCAGGTTTTCCCAGATCGGCCAAGGCTGTCTCTAACTCATGTGCGGATAGCGTAAGCAGCGTGCCGTAACGGTCGTTCAGTTGTTCGATCACAGCAGAGACAAGCGCATTCTGCGCCAGCTCTCCAAAATCCGAGCTTTTCCCCTCAGCTGATACACCCTTGTCGAGCGCTGATACGATAGCGAGCGCAACATCGGTGAGTGTGGTATGGTCGGAGAGCTTGATTCCGAGCGCCTCAAAATGAGCGACTGGATCGTCAGACCTGGCAGCTACCGCTAACTGAGTCATTAGGTCAACGGACTCCGCGAAACCACGGTCATTCTGGATTACCGCGAACGCCTTGTCGGCGGCCTGCATCGTTGCACCGGCCACCTTAGACACATCCGCACCGTCAGCGATGTAGCGGACGATTTCTTTCCACGCCCGAGTCTGCGGGAGCGTTCCTAGTCTTACGTGGCCCATGAATGGTGATGCGGGCGCTCTGTCCCTCCATAAACATCAAACTTCCGCTTGAAGCCTTGTCAAAGCGTTTAACTTGCTTAGAGGCGTTATGATGATGAACTTCGGGGATGTCGGTCGGATGCTTTTTGAGCGGCAAGAGTTCAGTGGGAGGTGTGTCACCCGCTACCTCGAAGTGAAGTCGATGTCGGTTGCCTTCGAGAACGACGTCGAGTTCGTCCTCAAGGAAGCGAAACTGAACTACGAGAAGCATTTCCGCGTCGATCCATTCATCTGTGACTTCATCCTGACGTTAGACCGACGACGCTTCGCCATTGACTGCAAATATAACGTCAACCGCGACTGTAACCGCACCTAAGTGGCTGTGAAGCTCCTGCGGGAGAAGGGAGCAACCTTTCAGGCGCATCAATCGAACTGAGCAACAAGAGGTCTCCCATCTCCGGAACCTGGTCGCGAAAGAGACGCGCGAGGGCAGGCCCGGAATCTGGCTGTCACAGAGCCCAAGGTATGCCGTCAATGCGGCCTCGCTCCCCAGCGGCCTGACAAGATCGAGCAGGAAAAGGGCCTCAAGCGGTGGGCGCGATCAAGCTTCTGGCTGGATGACCGCTACACGACCAACGCCGAAGAAAAGCTGCCGGAAACATGGGTACCGGGAAATCGGCCAAACCTTAACCAGATGCACGCGAAAGCGGCTGCGGAGATCGACAGGGACGTTGTGAAGGCACCTCTGATCGACGAAATCGGCAGAGCAAAGGAATTGACCCGTGGCGCATCGACAAGCGGAGTGCGGACCCACACCCTGCCATACAAGCCGAAGGACGTGGAGGATGACGGCGAGTTTCACTATGTCATCCTCGGCCCAGACGCGGCCTCCGAATCGGGCAAGCCAAGCCCGGAGGCAACACGCTTCCTCAACGAAACAACGAGCTCGGAGAAACCTCGTGTCTTCCGCAATGCCGTGATCCTGCTGACTCCAACCAAAGACGGTGTCGAGCTCGCCAGGAATGCGATCCGCGACTACCTCGCTTGGGAGCAGGTCCGCACTGAACTCAAGGATGAGGAAGACGGTGGCCAGGTCGATGTGGCGCGGATGCAGACGCTGCTAATTCGGGTGAGAGAATCGCAGGGCAAAATCGCCAACGCGATCTATCAGGCCTACAGCACGGTTGTCACCGTAACCGAGAAGAACGAAATTCAGGCGTTCAGGATTTCCATCAGCGACGATCCCCATTTCCAGATCGTCAAGAACGACCAACGCTCACGCATCAAGGACAGTGCCATCAACGCGGAGTCACTGTTGCCGGGCGGCCCCTACGACTTGTGGACCGATGGCCAGACGGCGAAACGCGTCAAGGATCTCACGGGCGCATTCGCGCAATTGCCGCGTCTCCCGAAGATGCTCAAGGCAGAGACGATTCTCGATACGCTGGTCGACGGATGCCGGCAGGGAGCATTCGTCTTGAAACTGACCCGCCCCGACGGGTCGAAGCGGACATGGTGGTTGAGCGAACCGGATGAAAACGCGCGGAAGGACGCGGCCCTGGATCTCGTTCTTCCCGAGTCGGTGGATTTGGCGGAAATCGACCCAGCCTTGGTCGCCAAAGACGGCTTGGCCGGACTCTGGACAAGCGACGAGATCACCGTCCAGGACGCGCTCGCCTACTTCGAGGGAGGCAAAGTCGTCCAGATGAAGAAGGGCGACTATGAAGAGCCAATGATGATCCCAAAGGCCGGGAAAGCGGTCGTCCAGGAGGCGGTGAAACAGGCCGTGCAAAAGGGCAAGGTCTGGCTGGTTTCCGGGCCGACGAGCATTTATGGTGAGGAGGTTGCTCCGGGTATTCTCACGGCTGGTGCAGTGCTGTTGCCGCCACCTGAACCAGTAAGCGTCACCGAGATTCTACCCGAAGTGATTCCTGACGTATGGACGAATGTAGAGACGACCGCCCTCGCGATTGCGACCGCGCTCTCGCAAAAGGCTGGCAAGACGCTCCCGTGGAAGACCGTGGCCGATGTGATCAACCAAGCAATCAACAATCGCTACCTGATACTGTCGGAAGACTCCGGCCAGTGGCCCTGCGACTTCTCGGGCGCTGGCAAGGTTGCATTAGAAGAGGCCAAGCAGGAGCCCATTAAGCCAGATGAAGTCCATGAAGGATCTTCAGGGCGAATCGCTGCCGTGTCGGTAACGTGTGAAGAAGCCCAAGCCCTTCTCGACGCCTTGGCCTATGAGGCCATCCCAGCTCTGCTGGAGATCAAAGCGAAAACGAGAATCGGGGTGAAGGTGACCGTTGGAATCGAACACGACCCGGAAACGAGCGAGATGACCGAGGAGGCTGCCGGAGAGATCGGAGACGCCGCAAAGTCGGCGTCCGATGATTTCAGGATTCTCTTCGAACAGAAAAACTAAGACCCCTTGGCCCCCTCCGATTTGCAACAGATTTGCCAATTTGTTTTCAAAAAGCTGCATTTAGCGTCACTTTGTAGCAGCGTTCGATTTTCACAAGTTGCTCATTAGTAACAATAAATGAAAATAGGTGCGACATTAGGAAATCTAAAATCGAGTTCGACTCCCGCCACCTCCAGGCTTCGACACTCGCTGCGCTCCTGTCGAAGCCTGTCACGGCGTAGAGCGCGCAGCGCCCGAAGCCGGACCGAATCAAAATGAAGAAATCGAGCGCTCCCACTACGCCCTGGCAAGCCATGAAAACAGAAAAGTTTCATTACGTTTATATTCTCGTTTCCGAACAGAACCACCGACAGCATTACACCGGAATCACGGACGACTTGAAAACCCGCCTGCAGAAACACAATGAAGGTGGAACTCCACACACCGAGAAGTATCGACCATGGAAGATCGAGACAGCAATCGCCTTCACATCCCGTTCTAAAGCAGTTGCTTTTGAAAAACATCTAAAGACCCACTCCGGCCGATCTTTCGCCCGAAGGCATTTCTAATCCTCCCCAGTCCCTGGCGCCTCATCTGGTATGCCGCCTTCTTAGAAAAAGCACCGGCCTGGAGATTCGAAAGACTACTTGAAGATCGGTTCAGGCTGGCACTTTCAAAACCGCCAAATCTGTCTCGACAGTTGAGTCCATAACGCCGGAAAGATAGCCAGAATCAGCCCAGCACCCGCCCGGACATTTCACATACATCGTGGCGAGGTAAAATGATGATCAATGTTGATAACGGCATTGCTGCAATACAGTATTGCACCATGGCAGTAGTAATACCTATGAGCAAACGAGGCACTGTAACTTTGCCTCCTGACCTTCGGCGGCGTCTTGGTCTGGATCGTCTCGAAAACCCGATGCTTCTGGCCGAAGAACGGGACGGGAAACTGGTTCTTGAACCAGCAACGGCTGTACCAGTGCGTGACATCCCGGAATCGACAATCCGGCAGTGGATCGGCGAGGACGAAGCGGCGATGAGCGCGTTCTCCAGGCCACGGAAGCGGAAAAAGAAGTGAGGGTGTTTCTCGACGCCAGCGTCTTGCTGTCGGCATCGCTTCTGAGTGCGCCGGTTAAAGCGGGTGGTTAGCTCATTTCTTGATTTTCCGCTCGATTAATGCCATAATTATATAAATGAAGACAGAAGTAATTGCTTCGAATCCGGAAGTTCTCGGAGTTATACCGGTGTTCCGAGGAACTCGTGTCCCGGTCAAGAATCTGATCGATTACCTTGAAGGGGGACACGACATTCAGGAATTTCTGGACGATTTTCCATCGGTCCAGAAACAGCAGGTGATTGAGGCTCTCGAAGCTGCAAAGAGTGAGCTTCTGACTACTTGAAGGTAACCTGTCAACATTCCGTGAGACACAGGCAAACATTGTCATCCTTGCGCATATTGAACCTGTGCCCGGAAAGGTTTATCGCAGTCTAGACAAACCGGGAAAGAGCAGCGATTTCAGAAACGGATAAAAGGACGGCAACGGATTTTTCTGAGAGGTGCCGATAACAGCTAATTTATCATGGGGCCGAATTGCGCGGAAGTGAAAATCGCAAGTCTTATCCGTTAGACAAACCGGGAAAGAGCAGCGATTTCAGAAACGGATAAAAGGACGGCAACGGATTTTTCTGAGAGGTGCCGATAACAGCTAATTTATCATGGGGCCGAATCCGGAAGTGAAAATCGCAAGTCTTATCCGTTGCCGTGCTTTAATCCGTTGCCAGAATCCTCCCGTAAAATTGTACCAAATGATTCTGACTTCCTCTCCCCTCTTTGTCCCGGCTACAGGGCACGCTCATCGATCACCCTTATGCAGTCCGTTGCCCGTGGTCGGTTGGGCGGGTATATTACCTGTCCCTAATTTGCCTCCCTTTCGCGCTTTTTCGCGTGGTTAGCGGGCAATTCCCTTCCTTGGTGTCCCTCATGCACACCGATCACAGTACCTGATTTGCAGGGGAAGCCGCATCCTGGACAGCACGATTCAAACGATCTACTTCGGTGGATGGATTTGGTCGATATACTGTTGCCGCTACTTCGCATCCACTTCCTCCTCTCCGAGTAAACCAGCGGGGATAAAGGGCACCGCGCCATCCGCGGTCTCGCCGCAGCTCAGAACTGGCTCAGCCGCACCATCCGCTGGGTTTCGACATCCCAAACTTTCAGGCGCAGGCAACGGATCACTTCCAAAGGGTTCAGCGAGGTCGTCTTCGGCGTCTGCAGTTCCGGCATCTTCCTCATCACTTCGGGCAGCCGGTAAAAGGGAATGCGAGAATTGAGGTGGTGAATGTGATGGCAGCCGATATTACCCGTGAACCAAAGCATCACCCTGTTCATTTTCATAAAGCTGGAAGATTCCAGAGCGGCTCCCTCGTAGGTCCAGCCGGCGTTGTCCTTCAAGGTCACGAGCGGGAAGTTATGCTGGGCATAGAACAGGTAGGACCCGCTCGCGCAGCCGATGAAATGAGGAATGACGAGGGTGAGAAAAAGAGCGGTCCAGCCGGCGAAAACCACCAATAGAGTGCCGACAGCGATGTGCAAAATGATCGCGACGATCGAGTCAAAGTGTCTCCGCGGGTTACTGACGAAGGGTTGGATGCACATCCCGAAGATGAAAATGAAGAAATAACCGAAAAAGATCGTGAACGGACTGCGCATGAAGAGATACCTCGCCCGTTCCGCTTTGGACCCCTCCAGGTAACGCTTCTTGGTCATGATCGGAAAGGAACCGATGTGGGCGCCCCGAAGCTTGGAGTTGTGGGTGTGATGATAATTATGCGAACTCGTCCAGATACTGCTCGGGGTGAGTGCGTAGAGGCCGTACAATTTCATCAGGGCGGCGGCTAATCGGGATTTTGGCAGGATAGCGTGATGCTGGTGGTCGTGATAAATCACGAACATCCGCACGAGAAGCAGTCCGCAGAGGATGCTGCAAAGCACCCTGCCGAGAATGTGGAAATTCCAAAGGGTACCCGCCATGACGAAGGCGAGCAGCACTCCCGTGGAAATCACATGCCACCAACTCTCGGCCGTGAAATCCCGCGCGAATTCCTTCGTCGCAAGAATAAGTTGCTTACCCTCTCTCACTTTAATCCGGGATTTCCCCATATGATGCGTATGAATCGTTGAAGTCATCCACCTTTGGATCTTTCGAGTGTTTTTACCTCCTTTCAATTCGCTTTCGCAATTGTTTTTCTTGGTATCTGCCAGTTCAGATCTGTCGCAATGAAACCGACCCGCGCAAACATCTCGTCAGCATGCCACTCTACCTCGGAATGAACGCCGCTCTCGACCAAACGTCGTGGTCGACCTTAGAGAAGCCCCTCCAATCGAAGAGAACAGCAGGATTTTCCCTGGTCGACTTAACTACCTCGTTCATCCCGCGCAAGCGCGGTCCTACCTGCCAGCGACCAGCTTTGCCCCGTTGCCACGTCGGTAACGACGTGGCTGCAAAATAGCTGACCACTGTTTACCGTTTATTTGCTTCACTTTCATTCTCACTGAATTCCTCTCCCCTAATTGTGCCCTTCTGTTCAGCAGGTTCTTCGACTTTGCGTCTTCTTGACATGGCGTACTCCCGCTTGCGGGTTGAAGACAGTGTTATGCAACTCCTCTCCCTCCCTATTCGTTGCCCTTCATTTCCCGGCTTGCCGGGACTCACTCTCCCCTTTCACTCGCCCCACTTTCGCGCTTTTTCGCGTGGTTAGCGGGCAATTCCCTTCTTTGGCGGCGGATATATTACCTGACCCTGGTGCACACCTCCGCTCGGACAGTGGCACGGTTCCGGTAGGCACTGTGAATCATGTTAATAACTCCTCCTTGCTCACCGCCACAGTTATGTCGAAAATGCGCCGAATAGACAATCAATCGATTCAAGTTCAATATAACCAGGGACTGGAGTCGCTGGAGAGAATACTGTCTAAGGTGCGACGGGCCGGAGATTATTTGTTCACGGCAATGCCGAAGTGCCGATGCCGAAACTCGAAGTGGAAGGCGCGGGCATCATTTCGTTCCCTGTTCCGGAAGTGCAGGTCCGCCAACTGATCCAACAGGCCGAACGCGCGCCATATGGCCGGGGTGTGGAGACGATTCTCGACACTTCAGTGCGTAAGGTGTGGCAGTTGCATCCGGCGAAGGTGCGCCTCAGCGGCAAATCGTGGGCAGCGCACCGAAAAGACCAAACCCGTCGACGCCGAGCTCGTGGCGGATTTGCTCGATGCGCTTGCCCTGCTCGAAGCCGATGCGCTGCGCGAGCGAGCGGCGGCAAGCATTATCGCCCGTGCGGCCGTCTTCGATCCCGGCAAAGTAGTCGTGCCCGCGCTCACATCGCTGCACGAGCGGAATAGGCCGTCCATTGAGAGCGAAGGCTCCGTCCCGCCCCGGGTATTTGCGCGAGGCTGGCATCGAGAATGGCCGACGCCTCTATCCGCGCCAGGAGTTGGTCTCCCTGCCAGTGAGGAAGATCAGGACACCCATGTTTTAAATGAAGTCGAAATTCGGCACGCGCCGTCTATGTTCAATTCAAGAAGGCTCCCGTTGCGAAGACCATTGATCAATCGGGTGAGAGGTTACAGGTAGCGATTGACCTCGATAGAGAAGGTCCTTGGAGATTCGAAGACTACCTGAAGAGCGGCTCAGGCAGGCGCTTTCATTAACGCCCGCGACCCACTCAGGAACTTCATTTGCCTGCCGACGTTTGGTCTACGTTGCCAATTCTCGAACGTGCGCTATCTCATTCGCGGCAACCGGTCGTACCTGGTCAGCCTCCAGAGTTACTAACGCCGCCGTTTTTCCAGAAAACGTCACGAACTCTACTTCGTAGGCTCTAGCTCCCGGATAAACATGCACAATCGCTCCGATGTCACCTGACTGGAGACCATGGCTGGGTTCGTCCAGTGCCAATACGACTATGTCATGCTCCTTAAGCTTCATCATCTTCCTCCTGAACCGGATATACAGTCACCAGTCTGGGAAATTCCTCATCGATGTCGAGAATCCATACGCTGCGCACAGTAGGGGCACGGCCATCAGGAGACATCAGAGGTCCCTCGACAACCCATTTCGTGCCAAAAGTAGCCTTATACTCTTCAACAACAGGGTTTCTGAGGGCATGCGAGCGAAGGGCATTCGCTAGTTCTTCGGGTCGATCGGGCGCAAAGCCAAAACGGATGAAAAATCGTGCTTTCGAACCCCCTACCGGGTGAGAGACATCCAAAAGGTAACCACCGATCTTGGCGTCATCGATTCTCGCATTCCTCGCGTCAAATTCGCTCACGGTCCTCTTAAACCATCAGCTACGGCTGGACCGTCAGAGGTTCGCCCGCATCAGAGTAATCAGGCTTATCTTTCCCATATGCCCTTTCAAGCAATGCAGCAGATGCGGCAAGAAAATCGCCCCTCTCACCGGCCGCTTCCGGAGAAGGAACTTCCAAAACAACCTTGCTTCCCACCGGCAGCTTCAAAGGCTTTTGCAGGACAAGATGCCTGGAATCCTCTATTTCGGCTTCAATTCGCATGTAAATCAGGCGCTCGTCAGGCTCTCACATGCGTGCTCCAGAACGGCTTCTACCTGTTCGCGTGAAACTCCGGGAAACCATTTAATAAACTCGTCAACCTTCGCTCCATCTTCAAGGTTCTCGAAAAGCGCGGAAACCGGAACGCGGGTTCCCTGAAATATCCAAGCACCGCTAACGTTTTGAGGATCGCGTTCTACGGCAGAACACTCCGACCAATCCAGCATCTGACCAACTTACATCCTAAGTTCAGATTCAGCAAGTGCCCTTTTCCAGATGTTCCACGCCTCCTCCTAGCCCGATGCAGTCGTGGCGTAGTCGGGCAATACAACCCAAATCTCGGCTTCAGAATCGCAACTCCGCCCGAACCCGCACAAGAACCTCCGCTATGTACTACGTTTACCGAATCCAAAGTATCTCACACCGAAAGAGAGATTACTCAGGTTTCACAGAGATCCTTAAGCAGCGTGTAAAAGACCACAACGCCGGAAAAATAACCAGCACAAAGGGGCACGGTCCCTCGGAGTTAATCTTCTATTCCGCTTTCGCCCGCCGCAAAGATGCTCTTGCCTTCGAACGCTACCTCAAGACCGGATCCGGAATCACCTTCGCTCAGAAGCGATTATGGCCTGAACGGTGACCCATTCCGGCAGATCATTCGCCCGATGACATCTCTAATGTCCTCAGGATTCCGTGGCACCATTGGTCCAATCCTTTCCCACATCCAATTTTCTAAATTGAAGCATTAGGAAGGAAGCGAATTTCTCCATTTCTTCATGCTCGACGGAATACCCTTCGCAAACCTCGAAAATCGCAGAATCCTCCTCGGCCGAACTGGGAAAAGCATAGATGCGCTCCAAGCCGTGGTCGGCCAATCGGCCCCCAAAAACCATCAAAAGCGTTGTGCCGCTCCCTCAAGGCGTCCAGCAAACAAAAAAATACAGCAACCGCTTTTCCGGAAGCCTTTGCCAGTTCTTCCCGCCAGGAGTTGAAAGCCTCCGGTTGGTCCACTAATCCCGTATCGAATGTCGGTTCAATTTTGGGAGGGAAGGGTTCCTGCACTATCGACAGTTGGTCTCCAACTTGTAGAAAGCCTAATGAAAAGAGACTATTACGGCCTGCCCTCCGATAACCACAATCTATGTTATTCAATTCCTTCCCCTTTCTGCTCGGATTCGCGCCTATCGTAATCGGCGTTTACTTTCTTCTCGGAAAGCTCGACGAAAAACTCTGGCCGAAGTGTTGGCTAATCTTTTCATCCCTAATCTTCTATGCTTGGTGGAACCCCCCCTATTTACTCCTCCTGGTCACTTCAATTTCTGTCAATTTTCTCTCAGGAACTCTCATTCACCGAGGGAGAAAGCGAAGACAGATAAGACGAAGTCGCGCTGCTGTATTCTTTGGAGTTACCTTCAATCTCGGGGTCCTGGCAGTCTTCAAGTATTATAATTTCTTTATCGAAACGATTCAACCGATAATTGGCAGCGAACTGATCTTGCACACATTAATTCTACCACTGGGAATTTCCTTTTTTACCTTCCAGCAGATCACTTACCTGGTCGATCTCTATCAGGAGAAAATTCAAATTCACTCGATTCTTGATTTCTCCCTATTTGTTTCCTTTTTTCCACAATTGATCGCTGGCCCGATTGTTCACCACAGCGAAATGATGCCGCAATTTCGGCGGAGAGAAACCTTTTCCTTTCATGCAAACAATCTGATTCTCGGATCCTCCTTCTTCACCTTGGGTCTCTTCAAGAAAACCGTACTAGCCCTAAAATAAGCGCGTTTAAAGGTTGAACAGGAAACTTCGTTATTCCTAACGTTATTTGCCATGCTGGCGGTAGTTTTGCCGCCGCCACCCTTGGGCTGGTTTCATGTTTTGCTTTTTTTGAGTCATATCCGTTCTGTTTTAACGTTAGTTCTGTCCCCTTTTTGGGATACGCCGACAGTCCTTCCGTTGTGGCTGTGCGTTCGCGGTTACTTGATCTGCTACCCAGGCGACATAGATCGGAATCGCTCCCAGGTGCTGATAAAATCTCCCATCCACTCGTTCCAGCTTAAAAGCCGATAAACAATTCGGCGCCCGCTTCGGATGATTTGCGCGGGGAGCAAGATGATGGCGTGAAGGAAGCGCCGAAACTCCATCTTCACGATCTCCAACCCCCGCTGGCGGTTGGGCATGAGTAATCCATACCACGCCTTCAGGTTCCAGGCCAATGCTGTCATTACCATATAGGCCCAATTGCTCAAAAGATCATCCACGGGCATACGCATCGCATTAACCCCGTTTTTGAGTTGCTCAATAACGTTCTCCTGATCGCAGCGTTGATTCGCAAAGGCGACCACCTGCTCCTTAGTCAGGTCCCTACGATTTGTGATATAAAAAAAGTAGCGGATCTCATCAAAGAGCACTACTTCGCCCTTTTGCACACTGATGTTCTTACGCACCACCACCATCCGATAGGTCTTTTTGCACTTGTTGGGCCGATAGTCCAACTCGGCCACACTTT
Source organism: Candidatus Moanibacter sp. (assembly GCA_965215885.1). Classification (GTDB taxonomy): domain Bacteria; phylum Verrucomicrobiota; class Verrucomicrobiia; order Opitutales; family UBA2987; genus CBDCEW01. The sequence goes on from CBDCEW010000095.1 coordinate 86,335, forward strand.
CTGCCTCCAGCACCTTGTTTTCAAAACCCTTCTGGTGCACGATCCCTTCCTTCACTCGCGGCGCTTTAGCTCTCGATTCGGTCGCTATTTCATGCTTGGGCAACCGCTCCAGTTCGCTCCAGGCCGTCTCTCTGAACTCCTCGGCCAGTCCCACCACTTTGGGATGCGCATCCATTCCGAAGATAAATCCCGTTCCTTCTTCATCCCACCGATCGAAGTTTTCTGTCAACGAAAAGTCCGTATCCCCTCGCAAGCAGATTTTCCCCGCATGCGCACGCACAAGTTCCACCGCCCGATCAATCCACTTTACGCATCCCTCATGGCTAGTCTCATTGCCCGGTCGATTCACCATGTAGAGCACTTCCCTGGTATTTGCCAAACTCACGATCAGCGGTGCATAGCCCCAGATCCCCTTATAGCTTATTCCCATACCCCCTTTGCACTTCCCTCTCGTCTGCGCTATCGTCCCGTCCACATCGATGAACGCCTCCTCCATGAATCCTTTTGCCTGCTTGTTCCACACCCCTTGCCGTATCCGGTTGATCCCTTCCATCAATTTTTCGATCGCGCCTTCATCAAAGCGTCGGGTGAAGTCTCCACTGGTCGTCGGATCCGGTATCCTCTGCGCTCCTAAGGCATTCAGAAAAACCTCGTCCTTGCGGCGCAATTCGATGTCTTCGAGCCGGATCCCTCCCAATAATGCGTTGTAGGCTATGTTGAGCACATGATCACTCTCATGATACGGCAGGTGGCGCTTGAGCAACTGCACGCTCTGGTCGAGCTCTTCCACCAACCCCAGTCTCTTCACCATCAGGTGAATCGCTCCTATCCCTCCACAACTCACCCCTTTGCCTCGTTCGGCCGTCTCGTAGTGGATGTTGCTCGCTTTGAACATCGGTTTGGCCTGTTCAGGCCAGCCCCGATTTCTAAGCCGATGCTTTATTCTTCTCTTGCTATTGTGGAGGTTCTTGCGGTATCTTCTTTTCACTCGAAACGTCCTTTTTTTCTGGGTGGTTTTTTTGGTCGATTAACAGTTTTCCCAGTATCTAAGCGCGTTTCGAGCTTTTTATTGCGTTAGGTATATTCCAATCACACTTGTTCGAGGACTAGTCCTCGGACCGAATAGGGTCCCAATAATGATTTCCTCCTTCATCCATCGACCACCGCAAGGAACAGTGGGACGGCTACTGCACCCGTGGGCATTCTCTTCGAATTTCTCCCACAGTCGGCTTCCCAATCCCCATTCGTTGTACATCCTCCATAGCTTTAGCGTAGGAGGGCCCTTCATTTCCCGGCCTGCCGGGACTCACTCTCAAAATCCAATGTTCCCTCTCGCTCATTTGGGAGAGCCTTTCGCGCTATTTCGTGTTGTTAGCGGGCAATTTCCTTCCTTTGCGGCGGATATATCACCTGTCCCTAGTGTACACTCTTTTTGCAAAATGCTTGTCGATTAGCCGGTAGACCAGCAAGAAATCCTGCCGGATTCCTCTACGCCAAGATTATCCCCTGACTCCTCCCGGTGGGAAGGGACGGTGAAATGATATTGCTTACGGCGATCTCTTGCACGACGTCACTGCGGCAGGTGTCGAATTCGAAAAACGGTTGACGGCCATTCTCCTGAATCCTTACGTACGCGCACTTCCTGCGGTTTGATCCCGAGCTCAGCAACATGAGTAAATCGGCAGAGGTCGCAGACAAGCTCCTCAAGAAACAAGCGTAGCTCGAAGTAATCTTCTTCAGCGAATGACATCGCAACTGGGATCGTATCCTATGGCTTCTACATGCATGCCCTAAGACCGCTCCTGCTGAGATAAACAATACTCGTCAAGCATCTTCCTCGCTAAGCTTGGCTATTGCCACTGCAAAGGCTTCAAGATCTCTGAGATCACTTTGAAGCACTTTGTATATGATCTCGTGGTCAATGTCTGCGTAACTCAAACGGGTTGCTAGAATTTCACGATCAACCAAGGAACCGGCCCTCCCTCAACTGTTTGAACAAGGCCTCGTCATAAATGCTGGAATAGTGCTGGAAATCGAGGGCTTCTTTAATTGCGGCCGCTTCGAAGATAATGCGGTCGCGCTCGCTTCGCGCGTAAACCAGCTTCCCGTTGCGCACAACACGGTCCTTGATGATCGAACCCGCCGTGTTGAGAACGACCAAATCCATATCCTCCCGCCCGCAGACCTCCTCAAGGGACGTATGCAGCTCGACCCGTTTTCGCCTATCCCGGGCTGCGCCATGTTCAATAAGTACCGCAATATCAAAATCGCTCAAGGCGCTTTGGGTTCCTCGAGCATGGGCACCGTGCAGATAAAGAAGGATAACCGGCAAATCCGCGCATGCCCTTGCCAGGGCGGCAACGATCTGCTCCACTTCATCCGGCTTCAGAACCTTTACTTCTTGCAATGTCGAGTGCAGACGCATGGCTTTATTCAAATAGAAAACTCCTTTATCACAAAGACGGTGTAACACTTTGCCGCGAAACACAATATTCGAGACATCAATGGTCATTGTTGCTGGTTCCAGCTCCTTTCCAGGTCCCCGCGAACTTCACATATACAGGTTGCATGGCAATGCTCGCACGCAAGCGAGTTTCCCACCCACAGTCTCACTGGTCGGCACAGCCAATCTGCCCCGATTTACCGTAAGGGTAGGAAGCTCGCTCGCGAGCGACACACACGTCCTTCGATTTCCTCTTGCGCGCAAGCGCGCTTCCTACCCATCGTATGTAGCCGGTCCGCTCAGCGACAAAATAGCTTGGGGATTTTCCCTTGCAACCAATTCAGGCGATCGACCCCTCAATTATTGGCTCGAAACCGATCGACCTATTCGCCAATGATAAAGACGAGAACACTGTGAATCTTCCGGACGTGACAGAAAAGGAAAAACATCGATCTGAAGCCGAGATAAAGCTCCTGACAGGCGCTGTACTCACCGGTCCCGGGGAAACGGAACTCGAATTGAGAAAGGCCATCGAAGCGAGAGTGGCCGAGCTGGGAGGGAGTAGGCGACCGAAATCTGACTCGGACGTGCCTCCAGAACTTGAGAGCTACGTGGATAAGGTCGGGAGGCACGCTTATAAAGTGACTGATGACGACATAGAGAAACTAAAGAGCGCAGGTTATTCAGAAGACGCGATTTTCGAAATCACCTTGAGCGCTGCCCTGGGCGCCGGTCCATGGTGAGACGTTTGGACGGGAACGCTATGGGACGTTTGGAACGCGGACTAACTGCCTTGAAAGGCACCCAAAATGCGACTTAAGAAAGTTGAAGAGGGACACGGTTTTCTCACGAAACTAAAGTTGGGGCTGTTTGGAGTCGTCGCGCGCAGGAGAGCGCCCGATGTCGTGAGGACCCTGTTTTACAGGCCCGAGTTTTTCGGAGAGCATTATAGTGAGATTCTACAGGACGTGATGCGGGGGGATTCAGACTGGACGGTGGGGGAGCGGGAACTATTCGCAGCCTACGTGTCGAAAAAGAATCAATGCCTCTTCTGAACGGGAGCACACGGCGCAGTTGCGTCGAAGGTCATGGGAGACTCCATCGTAAACGCGGTCCTGGAAGACGCATCCACCGCGCCCATCGATGATAAGCTGCGAAGCACTCTGCAGTTCCTTGAAAAATTGACCTTGACGCCGGAGAAGGTCGGACCGGAAGACATCAGACCGATGAAGGAAGCCGGAGTCAGCGATCGGGCCATTGCGGACGCCATCTACGTCTGCATATTGTTCAACATCATTGACCGAATCGCCGATTCCCTCGACTTTCAGGTTCCGGAACCGAAGGAATTTTCCCGCGCCGCCACCTTTCTACTCAAGCGCGGTTACCGATAGAACGGAATAGGAGTCGACTTCGGCCGCCGGCGGGAAACGGATTGGCGAAGATTTGGCCCGCTGATGCAGTAGCCATCCCACTGTTACTTGCGTTAATCGACAGATGAAGGACGAAAACTCAACACAGTCTCTAATCGATCACGGCAGATTGAGTCACTGACAGGCGCAGTGGTATGGGGCGAAGCCCACCGTGGGAATACTCTTCCTCTTTTTTGAAGCTTCTGTTGACAGTCTATTCCTGATTAGCGAGAAGATCCAATTTCAATGGAAACCAAGATGATTCGAGTGGCAATAGTCGGAGCCGGCGGCATCGGTAAAAAGCACGCGGCCTGTTATGAAGAAAATCCCCATACCGAAGTGGTGGCATTTTGTGACCTCGTCAAGGAACTCGCGGACAAGGCGGCGGAACCCTACGGTTGTCCCACCTTCACATCGGTGGCCGAACTGCTCGACTCGAATGTGGAAATAGACGCCGCCGGTGTTTGCACGGCCGGGGAAGAGAACGGCAGCCATCATTACGCGCCGACCATGGAACTGCTCAATGCGGGTATTCCGGTACTGGGCGAAAAGCCGATCTCGAACAATGTCGACGAGGCGAAGGAGATGGTTGCGCTGGCCAGGCAAAAAGGGCTTCGCTACGCCATCAATCTCAATCATCGATTCACTCCGGCGGCGCTACGGGCGCGCCAATGGCTCGATGAAGGGCGAATCGGGGAGATGAATTTTATCAACATGCGGATGTGGATTAACAATAAAAAGGAATCCAGCGAACATTTCCACATGCGCGCGCTTCATCCCCACTCTCTGGATGTAATGCGCTATTTCGCCGGCGATGTAAAAAGAGTGCACGCGTTCTTCAAAAAGGGAGAAGGAAGGAAAATCTGGTCCAACGTCCAGGTAAACCTTCAATTCGAAAACGGCGTCATCGGCCACCTCCTGGGTAGTTACGACGGTGGCGGACCCGGGACACCATGGGGTCTCGAAACATGCGAGATTGTCGGTTCGCAGGCACGCATAATCATTGAAGAAGCCTGTGAAAATCTGATCTTCAGTCCCCGATTTTCGCTCGAGAAGGAGTCTTATGAACATCTGAGCGGCATGAAGAATTTCGGAGAGACCTTTCAATCCCGTATCGACGCCTGGGTCGATGATCTTCGTAACGAAACCGCTCCCGACCAGGTAAACGCCAGGGCGGAGGACGCCCTCAAGGTCCAGCTGATCATCGAGGCCGCTATTCGAAGCTGGTCCGATGGAACGGTCGTGGAAGTCTAGTCCGCTTATTTCGCAAAATAGGCGGGCTAGAAAGCGAACGCTGGAATAGAAAAGAAACCACGGATTACACTGATTGCACGGATGGCACATCCCGCTGAGCGGCACTATTCATCAGACTCTGCTAGATTGGCATTCGGAAATGGAAAACAGGGAATTGACTATACTTAGAGACCGATGCAGGAGTCTACTTCGCCTCTCTGCTGTATGGCAGAGCCTGAAGCGCGAAAAAGAGCATTCCCAAGAGCGCTTACGCACCATTAGCCAACCAACAGCGCTCTTGGAAATGCTCTTCGTTGCCCTTCATTCATTCGCTGCTCCCTCTAATTCTCCACTTTCACTCTTTCCACCCGTGGTACTGCGGAGCCATCCGTGGGCATCCTCCTCCTCTCTTATTACTCTTCGTTTCCTTCTGTTAAACTCTCCGTGGTTTTCTGTGCTTCCCACGGCACGGCGCAGCGGAGCGGAGACGGCTCCGTCGTCCTCTGTACATCCTCCGTTGCTTTAGCGAAGGAGGGATGACCCCTCTTTCTTTCTTCAGTATATCGACATAACTCAAAATGAGAATCGGCATCAACTCAGTCCTCTTCGGCGGTTACGACATGGAGACCGCCTTCAAATATACCGCGCTCTGCGGCTACGACGGGATCGAAGTCTCCGCCATAAAAAGCATGAGCGAACACCTCGTCATCAATCAGTGGCGAGAATGCGCTCCCGAGGTCAAACGGCTCGCCGGTGAATATGGCCTCGAACTCCTCGCGATGGAACAACCCTCCACCGATCCTGATACTATGGAGTCCGCCATGCAGGCCGCCGTGGAGACCGGAATTCCGATTATCAATTGCGGCCCGGGCGGTTCAACCGATGACCCCTTTTCCATTCAGGGGACCATCGATACTTTGGGTAAACTCTCGGAGCGAGCGGAGCATTACGGTGTAACCCTTTGCGTAAAGGCACATGTTGGAAGAGCGGTTTACAACACTCCGACCTCGCTGCAAGTTCTCGAAGCAATAGATTCGCCCGCCTTTGGACTGGATATGGACCCGAGCCATATCCACCGGGCAAACGAAAATCCCGTCGAAGCGATAGCGGCGGTCGTCCATCGAATAAAGCACATACACATCCGCGACTGCAAAGGCCGCGAGTCTGGCCCGGGTAAACCTGAGCTGCAGGCGAACGGACGGGGAGACATCGACCTTGTCGGCTATATCCGTGTCTTGCATGAAAACGGTTATACAGGACCGGTAAATCTCGAAGTGATCGGCGCGAAGGAATACGATCTGCCGGCATGCGTCGCCATTGCGGCGGAGACGAAAGGTCACCTGCAAGCCTGCCTGCAGGCTTGTGGCGCGCGCTAGGAGTCTCCGTCACCCAATGAGAAAAGGCATCGGCATCCTCGGTTGCGCCCATGGTCATATTAATTCCTACTGCAACCGCTGGCGGAATGAACTCTCAGACCAGGTTGAGCTCGTCGCCGGGTGGGACCACGATGCCGAACGTTTGAGAAATGCGGCCGTCACACACGGGTTCGCGGCAAGCGAGTCAGTCGAGCAATTGCTCTCTCGAGAGGATATTGACGCGATCGTAATCGGTTCGGAAACCGCATTTCATGCCGAGCATGTCGAAGCCGCCGCCGCCGCCAAAAGAACGATTATTTTGCAAAAGCCGATCGCTCTCACCCTGGAAGAAGCCACCCGGATCGTTACAGCTGTTAATACGAACAGGATCCCTTTTACCATGGCATGGCAGATGCGGGTCGATCCTGAAAATCTCAAGATGAAGGAACTCGTCGATTTAGGCGTGATTGGTCGCGTCCTCATGGCGCGGCGTCGCCACTGCCTGAAAACCCATCAAATGGCCGGGTTTGAAGACAGCTGGCACGTCAAACCGGAACTCAATCGCGGAATGTGGGCGGATGACGCCGCTCATGCGATCGACTTCCTTTTATGGATGTTCGGAGCACCGAAGACCGTGGTCGCGGAAATTGATACGCTGGTCAACCCCAAGGTTCCTGACGATTCCGGCATCGCTGTTTACCGCTACGCCGATGGGTTGTTCGCTGAAGTCGTCAGCTCTTTTACCGCCACCGCCGGCGAGAACACGACTGAGATTCTGGGTGAGAAAGGAATCATTATTCAAAATTTCGGAGACCAGCCGAGCGCCGCGGCGCCAAAACCGAACGGGGCCATCGCTCTTAAGTGGTTTCTCGATGAAGACGACACCTGGCACTACGGCGAATTCGAACCCTGCAGCCGACAGACCGACCGAATCGCAGGCCTGGCCGAACCGCTTGCCGAATTTATCAACGGCAAGAGACCGCCCCTCGCGACCGCCGAGGAAGGGCGACGGATCAGAATTTCCGATATCGGATAACTCGAAATCAAAGCGGTATTACACATGGCACAGAAAAAGAAGACTCGATTCCCCAACATCCTGCTAATCGCTATCGACTCGTTGCGACGGGATCATATGAGCTGCTACGGCTATGAGCGGCTGACGACTCCACACATCGACCGCTTCGCGGAGGACGGCACGCTCTTTGAGGACACCTTTTCAGCACATATTCCGACGACTTCGGCCTATGCCTCCATGCTCACGGGACGCGACTGCTTCGGCACGGAAGTGGTAGCCCTACGGCACAAGGGAGGTCTCACGAAGAAGGTAACGACGCTCCCTGAAATCCTGAGAAAGGAGGGATTTAATACCACCTGCGTCGGCTTTACCGGAAATCCATCTTCCCGCGGATTCTCGAAGTACCTGGACTATACCGCCTGGGGCGACTGGAGCGAACGACCCCTGAGGAAAGCGGAACTGTTGAACGATATGGCGCTCCCCGAGATGGATCGGCTGAACCGATCAAAGAAACCGTGGTTCATGATGCTCCGGCACATGGATCCCCATGCGCCTTATCTACCGCCTGCGCCCTATGATTGGATGTTTTACGGAGGCAATCCTTGCGACCAAATAAACAAGAGCATGGAGCCTGTCAGGAAATTCAAACCTTTCGGGGATTTTCACCTTTCATGGATGCCTCCCGGAATCACGGACCGGCACTTCGTCGACGCGCAATACGATGGCGCCGTGGCCTACATGGACGCATGCATCGCTGTGATATTCAGGAAACTGGAGGCGCTAGGTATCCTCGATGATACTATCGTGGCGCTAAACGGCGACCATGGCGAAACCCTCTACGAGCACGATTGCTTTTACGACCACCACGGTCTTTACGAGCCCACCCTGGTCGTGCCCTTAATCATACGCTATCCGAAGAAATTGCCCGCGGGCCGGCGCGTCTCCGGAAACAATCAGCACAGGGACCTGGTGCCTACCCTGCTCGAGTTGGCCGGCGTCAAAACCGGTCTGAAATTCGACGGCCGGCCATTGACGCGCCTGGTCAAGGGACAAGCGGCGAGTTTCGAGTCGGATTTCTACATCACCGAGTGCACCTGGATGCGGAAGCACGGCTGGCGCACACCGGAATGGAAATTGATAGTCGCGCTCGAGCCGGACTTTCACTTCAAGCCCGAGGTCGAACTCTATAACCTGGTGGAAGATCCGCTCGAGCTGAAGAACGTGGCCAAGCAACATCCGGACATCGTGGCGCATTTGAAGCAGCGGATGGATGCCCACATTGCTCGAAGAGAGAAGGCGCTGGGCATAACGAATCCTATGCTTACGCAGGGTGATTGGCACGGGGAGAGTGGAGTGGGGGCATTCAAAACGAGCCGGCAGGCCTATGATACTTTGCATATTGGAACCGCTTCGGCCGCCCAGCGGCTACAGGCCCAATCCCGCAAATAACCCTACCTGCCTGCCGAACTTTATAATTCTATCGGAAGAGTTACTCAGTTTCATTCCGGTCCCGGCTTGCCGGGACTAAGGAATCTGTCGGTCTCATCTTCGTCGTGATCTACATTTCTCACCCAAGAATTTCGTACTTCAAGGATGTTTGAAAATCTATGACCGACAGATTCCTAGCCCGAAAATTTCACAAGCCATCTGCTCCAACTGCGGATGTCACAGCGCCTCAAGGACTTCCCTCGTCCGCCGACTTCCACGTGTTCCAACACGCCGTCACCCGCCGGACTTTGGTAAGCCCCTGATCCGCGGCAACCTCCGCAGTCTCGCTTCGAAGTGTGTGAAATATGCGGGCTAGCTCAATCTTGAACGATCCAGAGTCAACCGATTCACATCGACCCTACTTCGGGATCGGTCTCGCCCTCTTTACGACTCTCGCCTGGGGCCTACTTCCTCCGATCCTCAAGGTTCTCATCTCGGAAGTCGACCCGATCACGCTGACCTGGTATCGCTTTGCGGGATCCGCTACGATCATCGCCGCGGTCAGTGGACGCAGAGAGCTCCAAAGATTCGCCAATGGGATTAACCTCCTTACGGGGTGTCTGCTGTTCCTCGCCGGCGCAGGGCTCACGGCAAACTATTTTCTATACCTGAAGGGTCTCGAACATCTGACGCCCAGCGTGGCGCAAATCATCATGCAGATCGCGCCCTTCTTCGTGCTTCTGGGCGGCGTTTTCATCTTTGGGGAACGGTTCTCCCGTCGGCAGTGGCTCGGCCTTCTAGCCCTGGCAGCCGGCTCCGCGTGTTTCTTCAACCAGCGATATTCCGAGTTTCATGCGATTCCTTCCACCTACACGCGCGGTGTTTTGCTTCTGGTAAGTTGTGCTGTGATGTGGGCCGCGTTCATCCTTTTGCAGAAAAAGCTCGTACAGTCCTTTGGATCGCGGATCATTATGTTCGCCTGTTATCTTGTGGGCACTCTCGTTCTGCTGCCGCGTGTTTCCCATCAATCCGTCGGTGCGCTCTCGGCCGAGATGATGCTCCTCCTCGTCGTCGCCATCCTCATCACGGTTTCCTCCTATCTGGCATTCACGACTGCTTTGCGGCATATCGAAGCCACGCGCGCCGGTCTGTTCATCGCCAATGTTCCCCTCGTCACGCTCCTCGCGATGCTCATCCTGGGTGAACGGGTTGCCCGCCTGGAACCCGAAAACCTGAACGCGCTGGCCGTCTTTGGGGCCGTCCTTGTCGTCGCGGGCACGATGATCGCCGCCATAAAACCGTCCCGCCGTGACGAAATCACCCCCGTCCCGCCCGAATGAAATCGGAGAGAGCCGAAGAAACGGAGACAGGGAAAGGGGGGGAGAAACTTAGGGTGATTCTTTGTCGCGAGCTTTGTCGTCAACTTTGTCGCCGTTTTCGGTAGATTGCTCGATGAGGTTCACGACGAAGTTTGGAGGAGCTTTCTACCCCGTAAGGGAACCTTTGTCGTCAGCTTGGTCGCGAGCTTTGTCGATGTTATCGGTCGCTCTTCCGAGGAAGCTTATGACGAAGCCTAGTGTCGAACGCCCAACATCCAACGTCCAACGCCCAACATCGAAGTAAAGAATTTCGGCGTTCGATGTTCAGTCCGGGTTCTAACTCCCAAAACCCCCACACTTCTGCCGCTGTCCTTCCCATTACCCACTCAACATCATCGCCTTCCCTGAATGCGGGATGACGGCGAACTCCATCCAGTGTATTTTCATAGCCCTCGCGTCCGGCGCTGGGTGGAAAATCAGATCCCCACATCATTCGCCGCGCCCCGAACGCCTCCTTGGCCATTTCGAAAAGGGGTGGCAGGTTCTCAAATCTGAATTCCGGCGCCAACACCGATGGACGACGGCAGATTTCACCCAACCCGGGCACCTTGAGAAAAGTGTTTGGATACCGCGCACTATCGAGGGCGGATTCATAGTCCTTATAAGGCGGTTCAGTGATCCCCACGCCGGCCAGGTGCTCGATTACGATCTTGGTATCTGCACATGATTTGACAATCTGCTTGAAACCGTCAGACGCGAAATCCGCCGAATCGCCGAGAGAGCTGACTACGAGACCCAGCTCGCCCGCTTTCGCCCAGAGGTCATGCGGATGTTGGGTGTTGAACATCTGCCCGGGTTTAATCCTTACACCGGCCGCGCCCTGCTCCGCCAGCCTGGTCAGGTCCCCTAACGGGTCGGAACTGTGCGGATCCACCAGCACGACTATTCGAAAACGGCCCGGCCGTTTCGTCGACTCGGAGAACAGATAGTCGTTGTCGTAAGTGCCGCCGTGCTGTATCAGTACCGCTGCCTTAACCCCGCATCGGTCCATCTGAAACTCAAGCGTCTCGATCGGTTCGAACCAGTTTCTTCCCGCGTGACAGTGGGAATCGATCACCAGCATCGGTTCATAATTCTCGGTCAGGTTCCTCCTGCAGTCGGCGAATGAATCTCGATCTCCTCTTTGATTACGGTGCCGGAATCATCGATCCTGAGTCGCCGATTATCGCCCAAGTGCCAAACCGCCAATACGAAGGAAATCAAACCCACTGCAAGAGCTAAGGTGCGAAGTGTTGCCGGCATATTTCCACCATAACGCGTTCGTAAACTCGGTCAACATCTACTTCAGAGCCGGACCGGGGTTACGATTCCATTCGATGCTTGGGGCATCACCGCTGTAGACTGGAACTACCGGCTGGAGGCGTTTGAGGGCGGATTCAGACCAGCCTTCCGTAAGATCCGGGCGGACCAGGTAAGCCTGCATGCATTCCGGTAAACCGTAAAACGCAGGAAGATACCAGAGAGTAATAACGGTCCTGCGTTGATCGCTCCTGTTCGCGTGGGCGCTGTGGAGAATACGGGAATCGCCGACAACCAGATCACCCGCCTTGACGCAGACATCGATCTCACCATCAGCCAACTGAAAGGCGGGATGCTCCGGATCGGTCAAACCGGCGAGATCCTTCGTATGGGCTTCCGGTGAAGCATCGTGGAGGTAGTGGCGTTTCAGGTGGCTTCCGGGTATCAGACGCAGGCATCCATTCTGGGGTGTGGTATCGACAAGATAGTACATAAAGAACAGCTGCTGCGGGACTGGTTGGTAACTGACCGGATCGTTCCAACCCCACCAATCCTGATGCCAGAAAAGGGGTGGGCTATGGGGTGGTTTGCTGATCACATAGCCCGAAGAGAATACGGGCCTGTCGAAACCCAATAAACGGAGAGTGCCAAGCGCTTTTGGCCAAGTAACCAGTTCCGCGAAAAAGGGATCCCGATGAACATTTATCAGACTTCCGGTGGACTTTTGAGTCTCGAAATGCTCGGCGTCCTCGCTGCCGAGAACTCGGAGGGCGGCATCATCGACCCGCTGCAGCATCTCCGCATTCAGGATATTCTTCAATACGCAAAAGCCCTGCTCGAGAAGCTGGTTGTATTCTCTCCCGCCGGAGCTGGTCTTCATCGAGTGTTCGCCTACATCCTGCATCCCGTAAAGATTGCCTTTGCTCGTACCGCGTCAAGCGGTTCTTCAATTGTCCAATCATTATCTTTGTAGATCACGACCCAAGGTCGACCAGACTTCTCCTCTCCCCTTCTCCGTTTCCCCGTGTCTCCGTCTCTCTCCGATCCCCCCTCCCATCGAAACTCGCAATCGTGATCTCCAGTCGATCTTCCCTATTTTCGAATTTAGATTACGATTAAAGGATTCCGACAGGATAATCAATCCGCTCTCCCTCTCCCATCGTGTCTCTTAATCGTGATCTCCTGTCGATCTTCTCCTCGTTCGATTTTAGATCACGACTATGATCACGATGGGAACATTGAATGGGTTTCCCCTCTCCCATTGTGGCTCTCAATCGTTATCTCCCATCAATCTTTCGTCGATCGAATTTAGATCACGATTTAGATCACGATTGTGATCACGATGGAGGATCTCACAAACCCCCTGAAATCACATCCAGATAGTGGATTATCTCCGCGAATTTCGAACGCTAAGTCCGACAGATTCCTAAATCTCGTCCCACGGAATCGGCTGGTTCAAGTCGATCTTCGGCAATTCTTCCTCAATCGCTTCGGGATATTTCTGGGCGGCGCCGGTATTGAATACGACGACTCGTTCGTTCAGTAGGATGTCGCCCTTTGCGATCAGCCGGTCGAGCACACCCAGACAGACCGCCGTCTCCGGGCAGATCGGAATCCCTTCCAGGGATACTGCAAGTTGCATCCATCTCCCGATCTCCTCTTCGGGCGCGGCCATAGCGGTGCCTCGGCTTTTTCTGACCGCATCGATGATCATGAAATCACCGACCGCGGAAGGTACCCGTAACCCGCTCGCAATCGTCTCGGCGTTTTCGAAACGCTCAGCGAATCGTTTGCCCTGCTCAAAGGCGGTGACGATGGGGGCGCAGCCAGTGCTCTGGCAGGCGATCATGCGCGGCATTTTCGGCGACTTCAGCCAACCGATCGCTTTCAGTTCTCCAAAGGCCTTCCACATGCCTATCAATCCCGTGCCGCCGCCGGTGGGATACAGAATAACGTCAGGGAGTATCCACTCCAATTGTTCGGCCAGTTCGAGCCCCATCGTCTTTTTTCCCTCGATGCGGTAAGGTTCCTTGAGCGTTGATAGGTTGAACCAACCCTTTTCCCTCTCTCCTTGACCCACGATCTTACCGCACTCGTCGATCAGGCCATTTACAACGAAGGTCTTCGCACCGGCTAGAAAGCATTCCTTTTTGTTAATGGCCGGCGTGTCCTCGGGCATGAATACCCATGATTTCATTCCGGCACGGGCGGCGTAGGAAGCCATCGCGCCACCGGCATTTCCCGCCGTCGGTGCAGCCAGCTTCTCGAGGCCGAATTCCCTGGCCATGGTGATGGCCATGGCCATCCCCCGAGCCTTGAAACTTCCCGTCGGTAGCCGGCTCTCATCTTTTATTAGCAGATTCCTGAGACCGAAGTGCTCCCCAAGCCGTGGTGCAGCCAGAAGAGGAGTATTGGTTTCGCCAAGAGAAATGATGTTGGCCGGGTCGGCTACCGGCAGAAGCTCGAGATAACGCCAGAGTGTGCGTGGTCGATCGATGAGATCACTCTTCCTGAAATTCTCCTTTACCCCCTCAAGGTCATACCGCACCCAAAGCGGCCGCTGGCAGGCCGTGCACAGGTTGTGTACTTTGCCCGCTCGGTATTTCTTACCACAGTTGGCGCATTCCAGGTGCGTAACATACGACATGTGCGTCGATTGATACCTCTCGGTAATCGGTCAGCAAGGGAATTCTTCTCTACTGACTGATAATCCGTTTTCCCATTTGACGGGACAGGGAGGCTTTATAAAGCTGTCGTTCAATTGACCTTGATCAATCAACGCGACCAAGTCTAAATCCCTGGAATTTCTTCTCCTTTTCTGAAAATGCCAAATTTTAAGCCAGAGACACTGAGGAACATCGGTTATGAGCTGTTCCGCGCCACGGGGTGCTCCGAAGAGGATACCCGAGCCGTCGTCGATCACCTCGTCGAATCTAACCTCTTCGGTCACGATTCTCACGGCGCCATCCGGTTTTACGAGTATGCCGGCGCAGTGCGGGAAGGACGGTTCAATCCGAAAGCTCGACCCGAAATCGTACGGGACCACCCGACCGTGGCCGTCGTCGATGCCGGTGGAGCGATGGGCCAGGTCGGAGCCACCTTCGCGACTGAATTGGCGATTGTGAAAGCGCGCGAGTACGGAGTCGGCACCGTCGCCCTTCGCAATACCAGCCACATCGGGCGTGTCGGCGCCTACCCGTTGATGGCGGCGCGCCAGGGATTTGTATCGCAGATCTTTGTCAACGCGGGCCACCTGGGGTATCAGATCGCCCCTTTTGGCGGCATTGAGGGTAAACTGAGCACCGACCCATTAGCGTTCGCGGCGCCGCGGCGTCAGGCCGACCCGATCCTGGTGGACATGACCACTTCGGTAGTAGCGGAAGGGAAGATTCGAGTAGCGCGAAATCGAGGCGATAGCGTTCCACCGGGTTGGATTATCGACTCCAAAGGCAATCCCACCACCAATCCTAATGACATGAAAGCTGAGCCGCCCGGAGCAATCCTTCCCCTCGGTGGAGTAGTCGCTCACAAAGGAACCGGATTAGCCATTATGGTAGAAGTCCTTGGTGGCGCATTGAGCGGTCTCGGCTGCGCCAATGGTTCTCGCACGATGATCAGCAATGGAGTTCTCCTCAACGTCTACAACATTGAGCATTTCGTCGATACCGACGATTTCTATGACGAGATTGAGAGCCTCATTCGCCATATCAAGTCGAGTGCGCTCGCTCCCGGATTTGACGAGATCCTCCTGCCGGGCGAACCTGAGTATCGCAGCGCCGAGCGGGTCGAGAAGGCGGGAATCGAGGTGGATGAGAAGACGTGGGAGCTGATCTGCGAGGAAGCACGCCACGTCGGAATCGATCCCGGTAAGTGGACGAGTGAATAATTTCTGCCTCGAATGGTACTTATTGCAGGTCGGACAACGTCTGAGTATGGGTTTGGCGTCCTTTAGGTTGCCGGCTCCCTCCGGCCTCGCGCCGGGGGCGCCACAAATAGGTAAAAGGTGCAATTCCGACCGACCGGTAAAGCTCCCTAAACGAGTCGATGGCGACGAGATTGACAGAGAGATACTGGTTCCCTATTCACCTAGATATGCCTGAGGTAAAATTCCCGGCTATTACCGTCTCTGATTACGAAGCCCTTCCCGAAACGGGGCCTCGCTACCAACTCGTGGAGGGAGAATTGATCATGACACCGGCGCCCGATCGCTACCATCAAGAGATATCTGGAAACATCGAGTTTCTCTTACGGAAGTATTTGGAGGATCATCCGATTGGTAAACTCTATGATGCGCCGTTCGATGTATATTTGACCGAGACCAACGTTTTTCAGCCTGATATTCTCTTCGTTTCGAATAAACGTTCGGCGATTCTTTCCAAGCGAGGCGCCGAGGATGCTCCGGATCTAGTCGTTGAAATTCTCTCTCCCAAAACAGCCGGAATCGATACCGGCGCAAAGAAGAAGATGTATGCCCAGAGCGGAGCCGCGTTTCTTTGGATAGTCGATCCCGAATCAAAACAGGTGCAGATATATGAACTCCAGAATGATCCCGAGAATCCAAAGGCTGCATACGGAGAAGGAGAGCAGTTTTCTTCGCCCTTGTTTCCGGGACTCGAGATCGAAGTAGCCGAGATTTTCAGGGACTGAAATTGAGAGTGGAATAATCGAGCACCTCGGTGAGCCAGCTTTTCTCACGAATTCCTTTGAAGTGTTTCGGCTCCATCGCGACTCCCGTCAGCCCGAATGGCACCAACTTAAGGAATCGTTCCGGTGATCACTGATGTTCCCGATTCGGCCGCAAGCGGCCTTCCTACAAAGACTTATGTCCCTCGTAGGAAGCTCGCTTGCGAGCGATTCTTGCCATAAGTCAGCACCATTCCCGTCAGACCCTCACACTTGCCCAACGAGGAAAATCGGGCGACCCGGAAATCTTGTGAGATTTCCGGGGTAGGCTATGCGCACCAAAAAGACACCCTTCAGCCTCTTTACTCAACTAATTCGCTCAGGGCCTGTTTGACTGTAGACTCGAGAAATCGCAGATCGTTATTGAAATCGATAAACAGGAAACCCTCTTCGATGCGACGTCGAACAGCCGCTGCATCCTTTGCCGGTATGCCGCAGGGTTTGCCGCCACGAACACAGCCTTCACGGAATTGCTGAAGCGCCGCTTCATGGTCCGGATGGCCGGATTCGACTCCCATCGACAGGGCTAAATCGTTCGGGCCTAAGAAGCCAATATCGATGCCTTCCACCCGGGCGATGGCCTCCGCATTTTCAATTCCTTCCATATCCTCAATTTGCGGAATGCAAAGAATCTGGTCGTTCGCCACATTGTAATAATCCGACGATATTGTGACGCAGCGGCCCGTGCCGGCCGAACGAATTCCCACCGGCGGGTATCGCACTGCCCGTGCCAATTTTTCAGCCTGCCTGGGGTTGCTCACGTGCGGAAAGACCAGGCCCCACGCTCCCGCATCGAGGAGTCGTGCCGCCGTAACAGGATCGTGGTCCCAGGCCCGTGCCAGGGGGATGGCGCCGCGGGCCTCAATGGCTCGAAAGGTGTGAATGACGAGTTCCAGGTCAAATCCGGTGTGCTCGGCGTCGACGACCAGCCAGGGGAATCCGGCTGCGGCCATAACCTCGGCGGACAGCGGCGAAGCTAGATTGAGCCAGGAGCCGATGGAGGGCTTGCCGGCGGCTAATATCTCTTTAATTGGATTATGCATACTGTTGTGCTCCTTACTACAATCGTTAGATCACTACTGTCCGGTTGTTTTTCTAGGAACGCAGGTTAATCGATTGATAACCAACATTTTACATATGATTTCTGCTGTTTTCGACTTGAAATTGCAAAAAGCCTTGTGGACTCTCAAAAATTTCGAGGGTCCAAATCATGTATACAGGTCGATTCGTTTTTTCTCAAATCATAGATTATCTTCCGCGCCATCAGTTCCATCGTTGCGTCCAACGCTACGGAGGCGACTACAAAGTTCAAAAGTTCAGTTGCTTCGAACAATTTCTCTGCATGGGTTTTGCCGAGTTGACCTACCGGGAGAGTCTGCGCGACATCGAAACCTGCCTGCGGGCAGTACAACCAAAACTATACCACGCAGGGATTCGAAGCGGAGTATCCAAAAGCACGCTCGCCGATGCCAACGAGAAACGAGACTGGCGCAGCTACGCCGACTTTGCACAGGTCCTCATCGCAATGGCTCGTCCTTTGTATTCAAACGAGGATCTGGGCATCGACCTGGACAATACGCTCTACGCTCTGGACTCCACCACGATCGATCTATGTCTATCACTCTTCCCGTGGGCACGTTTCCGCAAGCACAAGGGGGCGGTGAAGGTCCATACGCTTCTCGATCTCAGAGGCTCTATCCCTTATTTTATCGAGATTACCGATGGAAAAGTTCACGACGTAAACATTCTGGATCTCATCATCCCCGAGGCCGGTGCTTACTATGTAATGGACCGAGCCTATCTGCATTACGAGCGCCTCTATCGGATCGCACAATGCGGTTCTTTCTTCGTCACACGCGCCCGCCGCGGCTTTCAGTTTCGCCGCCTCTACTCTCAAAAGGTCGACAAATCAACCGGTCTGCGTTCGGACCAGACCGTTGCCCTGGTCAGCTTCTATCCTGCCAAGGCCTACCCCGAAAGACTCCGGCGTATCACTTACCTCGACCCCGACAGTTCCGAGCGCTTCGTGTTTCTCACCAACCAGTTTGCCCTCCCAGCCATAATCATCACCCAGATTTACCGTTTACGCTGGCAGATCGAATTGTTCTTCAAATGGATCAAACAGCACTTGCGCATCAAGAGCTTTTTCGGCACCTCCGAGAATGCTGTGAAGACTCAAATCTGGATTGCCGTCAGCGTCTATGTGCTCATCGCCATCATCCGCAAACGCCTTCGCCTGGAGATCAGTTTGCACAAAATCCTACAGATTCTCAGCTTCACCCTATTTGAGAAAACTCCTATGACTGAACTACTTACAGAAACCGATTACACTTTCAATGAACACCGCATTCCTAAACAGTTGGAGTTGTTTGACTTATAACCGGACAGTACTGTCGTTAGATTCCTTGTTTCTTAAGCGAATTTTTCAATAGAAGTAGCTGATATTCAAAAGATTATACTTTCAACGCAAAAGATCTCACAGCCCCCCATTCGTTGCCCTTCATTCATTCGTTGCTGACTCATCTTCCCGCTCAGCGGGATTGCGGCTACGCTGCCCTAGGAGAGTCCGACAGATTCCTGGGCGATTTCTTTCCCTTCCGAGGAGATCGAGAAAACGCTTTCTTTTTCATCAAATGCCAGTTCAAATCCATTGCGGGGGATTTCGTCGACCGAGACACCAATGAGTTCTAAGGGATTGTAGAAACCCGTTCGAAGCAGCTCCTCCAGCGTCAAAATGTCCATTGTCGCCAGGTTATTCATGCAGTCAAGCACCGTTGCGGAAGAGCCTACGAGGCACTGCTTTACTGGATTATAAATTCGACCGCACTCCTCGAGATTCACTTCGTTTCCTAAGGCTTGATAGCGGCCCGGAGGGAGACCCGCTATGGAAGAGGCGTCACTCACGACGATGATGTTGTCGACACCCTTCGAGCGGATAAACGTCTTTATCACGGAAGAGGGAAGGTGATGCCCGTCGGTAATGATCATAGCGGCTAATTGATCGTTCGCCAATCCCGCCCAGATCGGATTCTCGTGCCTGGGGAGAATATTGGGGAGTCCGTTTCCCAAATGAGTCAGGGCACTACCTCCTGCGTCAAAGAAACCCGATAGGTGCTCCTCAATCGCCATAGAGTGGCCGTTTGAAACCGTCATGTCCCTGCCAATCGCGCTCTCTGTAAGGTCAAGCGCTCCCTCGAGTTCACAGGCGAGGGTGAGAAGGCGCAAATGACCTCGACACAAAGCCGCCAGCTCATTGAGCATTTCGACATCGGGCTGATTTACCCACTCCTTATTGTGCGCTCCGACGGCGCCAGGTTGATCGGAGATGAAGGGTCCCTCCAGATGAATTCCCAACAGCCTGCCCTTAAACTCGTCTTCTTCGAGGACCTCAGCTATTAAAGGCAAGTTACGCTCATAGACCTCTTTAGCGGAAGTAATAAGAGTGGGAAGAAAAGCAGCCGTGCCTCGATCGAGGAGAGCTCTGCACGCCTTTGTGAATTCCTCGACGGTCAACTCTGGGTCCGAGAAGTCCGTTCCTTTAAAGCCGTTAACCTGAAGGTCAATAAAGCCTGGAATTCCCACTTTCATTTTCACTCCTGCTCGTTCCCTGGAAGAAGCGACGCTGATTGGTGATCGAGATAGAGCTTACAATTCGCGTGGGTTTGCAATATTGAAGCAGGCAGTTCAGGGGTTATCTCTCCCTGCAGTGCCCTTTCCACCGCCCATGCCTTACGTTCGTCCGGCACAGAGCAGATGATTAACTCGCTTTTGAGGATTTGGCGAACGCTCATGGAGATTGCCTGGCGTGGGACTGAATCGAGATTCGGGAACCAACCCTCTCCCAGCTGTTGTTTTCGGCAGGCCTCGTCCAGATTTACTACCAAATACGGCTCTTCCGTCTCGAAGTCGGCTGGTGGGTCGTTAAATGCGAGATGTCCATTCTCGCCGATTCCAACACAGGCCACATGAATCCTGAAGCTCGATAACAGGCTTCCCAGCCGTGCGCACTCAGATTCCGGATTCGCGCTCTCTCCATCGATAGCGTGAAACTGTTTAAGAGCGACCACCCTGTCGGCGAATCGCTCTCTAAGATATCTCCTGAAGCTGGCTGGATGACTTTCTGGCAGGTTGATATATTCGTCGAGGTGAAAGGCGCATACTCTGCTCCAATCGACATCTTCCCTCACAATGTTTTCCAGCATTTCGAACTGGCTCGCCCCGGTCGCCAGAATAATATTTGCTTCTCCATTCTGGTCAATTGCGCCTCTGATTGAATCGGCCGCTTCCTTTGCCGCAGCGCTTCCCAGCGAGTCTTTGTCCCCGAATACTTTAATTTTCATAATTAGAGCCTGTTCTATTAGAGGATAATCCAATTGAAGTAGGCGTATGCGTAGAATAGATTACTGAAGAATAATGAATCAACCTAAGAGTATTATAGATACTCACCAGCACGTAAACTGGCATCAAAGAGATGTTCACGGGCTTATACGCGATATGGATGATCACGGGATCGGGCAGGCGTGGCTGCTCTCCTGGATAATGAATCCGTTATACGACAACGGTAAATACCACCGAACGCTAAACCCGGCGAATGTGTTACCCACCGGTTTGCATGAGGGTATTCCGCTGCAGGATTTAATCAACGCAAAGGAACGGTATCCAGAACGCTTCCTTCTCGGTTACTGCCCCAATCCGATTTGGCCGACGGCTCCTGATCTTTTGGCGACTGCTCACCAGATGCACGGCGTCCAGGTGTGCGGGGAATGGAAGTTTAAGATGCTGATCGATGATCCGCGCTGCATTGAGATATTCAAGGTAGCGGGAGAATTCAAAATGCCGGTCATTCTGCACCTCGATGTGCCTTACCTGCGGAATGTGAGCGGGGGTTGCACATATCAAACCGAGTGGTACGGTGGAACCGTGGAAAACCTGGCTCGGGCACTGGTAGCCTGTCCGGATACGCTATTTATTGGGCACGCTCCCGGATTCTGGAGGGAAATCAGTTCGGATGCGGATAAAGATTCCAATCAATATCCAGACACTCCGGTTATATCGCCGGGGAAATTGGAAGGTCTCTTCCGCGACAATCCGAATCTCTACGCCGATCTCTCGGCGAACTCAGCTCTCATCGCTTTGAGGCGGGACGTGGATCATGCCGGGAAGTTTCTAACCCGCCACCGGGAAAGGCTCCTTTTCGGCCGCGATCGCTACGGCCGCGATTTGCATGAATTCTTGGGATCCCTCTCTCTAGATGAAGAGACTATCGAACGCATTTACCATACAAACGCAGAGAGCCTGGTGGCACATTCACATTAGCTAGATAAGGAGAAAACATAATGAGAAATATAATAGACAGATGCCTATCCCTGGCAATTACCTTGGTGATTGCGTTGGGATTCCTGGCCATCGACCTGCCGGCGGCCAATAATCCAGTCGATGAAAACTGGTGGCCGAGCGAATTTGGCGCCGACGACAAAGTGGGCGCCGTTAACCACATAACCCCTGAAAAGAGAATAGAGGCGGTAAAGCTGGTCAAGAAGGGGATGACGGCCACTCTCGGCATGCCCTACTATAACGGAATGCCTCTCGTTCCCGGCCGCACTTATGCCTTGAGTATCCCTGGTGGGGGAACCCCCACTCACGGACCACTCAGCTGGCCCGGTGAGAATTACGATATGACTTTCATGGACGAGATCGTGACCGCCGAGATCGGGCAGGTCGGCACCCAATGGGACGGTCTGGCTCATCCCATGATCCGCATCCAAGGGGTAGACGGATGGGAGGATGGAAACTATTTCTACAATCGCCATAGATTGGAAGATGTCGGGAGCCCCCGTGGATTACAGCACGTCGGCACCGAGCACATCGCTGAAAAAGGCTTCTTCACCCGTGGCATCCTCATCGACATCGCCGCCCTCAAAGGTGTCAAACGACTGTCAAAGGGTTATGCTATCACCCTCGATGACTACAAAGCGGCCTTGAAAGCCCAGGGTATTGACGATGCCGGCCAGGGAGACGTCGTGCTATTCCGGACAGGTTGGAACAGTTTGTGGAAAGATTACAGCCGGCCTCCCGGGGAGAGGGCTGAGGATCACGCTGAGTTCGGCTCGGGTGAGCCTGGAGTCAGTGTGGAAATTTGCGACTACCTGGCCGAGAGAAAAATCGCTATGGTAGGTTCGGATACCTGGGGGCTCGAGCCCTACGGCGACCCCGACCAGGGTGAACCGGAGTCCTTCGCATATGGGCACATGAACTTCATCGTCCGGCGCGGCATCACAAACTTTGAAAATCTTGACCTCGATGTGCTCTCAAAAGAAAAAGCCTACGAGTTTCTATTCACCTGGGCTCCTCTCAAATTAGTCGGTGCGACCGGCTCTCCAGGTAATCCGATCGCGGCCTGGTAAGGGACATTACAGGTCGCTAAGGCGATCTCGGATCACCGCCGCCCTCTCATATTCCTCCTGAGCGACCGCTTCCGCCAGTTCCTTCTCGAGTTTCTCCTTTTCGCTCAAGGGTCGCTTCCCTTCGATCTCTTGAGCCAATTCCTCGAGCGCCTTAAGGGAGCGCTCCTTCTCCGTGTGAAACTCCATGGCGTCGACTTCTTCGAGTTCTTCAATTCTCTTTTTCACTTCCCGAATGATTACAAGGGCTGAATCGAAATTGCTTTCATGAATCTCAACCATCACCCTGGCGACAGCGTGCATCCTCAGAATATAGGGCCACCACCGCTCCAAATGCCTCCTGTCCGATTCCCTCAAAGCATATTGACTAACGAATCGAAATACCTCCATATTCCGCTCAGTGTCTCGAATAACTCGAGCGTAGTCCTGGATCTGCAGGAGGAATACGTAGCGTTCATAGATGCGAACGCTCTCATCAAAGATAGTTTTGCAATCCTTCTCAGTTAGGGAAAATGCGGCTTCACTCTTTCCCCCGGCAAGATGCTTTCTTAGCTTGTTTCGATAATAATCCACCACAAAAGTGTGCCCCATGGGCCGCTTACCGTCGGGCCTGCCATCCATTTCCATCTGTAGGATACCCTGAAAGGCTCCCTGATCGACCCGCACCTGGATTTTCTCCGCACCTTTCTCGCCGACGACCTTTCGAACATTGTTCTGTTGGTTAAATGGCCATTCTTTCAGGAAATCTGTTAAATCCTTTATCCCATCGAGCGGCTCCTCCGAACCGCCGGATTGCTCTTCCTCTTCCTTTTTGCCAATACTCATCTCGATCCAATTCTTCGTCGTCGGTCTTGCAATTAAATCCTGCAATTTCCTTTCTGTCAATTGCAGGTGTATCTACCCTGTCATTAGCATATGAGCATCTCTCCAAATCCCCCGGAAGTCAGGATCCATCCCTTGAAGGATGACACTGTCATTCCAAACAACCCGCGGTTGCCCCTCCTCGTCTATCTCGCTGCCCTCGATCAGTCGGCCCGGGATTTAGCCTCGGCCTTTGAATCGCTCTTCGCTCAAAACCGCTGGGGTGGCATGTGGCGCTATGGCGTCTACCGTTTTCACCATTACCACAGCACAGCCCACGAGGTGCTTGGAGTATTTCGCGGCTCCGCCTCGATTCAATTTGGGGGAGAGAAGGGTATTGTTCAAAAGGTGAAAGCCGGAGATATGGTCGTCATCCCCGCCGGTGTCGGTCACAAGAATTTGCACTGCAGCCTCGGATTTTCCGTCGTCGGGGCCTATCCTTTGGGACAATCCCACGACATGTGCTACGGGAATCGAGAGGAACGTGATTTTGCCCTCAGTAATATCTCTGCGGTCGCCCTCCCCGAATCCGACCCCATCTACGGTTCTCAGGGTCCTCTCCTCGAACACTGGACCTGATCTGTATCCCTGCCATTTATGCCACTGTCTTAAATGATAGTGCATTATTATTCGGAATAATAACGTTTAAGGCTATGAAAAGCATTTGAGTCGCTCTTTCGAGTCCCTTACGGGTATCTCAGCACGCGTCTTTTAAAACTAACCTATTCTTGTGCTGTTAACCTCTTTCCTGATAAGTGTTGACGCCATTAAGGAACCCAAACTTGAGCGTATCGGTATTCATACGCTCATCGCGATATTGGGTAAAAATTATGACCTCCAAAAACACGCGATTGCCGAAGAAATTCTAAGAAACTACTGTGGCTCTAGACCCAAACACATTATACTATGGCGATTGGCTGGACTGGATCGAGCAGTGGGAAGATTCCTGCGTTGATTTAATCTATTTGGACCCGCCCTTCAACTCGAAGGCCAACAAAAATATCATCTTTGCGAAAAACGGCGCGGGGGATGCCCAATACCGCGCCTTCACCGACATTTGGCATTGGGACGATGAGGCTGCCGCCCGCTTCGAAATGTTCGAGGGCGCGGTCAGCCGTCCGGCGCACGATGTCATTGTCGGACTGTACAGATTCCTGGGCGAATGCGTGATGCTCGCCTATCTGACCTATATGGCTGAACGACTCGAGCAGATGCATCGACTCCTCAAGCCGACAGGATCAATCTATCTAGACCCCATTCGAAAAGCCTTTCGAGCGGACGGTTTCAGGTTTTCCGCCACAGGCGGACCAGCCTATGGCTGGCAGGCGTCGGGTTTCAGGCTGCCGACGCTGCCGATGAGCAGGTATTGAAAGCGGCCATCGGCGTGGCTTGCTGCACAATACGCAGCAACCTTGCCGCTGTTTGGAGGCATACTCATCCCGTGGTGCTTTTTTCTCCGAGCTGCAAAGCGGTCAGATTCAGGCCGACTGTTCCAGTTCCTCCCGCAGTCGTTTCTTCATCAGTATGATGCGGCAGAAGTTGTAGGCCAGAACCTTCTCGAGCAGTTCATCGCCTACCGCATCGATGCCGCGGCGGCCGAGTTCGCCAAAGGCAAATCCATCGTTTAATCGTGAAGGCATCAGCGACTCCACTGCGGAGCGATTGCGGCGTGCCTCGCGATACGCCTCGCTCTCCCGGTCCTCGGGGGTGGTCAACTTCTTGCCCTTCGGCCCGCCGCGTCTATACTGATCTGACTTTAGGGGCCCAACCGCCCGAAGGCTGGCTCCTTGCGCCCAAAATACGGTGATAGCATATCCGCTCATCAGCGTCGCGTTGATCCGCAGCTAACCGGTCCAGACCTTGATCGAATCGCCGATGTTTCCGGCACCAGCTCACATGGAGTAAAGACGCATTGCCTTGCGGTTCATCAGGATGGTGACAAGGAAGGTTCGCGGAACCAGTTGTGGCATTGTCGGCCCGAAGACTCAGGTGCGGCTGCCCTTCTTGATTAGGCCGCCGATTCCACTGCTCAGGACCTTCAAGTGCGTGGACGGTAGCTTCTCGCCCTGAAACCCCCGTCATAGGCCATCCTCAACATAGCTTGGCAACGGCATTTCATCGCGCCTGATCTGGCTCAATACCCGCTTCATAAGCTTGGCGAGTGGGAGGCAGTGAATCCATCCTAGGCCCGCTTCGATGTCTCAGTTCCCCTCCCGTTAGAGGTCGGCAGGGGTGGGCCCCGCTTGAGCAACCGCCGGAAGTCTTTCTTCAGCTTGCCTGTTCAAAATTCTGATAGAACCGCTCGGCCAGACAAATTTTTACCTCGCTATCGTCCATCTCCTGAGCCAACGCGCTAACGCTCCATCCCTTACGTATCCTCCAGCCCGAATGAATGGGATCGCACGGTACTTCTGACTTCGGACGCTTAGGCCCGCATGATAAAGATCAGAATCCTTCATCGGTGGGATAGCAGACTGAAATGCATCAGGAGAGGTGCTGGGATTGTCCAGATTCGAAAGCGCCCATGGCTCCTGGAGGCTTAGAACCCAGTTGCCATGCATCAGCAAGAATCAAGCTCGCGTCCTATGGCAGACCAGGATCACGTACATCCAGATCGTCGTCACCGCCGGCATCCTCAGTCCCCGCCTCGTAAGAAATTACTAAGCTCATCGACTCGACGCAGAAATTTCGTTGCCGAATTTTCGAGAGTCAACTTTTGAGGGCTCAGAATCGGCGGGATCGAGATGCATCGACGTACGTAATAGCGTTCATAGGCCGGCATCAGCTTTGTTTGGCCTACCGGAAGGTCGATTCACACAGGCAGAATATTCCCCTCCTCGGGCAGCTCCGGCAGCTCCGGGTGCGCCCTTCAGAGAACCTTTCTACCAATTGACGTATCTTCTTCTCGCCATGGTCATTGTCCACGGTCCTTCTGGATCGCCTCGAAAAAGCGCCTCGAGCCGAAGCCAGATTCTTCAACTTCATCCAGAAAATCACGAAACTCCGTGTCTGGAACCGGCAGAATGAGGTTGCTAAGGGGCGTCTTGTCGCTTTTGTTCTCCTCTGTCGCACATGTTGGCATGTTTAACTCCTTTCTTAATCTTAAGTTGATTAAACACTCGTATGTTACGACACTTTTTATCAAGTCGAAAAACTGATTTTTCTCAAGTTTTTCTTGCGCCTTTTGCGCCTCTTTGCGGCCAATCAGTAGCTTTTCGGATAAGGTCTATCTACATTGCGATCCCACAGCCAGCCACTACCTCAAACTGCTCATGGATGCGATCTTCGGATATGGAAACTTTCTCAACGAGATTGTGTGGCATTATCAGGCTGGAACAAAACCACGAACAGCATTTGGCAGAAAGCATGATACAGTTTTTTCCTATAAACTGAGATTGAACACATTCAACCGACAACCGAAACCCGTCAATGACCCCAAGCGTTATAAGCACGTTGATAAGGTTGGCCGAAGATACGACGTAAATGGTCAAGGTAACCGCTACTATCTCGATCAAGGACAAACCTGTGACGATGTTTGGACCTATATCCAGGAGAAACAATTTCAGCAATTGAACTCACAAGCCAAAGAACGCCTTGGTTATCCAACACAAAAACCGCTTGCCCTGCTTGATCGCATAATCAAAGCCAGTTCGAGTAAAGGCGATCTTGTCCTAGATCCCTTTTGCGGTTGTGGAACCACTATCGAATCGGCCGCTCGGCTTGGGCGCCAGTGGGCGGGCATCGATATTTCTTCGTTCGCCATTGGCATGATCCAAGACAAGCGTCTCAGAAGGCTCGGGATTATTCTATCGACACAGGGGATACCTTACGATCTGGTGTCTGCCCGCAAGCTATCCGTCGAATCACCATTCAACTTCGAGAGTTGGGCAATTGCGAGAATACCAGGGTTTTCGCCGAACATCAAGCAGGTCGCAGACGGCGGTATAGACGGAAGGGCGACCTTGGCAACCAAGCCGGAAAATTTCGATTCCAGGCGAGCCTTGGCACAGACCAAGGGAGGGAGGTTCAATCTGAGCAACTTCAGAGATTTCTGCCACGTCATCGAACGCGAGAAGGCTGCTCTCGGATGCTTTATCACTCTTGATGACGTCGGATCACAGGCAGCTAGAACGGAAGCAGCCGGTTGTGGCCGTATACGTGTGTCAGGCTATCCCTACAAGAGAATGAACATGTGGGCAATCAGCGATTACTTCGGGGACAAAGGGTTGCCAAGACTGCCGATTATGAACGATCCTTTCACTGGTAAGCCCATGAGTCAATCTGACCTCTTTGCGTCAATCTGATTTCATGCTTGATAATTTCCATAAAAAAGGAGGTAGGAGATGAGTGAAAATGAATCACGTAATATTCTTAACGCCATAGCCGGACTCAAAGTTGACATGGGAGGACTCGGGAAGCGCATGGATCAATGTGTTCATGAGATGAAGGCTGATCTCAAGAAGGATCGAGAGGATCGCAATGCGGAGCGCACTAGGGATCGAGAGGAGCGTACTAAGGATCGAGCGCACTACAATGCGGCTCTTCAGAGGATCCACGAGGCTCTTGAGGGAATGCAAAGAAGAGCACATTAAGTATATCATTACCTTACTTATTCCGACCACAGGACTTAGAAATGATAAGTTAAGAAACCCCGAGGCAAATCCCGATTGAATTCTCGAAGGAATCATTGCGGGCTCGCTGGTTATACTTGAAGCACGCCTCGGCGAGATAGAGGGGCATATACTTGACGCTGTAGTGGTGATGCTGGCCGAACCATGCCCGCTTTACCAGGGCCCAGAACCCTTCAATGCCATTTGTGTGGGTCAGTTTCTCCACGTAGGCCAATGAGTGATTGATTACGGCGTGAACCATCTTACGCCCGACTTGGTGATAGGCCGGGTTTTCGTCGGTTATCAGAATCGTTCCGTCCTTCTGCACGAAGCGATCAATGAACCACTCTAGGCCGTCAGAGGAGAGATCGACGGCAACCTCGGCATGAACGCGCCCGCCGCGCTCGAGAACGCCAGTAATCGGTGTCTTGGAAGTGCCGCGCCCGCGCGGGTGAGAAACGCGATCCTCAACGCGATTGGTCTTTCTCGGCTTGCCACCTATGTAAGTCTCATCGGCTTCGACTATCCCTTTGAAGAGTTCCTTCTGTTCGGGATCAAGAGCCATAGCCGCCCGAATGCGGTGCATGATTGACCAAACTGTTGCTTGATGCATACCAAGATCGCGTGCTATCTGATAAGAGCTTGAAGACTTCTTTGCATTGAGCATCAGAGTGAGGATCAGGAACCAGTTCTTGAGCGGCACGTGCGTCCGGTGAAATACCGTTCCCACCGTAACCGAGAAGGACTTTTCACATGCCCAACATTGCCACCGGCGAACCTGTTTATTGCGTTCGGTATGCTTGCAAGTCTTGTGGCCGTGGCAATACGGGCATTCCGTTTTTCCTTGCCAGCGAACCTTTTCCAAGTAATCTGCGGCTTGTTGGTTAGTAAAGATCCTCGGGGCAAGCCCCGAGGCATTTGAGTTTCCAGATCTCAAAATTGAAGGTACGAAGCAAGCTTCGGGGAATTGAACCCGGAGCGATTAAACCCGAAGCGATTAAATGGGCCAAAAACCGATTCTCCCGTGACAGGATAGAGGATTATCAGCAACTCACGCTTTCAGGCCACTTCAGGACGGCCTCGCGAACCGGACACAAACCGGCATCGGCACATTCACCGCTTCGCCCGTTGGCGCTAACCGGCCCGTCTCGCGATCGACTCGGAAAGTGACCACATTGTCGGAGTCCTGATGCGCCACCAAAAGTAAACTCCCACCCGGTGCGAACGCGAAATTCCGCGGTGTCTTTCCCAGGCTGGGCTCGAATCCTACAAGCGACAATCCGCCTCTTTCCGAATCGATCGCAAAAATTGCCATACTGTCGTGTCCCCGGTTCGAACCGTAAAGAAAACGGCCGTCCCGCGATACCAGAACTTCCGCCGTGGTGCTCTCGCCCGCGAAGCCTTCCGGCAGCGTCGAGACTGTCTCAATCTCCTGCAGTTCGCCCGTTTCCGATGCGTAGGAGAAAGCCGTTATGGTGGAGTCAAGTTCGTTGATAACGTAAGCAGAGCGACCAGAAGGATGAAAGGTGAAGTGGCGCGGACCTGCCCCCGCCGCAACCTCTACCCAAGGCTTCTCTGCCGGGGTGAGCATACTCTTCTCCGCATCTAAACGGTAGACCATAATCCGATCGAGGCCCAAATCACAGATAAAGACGAAGCGGTTATCGGGTGACAGGTTCGCGGAATGTGCGTGTGGCCCCGTCTGCCGTTGGGGATTAACACTGCTCCCTTCGTGCTGGAAGAAGGCACTCGCCTCCCCCAGTCGGCCATCTTCAGCCAACGGAAACGCTGACACGCTCCCGCTACCATAATTGGCCACAAGGAGACACCGGCCCGCCGCGTCTATGTTGAGGTGACAGGGGCCCGAACCGCCCGAAGGCTGGCTGTTCAAAATACTGATAGAACCGCTCACAGCGTCGCGTTGAAACGCGCTAACCGCTCCACCCTTACGTTCGCCATGTTTCCTCACTTCGC
Organism: Candidatus Moanibacter sp.; assembly: GCA_965215885.1. GTDB lineage: Bacteria > Verrucomicrobiota > Verrucomicrobiia > Opitutales > UBA2987 > CBDCEW01. The sequence continues at coordinate 116,365 of CBDCEW010000095.1, forward strand.
TTACCGCGTAAAGATAACGTTCATTGGGATGGATGGCAAGGAAGGTCGGATTGTCCATTTCGGCCACAAGCTCAGGTGTGCTTAGACTTCCATCTTCAATATCAAGGCGGCAGAGGTAGATCCCCTCGCCCTCCCCGCTCGTATAGGTTCCTAAATAGACAAACATTTCATCCGTTTTCATCAATTTTGCTTTCGATGTCGATACTATCCATCCTAGGTCGATCGAGTAAGTTCCCCTCCCGGGAGGGGCAGGGGTGGGTTTCTACCAGGCTCTTTTTCGCCTTTCAAATTCTAAACCGCTCGGCCGCTTTTACCTCGTATCGCCATCCAGAGAAGGGAAACGCAAAACGTTAACAGCCCCGAGGCAATGAATGGGATCGAAGCGATATAAGTATAAGCTTGATTACCCATGACAAGCCCAAACAAAACAAGCAAACACACACCAACCAGGAAAACGATAGTGCTTAGATGGATAGGGTTCATAAATCGTTGGTCTCTCTTGATGGCCTGCCAAAGGTTGATCACCATCACAAAGACATTGATCAAATTCATAACGGATAGCACGAGAATGATCACGCTATTTGGTGGAATCAGCTTTCCTGCCAAGGGAAGCCCCACTAGCACGGTGATTATCAGAAGTACTAAGGTAAATTCCGTCATACTAGACCTTATCCGAAAAGCTACTGATTGGCCGCAAAGAGGCGCAAAAGGCGCAAGAAAAACTTGAGAAAAATCATTTTTTGGCTTGATAAAAAGTGTCGCAACATGCTAGTGTTTAACAACTTAAGATTAAGAAATGAGTTAAACATGCCAACATGTGCGACAGAGGAGAACAAAAGCGATAAGACGCCCCTGAGCAACCTCATTCTGCCGGTTCCAGACACGGATTTCCGTGATTTTCTGGATGAAGTTGAAGAATTGGCCGGGTTCGCGGCGCAAATCATCGAGGCGATCGAGAAGGATCTGGACGCCCATGCGCGTGAGAAGAAGAAACTTCGATTGGAAGATCGCAGGTTCTTTGAAGGGCGCACAGCGGAGCTGCCGGAGCTGGACATCGAGGAGGAGAATATTCTGGCTGCTGAATTGAATCTTGGGGCAGGCCGGCCGCGGATGCCGGCTTATGCGGTATACGTGTTCGTGATGCTTCGAGGGTTTCTGGGTTCGTTGACCACGAAACCGGCACGGCGGTTTGTGCGCGAGTCGATGAGCTTGTACGGATTTTTGCAGAGCGGGGGACTGAGAATGCCGGCGGTGACGACGATTCTGGAGAACGTGAACCTGGTCAGCCATACGACCCGCGAGTTGATCTTTGATAAACAGATTGGGTTTATCCTCCAGGAGCAATGGGACGATTTCGGGAAGCTGACGATCGACAGCACCTCGGTGAAAGCAAACAGCTGCTGGCCCACCGATGGGAAGATTCTGAGCGGTCTTTTGATGCGGGCCAATCGTTTGGGTCAGAAGTTGCATGTCTTCGGGCTGGAGGATTTTCGCAAGGGATGGGTTGGGCGTTGGCTGGAGGAAATGGACAAGCTGGAGTTTCAGATTTGTCTGGCCGCGGGCAAACCGAAGTCGAAGGGCAAGCTGAAGAAACACTACCGGCGGTTGCTCAAGCGGGGCCGCAAGGCGGCCGACTCACTAACGGGGGAACTGAGCCATCTTGAAGAGGGCCTGTCGATGGATTCACTGCCTCCCACTCGCCGGGAGCTTCTGGAGCGGGCATTGAGCCAGATCAGGGGCGATATTGCCGACGCCAAGCGGGTTGTTGAGTATGCTCATGATCGGGTGTTTCACGAAAAGAAGCTACCGTCCACACAGAAGGTCCTGAGCCTCTCGGACGGATCGGCGGCCTACATCAAGAAGGGCAGCCGCAATCCAGTGATCGGGTACAAGCCACAACTGGTTCGCAGCGAAAACGGTTTTGTCACCAGCCTGATCGTACCGCAAGGCAACGCGGCAGACTCCATTGAGCTGGCGCCGGCCATCGGCGATTCGATCAAGCGCACCGGTGTCATTGCTGAACTGGTCAGCACCGATGACGGATATGCTTCGGCGAAGGGACGCAAGGAGGTGCTGAGCATGGGGGTAAAGCAGATCAGTATCAGTGGGGCGAAGGGCAAGAAGTTGACCACCCCCGAGGACTGGGAGAGCGAGGCGTATCGCGAGGCACGCCGCGATCGCTCCGCAGTGGAGTCGCTGATGTTCACGATTAAAGATGGATTTGCCTTTGGCGAACTCGGCCGCCGCGGCATCGATGCGGTAGGCGATGAACTGCTCGAGAAGGTTCTGGCCTACAACTTCTGCCGCATCATACTGATGAAGAAACGCCGAGGGGAGGAACTGGAACAGGCAGCCTGAATCTGACCGCTTTGAAGCTCAGAGAAAAAAGCACCACGGGATGAGTATGCCTCCAGACAGCGGCAAATATACGTATTGTGCAGCAAGCCACGCCGATGGCCGCTCAATACCTGCTCATCGGCAGCGCCGGCAGCCTAAAACCCGAAACCTGCCAGCCATAGGCTGGTCCGCCCGTGGCGGAGAACCTTAACCCGCCCGCTCGAAAGGCTTTTCGAATGGGGTCATACTAAGGTAAATTCCGTCATGCACAACGGATTGCTTTTCGACGATAAGCTCTAGTCTAATCCCCGGAAGCGAGCTTGTCGAATTCCTCAACGCTACTTGCAAGTTTACCGAAACCTGTCGATAGGCCTTATCTACCAATTGCGCCAACTCCAATCAACAAACAAAATTCGCACGTTATTTCTAATTTTTTGAAAAACAAAATAATGGGTCCGAAACCTTCTGAGTTTATTTGATCATAACCGACCGTGCGACGGAGCGCCCGGTCCACCGATAAAGCAGGTTCAGTGGTGGACCGGGCGCTCCGTCGCACGGTCAAAATAGGTAGTAACTCCATTAGATAAACAGATCTCGCCAATTCAGTTTGGTCTGCCTGATCCCGCTCAGCAGGACCAAGGGAGGCCAAAGGCTGCTTAAGGTCCGGCCGAATGCCGGGGGCTACCGAGCTTCTTCATCCCTCACTGGCAGCCGATAGCAGGCCGCCTCTCTGTGGTTTCGGACGAGGAGATATTCTCCTGCCAGGGCGGGAGGGTTCCAACTCTTTCCCTCCAGTGCCGTAAATCTTGCCAACTCCCGACTCTCCTGAGGGTTCGGATCCAGAAGGACTACCTCTCCATACTCGGACGTAACGAGAAGCAAATCGCCCACCAGAATAACCTGGCCGTGTCCATAGCGCCCCCTCTTCCATCGCAACTTACCATTGGCCGCATCGAGACAGACCATCACCCCATCATCCAGTCCGTAAATGAAACCTTCGTGATAGACAACGTTAGTGAATTTCGCCTTTAAGCGAAGAGTTTTCCAGATTCTTGAGGCCGAGAACTTCCCTTCCAGATCCTGATTGATTTTCAACAGCTCGCTTCCCGTGCCGTAGCCGCTCGAGACGAGTATCCGATCATGGGGAAGGACAACCGGCATGGCGACATGGGGATGGCCTCTCCTCCACGGGTACCTCCAATACACGTTCCCATTCTCCGGATTATGCGAGGCCACACCCGAAGCATTAAATATCAAGACTTGGGGAACGCCAACGAGCGTGCACAGTAAGGGTGAACTGTAATGGGCCTGTTCACTGCCCATTCCCCAGGCAAAATCCCCCGAATCCCGGTAGTATGCCACGAGCGATCGATTAGCGCTGCCGCCCGCGCAGACAATTACTGTCTCCGGAATCACGAGAGGGGAACCGCTGAACCCCCAATCGGGCACACTGCTATTGTTATTCTTTACGATATCTTTCGTCCACACCCGATTCCCTGTGGATAAATCGAAACAGTTCAGTATCCCTGTTGCCCCGAGTGTGTAGACACGCTCACCTACGATGGTGGGCGTGGCTCGAGGTCCGATACCTCCGAGGAAAGTCTCGTAGCGGGCATTGTCCGTATGTCTCCAGAGCCTCTTACCGGTAAGCAGGTCGTATGCCGTCACCCACTCGCTATTACCACGCTGTTCCTGGGTGACCGCAAAACGCCCCTTTACGGCAAATCCAGACCAACCCGCTCCAATCGATTCACGCCAGATCAGCTCGGGTTTGCGCGCTTCCCAATCGCGAAAGAGGATCGGACCGGTGACCGTAGCATTACGCCGCGGACCAAGGAACTGGGGATAATTCAAGTTATCCGCCCCAACTTGCGGTCCCCCAATGGGGACGCTTCCTGAAGCTTCAGTCTCGGAATCCGGTTCTGTCTCTTCCGGAAGAGTATGCTCTCTCCACCGCCACTCCACAATCGGAACAAAATCGCCGGAAACCTCCCTCAACCTGAATAAGACGCAGATTACCGCGACCAGCCCTAAAAGGATACCTGCTACCACCAATTTAATCCACCTGCGCAGCCGCGAAAAGACCAGGATCCACAACAAGCTGAGAAGGTAGGTAACAACAAGAACAGAGGCCGTCCAGATAAGCTTTTCCTGTCTCTGAACATCCCGAATCACCCAGTTCCATACAAGCACAAATGCGGCGAGCAAGAGCAGCAATAGAAGCGGCCACCAGCGTATCTTAACCTGTTTTTCGTGCATTTTACAGTCCGACAGGTTCTCAGGTCGGACAAGCCGCCAAAGCGCCGCTTTTATCGGTGGCAATTGAATAGGTCTTCGTTTCGGTAGCGATCAGCATGAAGTATCCTTTATTTCGCGGAATTTACCAGGTTGACGTCCTGTCGGCGATTGAGGCAAGTTCCCTCCACATCCTCGCAGACATAATATAGAGCATATCCATCCCAACTCATGGAACAATTCGCAACCGTCTCTGGCCAGCCTATTTCGAATTCAATACTGCTGAATTTGGCGGCGGTCGGTTTCAGCCACCCTCGACGAAGCTCGGGGACTGATAGATTTCACTTTTAACTTGGTAATTCCCCGTAGCTTGCTACGGGGTCGCTGATTTTCTCAAGCATCATCGTGCGCGGAGCGCCCGATCCACCCGCAGCAAGGATGTTAGTGGTGGAACGGCCCCTCCGGGGACGTTTGTTTCAACTTCGAAATTAGCATAGGCAATTAAGTTCCAAATGGCGAAAGAGTTAGATACCCCGTCCGCGGCATGCCGGGACGGGGAGTGTTCATTAAATATTTTACAGTCGTCCTTGATTCCGCACGGAAAATCGTGCGATACTACACCTTCGTTAGACCACGCGGCGGACAACACTTCTTCCACGTCTCAGCAAAATGCCGTCTACCATACGCCGCACGGACTCATCATGAATAAGCGCTTCGACATAACTAATCGCTTCTGCCAATTGGATTGCTTATTTGTCTGGACGTCATTGGCGTTACTGCCGGCGGTAGTGCCCGCTTCAGGGGAGACAGAAGAAATCACGCGATTAAGAGCCCTCGCCAAGGTCGGAAATCCTAACGCCCAATTCAATCTCGCCCAAATATATCGGAGGGGTGACGGTGTGATCCGGGATCTGGAAGAGGCACTCAAGTATTATATTAAGGCCGCGGAAAAGGGGCACTCTGTGGCACAGGCAAATCTCAGCACCATGTATTACATGGGCGAGGGCGTGGCTCAAAATTACAGAGAGGCGTACAATTGGTGTCGAAAGGCGGCCAAACAGGGCTTCATGGGCGCCCAATACAACCTCGCCGTGATGTATGCAACTGGGCAGGGGATCGACCAGGATCTTGAAGAGGCCTTAACGTGGTATGACAAGGCCGCCGAACAAGGACACTCTGCGGCTCAGTCCGGACTAGGCACGATGTATTACGAAGGCCGCGGCATCCCTCAGGATTATGCCGAAGCTCGGAAGTGGTACCGAAAAGCCGCCGAGCGTGGGAACTCCGTCGCTCAGTTCAGACTTGGAACGATCTACGACGCCGGCAAAGGCGTGGATCGGAACTATACCGAAGCATTCATCTGGTATAAGAGGGCCGCCCAACAAGGAAACGCCGAAGCCCAATACAACATCGGAGCCATGTATGCAAAAGGCCAAGGTGTCGACCAGGACCATGAAGAGGCACTAAAATGGTATCGCAAGGCCGCTCAACTAGGGGATGCCGTCGCTCAGAACAGCTTAGGCCTCATGTATGTTAGAGGGAGAGGGATTGAACAGAATTATGGAGAGGGTATGAAGTGGATCCAGAAGGCGATCGATCAAGGAGAGCCCGTCGCTTTTTACAACATGGGTCTCCTTTATCAAAAAGGTATTGGGGTACCAAAAGATTTCGACGAGGCGCAAAAGTGGTTCGAAAAAGCGTTTGAGCGGGGCTACGACCCAACCATTCACTAGCCCACTTTTCTCACGAATATTCGAAAACTCTCGAACAGCAGGAAATTATCTTCCCCTTCCACCGTCCTTGCGGGCAACGAAAGGCGGGCTAGCCCGGACATTTCACGCATTTCGTAGCGAGACGGCGTAGATTGTTGCGTGTCAATGCCTTTTCGAAGCACGGCGGGCGATCCCGGCCTGCCGGGATTAGAACCCTCTGAGGTCGTCCCGGCATGCCGGGATCGTAGTAGAAGGTTTGTGAAATGTTCGGGCTAGGAAACCATCGGCCTGCCCAATCCCAACCCTATCAACTCCCGGCGATAGCGCAGCGACATCATATCGGCGCGCGAATGATATTCCTCCGCAAGATCAAGAGGGATTTCCTCCGGGTGCTGGTTCTCCACGATAGGCTTATCTTCAGAGAGTATCTTAACCTCCCATTCAATTAACTGCTCGTCCGGCGTATCGAGATCGAAGTTACGGCAGAAGAAAAAGTATATCTTAGTCCGCTTCGCCGAAACCGGCTGGATGCCGATAAACATGGCATGGACCTTCGGGCCCCCGTAGTCTACCTTGATGCGCACATGGATACCAGAATTCGCTTAATATCTGCCAATTTTGCGAAGGCGTTTTCGCCCTTGAACAAGGATTTGTCTTTACCTCCATTATCCTCTCCGCCTTAACGGTCTCTATTATTGATAGAAAATTTCACTGGGCTGCATTTTGGTCTCCAGTTAAGACACTGAAGACACTTCTTCTGCTATCGCTATTCCTGCTTGGTGCAGGCGCCCTGAGCCGCACCTACGGCTCCTGGAATCGAACCTGGGCTCATGAGCGAAGCCGCCTGTCCGTCGACGAAGAGGTGCTCTGGGGTAGACTGTCAAACGGGCTAAGATACGCGCTCCTGCGACATCCCGGCATCCCCGAACGAGTAAGTATGAAGCTCCTTGTCCACGTGGGTTCCGTCGAGGAGAACGAGGATCAATTGGGCATCGCTCATTTTATTGAACATATGGCCTTCAACGGTACGCGACATTTCCAGGCCGGTGAACTCGCCTCGTTTTTTCAACAGCTCGGGATGGAGTACGGCCGCGATATCAACGCCTCCACCTCTTTTGACCAAACGGTATATGGTCTCGAACTCTGGGAGAACAACGAAAAGCTGCTTCGAAAGAGCCTCCTCCTGCTACGAGACATCGCTGACGGTGTTCTTTTCGAATCGTCTGAGATTGACAAAGAGCGTAAAGTCATACTGAGCGAAATGCGAGGCAGGGATGGAATAAGCTTTCGCGCCGAAGTGGACGCCTACCAGCTCTTCTTTAAGGGCTTGACCTTTACGGAACGCATCCCGATCGGTACCACTGAGAGCATCCAGAGCATGCCGCGCGAGCAGTTTCTGAAATTCTACAGAAAATGGTATCGCCCTGATCTAATGGTTCTCGTCGCTGTTGGAGACATCGAGCCATCCAATCTGGCCACCCTCATCGAAGAGTACTGCGGCGATCTCAAAGTTCCTTCTTCTCCTCTACCTACCCGGAACATCGGACGTCTTCAGCGATCGGGTTCATTGAAAGCGTCCACTTTCAGAATCTCCCACGTGGGAACCGCCAATATCCGTGCCGCCTCCGTAATTCCTGCCAGGAGACGAACCGATTCCTTGGAATCGCGCAGGCAAATATTCAACCGTCGATTCGCAAATACGTTATTGGAGCAGCGAATGAGCAAGGCGATCACGGGAGCGTCAAATGGCTCTGCAGGGTATTCAAGATTTTTCGGCAATGATGCCACAATTGCATCCATCAATACAAACGGTCAACAATGGCGGGATGCCGTTCTGGGCCTCGATCGAGTAGTACGATTCACTCTAAGAGATGGATTCACTCTACAGGACATCGACTGGCTACGTAAACGCCAGCTGGTCCAAACTCAGCGGATGCGCGAATTCTACCCCAAGCTCGACCCTACCACAATCAGCAATGCCCTCGTTCAGTCAATCGTCGACGATACTGTATATGTCGGCCTCAAGCAGGAACTGGCCTGGCAGGAACGGTTTCTTCGGGATCTAAGTATCAAAACTGTCCATCGCTCATTCAACGAATGCTGGAGCCAGGATAGGATGGCTTTCCATATCTCCGGAGAAGTCGATATTGAAGGCGGTGCCAAAACGATCATAAGCGAAGTGACACGGGGGCGGAGAGAGAGAGTCGATCTTTACGCCCTGGGAAATCAGGAGGATTTTGATTTTGAGCCTCCCCTCCTCCTCAAGAAAGGAGCCGTCGTCGAATCCAGGGAGATTCCCGAAATGAATGCCCATCTCATGCGATTCGACAATAACGTACGTTTGAATTTTATTGAGTCCCACCACGAGCCGGGTCTCATCAGGGCCCTCGTTCGAGTCGGTGGAGGTCTCTTTGATCTTAATGAAAATAAGCCTGGGCTTCGTGAATTTGCCCTGCAGGCATTCCTTGGCAGCGGCACCAAGCGTTATCGTCCCGACGCCATACAATCAGTCCTCGCCTCCTCTATGCTGGAGTTTGGCTTTGACGTGAACGATCACGACGCCTTCAGTTTTCGAGCCACTTTCGGGAGCGAGGATCTCGATCTCTTTCTCGGAATCGTTACCGAATACCTTAACGACCCCGAAGTCTACCGTTTCAGCTACCAGAACGCCAGGATAGGGGCAGCGATGCAACGATTCCGGTCCGGAATCGGCATGCAGGACGGATACCGCGCCTTTCAGAATTTCCTCTTTCGGGAGGACGGTCGCTTCGCCTGGGGCTCCTTCGAGGACTACGGTGCGCTGGGGGTCACCGACGTCCGCAAGTGGCTTGTCGATCCCCTCGGTCGCGGCTATCTCGAACTCAGTATCGTTGGGGATGTGACCAGGGACCGTGCCGTCGATAGTGTCTCCAAAACTCTCGGTGCATTAGGTGAGCGGCGCATTGAGAAGAAAAATCCGAATCCCCAACGCCCCGTCGAAGTAAGAGCGCCACTCGGATACCGACAGCTCGAATTCGTCGGGGAAGAGCATCAGGCGATGGTATTGGGATACTGGGTTGTCAAGCAGACCCTCGAGTTTCGTGATCGAATCGCCTTGGAGGTTTTGAGTCGTGTCATCGAACGCAGATTATGGGAGACCCTGCGCGAAAACCTGGGCGCTACCTACAGTCCACAAACCGAATTCACTTCCTTTCTCGAATATCAGAATTTTGCTGCTATTCAGGCTTCCGTGGATTGCGCACCCGAGGATGCACCCGCCCTCGCTCGGGCTATTCTCGACATATCGAATGATATTGCGGAACATGGCGTCACCGATACCGATATTGCCGAAGCCGCTGGCCCAATTAAAATTAAGTTGCGACAGGCATTCCTTTCCAACGATTTCCTCTTGAATGTCCTCCTCAAACGGGCCCAGGAACGTCCGGTGTCGATCGACGAGACTCTCGCTCTCAAAAACGGTATCGTCTCTACCGTGACCGCCGACGAGGTGAACGTTTTCGCAAAGACCATCATGGTCTCGGAGAACGCAAGATCCGCCTCCATCGTCCCGAAGCCATTCATCGGGATTTTCCAAACGGAAAAGAATTAATCGGGAGTTCTCGCGGGAATTCCTGGGTAAATCGCTCCATTTAGTCGCAAGTGAGTACGGCCCCCGGCGCGCTGACACTTGCCGGATCAAACGGGAGTGAAACTTTGACCCACCCTCCAGACACCCCTTCCCAGTAGGGCGACCCACCCCTGTCCCCTCCCAGGAGGGAAACTCAATCAATGAGTCCACCAGTGAACAGATCCCCTCCTGGGAGGGGTTAGGGGTGGGCTTCTTCCGAACCGATTTCAACCTTCAAAACACGTTTCCAAATGGCCCACCTACGAGCTTCCGAATTCATTTGACAGAGGTGGTTCCTCTTCCAACTGAATCAGTCGTCCTGAAACCCCACCCCTCCGTATCGAAAATTAGGTATTCCTGAATCATAGGATTAAAAGGAGGAAGCAAGATGTTTGGAATCAAATACATCAAAGTGCCGCCAACGACATACGTCCAACAGTACAAGGCGGGGAGAGTAAAACGCGAAGGCGCGGAGCTCAAGGAGCAGACGCAAGTAGCGTGGAATGCCAATTACCTTTACTATTCTGTCCGGGAACCCTTCCCTAGTAAACACTCCTCAACGAATTCGGTTTTTGGAAAGATCACAGTTGATCAGCCAATGCGTGTCGTATCGCATATGCCGCAAAAATGGATCATATTCAGTGACGGAATCGAGAAGGATTTTCTCGATTTCAATTCCGGTATGGAAGCGACTATTTCCCTGGCGAAGAAGAAGGGGCTACTCGTAGTATGACTAACTCTCTCATTCACACGCCAATTGCACTGAGATAATGGGGATAAACGGTAAATTCGGCCTATGTTCGTTGTATCCGTCGATGCCGTGATCTTTGGCTTCAAGGAGAAGACTATCTACATTCCCTTGTGGCCCCTGGGCATTCGATCATCAACAGATCATATTCACGGCAATAAATCGCCTTCGTGGAAAACTCACCTACGAACCTATAGGTTTCAATCTGCTCGAAGAAGAATTCAGCATCCCTCAGCTGAAAGCGCTCTACGAAGTAATCCTGGACAAGACTCTCGTCCGCACAAATTTCTCCAAAAAGATTCTCTCCATGGGACTGTTAGTTCCAACGCGCCCGATTAAGAGTTCTCGGGGTCGCCCCATACAACTCTATAAGTTTGACCGAAACCGATACGATGAGTTACAGGAAAGAGGCTTTGCTTTTGAAATCTGAAATGGATTCCTATCGAATCCCCATTGTTTCAATTCTCGCGATTACAAACCGTTTATCACCCGCCCTTAAGAAGCCGTTTGAAGTGATGGGGGAAACATGAACCCTGCCCCACAATGTCTACCCTCGACGTCCAAAATCTTTCCAAATCCTTTGCCGGAGAGGTCATCCTCGAAGGTGTCTCGCTCACCGTCGAGAGAGGAGAAAAAGTCGGCCTCATCGGGGCAAACGGTTCCGGCAAGACTACCATTCTCAAACTCGTCATGGGACTTGAGATCGCCGAAGATGGAGCCATTGCTAAAGCCCGAGGTGTGAAGCTGGGTTATCTTCCGCAGAAGGCGGAGCATAGGCCCGACAGCACCGTAAAGGAAGAGTTGCTCCGAGTCTTTGATACGATCAGAGAATTGGAAGGAGAGTTGGCGGCCCTGGAGTCGTCCATGGCTGATTCGGGGCCTCGTGGAGAAAGTAGCAAAACACTCGCAGAAACCGACCATTACGACCGCCTTTTGGAGGAATTCGAACAACTGGGCGGCTATTCATACGAATACAAGATCAATACAGTTGCGGAAGGCCTCGGTTTGACACGGCTGCTGGACCGGCAGATCGATACTCTGAGCGGCGGAGAGAAAAACATTGTGGCACTGGCAAGAGTCCTTCTCGATGAACCCGACATCCTCCTTCTCGATGAACCGGGAAATCATCTCGATTTTGAAGGCCTGGCATGGCTGGAGAAATTCCTCAGAGACTCTCCCAATAGCATAATCATCGTCTCCCACGACCGCTACCTTCTCGATCGAGTCGTCGATCGCATCTTGGAAATTGAGGACAACCGAGTCACGGGATATCACGGGAACTATTCCGCCTACAGGGCCGAGAAGCTCAAATTCATACTCAATCAAAAGGCTGCTTTCAGCGCCCAGCAGAAAGAGATTAAGCGACTTGAAGAGATGATTAAAAGGTTCGAGCTTTGGGCTCGAATTGTGGACAACCCCAGGCATGCCGTGCAGGCCCGCAACAAGCAGAAAATGCTCGACCGCATGGAGCGCATTAAGCGACCCGATCTCGATGGGAAACGCATTGAACCAAGATTTCAAATCAACCAACGAAGCGGGAATGTGACTCTCGAACTCAACCGCTACTCGCGGTCATTTGGAGAGAACGTGCTCTTTCACGAGACGGATCTCCTCCTCAGTTTCGGAGACCGCGTCGGCCTCGTGGGCCCTAACGGTTCCGGCAAGTCTACTCTCTTTAAAGACATCGTGGCTGATGCCGGCTGGGAGAACCCGCGCGTTCGAATCGGCCCTCGCACGAAGGTTGGCTACTATTCGCAGGAACATGAAACCCTAACCCCTGAGAGAACGATTCTCGATGAGGTCTGTATCGATGGTCGACTCACCCGCGAAAAGGGATTCGGGGTATTGTCCAGGTTTCTCTTTCGATGGGAAGATATGAATCAGAAAGTGGAAACGCTCAGCGGCGGAGAGAAGAGCCGTATCCAGCTCGCGAAGATCGTGATCTCTGGCAGCAACCTCCTCCTGCTCGACGAACCGACCAACCACCTCGACGTTTACTCCCGCGAGAAGGTCGAAGAAGCATTGGAAGAATTCGAAGGCTCCCTCTTTATCATCTCCCACGATCGCTATTTTCTCAATCGCATCATCGATCGCGTTGTCGAATTGCGGGATCGTCGATTCGTTGAATATCCCGGAGATTTCAGCTACTACTGGGAAGAGTTAAAGAGAGCAGACTCAAAATCCAAACCTGCTAGACGCCGGCTCCCCGGCGCCGGATCCAAGAGACGGCGCTCAACTTCCCAACTGAAAAATTCACGGCAAGTCGAAGTTCGAATCGAACAGTTGGAAGCAGATAAGCTGCACCTGGAAGAGCAAATGGAAGAAGCCTATCGGAAGAGTGCTTACAAGAAAGGAGCCCAACTTGTGGACCGGCTTCAAAAGCTGGAAAAGGAAATCGCCGTCCTCTACGAACAGCTGAGCTGATAACATCCTGGCGCACCTACCGCAGCGTAGCCGCAACCAAAAAGATGAAAAGAACCGCAGATGCACGCAAATGGACCTAGCGCAGCAGAGCCGCAACCAAGAAAGAAAAAGAGAACCGCAAATGGACGCAAGTGAACGCGAATAAAGAGGAAGGCACCACGGATTCGAGAAAACCGCAGATTTGTTGAAGAGGGATTCCCAACGGTTCGACAGGCTCACCCTGAACTCATAAACAGTGAGGAGATTCTTGATCGAATCGAGAAGGTAACTCGGAATACCCTGGTAACCTTTTCCCGAACCTCGTCCCGAACCTTGTCGACCCCACAACTTTGAATACCAACATGTTACACTCCAAGACGTGTTCAAAAAACTAAGTTCTGACGGATAGTAATACAAATGACTGAGAAAGCGCCGCAGGTCGATTTAAGTTCCAAGATCGAATCAGGTTTCAAACCAGTTGGGCGTTGGACGTTGAAATATTCTCACGGATGGTTCCGCAGTACCGCGGAAAGGTGGAGAAGTAAATCGCATAGAAAGGTAAAGTCGGGGCAAGCCCCGAGGCATTTGATATTAGATTAGAAACGAAGCAAGCTTGAATAAACCCGAATCGATTAAAACTCTAACCCTGAAATCCTCTCACTATTCCACCACTCCAACGCGTCAACACTCCAATCTCCTCCCCCCCATGCCCGTCATAGATCCTTCCCCCTACCGGCCTCCCTTACTCCTCAAGAATCGGCATCTTCAGACAGTGCTGCCTTCGCTCCTGAGAAACGTCAGGGGTGTCGACCGCATCGATACGCCGGACGGAGACTTTGTCGACGTCGACTTCTCTCAAATCGGCGCTAGTCGAGCCGCCGTCCTCTGCCATGGTCTGGAATCCAGTGCCAGTGAAAGTTCAGAACTCGCTATCATGCGGGTTGGCGCAGGGGGCAATCGCAGATACAATTCCCGGCTTTTAATCGCTTCGGGTTTAATTCCCCGAAGCTTGCTTCGTTTCTAATTCGTCTAATATCAAATGCCCCGAGGATCTTTAAGAGCTAAAGAAAACGGTAGGCTTCATCTTCGAACCATCAAATTCGAAGAAAAATGGAGAAACCTACCGTCAAAGAAGAGACCTTCTTACAGTGCATCCTTGGAGTGGACAAGGGTCATCCCTCGATCACGGTCTATCGGGATCTGAGCGAAGGCAAACTGCACGTCTATTACGGGCATGAGCTTTTTGAAGTCGTAGAGGACGATCGGGAGCAAGTTGAATTCAAGCTATTGGTGGGGCGCCTCTACAATGCGGGGTTGAAGAAAGGGCGCTTAGAGAAGCAATTTGAGGTTGACCCCAAAACGATGAAGCGGTGGGGGGAGGCGCTTCAAAGCGGAGATGCCGAGACCTTAGCGCGAGTGCTGGCGGGACGCAGCGCTCATCGCAAATTGACGAGGGAAATCCGGAGTTTTGGGCGGGTGCGCTTCGGGCAGATCTATGGGGAGAGTCGGTATGGCTACAGCAAGAAGATACGGGGGGAGATCGAGGAGGTGTTCGGAGTTAACCTCAGTGGGGAAACTTTGCGCCCTGTCTTTAAGGAGCTTAAAGAGGCCCGGGCAAAGGAGGCCGAAGCCGAGAGGGCGCAAAATCGGGAGACTCCCTGGGATTGCCCGGAGGACTCGGGGAGGGACGAACAGGAGCAAGAAGCAGAAAATAGCCCCGAAAGCGAAGGGGACAATCGCAAGGAGTCTCCCGATTTTTCGAGGGAGAGCTCCGAAGCGGTGCAATGGTATCGGCACCTGGGAGTACTTCTGTTCAGTGCCGCGCTCAGAGAAGTCGCTCAGATTGATCGCGAAGAGGGCTGGCTTTTGAAACAATGGGTGGCTTGCGGGTTGTTGGCCGCGGTCAATATCGAGCAGAGCAAACTGCTCGATCTCGAAGACCTGCAAAAACTCATCGGGCGAGTCCTGTATACCCCCTATCTGCAACGCCAAAGCCTTAGCGCCCTGGCCGATGAAGGGCTTTTAAGAGAGATCCTCAGAGTGAACGCGAGGGGCCTGAATGCTTCGGATGAAGAGAGCTTTTATTATGATCCGCACACCAAACATTACACCGGAATGAGCAAGGTGCTGGCGGGATGGTGTCCGGGTATCCGTCTGGCCGACAAAGCGCTCCACAGCGATTTTATTCATACCCTCAAGGGCTATCCGATCTATTTTGCGAGTACCGACAACTATGAGGATATAAGGGAACGGTTTATCCCCAACTGCGAAGCGATGCTCAGCTGGTGCTTGCCGGCTGATAAGAAGGTGACACGTGGACCGGGCGATCGCCGCGGAGTGGTTTTACGAAGCCATCGTGGAGCATCCTCAACTCGAAATCATTACCTGGGAAAAAGGTTACAAGGCCAGCGCCCAGCCCCTCCAACGTCACGGGCAGTTGCGCCTGCAGCGCGCGCGCAACCATCGAAGATCTCCTATCATCTTCGCTATCACGCCCCATCCCGCAGTGGATCGTCGACCAATATCGAACCATTACCGGAGCATCCTGGCGACCGATCAGCAGGCCCGAAATGAAGAGGTAATCAAAGGGATGTTCAGTCGCTGGATTCAGGAGAATGACTTCAAATACCTCGATAAGCACTTGGGGATTAATCAGATCACCTCTTATCGCACCGTCCACTACAAGCGATTAGCCCAACACCTTGAGGACAAGCAGGAAAAAAGCGGTCAAAGCCCTCCTGAAGGCAATGCACCGAAGAATTGAAAAGACTGTCGCATGCCCACCCGGGCCGCCTCCGAAAAGATCCGTCGACTCGATCAGGCCCTCAAAGCCCTCCAACTCGAACTGGAGCAAATCGACACCGAATGCTCGAGCTGCAGCGCCTCCTATGTCCGCCTGGACACCGCTAACAAGTCCCTCATGGATGCCTTGAAAATCTTCGCCCGTAACATCTACAAGCAGCGAACCCTTTAAAGCTCGCTACAACAACTATCGTGACGACCACGATCTTCACTCACAGTGACGGCGTTCTTATAGAGAGGGGCTGTGCGGTCGAAGGCATTTATTCCCCACCGATCCCCCTCGGGTGCCGGTGGTGCTTGAGTCCTCAATGAGAAGCCCTTTGATGCCCGACGGTTCAGGGAAGAATCATCTTCCGACTGGGCAGATTTAAACTTGCGATTGCATAGTGCCTTTAGAGGGGCAATATAGTGAGGTCTGAAGTTACATCCGAGGCATGGTTAGGGCCTTCAACCGGCGAGGATGGGATGCCTCTGTCCTCAATTTCCGGGGGTGCAGCGGAGAGGAGAATCGTCTCGCGCGCTCCTACCACAGTGACGCTACGGAGGACCTTGACACGCTTGTCTCTTACCTTGAAACGAACTCTACCTACGAGACGCTCGCCTTTGTCGGTTTCAGCCTGGGTGGTAACCTCGTCCTGAAATATGTCGGGGAGAGCGCAGAGAAACTGAAACCATCCATTGTCGCCGCCGCCGCGGTATCCGTCCCCTGCGATCTCGCATCGAGCGCCGCCTGCATGTCCCAAATCTCAAACCGCTTCTACATGCGCCGTTTCGCGCGAAAACTGCGAGAAAAGATCCTCTCGAAGGCAAAACGATTCCCCGATGAGATCAATTTTCCATCTCTCCGCGCCGCAACCACATTTTACCAAATTGACGAACACTACACCGGACCAATCCACGGATTTAAGGGGGCCCATGATTACTGGACCCGATGCAGTTGCCGACAATTCACCCCAAGGATCAGGATCCCCACCCTCTTGATCAGCGCACGTGACGATCCCTTTCTCTCCAAAGCCTGTTTCCCTTACCAGGAAGCAGTAGAGAATCCAAATTTCACCCTCGAAGTTACGGATTCAGGTGGCCACGTCGGTTTTATCGCCCTCAATGGTAGTGGAGAATACTGGCACGAAAGCCGTATCGCCGATTTCGCCTCAGCTGTCGCCGCGACGCATCCTCGAAACTCGTCGTCGTAATCGTAGTAGGAGGTCGATCTTCTCATCTTCCATTAACAATTCAAAAGTTTATTATTCGGATTTTCCCTCTCGCTCAGTGATAGAAGGCATTCGCGCTCTTTGAAGAATTTTCCCACGGTGGGCTTTGCCCCATACCACTGTGCTTGTGAGTGACCCTAGCTACCCTCATTGAATAGGTACTGCGGTGAGCTTCTCTCCTTCATCCAACGACTACCGTTAGGAACAGCGGGATGGCTACTGCACCCGTGGGCATTCTCTCTATCGACAAAGCTTACGATCCCGCTCAAGAAGAGGTTTGTGAGAGCACCGGTGGGACATTGCCATCTCAATCTTTGTCGTCGACTCTGTCGATTCGCGTTGTCATTGCGAGGAAGAATGACGAAGCAATCCAGACATCTGGCCTGAATCCGACAAGCCACAATTCATCCGTTGCCTGTCTTTCTATCCGCTGTAACACGCTCCCTTTCGCGTAATTTCGCGTTCTTTCGTGGCTAACGGTGTACTCGAAACAGGGACGCATCCTCGAACTCAGGTGGAAGGGAGTGGGAGGACTTCAAATATTCTTTCCGCCATCGATCACAATATTCTGTCCTGTGACAACGTGCGTGTGAGCGATGAGCGCGTAGACGGTATCGGCGATATAATCCGGGGTCGCTATCTCCTCCAGGATTGTGCCCTCGCACCCCAGACGAAAGTGATCTTCATGACCATCCACCCATCGCGTATTGACAATCCCGGGTGCGATCGAATTGACCCGCACTTCGGGGGCCAGAGCGATGGCAAGGGATTTAGTAACGCTGATAGCGGCTGCCTTTGAAGCTGCGTAGGCCATGGAACTTCCCATTCCTGTCAAACCGGCCACGGAAGTGATGTTAACGATATAACCTCTCCGTTTCTTCAGTTCCTCTGCAACGGCACGGCAACAAAGGAATATGCCCTTTGCGTTTACGTCCATTGCACGATCCCAGTATTCCTCCTTGAGTCCCTCCAGATCGTCAAGGGCGACAAAATCGGTAGTTCCAGCACAATTTATCAAAATGTCGAGTCTGCCAAACCGGATCAGCGTCTCAGCCACCATCTCTCGAACCTGACCGTCGTTTGACACATCAGCCTTGTGTGCGGCCGCCTCTACGCCCATTCCCACAATTGTCTGCTCAACCTCCAACGCCTCATTTTCCGAACGTGAATAGTTAACTACAATGTTGATCCCCTCGCGCGCCAAACGAAGGGCAATGGCCCTTCCAATTCCGGTTCCTCCTCCCGTCACGAGTGCAGTCCTGCCTCTTAAAGTTTTTCCCATAAAACAATCCCTCAGTTTCCTGTTTTTTAACAAGTATTTCGAATCAGCCTAGATTTAACACTCTTGGAGAAGACGTTCGTCATCAAGAGCGTATCCGGCCTGGTGTCTCTACCGTCATTGCGATCCCGCCAGGCGCATTTGCGTTAACCTAAGGAGAAGAAACAAGAGAGGAAATCAAGTCGAGAACGTTTTTCATAGGTGCAGTGTTTGGGGATTTGTTTGAGCCATCGGGGGATGATCTGATCTTTGGGAATGTGAGAGAGGATGAAGAAGTAGGGAGCAAAGAAGCCAAACCAGTAGGAGAATTTAAGAATACTCAGAGGAGAGGACAAACTGGTATTCGAATAGTGTCTAAGGGGACCATAGACGAAGTTGAGTAAGTGGGTAATGAGGATGAGACGGGCGTAGATAAGAAGCTCAACCTGGTAGGGAGTAGTCTCTTTGGCCTGACCGAGATTAAGATGTTGCTTAAAGGCCTTAAAGAAAATTTCGATGCGCCAGCGAAGCCCGTAAAAGCTCAGAATCTGCTTAGGGCTAAAGTCTTTCTGATGGAGGTTTGTAATAAAGATTTGGAAACCGAGAAGGAAGCTGGTGCGGCTGGTATATCGAAGTCTATTGTCGCGGTTTTGTCTATGCTCGTGGC
>CBDCEW010000096.1:0-129400 GCA_965215885.1 Candidatus Moanibacter sp.
ATCCAAAGTCCCGTAGACTTCGAAATCGTCAGTAACCGTCATGGTGACCGGCCCATTTATGCGAAGGGTACGCCCGGAATAAATCCTCAAATCCCCATAGTCGATGTAAGATTCTGGCGGTCCGCCCGGGCTACCTAATTCGACCAACGCGCTGCTCCCCATATTAAAAACAGTCCCTCCCGAGGGCGCTGTCATATCCGGAAAGGAACTCTTGAAATCGCCCGCCACCCGGTTTTCGTCAATTAACACCCAACTGGGCGTATCCATACCGTAGACTCTGCCGCCCCTCCCCACCGAATAATACTGGCCATAGGAACGGGCCAGGTAACCGTAAACCTCCGTCTTGTTACGGTAGTAAGTATAGATTCTCCGAGCCGCCACGGTCCCGCCGTCATTTCGATTCAAGAGAGGATCGTAGGCACCTCTTAGGCCATCGTAACTGTCAATCTTGGCTGTGTAGCTGCCCCAGGAACTGCCTCGGTAAAAATAGACGTAGTCGCGAGCTGTCACGGCATTGCCTAATAGCGCTCGGGGCCGAAGCTCCACTTCGATCTGCTCTCTCATAACCATTCCATTCTTGAGCCCTATCTGGGCATCGCTCACTATGGTAGGTGTATCCGTCGTGCGATCCCGAATCTCTACTTTAACATTGCCGCTGTTGTTGTTGCCGACATCGAAAGGCGCGAGCTGGCGATAGGCTTCGTCATTTACCAAATCCAGTGTCCAATCAGTCCAGTCATCCTGGTTCAATGCCAGAACCCCCGTCTCCGCGCCCGCTTCGGCCAGATTGACGGCGCTGTCGGAGTAGAAATTTTGATCGGAAATTGTAAGCTCCAGCAGCGCCGAGCGAATATAGCTGGACACTACGTATCCGCCAATTGCGGCTACAAACAATGACACTAACAGGACCAAGCCGGTCTGAGAATTTCTCATTAGTTTGTCGATCCCTTATTGCGCATCATCGCCCGCGCCGATACATCGAGATACACCGTTTTCTCAATCCCGCTCCCGCGTGTCATCTTTGCGCTTAGTTGAATTTTCTTGATTTCCAATGGTTTTGTCGTGCTGTTGTTACTAATCGTAAAGTAGGTAAACGAGAAGGTTTCGACCCCATCCATCATGATTCTGATTACCTCACCGGGCAGGGCGGGATCTGTGGTCTTTCTAAGTGTATTATCGGACGAAGTGTAAGAATATTGAACGGTATCGCTCCCTCCCCCTCCATCTGGTATTTCCAAAGTGAATTTGGTTGAAGTGGGTGTTGTTATGGTCGTTGCGGTGCGAACATCCTCGTTGAAATTGTTTACTGTTCTTTTGGCCTGGGAGTTCATCGTAGAATGATACGATAAACTGATGCTGTGTCGCATGATGGCCGTTATCGCTGCAGTGACTATCGCCAAGGCTATGACCGAAAGTGAAACTACTACAAGAACCTCAGGTAGTATGAAACCTCCTTTCTTCGACCTGTGCGGCTTGTATTCTAATAAGCCTGAAACATTAAATAGAACGGTATGAGTAGTCGAAAAGCCCATCTTTGGTGTAATAGGTGACATACTCACGATTATGGCGGCGGCCCCTCAAATCTATCCACTCGACTATTAGACGTATCTCCTTCTGATTACTACCGGCGCTATTAATCAACCGTTGGCAGCTATAATCTCGCAAAGGTATGGTAGAAAAATAAGCTTCCGGATTAAATGCCCCCTGATTGCTTAGCTGCTCGATTTCGCTCCAATGCATAGTGTGAATTTCATCAATCTCACTTTGGAGAATCTGTGTCGCAAAATTGCTGCTCTCCACATTCTCGCTAATGACGATCGCTTGACCGATTCCACTAAAGCAACCCGCCAAAACCAACGTCATGACACCGGAACCGACCATAAACTCGACTAAGGAAAAACCCCCATTTTCCCCTCTCCGTGCGCGGCCTTTCAGTCCCTGATCTACTTCGTTGCTCTTGAGCTCCTTCATTAATCCTGGCTCCGAAGTATAGGGGGAATCCTCTATCTGTCGAGTCTGAACGTGGTCAAAAACCTATCAAACTTCCTTAAAAAACCTGTCAACTCAACAGGGCAGCAGCGGATGATCGCGGGCTATACCCGCTCCTACAAACCCTTCGGGATGTAGGAGGGGCTTCTCGACACGGCATAGCAACGCGGAGACGGTTACGCCCCGATCGAACCGGAAGATCGATATACTTGCAACTGGCATCCATCACTAGCCCGGACATTTCACACACATCGTAGCGAGACGGCGTAGGTTGCTGCGGATCAAGGTCTTTTCGCAGTCCGGCGGGCGACAGTGTGTTGGAACTCTCTGAGGTCGCCGGACAAGAGAAGGCCTTGAGGCGCAGTGACATCCGTGGTCGCAGCAGATGGTTTGTGAAATGTTCGGGCTAGCCCAAAAATGTGTTGAGTCGGCATATTCATCTCGACTAAATCGGAGGCGCATTATGAATCGTTTTTCAGTACCGCCACTTTTATCGATGACGCGGGAACTGGCCGATGTAGCCTCCGGTAGAGAGCCGCCGGAACTGGTGATTTCGGGCGCCCGGATATTGTCCACCTATTCCGAACGTATCCTTCCCGGCCGCGAAGTCTGGATCTATAAAGGGCGTATCGCAGCCGTCAAGTCCGCCGGAAGTTGCTCGGAATCGGGAAATGTGCGCTTTTACGATGCCAAGGGCGGGATTCTCGCTCCCGGGCTCGTCGACCCCCACATCCATATTGAATCGAGTATGATGTCGGCTTGCGCCTACGCCGAAGGCGCCCTCCTCAACGGCACCACCACGATATTCTGCGACAGCCACGAGATAGGAAATGTCTGCGATCGGGAAGGTATCGAATGGATGCTGCAAGACGCCAGGGAAGCTCCCCTGAATATCTTCCTTACCATTCCCAGCACCATTCCCGCAACAAACCCGGACCTCGAAACAGCGGGGGGAGATCTCACTCCGGAGAAAGTCGGCGCCATTTTTGACGCCTGGCCGGAGGCAGTAGCGCTCGGTGAAAAGATGGATTTTGTGCCGGTCTGCATGGGTGATGAGAGAAGTCACGCGATTATCGAGGAAGCTCTCAAGAGAGCCCGCCCCATCTCCGGCCACATTTACGGAAGGGAATTCGTCGCCGCCTACGCGGCCAGCGGTGTCACCGACACTCACGAAGCCATCGATCGCAATATCGCGGACGACCTTGTCGAAGCCGGCATCTGGGTGTTTCTGCGAGGCGGCCCGCCCACAACTCCCTGGCATAGTCTTCCCGAAGCCATTAAGACTATCACCGAACTGGGCACCAGCCATAAACGCGTCTGCGTCTGCACGGACGACCGCGATGCCGACGATCTCTTTCTCTACGGGCTCGATTGGGTGACCCGCCAGGCCGTAGGGGCAGGCATGACCCAGGCTCAGGCCTGGAGCATGGGGTCCCTCCATCCCGCCACCCGCTACGGCATGGAGAATGAGATCGGCGGGCTCGGACACAGCCGGCGCGCCGATATTGTCCTGCTCGATGACGACCTCGAAGTGCAAAATACCTGGTATGGGGGCGAGCTCGTCGTGGAACACGGAAAAGTAACTCCAACTCTCGATGAGCAGCTCTCCAACAATCGTTATCGCTATCCTGACTCGGCCTACCGAACGGTGAATTTCCTGGATGGCTTGAAATTGACTCCCGCGCTTCCTACTGTCCCTTGCGCGCTTAATGTGATACGGACCGAACTTCCCGGTATCATCACTTTGAAACGCCGGATCGAACTCGGTGATACCCCTTCGACTTGGGACGAGGTCCTGGATACCCACGACCTCTGCTTCGTCACAATTGTCGAACGCCACGGTAAGACCGGAGAAGTCGCGCACGGCTTTCTGCAGAATTTCGGCCTAAAATCCGGTGCCGTCGCCAGCACCGTCGGCCACGACGCGCACAACCTCATCGTCGCCGGCACAAATGAACCGGATATGCATGTCGCTATTAAAACTCTCAAGGACCGGAACGGCGGCGTCTGCGTCGTCGACTCAGGTGAAGTTAAAGCGCTCGTCTCCCTTCCTGTCGCCGGTCTCCTCTCCGATAAGCGCGCCACCGAAGTCGCTGCCGAGACCACCGTGCTCAAAAAAGCCTGGTCCGAAGCCGGCTCTACTCTCCCCTATATGGGATTTAACCTCATCCCCCTCTCCGTTATTCCTGAGATCCGAATAACCGACAAGGGGCTAGTTACAGTGCCGGAGATGGAAATTGTGCCTCTTTTTGAAGTTTTCTCCATTTAAGGAATTGACATTGCATTAGCCGAAACGGAAATTACACTGCGTTCGGCCCGCTATCGCGAAATCTCATCTTAAGTCACCTTCAGAAAAACATGAAAAAGAACCTAAACACATTCATATTCTCAGCACTGTTGTCATCGTTTGCTTTGCTCGTTTCGGCGGGTAACTTCTATGGGCAGGAAGAGCCCGTAGAAGAACTCGAAGTGTTCGAAATCGAGGAGGAAGTCATCGATCCCGTCGGGCTTCTTCCCAAGGTGCCGGTCGACTCCGTCTTCGGCTTCGGCGAAAACCTCGTCGATATCCCGCGCTCGGTGAGTTCCATTAGCGCGGAGATGCTCCAGCAGTTCGGCATCACCGATATCAACGGGTTGGTCGCTTTCTCGCCTGGGGCATTTACGACCTCGTTCTTCGGAGTAGCCGGCCAGCTCGATCTTCGCGGCGCCCCGGGGGAGACTTATTTTCGAGGCATGAAGCGAATCGAGAATCCGGGAAATTACCAAACCCCGATTGGCGCATCCGACCGTGTTGACGTCGTCCGCGGTCCAGCCACCCCGATCTACGGCGCAGGAAAGATTGGCGGTTATTTGAATTTCATTCCAAAATCCGCGCGGGCCGCTACCGGTAAGTACTTCGATAAACCCAGGGGCCAGTTCAGCTTTACCTACGGTTCCTATAGCAAGAAATACGCTACCGCGGAAGTGGGAGGTCCCATCAGTTTGGGAGATAAAGCCGGTGGTTATTACGTCTACTTCCTGGTGGAAGACTCGGGCAGCTACTATAACAACACCTACATTGAGCAGACGATCGTGCAGTCCACTTTCACGATCGACCTCAACGAAAAATGGCGCGTCGAATTAGGCGAGCAGTATCAGAATTTTAACTCTACCGAAAACGCCGGTTGGAATCGTGTAACGCAGGCCCTGGTTGATGACGGCACCTACACCGCCGGTACTCCCCTGATTAATCCCGACGATCCGGCCAATGGTGGAGATGGAGACGGGCAATTAGATAGAATAGAGGCATTCAACGTCCAGCCCGGCAATTTCCCCCTCTCTTACTTTCTATCCTCAGGTTTGGGGTTTCCTCTTGAAGTACCTGGGTTTGGTAGTGTGCCGCCTACCGGTATCGGCGGACTTAATGAGGTGCTCGCACTCGATCCGGACACGGTTTTTATGACAAAAATCGAAGGTTCCCAGGTTTTGATCGACGAAAAAGACTTTCTTGTTTCCGACAGCTTCGTCTTCTTTATGGACTTCATCAACGATTCCAACCCCGATTTTACGATTAAGAATAAGATTTTCGCCGACTGGTTAATCCGAAACAAACGCGCCAGCTACGGATTTTCTCAAATCAACAACGTTTTTTCCATCGAGAATAAACTGATCATCGAAGGAAATTCCGGTCGGCGCGACGGATTCCACGTCAATTGGCAGCTTTCACCGTCCGTCCGTTGGTATGACGCCGATGATGGAGGCGACTTTCGGGTAGAGACTTTTGATCGTCGCGATCTCTCCTTTAACGGTGGGACCGGAAGGCCAACCGACCGGCGCGCCCACTCTCTTGATGATTCATCAAAGAATTCCTGGGGCAATAGATATCAGTCAGAAATGCTTGAGATAGCCGGCTCCATTATGGCAAACATCACGATAAAAGAGAGGCTCAATTTCTTACTGGGTGGGCGGATTTCTGATTATGATATCGACAGTTTCGAAAGACCAGGAACACTTGCTGCCAACAACCTGCTCGGCTTAAATGACGATTGTTGCGTTGGAGGCCCGACTGGCGTACCTACAAGTTCCCACAAGGCTGTCTGGGCTTACACCCTAAGCGCTTCTTACAAAACTCCATGGGGATTCAGGCCCTACGTTACCAATGCCAGACAACCGATCTTAACTACCGGACAATCAGGAGGCGTCCCAGCTAGTGGCAACATCGGCGGTGATCCACTGGCAAATACCGATCTCTGGGAAGGTGGATTCAAAGGTAAAGCTCTGGACGGTAAGCTCTTTTATTCATTCGCGATTTATCAGCAGAATCTCGCCTCCTACAATTCTCAGACACTTACCATCACGGCAACAAGAGGCACCGGATATGAGGCGGAGCTTCGGTATGTTCCCAACGCAAATCTGAGCTTCTCATTTGCTGGAAATTGGCAGAAGACGGTATATCGGCCACTAGTAGGCTCGAATTCCTGCTTTCAATTCATAAACCCGGAGCAGGCGACTTTCCTGACCGGGATTCCGGCGGACGGCGCCGACGTTTGGGGAGGTACTTTCAGCTCTAGTGATAGCTGCCGGCCCGACCTGCTTGCCGATCACGACGAACGGCCGGGAGTCCCGGATAAGACGCTCAGTTTCAATACCACCTATCGAAACAACGGCGGTTGGGGCGTCAATGTCGGTTTCTCTTACATCGCTGACGTCCACGCCGACCGCCTCAAGCAGCTGAAGCTGCCCGATGCTTTCGTCATCAACGGAGCGCTCTATTACGGCACGGAGCGCTGGGAAATCAAGTTTACGGGAAAGAATCTCCTCGATGAACGCTATTTTCGCGGAAATTTCCCCGGTCTTTTCGGCGGAGTCACGGTTCTACCACAGTTGCCCATCACCTCGGAAGTGACCTTCACCTACAAATTCTAGATTTTTCGTTCTCCGACTTTCCAATTTAAAGGAGGCGTCCGTCGTGACGCCTTCTTTTTGTACTTGAACACTCCCCGTCCCGGCTCGCCGCGGACGGAGTATCTGATTCTTTCGCCATTTGGAACTTAATTGCCTACGCTATTTTCGAAGTTGAACGGCTTTCCGTTCAGATAAAGCCCCCGCTCTTCCGCTCCCGGCACAGTGGCCCAGTTCGCCAGAACGTGGGGCTTTTTCAGCAGAATCAAGAGAGGCACCATTCCGACATCTCTCTTCGTTTATCGGGCCGCATTGAATCTTCCCCACGAATCTAAAGCACATCTCGATAAAGGACCGTATTCCCGACTTTTCTACTATTTCGTCTCTATGTTCGTATTTCGCCGAAATACGAACAATCGATCCTACGAAGCATCAGCCTCCACCATATCGCGTTAGTCACTTTCTAATTTCGGTGTAAAAAAAGTGGTCCGGCCGGACCCCTTTTTTTCACATACATCCGTTTCGCCGTGAGCTGGCAATTCCCGTGAACAGCCTTATTGTGTCTGTTCTAATAACAAAACAGGAATTGTCCCATCCGTCTTCGCTTTGCCGTACGACAGAACTTTGGGAAGGCATGCAAGGTTACCAGGGAAACCGAAATTGCTTCCGCCATTCGAACATGAAGATTCCGATCGCTATTCCCTCATCCGCGGTTTTCTCGAATCCGTTGTCGATTCTTCTTCATCCGCGTGCATTCGCGATTCTCTTCTTTTCTTTTGGTCGCGGCTCTGCTGCGCTAGGTTCTTTTGCGGCTAATCATTACCTAGCGCCTGTTCGAGCTGCAGTGCGCTCCAGCTAATTCCCCGTTGAGATCCGCCACCAATCGCTGGAAACCTGATGATGGCGCCGAAGATTCCTATCCAGAGCCGGAAGCTGAAGTTCACCGTCATGAACGACGGATTTCCCGTCGATGATGGTGTGCCGGGCAAAGAGTGGCCCATTTCGCAGCCACGCTTCGACAAGATCTCCCTGGAAACCTGAAAAGAAGATACCGTCGGTCGGCCACACGACCAGATCAGCTGGAGCGCCAGGCTCGATGATACCCAACTCCCCTTCCCAGACACTGAGCGCCTCCAACCGTAGCCGCATGCAAGGCGTCCCGCGCCATCGTTACAGGCTTTCTGTTCCAGAGTTGCCCCGCTAGCATCGCGAGCCGTGCTTCATTGTAGAGCGACCCATGACCAGCCGAGGCCCCGCCATCGACACCAAGACCAACCGGCACCCCAAGTTGCTGCATTCGATCGAGCGAACCAATTCGCTGGTTGAACAGGATATTCGAGGTTGGACAGTGCGCGATTCCGCACTTCCACCCACCCATCTGCTTCATTTCATCATCGTTCAGGCAAACGGCATGGGCCACCCACTCGCGACCAGTGCCCCAACCACAGTCTTTGAATCGATCCATCGGGCGACACCCATGGTGCTCGAGACAAAAATCTTCCTCATCCTGCGATTCAGCGAGATGGGTATGCAACCGCACATCATGCTTTTCCGCCAGTTCAGCGCAGCTGCGCATGAGCTCATTAGTGGTGGCAAATGGATTACAGGGCGCAATCGCGATTTGAAGCATGGAGCCTCTCGACGAGTCGTGGTAGGTCTTAACCAGCCGCTCGCAATCCGAGAGGATCGTGTCTTCTTCCTCAACGGTATCGTCGTGTGGGAGAGCGCCGTCCTTTTTGCCTAGATTCATCGCTCCTCTCGTCGGATGAAAGCGAACTCCCACTTCCTGAGCGGCCTTGATCTGAGCATCGATGAGTTTAGGCTTGGGATGAACGTTTAAATGGTCGCTCGCCGTGGTACATCCACCCATCGCCATTTCCGCGAGAGCGACGTAAGTGGATAGGTAGGAACTCTCCTCGTCGAGCAGAGCCCACACCGGATAGAGCGCCTCCAACCATGCAAACAAGCCCTGCGCCAATTTGTCGGGAAACCAGTTGCGGGTCAGATTCTGGTAAATGTGATGGTGGGTGCAGATGAATCCCGGCGTCACCAGCCCGCCCGTCGCATCGACCACTCGATCGGCGTCGGGTTCAGTCCCTGAATCCCCGAGACTGTGGATACGCCCGTCCTTGATGCCGATCCACGTTTGGGCTCGCTCCTCGCCGGTCATCGTTACGACAAGCTCGGCTCCCTTTACAATCAGATCCAATCTTTCTTCGATTTCCATATTTCTCACCCTTAATCGGTTCCTTCACCCGGCATGTCAAATTGCTCCAATTAGTAAACACGATGATCGCGGTGAACAAGGCATTTCCCTCTTCGATAGGTCGCAACGACGTCCGAAGGTGTAACTCGAGTCATAATCGTCGCAAGAAGATTCCGGCTCCGTTTCAAATGTGACGCACCAAAATCAAGGACGACGAAGTTGGCGTCCTTGCCTCGCTCGAGAAAGCCGCTCCTCTCGCGACCGGGAAAGTGCCTCGTATTGCTCGTTGCCATTTTCAAGATGGAATTGGGATCCGGCCCTTTGGGATCGTCATGCTGGCTCCTTGCGATCCGGTAGGCAAATGCGAGTTCGTTAAATAGATTCGGAGAATTCAGCATCACATTGTCGGTCCCCAGCATCAGATTTACATCCGCTTCGAGAAGTTTCGCCACCGGGGGCAAAGGCAGACCGAGGCTCGCATTCGCTTGAGGATTTAAGACAACGTTTGCCTGGTAACTCTCCAACTGAGAAATTTCGGCGTCATTGGCGACCGTGAGATGGACGATGCGGTGCGGCTTGAGGATTTCGATCGCGCGCTCCAGATCGCCCCTTCCAGTCATCGCCACACTGCGGTCCCGATAATCTTCGCTCTCAAGGCAGTGAATGGCTCTAAGCTTTCCTCGTTCCTTTGTAATCTCCTGCATCCGGCACCAGGCGAGATCCGTGAGATCGTTCATTGTGCTCTCTGAAAAGCCGTCCGCGACGTCCAACATTTCTTTCAATTCCGTTTCCGCCGATTCCGGCAACGGAACCAGATTCTCGGTGAGTCCCCGCTCGCCGAACGGAACGCTATCCAATTGCGAGAGTATTATGGACTCCACTCCAGTCGCAACCGAAGCTTCACGCAGGATCCTCGCACCGCCCGCGCCCTGCTCGCGGAAATCAAAGTGGCAAACTGTCCCCGTTCGAGCCATGTAGATGAGACAATCGACCATGGCATCCAGTATTGTGTCCCGTCCCAGTCGTGCGAATTCCCTGTACTTGTATCCATGAGGCCGAAAGAAGCCCTCCTCGAGTGTAAGTCCTGTAGCTCCATCGGGCAGGCAGGCATCGCCGACATGCGTATGTGCATTTACCAGTCCGGGTATGATAACTAGACCCCATTCGAAAAGCCTTTCGAGCGGGCGGTTTAAGGTTCTCCGCCACGGGCGGACCAGCCTATGGCTGGCAGGTTTCGGGTTTTAGGCTGCCGGCGCTGCCGATGAGCAGGTATGGAGCGGCCATCGGCGTGGCTTGCTGCACAATACGTATATTTGCCGCTGTCTGGAGGCATACTCATCCCGTGGTGCTTTTTTCTCTGAGCTTCAAAGCGGTCAGATTCAGGCTGCCTGTTCCAGTTCCTCCCCTCGGCGTTTCTTCATCAGTATGATGCGGCAGAAGTTGTAGGCCAGAACCTTCTCGAGCAGTTCATCGCCTACCGCATCGATGCCGCGGCGGCCGAGTTCGCCAAAGGCAAATCCATCTTTAATCGTGAACATCAGCGACTCCACTGCGGAGCGATCGCGGCGTGCCTCGCGATACGCCTCGCTCTCCCAGTCCTCGGGGGTGGTCAACTTCTTGCCCTTCGCCCCACTGATACTGATCTGCTTTACCCCCATGCTCAGCACCTCCTTGCGTCCCTTCGCCGAAGCATATCCGTCATCGGTGCTGACCAGTTCAGCAATGACACCGGTGCGCTTGATCGAATCGCCGATGGCCGGCGCCAGCTCAATGGAGTCTGCCGCGTTGCCTTGCGGTACGATCAGGCTGGTGACAAAACCGTTTTCGCTGCGAACCAGTTGTGGCTTGTACCCGATCACTGGATTGCGGCTGCCCTTCTTGATGTAGGCCGCCGATCCGTCCGAGAGGCTCAGGACCTTCTGTGTGGACGGTAGCTTCTTTTCGTGAAACACCCGATCATGAGCATACTCAACCACCCGCTTGGCGTCGGCAATATCACCCCTGATCTGGCTCAATGCCCGCTCCAGAAGCTCCCGGCGAGTGGGAGGCAGTGAATCCATCGACAGGCCCTCTTCAAGATGGCTCAGTTCCCCCGTTAGTGAGTCGGCCGCCTTGCGGCCCCGCTTGAGCAACCGCCGGTAGTGTTTCTTCAGCTTGCCCTTCGACTTCGGTTTGCCCGCGGCCAGACAAATCTGAAACTCCAGCTTGTCCATTTCCTCCAGCCAACGCCCAACCCATCCCTTGCGAAAATCCTCCAGCCCGAAGACATGCAACTTCTGACCCAAACGATTGGCCCGCATCAAAAGACCGCTCAGAATCTTCCCATCGGTGGGCCAGCAGCTGTTTGCTTTCACCGAGGTGCTGTCGATCGTCAGCTTCCCGAAATCGTCCCATTGCTCCTGGAGGATAAACCCAATCTGTTTATCAAAGATCAACTCGCGGGTCGTATGGCTGACCAGGTTCACGTTCTCCAGAATCGTCGTCACCGCCGGCATTCTCAGTCCCCCGCTCTGCAAAAATCCGTACAAGCTCATCGACTCGCGCACAAACCGCCGTGCCGGTTTCGTGGTCAACGAACCCAGAAACCCACGAATCATCACGAACACGTATACCGCATAAGCCGGCATCCGCGGCCGGCCTGCCCCAAGATTCAATTCAGCAGCCAGAATATTCTCCTCCTCGATGTCCAGCTCCGGCAGCTCCGCTGTGCGCCCTTCAAAGAACCTGCGATCTTCCAATCGAAGTTTCTTCTTCTCACGTGCATGGGCGTCCAGATCCTTCTCGATCGCCTCGATGATTTGCGGCGCGAACCCGGCCAATTCTTCAACTTCATCCAGAAAATCACGGAAATCCGTGTCTGGAACCGGCAGAATGAGGTTGCTAAGGGGCGTCTTATCGCTTTTGTTCTCCTCTGTCGCACATGTTGGCATGTTTAACTCCTTTCTTAATCTTAGGTTGTTAAACACTAGCATGTTGCGACACTTTTTATCAAGCCAAAAAATGATTTTTCTCAAGTTTTTCTTGCGCCTTTTGCGCCTCTTTGCGGCCAATCAGTAGCTTTTCGGATAAGGTCTAACTAGAGCGCCATCGCTCAAACTCTCGCACGGGTCTGTGCAATCGATCTCTTCGACAATTCCATCGCAGACCCGAAACGAAGCGCACCAAAAAGGCTCCAGCTCCGAACCACAAAGGACGACGCAGTCGCTAAGGTGAAAATCACTCACTTGTAATTCTATTTTTTATATGGGTTTCCGCGCGGAAACCCATATAAAAACATCATGAAACAATTCGTAAAAGGCGACCTCGATGGCTTTTGCGCGCTCGGGCTGGACAACCTGATTATGTTTCTGCTCATGAGCAATCTCTGCTTTAACGTCCTCGGGTTTTCCGCGGAGCTTTTTTACGGCCGAATCCTCCCGGCCATGGCGGTCGGACTGATCATCGGGAACTGTTTCTATGCCCACCAGGCGCTGAAACTGGCAAGAAAGGAAAATCGCGACGACGTCTGTGCCATCCCCTACGGGACGAATCTTATTACAATCATTGTTTCACTACTGTCCGGTTGTTTTTCTAGGAACGCAGGTTAATCGATTGATAACCAACATTTTACATATGATTTCTGCTGTTTTCGACTTGAAATTGCAAAAAGCCTTGTGGACTCTCAAAAATTTCGAGGGTCCAAATCATGTATACAGGTCGATTCGTTTTTTCTCAAATCATAGATTATCTTCCGCGCCATCAGTTCCATCGTTGCGTCCAACGCTACGGAGGCGACTACAAAGTTCAAAAGTTCAGTTGCTTCGAACAATTTCTCTGCATGGGTTTTGCCGAGTTGACCTACCGGGAGAGTCTGCGCGACATCGAAACCTGCCTGCGGGCAGTACAACCAAAACTATACCACGCAGGGATTCGAAGCGGAGTATCCAAAAGCACGCTCGCCGATGCCAACGAGAAACGAGACTGGCGCATCTACGCCGACTTTGCACAGGTCCTCATCGCAATGGCTCGTCCTTTGTATTCAAACGAGGATCTGGGCATCGACCTGGACAATACGCTCTACGCTCTGGACTCCACCACGATCGATCTATGTCTATCACTCTTCCCGTGGGCACGTTTCCGCAAGCACAAGGGGGCGGGGAAGGTCCATACGCTTCTCGAGCTCAGAGGCTCTATCCCTTATTTTATCGAGATTACCGATGGAAAAGTTCACGACGTAAACATTCTGGATCTCATCATCCCCGAGGCCGGTGCTTACTATGTAATGGACCGAGCCTATCTGCATTACGAGCGCCTCTATCGGATCGCACAATGCGGTTCTTTCTTCGTCACACGCGCCCGCCGCGGCTTTCAGTTTCGCCGCCGCTACTCTCAAAAGGTCGACAAATCAACCGGTCTGCGTTCGGACCAGACCGTTGCCCTGGTCAGCTTCTATCCTGCCAAGGCCTACCCCGAAAGACTCCGGCGTATCACTTACCTCGATCCCGACAGTTCCGAGCGCTTCGTGTTTCTCACCAACCAGTTTGCCCTCCCAGCCATAATCATCACCCAGATTTACCGTTTACGCTGGCAGATCGAATTGTTCTTCAAATGGATCAAACAGCACTTGCGCATCAAGAGCTTTTTCGGCACCTCCGAGAATGCTGTGAAGACTCAAATCTGGATTGCCGTCAGCGTCTATGTGCTCATCGCCATCATCCGCAAACGCCTTCGCCCGGAGATCAGTTTGCACAAAATCCTACAGATTCTCAGCTTCACCCTATTTGAGAAAACTCCTATGACTGAACTACTTACAGAAACCGATTACACTTTCAATGAACACCGCATTCCTAAACAGTTGGAGTTGTTTGACTTATAACCGGACAGTACTGTCATTGTTTACGTGTTCCTTGTTATGGATCCGGCTCAGAAAAAGGCGCTGGAGCAGGGCCTCACTCCTGAGAGGGCCGAGATCATTGCCTGGCAGGCCGGCCTCGTCGCCTGTCTGGGTTCCGGTCTCATCGAATTCTTCGGCGCCTTTGTCGTGGAACATATTCGGAAATTTACTCCGCGCGCCGCTCTCCTGGCCGCTCTTGCCGGTATCGGCATAGCGTTTGTCGGGATGGATTTTGTTTTGCGAAGCTATTCCTATCCTCTCATCGGATTTACCCCCATTGCGCTGACCCTGGTAATCTACTTCGGTCGCGTGAAGAGTAAAGATCCTCGGGGCAAGCCCCGAGGCATTTGATATTAGACTTTATGAATTAGAAACGAAGCAAGCTTCGGGGAATTAAACCCGAAGCGATTAAATTCGGAATTCCGGGTGGCTTTGTCGTGCTCGCTCTCGGAACCGCCATTGCATGGATTCTACACAAATCATCCGGACTCGATGTCGTCCCGGTGGGCACGCTGCAATACGAGCAAATCGGTATGAGGTTGCCTATTCCCGTGATCGGCGACCTCTTCGCCTCTTTCAGTTATCTGATTGAATATCTCCCCATTATCATACCGGTGGGATTCATTAATCTCGTCCTTTCGCTTCAGAATATCGAGTCGGCTGCCGCGGCCGGAGATTCCTATGAGAGTACTCCAGCTCTGGCTTTTAACGGTCTGGGGACGATCGGTACCGCTCTCTTCGGTTCCCCTTTCCCGACCACAATCTATATCGGGCATCCGGGATGGAAAGCAATCGGAGGCCGGGCTGGATATTCGACCCTCAATGCCATCGTATGGTCGATCGTCTGTTTTACCGGAACACTCAGCTTTCTCGTCTATTTCATTCCAATCGAGGCGGGTATGGCGATTCTAATTTGGATCGGCATCATGATGGGCACCCAAGCCTTCCAGGCTACACCGGGTCACCATGCACCGGCCGTAGTCATCGGAATCATTCCCGTAATCGCTGCTTATGTTTCCGTCGCAGTCAAACACGCCCTCTTCGTCAGCGGGATCGAGACCGGATCCTTTCTATTCAATCCAGAGATCAATGACCGCTTCGTCTTATTCCGCTCCTTTTACACGGATGGCGCCTTCGCCTTGGAACAAGGCTGGGTATACACCTCGATTGTCCTATCCGCTGCCACCGTTTGTATCATCGAAAGACAATTCCGAAGAGCTTCAGCCTGGTTTCTGGCGGGGGCGATACTCTCCGCCATCGGCTTTATCCACACATACCAATTTATCGAGACAGATGTTATTGGTAAGATCGGTTTTTCGCTCTCAAAATGGACCTGGGGTTACCTCGCCATGGCGCTCATTCTCTTTATTACCCCATGGATCACCGAACATGAGGAAGGTCCCGGCCCAGTCTGAAAAGTGAAATTGTCTCACGCAAAGCCGCAAAGAACGCAAAGGGGTTGTGGGGATTGACCCATCACATAAAATTGAGAAATCTGCCTACTTTTCGTAGAATTGTAATGAATAGAAAGAAAAGGTGTAACAATGACAGAGAATCAGATTGCTGAGCAAATAGTCGATGCCGCATACAAGGTACACACTAAATTGGGACCTGGTCTATTGGAGAACGCCTATGAGGCCGCTCTAGCCCGGACATTTCACACACATCGTAGTGAGACGGCGTAGGTTGCTGCGGATCAAGGTCTTTTCGCAGTCCGGCGGGCGACAGTGTGTTGGAACTCTCTGAGGTCGCCGGACAAGAGAAGGCCTTGAGGCGCAGTGACATCCGTGGTCGCAGCAGATGGTTTGTGAAATGTTCGGGCTAGAGTACGAACTGAGGAAACGAGGACTCGAAGTTCTGAGACAGGTATCCGTTCCGATAAGATACGAGGAGGTTGTTTTGGAAGAAGGATATCGTGCAGACTTGATCGTGGAAGGGAAAGTGATCGTCGAATTAAAGTCAGTGGAGCAGCTGGCCCCCGTCCATTTTAAGCAGGTGTTAACCTATATAAGATTGGATGAGAAGCGCTTGGGGCTCCTGATTAACTTCGGTGAGGCGCTCATCAAGGATGGAATTCGAAGGATTGTTAATAACCTCAGACCTCACTATATTGCCCCTCTAAAGGCACTATGCAATCGCAAGTTTAAATCCCGATTTTTTGCCCAGTCGGAAGATGATTCTTCGGCCTGAACCGTCGGGCATCAGTAAGGGCTTCTCATTGAGAGTTTGCAGATACTCAAGCACCACCGCCTGCACCCGAGGGGGATAAGTTGCGGTGGGGAATAAATGCGCTTCGACCGCACAGCCCCTCTCTATAAGAACGCCGTCACTGTGAGTCAAATTGCGAAACAGATCGTGGTCGTCACGATAGTTGTTGTAGCGAGCTTTAAAGGGTTCGAGCTGCTTGTAGAAGCTGTTACGGGCGAAGATTTTCAAGGCATCCATGAGGGACTTGTTAGCGGTGTCCAGGCGGACATAGTTTTCATCAATGAGGCGCTGCAGCCTCGAGCATTCGGTGTCGATTTGCTCCAGTTCGAGTTGGAGGGCTTTGAGGGCCTGATCGAGTCGACGGATCTTTTCGCCCCTTGAGGCGCTTTTGCCCGGGTGGGCATGCTCGGCCAGGAGCAGTCTTTTCAATTCTTCGGTGCATTGCTGTTTTTGCTTCAGGAGGGCTTTGGCGGCACCGCTTTTCTCCTGCTTGTCCTCAAGGTGTTGGGCTAATCGCTTGTAGTGGACGGTGCGATAAGAGGTGATCTGATTAATCCCAAAGTGCTTATCGAGGTATTTGAAGTCATTCTCCTGAATCCAGCGACTGAACATCCCTTTGATTACCTCTTCATTTCGGGCCTGCTGATCGGTCGCCAGGATGCTCACGGTAATGGTTCGATTTTTTGGATTGGTCGCCTCCACGATCCACTGCACCAGTTGAGGATTTTTCTTCCAGGGGCCCCGCTGATAGCGAAGATGATACTCCTGGAGATCTTCGGCATGGTTGCGCGCGCGCTGCAGGCGCAACTGCCCGTCGATCCGTTGGAGGGGCTGGGCGCTGGCCTTGTAACCTTTTTCCCAGGTAATGATTTCGAGTTGAGGATGCTCCACGATGGCTTCGTAAAACCACTCCGCGGCGATCGCCCGGTCCACGTAAATACTTACCTTTTTATCAGCTCGGCAACTGCACCAGCTCGAGCATCGCTTCGCAGTTGGGGATAAACCGTTCCCTTATATCCTCATAGTTGTCAGTGCTCGCAAAATAGACCGGATAGCCCTTGAGGGTATGAATAAAATCGCTGTGGAGCGCTTTGTCGGCCAGACGGATACCCGGACACCATCCCGCCAGCACCTTGCTCATTCCGGTGTAATGTTTGGTGTGCGGATCATAATAAAAGCTCTCTTCATCCGAAGCATTCAGGCCCCTCGCGTTCACTCTGAGGATCTCTCTTAAAAGCCCTTCATCGGCCAGGGCGCTAAGGCTTTGGCGTTGCAGATAGGGGGTATACAGGACTCGCCCGATGAGTTTTTGCAGGTCTTCGAGATCGAGCAGTTTGCTCTGCTCGATATTGACCGCGGCCAACAACCCGCAAGCCACCCATTGTTTCAAAAGCCAGCCCTCTTCGCGATCAATCTGAGCGACTTCTCTGAGCGCGGCACTGAACAGAAGTACTCCCAAGTGCCGATACCATTGCACCGCTTCGGAGCTCTCCCTCGAAAAATCGGGAGACTCCTTGCGATTGTCCCCTTCGCTTTCGGGGCTATTTTCTGCTTCTTGCTCCTGTTCGTCCCTCCCCGAGTCCTCCGGGCAATCCCAGGGAGTCTCCCGATTTTGCGCCCTCTCGGCTTCGGCCTCCTTTGCCCGGGCCTCTTTAAGCTCCTCAAAGACAGGGCGCAAAGTTTCCCCACTGAGGTTAACTCCGAACACCTCCTCGATCTCCCCCCGTATCTTCTTGCTGTAGCCATACCGACTCTCCCCATAGATCTGCCCGAAGCGCACCCGCACAAAACTCCGGATTTCCCTCGTCAATTTGCGATGAGCGCTGCGTCCCGCCAGCACTCGCGCTAAGGTCTCGGCATCTCCGCTTTGAAGCGCCTCCCCCCACCGCTTCATCGTTTTGGGGTCAACCTCAAATTGCTTCTCTAAGCGCCCTTTCTTCAACCCCGCATTGTAGAGGCGCCCCACCAATAGCTTGAATTCAACTTGCTCCCGATCGTCCTCTACGACTTCAAAAAGCTCATGCCCGTAATAGACGTGCAGTTTGCCTTCGCTCAGATCCCGCTAGACCGTGATCGAGGGATTACCCTTGTCCACTCCAAGGATGCACTGTAAGAAGGTCTCTTCTTTGACGGTAGGTTTCTCCATTTTTCTTCGAATTTGATGGTTCGAAGATGAAGATAGCTCTTAAAGATCCTCGGGGCAAGCCCCGAGGCATTTGATATTCTTTATGAATTAGAAACGAAGCAAGCTTCGGGGAATTAAACCCGAAGCGATTAAAAGCCGGGAATTGTATCTGCGATTGCCCCCTGCCCGCCAACCCGCATGATAGCGAGTTCTGAAAGGCGCTCATCAAGGATGGAATTCGAAGGATTGTTAATAACCTTCAGGATGGTTGAATTAGGGACATCAAAGAGCGCCAGGGAAGCTTAGTGAGAATCAAAACATTCGACGAACAATCTCTCTTTAATCTTTGCGTTCATTGCGGCTTCTGGACAGGGCGTAGTGCCGCTTGCGGGTCGAAGACCGTTGCGTGAGAAAATCTTAATTTCTTTAACTTCCCCTACATCACGAGCACCGGCTTCATGTTCTTCTGCGCGATGGCTTCCTCAAAAGCTACGGAAGCCTTCGATAGTTCATAGTCCTGAATCAGTTTCTGGTAGGGGATTCGCCCTCTTTGCATCAAATCCATCGCCTGCAGATAATCAGGCTGAGAAGACCCATAGCTAAAGCGGACCGTCAACTCGCTACGTACACCGGTTGACATGAACCAGCTTACAGGTTGGGCATATTGTGCCACAACGGCAATGTTTCCTCCCCGGCTGACAGCATCAAGAGCGCCCCCCAAAGCCACAGACGATCCGGATGCGTCGATAAACATATCGGCCGGCCCCGGGAGTTTATCCAAAAGCGGCCGGTCGTCCGCCACTACTGTTTCAAAGCCGAGTTCCCTTGCCAACGGGAGTCTCGCGGCCGAATCCGGCGGCGCTCCCGAAACAATTACCTCTCCTCCACACAACCGGGCGGCAATCGCACAGAACATTCCGATGATACCCGGACCTGATACAACAACGAGATCGCCGGGATTTATCTCACACCGCTCGCAAACACAGTGAAGCGCTATCGTTAATGGTTCGATAATAGCAGCGTCATGAAGCGAGATCGCATCCGGCAGTGAAAAGACATGCTTTTCTTCAATCCTCACATATTCCGCCATGCAGCCGTCGTAATGAATTCCGATTACTCGTCGATTCTTACAGAGCTGCTCATCGCCCCGACGACAAACCGAACAATTCTCGCAGCCCTGGGTCGCGTTCACAACGACTCGTTCACCGGTTGCACAACTCGTCACACCCTCACCCAACGCGACTATCTCTCCGCCGCATTCGTGTCCCAACGTCACCGGAGGTCGCATGTGGCCGAAACCGGGATCGTCCTTAAAAGCATGTAGATCGGAACCGCAGATTCCGCATGCGGCGACTTTCAGGACCACTTCTCCAGGACCCGCAACCGGTTCCGGGATTTCCTTGAGTGCCGCTGCACCCGCTTTCTTTTCAAGTTTTCGATACGCAAACATTCAGCTTTCTTTCCCTTTCCTGTAACTGCGATCGCCCAATTTTTCCTGTGGGCGTCATAGGCATTTCATCGATGATCTCAGCGGATTGAGGACTGTTCTCGCGCCCCAATTCATCGTGGCAATGCTTCAGAAGCTCTTCAGTTGTGACGGACTGACGCTCATGCAGCGATGCCACCGCCTTCGGTATTTCACCCGCATCAGGATCTGGCTTGCCGATTACAGCGGCATAGCGTACCGCGCCATGAAGCATGAGCGCTTCCTCCATTGGGCGCGGAAAAATGACTTTCCCGTTCCAAACGATTCGTTCACTCCACCTTCCCAACATGGAAATGTAACCCTCGGAGTCCATCCGCCCCATGTCGCCGGTGTGCAACCATCCGTCGCGTATTGCTTCGCTCGTCTTTTCTGGCATATCCCAGTACCCGAGCATATGACCTCCCCTTATACACATTTCACCCGGCTCTCCGATGGGAACCTCAATATTATCCTCATCGAAAATACGCACTTCCTTGTCCGGTAATGCTGGTCCTATCGCTGCCATACGATCAGCCGGCTCTTCTCTGGGATGACCCAGCGCGACGAATCCACCCAACTCGCTCTGTCCGTAGCTCTCCACAAGGAAAATGCCAAGTTCCTCCCGAAACATCCGCTTCAATTCCATAGGTACCGGGGCTCCGCCCGATACAGCCGCCCGCAACGCAGAAGGTTTCGCTCCTCTCTTCCGGCAAATGGTAAGCAGGTCGGCAAAGAGGAGTGGGTTTCCTGGAAAAAGGGTTACTCCTCTCTCTTCCATATCTTCCCATGCCTTCTCCGCATCCCATTTGGACATCAACCCGACCGTTGCGCCTCGATGAATTGAAGGTAGCAGATTAGCCACCAGCCCGTAAGAACTGGCCGGGGAAGTAGGGCCGAGCGTTACATCCGCGCCGCT
Organism: Candidatus Moanibacter sp.; assembly: GCA_965215885.1. Lineage (GTDB taxonomy): Bacteria > Verrucomicrobiota > Verrucomicrobiia > Opitutales > UBA2987 > CBDCEW01. The sequence goes on from CBDCEW010000096.1 coordinate 20,664, forward strand.
TATCTGGAGCCGTTCAGCGATACAATGGCTGGCGCGCGCCGTGAACCCGTGCGCGAGCAGGGCGCCTTTCGGCATTCCTGAGGATCCGGAAGTGTAGGAGAGGTGGGCGGCATCGTCTCCCGTCACTTTAGCGGGTGGACATTTCTTCTCTGCTTGCAGCAACCCATTCCAATCCAACGCTCCCTCCTGAGCCCCATCCATGCAGATGTAGTGCGCTATACTCGGCATCTCCCGACGGCTTTTCTCGATTACCGGAAACATATCATGCGTATAGATCAGCACTTTCGGTGTTGCGTTGCGCACGAAATAGCAGAGATCGTTAGCTTGAAGGACATTGATGTGACAGGAGATTGCCCCCAGTTTCCAGATTCCGAACATTGCCAGAATGTAATCAAGACCGTTGTGCGCAAATATTCCAACGCGGTCGCCTTTTTCGACTCCCAGATCGGTCAGTGCTCCAGCGACTCTATTCGAAATCTCTTCCCCTTCCCTGTAGGTCAGCGATCGTCCCCGGTCCACCCAGTGAAGAAAGGTCTGATCGGGCACCCGGCCGGCTGTGCGCCGCAGCATGTCATTAAATGTTGTGAAACTCATATTCAGTTCTATTTTCTTCAAAGGAATCTGTCGGATCCTAATTCCGATAGATTCCTGGCTTGACACTGATTCTCTCAACATTCTTGGAACCGTCTCGACCAAGTCAACGCACATACGAGAAGCAGACTATTCCTTGAATTAATACGACAGTAGTTTACTCTTCAAAATAATGCCAACGGTTGCGACGGATACAAAGGAAGTTCCGGCGGAGGAGCCGAAACCCTTCGAGCAAATCCCTTACTACAAAGCACCAGGAGAGGGAAATGACGGGTGCAATCCAAGATACGTTGAGAGGCCCACCACCTGCTTTATTGAACCCTATCGCACTCTGGGCCCGATTTTCCGCTGCAAATTCTGGGGTATCGAACGCGTGGCCCTTGGCGGAATCGATGCCAATCGCCTCTCCTGGGGCAATAAGCATCTCTGGAATTATCACCGCTCCAACAGGATTTTTCGCGAGCAGTTCAGCAATCGTTATTTAAATCAGCTCCGGGGTAAGGCCTACCCGAAAAAGCGTATCCGCATTAATCAGGGCTTCAAACCGAGTCTCTTGCTCTCCCACGCTGGAGCCATGTCCAAAGTAATTCTCGATGAAATTGACGAATTACCAGATGGAGGAACTCTCCTTCGTATGCTCTCGATGCGTCTTATGATCTGCATGACGAGCCGGGTCCTTCTGCAGCAGGATCTTCCTCCCGGGATGGATCGCACGATGGCAATCAGCAATAAGGAGATGCTCCGGGCTACCAGCCTCGGACGTCTGCGCTGGCTCTGGTACTGGTACCCTCCCAAACGTTGGCGCCGGCGTAAGATCTTTCGCTTTCTCAACAAAGTGCTCGATCACCGTGAGAGAAATCCGGTCGACCGTGAAGATATCCTCTCCCTCATCTTGAAAGCCCATCCTGAATCCGAACCTCCCATTCCCCGCTACGAACTCGTGCACGATCTCTCTCAACTCTTCATGGGTGGCTCCACTACCACTTCCCTCCTCATTACCTGGATACTACTGTATGTATATCAGGATTCCGAGTGGCTCGCTGAACTTCGCGCCGAACTCGAATCGTGGAACCCAGACAGTTTCCAGAAGCTGGACCAGTATCCCAAACTGTGGGCAACGGTACTCGAAATTGAGCGACTTAAACCACCTGTTCCGGTGTTTAATCGAGTAACTGCGCAGGAGATCATTTTTAATGGCTATCGCATCCCTGAAGGCCAATGGGTACTCCATCTTCAGACTCTCTGCCACTTTCTGGATGAGATTTACGAAGATCCTTTCAAGTTTAATCCTCGTCGTTTTCTGGACGACCGTGGGCTACCTTCACGCGAAGTCCATGGCACCTTCGGTGGCGGTGAACACGCGTGCGTTGGATTTAATCTTGCGCGGGTCGGGTCGGGTATTGCAGTCGCATCGATTGTCTCCCGCTACGACATGAGTTTCGTTTCAGGACCACCGTCCATGAAAGAGCGATTCGATGTGGGCCCGGTTCCCCTGGAAGGAGATATTCGGGTTCGCTTTCAATCTCGAAGTTGAAGATGCTTGAGAAGAAATCAAATGGACGAAACGCTTCCTAAACCCTCACTTATCGATCTCGCCCTCAATGCTGAATCCGCTATGATCATGGGCATCGGCGGAGGCGGCGATATCATACAGGGGATTCCTGTTGCTAATCTCCTCCGAAAACTTGGTACCTCAAAGATCTACATGGGCGGAGTCGCCTGCCAATGGTGGACACCTGACGGTAACCCACTTGCCGACGATTGGGGAACGGCTGTAATGGGTCCCACCCTCTATCCCGTGGCCGATCTCGGGGAAGCCGAACTTGTGGCGCCTCATTTCGCGGTCGTTAACAGAGATTCGAACTACGGTGGCCGCCGACCTTGTGAAGCGAGAGTGGCAGAGCTTCTGAAATCGGAGGCCGTGTTTGTGGCGGGTTTAACGGGAGGTGTCGTAGGCCTCGCTGATAGTCTCAAAGCAGTTATCGCTGAACTCTCCATCGACCTCTTCGTCGGGGTAGACATCGGTTCCGATTCATTTCATGACGGTAAGGAAGCGTGCCCGGCAAAGACCTCTATGGTCGATTTTATGAGCATGGGCGCAATGACTCAACTGAACTGTCCCGCTGTATACGGTGTATCCGGATATGGATGCGATGGCGAAATGCAAATCGAGGAACTCGACGAGAGGGTCAGCCGAGTGATGCAGGCGGGAGGATTTCTAGGTGCTCAAGGCCTCACGCAGGAGGATGTTTTGCAAATGGAAGTAGCCAGTGAGGCCTACCCCGATCCTGTCGAACCGATGTCTTACCGCGCTGCCAGAGGTGAGATTGGATTCAAAAACGTCTGGACGCACGGTCCATACGGAACCGTGGTCAAGGTTACACCCCTAGCCGCCGTAATGCTCCTCTTCGACCCCACAAGCGTGGTTGAATCCTGCTCGAAGGGTGTCAAAGCGCTCTTGAATACGAATTCTCTGGAGGAAGTAGAGCGTATCTTCAGGGATGATCTCGGTCAATTTCCCGAATCACGTATGCATCCGGTTATCGATTTTTTCAGAAAAGATTGAGCATAATTGAATAAGTCTCGCCGTGAATTTTTAAACGCCTTGGGCGGAGCAGCCGCTCTCTCTGCGTTTCCCAATCTGCTCCTTTCTGCAAGGAGTCAGCAAGAACGCCGTCCTAACATCCTCTTTATTCTGACAGACGATCTCGGTTATGGGGATCTGCAATGCTACGGGCACCCTCACATCAAAACGCCTTTTCTCGATCTCCTCGCTAAAGAAGGGTGCCGCCTTACTCAGTGCTACTCCCCTTCCCCCCTCTGCTCTCCCGCTCGTGCCGGGTTTCTTACCGGACGCACCCCGTATCGGACGGGAGTCAAATCGTGGATACCCGAGGGCACTGATACGTATCTTCACAGCCGGGAGAAGACGCTTGCCACCTTGCTCAATGAAGATGGGTATAGTACTTTTCTAGCCGGAAAGTGGCACCTGTGTGGGAAGTTCAATTCAAGTATTCACCCACAACCGCACGACCATGGGTTCGACCACTGGCTGGCGACTTCGAACTTTACAAAGCCTACCCACCGAAATCCCACAAATTTCGTGCGTAACGGCAAAGCGCTTGGAAAGATCGAAGGACATTCCGCTCAAATCGTAGTCGATGAGGCCATACAATGGCTCGAGAATCGAGATTCCAATAAATCCTTCTTTCAATACATCTGTTTGCACGAACCTCATTCCGAGATCGCCTCTCCTGAGCGATTCAACCAAATGTACTCCCAATTCACAATCGGTGAACCGGATCCCTCCAGCTTAACGGATCGTGGTCCAGGCGAGTATTTCGCCAATGTGACTCATCTTGACCACCAGGTCGGTAGGCTCCTCAAGAAGCTCGATCAATTGGGCCTGCGGCGGGAAACATTCGTCTTTTTCACAAGCGATAACGGACCTGTCACCGAGAATTGGCGCCATTGGTGGGAGATAAACATGCACGGAAACACCGGAGGCCTCCGTGGGCGCAAGGGCGATCTTTATGAAGGCGGAATTCGAGTTCCGGGGATTGTCCGCTTCCCTGGAAAAATCAAAGCCTCAACCGTATCCGAACTACCTGTTCATGGATGTGATCTTCTTCCCACCGTATGTCAGTTGGCAGGTCTCCCTCTGCCGGGCGATCGAGCCATCGATGGACAGGACTTCAGCCCTTTGTTTCAGAATGGCTCTATCGACCGCAAACAACCCCTCTACTGGCAATTCACCACTTACGATACCGCCCATTTCGGAGATTCATCTTTCCTCGCCCAATATGCAATTCGTGACGGTAATTGGAAGTTAATAGCAGACAAAAATCTAGAGAGTTTCGAACTCTACAATCTCGCCGATGATCCCAACGAATCGCACGATCTGGCAGAGGAGGAGAAGGAGCGTCTAGCCAATCTCACGGAAAAGCTAGCGTCAATAAACGAAAGCGTAGCTAACGATCCCCTCCGACCCAAAGAAGATGGTGCATGAGGTAAGCAATTCGGAAATCAGTGAGATTCTCTCCTGAAAGTGTCCGGTGTGCCGGGATACGGCAGGAACGTTAATAGCGGAATTGGCTCTCCCGATCCATTAAATAGCGCAGTTCTGTCATTGCGAGGAGGAACGACGAAGCAATCCACTGTTCCAATCGGCAACTTCGCTGGATTGCCACCGTCTGTCGAATCCCGCTCAGCAGGATGGATCTGCCTCCCCGAGAGCACAGAATGCGGGGCCTTCGGACGTTGCAATTTCGACTCAGTCGACCAGGGCCGCCTTAGCCCGGTTCTATCACACACTTCGTAGTAGAAGGTTTGTGAAATGTTCGGGTTAATCCAGCTTTGCCAGATTCTTGAAAAACTGTTCCGCGTACTGTCTTCCCACGCTTTCGAATAAGCGCGCTCCAATGGAGGCAAGGACTCCGCCTACCTGCGCCTCACTCTCGTAGGTGAGCTCCGTCGATTGGCCGCTATTCTGAGCCAGGAGGCGAAGCGAAGATGATCCGTTAACATATCCGGTCGAACCCTTAGCTTTGATTAAGAGGCGATAACTCTCCTGTTCAACCACATCAAAAATATCGACTGTTCCGCGAAATCGACCTTTTACGGGACCGATTCCCACCTTCAATGCGACACTGAACTTATTCTCACCAATACTCTCAAGTTCCTCACAACCGGGCATACACTCTTTCAGCACTTCCGGATCCATGATTAGCTTCCAGAATTCCTGGGGAGAACGCTCGATAATTTGCGTTCCGCTTAGTTTCATGCCTTCCCGCTCGAAGAAAGAACCGCACGCGCTGCCAACACATCGGCGAGATGAGCCCGATAGTCGGAAGAAGCGTGGATATCCGAAAGCAAATCCTTTCCCTCGGCGATGCCCCTGACCGCAGCTCGAACCGCTTCTCCATCACCTACGCTTAGATCCCGCAAGGCATCTTCCGCCACCGTCGCCCGGTAGGCACAATCCGCAACACCTGTTACACCCAACGCAGCACTTACAATAGTGTCTCCATCGAGGCTCAATTGGGCAGCCACTCCGGCCAAGGCGAATCCGGAAGCGCTTTGTTTCATCTTTACATAGGACGCCGTGGATGGGTGAGCAGCAGGTATTCGGACTGCATTCACGATCTCATTTGGTGCCAGGACGGTCACGAAAAGCCCCTGAAGGAACTCGCTGAAAGGGACGGCTCTCTCCCCTGAAGAGGAGCCAATCACAACCTCGGCATCCAGAGCCAACATCGTTGCGGGATAATCCGCGGCCGGATCGGCATGACTGATGGAGCCAACCAGAGTCCCCACATTTCGCACCTGCACATCGCCAATCTCGGCCGCCGTTTTCTGTAATAGAGCGCAGCGTTCCGCAACCAATGAAGAAGTCTCCACCTCGTTATGGGTGACCAGTGCCCCGATCTTCAGACCCGCCTCCTCTTCTTCAATCGATCCCAGGCCGGATATTCGACGCAAATCGACAATCGTTGAAGGCGCCGCTAATCGTAGTTTCATAGTCGGTATTAAACTATGCCCACCACTGAGAATCTTGGCCTCGTCTTCGAATCTATCAAGGAGGTCATACGCTTCACTGAGCGTATCGGGGCAATGGTATTCAAACTGCTCGGGAATCATTTCTCTCCCTCGCTATGGAGCGCTCGCCAGACCTTTTCCGGTGTTAGCGGCATATCGATGTGCCTCACACCCGTATCTCTTAACGCATCCATAACCGCATTTATTACCGCCGGCGTTGATCCGATGGTACCGGCCTCACCAACACCCTTCACTCCCAATGGATTGACGTCGGTCGGCGTTTCCGTGCGGTCGCATTCGAACCAGGGGAAATTGTGCGCCCTCGGCAAGGCGTAGTCCATAAAAGTTCCGGTTACAAGCTGCCCCTCGTCATCATATATAGCCTGTTCATACAGGGCCTGCCCTACTCCCTGCGCTATTCCCCCATGCACCTGCCCATCGACCAGGAGCGGATTTATAACCCTCCCGCAGTCGTCCACGGCCCAATACCGCTCGAAGTCTATTTCGCCCGTCTCTTTGTCGAGAGACAAAAGGCAGAGATGCGCGCCAAACGGATATGTAAAATTGGAGGGTTCATAAAAGTAGGTCTCCTCCAGACCCGGCGGCAATTCTTCGGGCAGCTTGTCGGCCCTATGTGCCTGAAAGCACACATCACCGGAACTCACCTTCTTATCTCCGGCGCAGAATTCGCCATCACGGAATTCGACATCCTGCGTTTGAACCTCCAGCAAAATAGCCGCAACCGCCTTCATTTTGTCGATCACCCGGCGGGCCGCTTCTACCACTGCAGTGCCCCCAACTGCAGTGCCGCGACTACCGAATGTGCCTACCCCAAAGGGAAGACGTCCGGTATCACCCCGATGGACAGCTACTTCACTGGGAGTAATAGCAAACATATCCGCCACAATCTGAGCGAAGGTCGTCTCTTGACCCTGCCCGTGTGAACAAGTGCCGGTGTAGACATCGACCAATCCAGTTGGCCCGACGCTTACCCGAGCCGATTCCCATCCCCCGCCGGGCATTCCTTTGGAAGGACCCATACCGCAGATTTCGACATACGTGGAAAGGCCGATACCCACCAATTCACCATTGGCCCGTCTCGTTTTCTGTTCTTCCCGGAGCGCCTCGTAGTCGCAGATTTCCAGGAGTTTATCCAGACTCTTGGTATAGTCTCCGCTGTCGTAGATCAGGCCGGTCGCAGTCTCAAAGGGAAACTCCTGTGCGAAATTCCGCCTCCTGATCTCCAGCACATCGAGGCCGAGTTCGGCCGCTAAAACATCCATCATCCTCTCGATAACAAACGTCGCCTCCGGCCTGCCTGCGCCACGATAGGCATCGGTCGACATCTTATTCGTGAATACTCCCGTGAGCGACATTTCGGCTGCCGGGATCGCATAGGAACCCGAAATCATCAACCCCGTCAAAGTGGGGATTATTGGCGTGAACAACTGATGGTATGCGCCCACATCTGACAGTGCGTCGCATTTGATGCCGAGGATGCGTCCGTCTTCCTTTGCAGCAACCTCCACTTGAGCCACCTGCCCGCGACCATGAATTGTACCCACTATATTTTCGCGGCGTGTCTCCACCCACTTAACCGGACTCGGCCCTAAGAGGCGCGCCAACACTGTCACGAGCGCCTCCTCGACGTAAAAATTCAGCTTAGATCCAAATCCGCCTCCCACTTCCGGAGTAATGACGCGCACGTCATTTTCCGAGATATTCAAAGCGAGAGCAATTTGGGAGCGCACGATGTGGGGAATCTGCGTAGAAGTCCAAACCGTAAGCTCGCGTTCGCCGGGAAGGAATTGCGCCACCACTCCTCGAGTCTCGATGGCACAGGGAATAAGCCGTTGGCTCTCGATTCGTTGCTTGATAACCTTGTCTGCATCCGCGAACGCCGCATCCAGATCACCCCCGGAAACCCCCCAGCGAAACGAAACGTTATCTTCCATATCGCTGTGTGCGGTAGGCGAACCATCCTTTGCCGCACTCTCAAGATCAACTACCACTGGCAAAGGGTCATATTCCACATCGATCTCGGCTAGAGCGTCTTCCGCAGCAGCGGCCGATTCCGCCACCACCGCCGCAACCGCCTGCCCGACAAAACAAACTTCATCACTCGCCAATACCGTTCGCGTTGGGATCTTTACGTCGATGTCTCCTGCCGCAACTCCCGGTACCGGTGCACACAAGTCTTTAATATCCTCATGCGTATAGACTCCTATGACACCCGGCTTCGCTCTCGCCGTCCCTGTATCGATCGAGAGGATCCTGGCATGTCCGTAAGTGCTTCGTAATACCTTTACATGGAGCAGGTCGACAAATCGGATATCGTCGACGTAGTGTCCAGTGCCGGTGACAAGTCGTCCGTCCTCTTCGCGCTTGTGCTTCGCACCGATATATCTCCGCGCTTCCAACATCGCCAATTTCGCCATCGCTTGCTCCTCTCCTGGACGTTACTGTTTAGCCAACTCTGATGCAGCGTATTGCACCGACTGGACGATATGTTGATAGCCCGTACAACGACAGTAATTTCCTTCCAGGGCGTGCCGAATCTCGGCCTCGGAAGGCTCAGGGTTATGATCAAGAAGAGCCTTGGACGCGAAAATCATGCCCGGTGTGCAGAATCCACATTGCAAACCATGACACTGTCGAAATCCCTCTTGAAGCGGGTGTAGTTCATCCTCTCCCACCAGGCCTTCTTCTCGCGCCATGGGCGCCAACCCTTCGATGGTCGTGATTGAAGAACCATCTACCTGAACAGTCAGCAAGGTGCAGGATTTTGCGGCTTTCCCGTTTACTAAAATCGTACAAGCGCCACAGATCGAAGTCTCGCAGCCGATGTGCGTTCCGGTAAGCCCCAACTCCTCCCTGAGAAAGTGAACAAGCAGTGTGCGCGGCTCCACTTCGCGCTCAATTCTCTTACCGTTTACGGTGATTTCTACAGGGCACTTCATAGAATTCGATAGGTAACGAATCCAGTGTGCCCTCAAGTCTGAGGCTGTAAAGTCAAAATTCGAATCCTGTGAAAAAGCCGTCGTTGCGTAACTGTCGGCCACAATTATGACCATTTAGGGACCGATTGAGCCACACCACGGTGAAGCCGTGGTGTAGAGAAGTTTCAACCCGAGGTTAAGGTTTATTCAAAACTGCGTCCTGAAGGGACGCTGTCCGGGTCGATACAGCCCCTCTTCAAGGCGCATAGGTATGCGTATTCCCCGGACTCGGGTTAAAACCCGAGGCTTTGTGACCATGCCCGTTTCGGGCATTCCAGCCAGAAAACAGATTCGGACAGACACGTAAAAGAGCGAGGCGAATTGCTTTTCTGGTTGTGATCTTCTCGAATATCGACAAACATTAGGCCTTTGCGGCCGTGAACGCATCCTCCACATTAAACAACCAACATGACAACGAATACGAATCCAACTGATATCCGAGAAGCCATTGACCAGGCCAACAGGATCTCCACCGCCACTTTCAAAGGAAGAAATGCCGCCGAAATTGCTGCCCTCTACACCGATGACGCCATGCTTCTACCTCCCAATAGCGACATCGTATCCGGCAAGGAGGCAATTCAGGATTTCTGGCAGGGCGCCCTCGATATGGGCGTTGAGGAGATTGAGCTCGAGACGGTGGACGTCGATGGCCAGATAGACACAGCGATCGAGGTGGGAAAGTTTGTGCTAATAGGAGCCAATGGTGAATGCCTCGATAAAGGAAAATATCTCGTAACATGGAAACTCGTCAACGGCCAATGGAAACTTCATTGGGACATGTACAACTCGAGTATGCCAATCGAAAAGAATGATGGCTGACTGAGAAAATATCATCGAAGGGAAATTTCATACCTGGTTCACTCTCACGTTTCACATTCTCACTTCCCCTCTTGAATGAATTCCCCTACCTCAGAAATCGATCCGAACTATGTCGAGCTTCACCGCTCTGGCGAATTGGAGCGGCGAATCGAAATCGCTCTCGCCAAACTGGAGCGATGTCGGATCTGTCCCTGGGAGTGTGACGTCAACCGACTCCAGGATGAAATCAAGATCTGTCGAATCGGTCGATACGCACGGGTTGCCAGCTTCTTCCCGCATTTTGGAGAGGAAGATTGCCTGCGGGGTTGGAACGGAAGTGGCACGGTCTTTTTCGGCTCCTGCAATATGCGCTGCGTCTTCTGCCAAAATTCCGATATAAGCCACAATGTGGTGGGCGAGGTAGCGAATCCAGGACGGTTGGCCGCGATCATGTTGCACCTGCAGGAGTCCGGATGCCATAATATCAACTGGGTCACACCGGAACACGTCGTGCCCCAGATACTCGAAGCACTGCCCATCGCCATCGAAGGAGGTCTCAGGCTTCCTATCGTTTACAACACCAGCGCTTTCGACTCGCTCGACAGTATAGAACTGATGGATGGTATAGTCGATATCTACATGCCTGACTTCAAATACTGGCATGAAGAGAAGGCCAAACGATACCTCAAGTCTCCAAACTATCCCGATGCGGCCAGGCGGGTTATCAAAGAAATGTACCGCCAGGTCGGTGATCTCAGTTTCAATAGTTTCGGGCTGGCCCGGCGTGGACTCCTCGTACGGCATCTCGTAATGCCCGATGAGCTCGAAGAAACGCGCCACATCATGCACTTTCTCGCAACAGAAATATCAACCAATACCTACGTCAACGTTATGGGCCAGTATTATCCGGCCGGAAAGGTAAGTGAGAAACTCTATCCCGAATTAAATCGCCACCTCCAGACTTCCGAGTTATCCCGCGCTAAAGTGATCGCCCGCGAAATGGGTCTGCACCGTCTCGATGAGCGCCGCCAGCTCCACTTCTCCCTGAACTAGCTACTCCATTATAGACCGATCTTCGTCTACCGGGTCTTTGCAGACCCGGCTACGGACCACCTCGCGAGCCTGTTACGTAGCCGTGCCTGCAAAGGCGCGGTCCGAACCTACTCTTCCTCACTTCTCGATAAAACCGTCCGGTGAATTCGCCAGAACTTCTCCCAAAATTCAGAATCGCGGATCGTCAATTCAGGGTAATGTGGAAGAAGACATTCCAAATAATGATAGTCTTCGGCTCTTTCTACCATCCCAGCGCGAACGGGATTTTCATAGATGTAATGAGCCACTGCCTGAAAAGCGCCACGTTGTCTGTCACTCTCCCGAAGGACACTGTCGTACGGTTCATCCTGAAGATGCATTGGTTTCAAAATTCTGTTTAGATGCCTTCTGAAATATGGTACTGCCTCTGTCTGGTCTGATTTTCGGCTCATACCCATCCAGAGAAGGTGAATGTGCTCGGGCATAACCACGTATATAGGACAGAAAAGAACGTATTTAGCTAACGTATGCAGAAGCACCTCTCTGAATTTGAAATGAAAGCGCTCGTTCAACCACCCGGTTTTCCGATCACGAATAGTCATAGACCAGTGGACATAGGCATATCCGTGATAAAACTCACGAGCTAATCGAGGCAGGTGTCTGCGTCTTGTCTGGCGTTGCATGGAGTGATGGTTGGATTCCTGTTTGTACTGCCAAGGACACTATCACACAGAGTCTTAGAACCTGGAAAAATGTCCAACAGAATTCAGATTTTGATCTTCGTTTACCGTGTCTTTGCAGACCCGGCTACGACAAACCGAGAATTCGTAGCCGCGCCTGCAAAGGCGCGGTTCCAACCTACTCTCTCGGGCAAATCAAAACATCCTCCCCCTCCACCCTGACATCGTAGCACGGTACCGGCTCATAAGCAGGTGGCGTTTCCTCCCCGGTCTTTACATTAAAACGTGCACCGTGCCGAGGGCACTCGATCTCCTCACCATCCAGTTCACCGTCGACGAGCGGACCGAAATCGTGCGTGCAGACATCAGATATGGCAAAGTACTCACCTCCGATATTGAACAACCCGACATCCTCATCTCCGCAGGTAACGCGCATCTTCTCCCCGGGTTTAAGATCGGACACTGAAGCTACTCTGATGAAATTGGTCATGAGATTCCAAGTTCGAAGTTCCTCACCAAACACAAGTGGAACAATGGAAGTTTGGAACCATCGAAGTTTGGAATAAAGGGAACAATTCGATGGCAGTATTGCCAAGGCTGATGAGCAAAAAACTTACTTCAATTGGAATCGTCTTTCCGTTCACCCAATATTCCAACTTGCCCCTACATAGCTCGAAGAGCGACGGCGGATCTTCCATCATTCCAGTCCGGCAGCCATCGCGTCCAGCTCGTCCAAATACCCTTTTTTCGAATCTCCATCCCACAAAGCGATCTCGAAACCGTTCCGAGCGATTTGGATAAGCTCCCGCTTTGTAAAATTGAGCTCCTGGTGAAGCGCATAGTACTCTTCGCTCAGGGTATTGCCAAACATAAAGGGATCATCGGAGTTTATCGTTACTATTACACCCGCATCAAACAGCTTCCGGATGGGATGCGCCGACATCGACGGTACTCCTTCCACCGCCAGCTTAACGTTACTGATCGGACAGACATCCAAAGGAATCTTTTCCCGAACCAGGCGATCGACCAGGGTGGGATCTTCAATCGAACGGACACCGTGTTCAATTCGAGAAACTTTCAGTTCGTCCAACATCCTTGTGACAAAATCGGCCCCCATAAACTCCCCGGCGTGCGCCTTGGTAAACTTGCCCGCTTCTCTAGCCTTCTCCCATACTCCCGCTGTCCAATCCTCTACCGGCCAGTACTCGGGTCCATGCAGATCAATGCCATCCAGTTCTTCCCAATTATGGCAATTATCCACAACCTCGGCTCCCCGGCGCCCTTCCCGCGCATTGTGGCTCATTCCCATGAACACCCGCACTTCCAGCCCTTCCGGGGCCGCCTCTTTGATAGCGCGAATCAATTCCGGTCCCGATTCCTCGATCAACTCAAAGGTGCCGGTGTGAAAGCTGGTTTCGACATACTTGGCGTTTTGTTTGAAGCAGTTGCCAAGAACGATCTTGGCCGCACGGTGGTACTGCTCAACGGAATCAAAGCCCGTTCCACAGTATTCCACATAGAGGTCCATAAATTCGTCAAAACTCGCATACCGGAAGTCATCACTCCACATCTTGGGAGGACCACGGAATTTATCGGGATCCGCTTCCAGCAGCATTTCTAAGGGGCAAGAGCCCTCCATGTGCAAATGCGTTTCAGTTTTGGGTAGACTCTGAATAAACTCGGCGAATTCGGGATCAGCTTCGTATGGCATAAGCAAAAATTTTTGGAAGTCTGCTTTCGCTCGACGCGGAATCAAGGAAATAACGCAATCAGTTTTTTCTTAAAAACGCGCCGGAACTTCTGGATGAGGCGTCCCTAGCAGATATTGACGATCGTTTGGAACAGAGGACCGACAGTTTCTTACTTCATCTCCTTCAAAATTTCATTCAAGATACGCGCCGCATTCTTCTCTGCCATGGCAGTGAACTCCGGCTGCAGATCCTCACCCGGCTCTCCTCCGGCGAGATCGCTCATACTCCTCACGATTAGAAAAGGCACTTTATTCGCCCAGCAGACGTGTGCTATGGCGGTCGATTCCATATCGACGCCGTCACTCTGCCAGGTATCGAAAATGAATTTCCTGAATTCCGAATTCTCTATGAACAATGGACCGGTCGCCCCTCTTCCCCCAATTTTTACTCGCGCTCGATGACCCGTCGCATTGACCAGTTGGAGCCTCTCACTCGCTCGGGGGGCAATTTGCAGAAGATCGGGGTCTGCCTCAAAATAGACCTTCTCTTTGTTTTCAGTCTCACCCTCCCGAATTACTCACACGGATTCGGGATGAAACATCCCGAAATTTCCAAACTTCAGGCGCGCACGGGCCTCCGGTGAGACCTGATATACGCCGGGATCTCCCGACTTCTCATTGTAAAAGGCACCTTCGAGTTCGTAGTGCCATTCCGCCGGAATCGCGACATCGCCTTTCTTCAGTTCGGGATTAATTCCCCCGGCAATGCCGGAGAAGAGGAGAGCCCTGATCTCGAACTCCGATAGTACGAGTTGTGTCGTCATCGCCGCATTTACAACACTGATGCCAGTCAGAAAAAAGATCACTCGCTTGCCGTATGCGGTTCCGATGGAGAACTTCACGCCATTAATACTTCGTTCTTCCAGAATCTTCTCCCCTTCGATCACCTCACGAATGGCCTTGAGCTCTCCGTCATAAGCCGCTACCACGGCAATGTAGGAATCTTCCGGTTCTTCGCCATACCCTTGCGTCGTTATCAGGGAAACACCTGTGATCGCCGCGATTCCACAGCCCAAGAACAATCTCCAACACAAGAGACGTTTCTTTATCATATCGCTTCCTCCATAATCCGCTGCACATTATCCGGAGCAAAGAATTCTACAGGAGAGACAGCCGTAGTCACCAACCCCAAAAACTGTCGCGTCGCCTCGGCGTTTCCTCGAAGGGCACTATATAGCTGAATTGTCTCAGGCTTAGGCGGCTCAAAGCTCGCCATCTCGCAGGTAAAGTGATAAAAAGGGAGAGCCCACTCATCACGTTTCCTCTGATACGACTGCAAGGCTTCTTCCATATCGCTCCTTCCCGAAAATGCATCGTCTACCGCCTCGGCAAGCAACTCAGCATCACAGAACGCATCCGTAATACCCTGCGCGCTGGTGGGGTCCTTCTTATAGCCGGCATCACCGACTAAGGCCCATCCCGGCCCATACGGCTTCCTGAAGAAATTCCTCGTGGCGCCGGAGTACCAGCCCTCCTCCCGCTTGCCTTCTTTCACCCTTTCAGCGAGATCCGGAGCCACCCTCGATAAAAGACTCATGTAACTCTCCTCTATGTCCTGACGGGCCTCTTCGAACTTACCTGGCAGCCAATTCCCTCCGATCAGAACGCAGCCTCCCGAAGTTGGCCAGGCGTAGATCGATTCATACGGAGGCAGATACACCTCCAGCCCTCTTAGACCCACCCCGCTCCAGTAACTCCAAATCGTCCCTTGAATGATGGGCCGCTTATGATATTCTTCCGCCTCAACGCTCCTCGCTACTCTAGAGGCCGGTCCATCCGCTCCAATAACCAGCCTTGCCTTCTCCTCGAACCTTCTGCCGCTGTCGCTTTTGCATTTCACACCGCAGACTTGGCCTGCTTCAATCAGAACCTCTTCCACGGAACATTCCTCCCTCAAATCGGCGCCGGCCGAAACAGCGCCCTTAACCAATATAGTGTCGAGCAGAAACCTGCGAGGAGCATACGCAGTTTCCACGCCCTCTACGGCAGGCGCTGATCCTTTAAGCGCAAACGCGCCAACATCGATCTCGTAATGAGTTACCGGTGGACAATCGGTCGCTTCGAGTTCTCCCAGCAGGTTCCACCGCTTCAAATGTGCCACTCCCCGCTGATGAATCATATGTGTAGACATCCGCATTTCACTGGGAAACGAGGCACGATCGAGCAGAAGAACCTTGTATCCCTTTCTGGCCAACAACATAGCCGTCGGCGAACCCGCGCATCGCGCTCCAACTACAATTACGTCATACATCGACCGGATCCGGAGCACACTCCGGGTATTTCTCCTCCTCGTACCTTTCCACGAGTAACGACCACAGCTCCAGATCATCCTCTTCATTCGAATCCGGCGCTGCATCCATAAGCGCCTCGACGTGAGCGAGGGCCGTTTCATAATCAGCTTCGGTCTTTATTAATCTGCGTTTCATTGAACTTCCGTTCTAAATTGTTCTGGCGTCTATACGGTCATAATCCGCGTATGTACCAACGAATCGAACAAAAAACGATTGCAACAGAAAAGTTCCCATTTCGGTAACCACCTTTGCTGTAGTTAGGATTATCTACATCTCGAACAGCGAATTCTTCCAGCCAAAAAAATCGAAAATCACAACCATAATAGCGGGAACTCCAGTCCCTTTCCGCCCTTCTCCTCACAGTGCGAAACAGATGGTAGCGTGCGGAATGGAGTGATAGGCCTGCTGCCTGTCAGTGAGGAGTCTTCTCCACGTGAGGTGATCTTCGTCGTCAACTTTGTCGCGAGCTTTGTCGAAATCTCCCCGCCGGGAGCGAGGCTTTATCCAGCGGCATTCGAAACACATGGTGGAGAGGTAGAATCGACAAAGATTACGACGAGGCTCACGACCAAGTTTGGGAGGAGTTTTCTCCCGTGAGGGAATCTTCGTCGTCAACTTTGTCGCGAGCTTTGTCGAAATCTCCCCGCCGGGAGCGAGGCTCTTTCCAGCGGCACAAGATACACATGGTGAAGGGGAAGAAACGACAAAGATTACGACGAGGCTTACGACTAAGTTTGGGAAGAGTTTTCTCCCGTGAGGGAATCTTCGTCGTCAGCTTCGTCGAAGACCGGCTGAGGCAATGCGACAAAGTTCACGACGATGCTTACGAAGAAGTCTGCCAGGGCGTTTTAGTATTAGTTGGAACGGAGACATCTCAATCTTTGTTGTCAACTTCGGCGTAAGCTTTGTCGAACAGCTCGCTACAGTTCTGCCGGTGAGCAGAACTCCCAAGCTCCAGCAAAGTCTCAGTGCTCTCACAATTGAACCCACTCCTCGGCCTGCTCAAACGCGTGGGCGACGCGGTAAACGGTCGGTTCATCGAAATGTCTACCCACAAGCATCATTCCGATCGGAAGGCCATCGCTCATACCACACGGCACATTCATGGCGGGATGGTGTGTGCTGTTGAAGGGTGAGGTATTGGCGATCGTTTCAAAGGCTCGTTGCACGAATTCTTCACGGCTCGCATCAGGCCCGGGAAGAGGTGTGGCCTTCATTGGCGTCGTCGGAAGCAGGAGAAGATCGCATTCCGCAAGAACAGTATCATAGGCTCGACGCAGTTTTGGTACGAGGTTGATCCCCTTACCGTAGTAGAAATTGCCATGCCGGTTGCGAATGTAGGTGCCCAGTAGAGCGAAGACCTTGATTGTATCGGCCAACTCTTCAGTCCTCTCTTTCAAATTCCTCAAATGGCTTCGCAGGCTGTTTACATAGAGATCGCGACGACCGGCTCCGAGGCCTTCGCCGTAAAGGAGTGTCTCCGTAACACCCGCCACGCCGATCGCCGTGCATATCGGTTCGGCTTCATTGTGCATGGGCACCGATATATCTCGCACATCAGCGCCCAATCTCGACAGAATCTCCGACCCGGCATGCACTTTCGAGTCGACATCGGGGTCGGAGTTCCTATGGCCAAAGCCCTCACGCAGGACACCGATCCTGATTCCATCTATCCCGTCATCAATCATCTCGGTGTAGGGATGAACGATCGGATTGTACTGCCTCGGATCATAGTCGTCCGGACCTGCAATCACTTCGAGAAGCAACGCGTTATCCTTCACGGTGCCCGTGATGGGCCCGGTGTGATCAATCGTTACCTCGACCGGCATGATCCCGGTGTAGGGAACAAGACCGTGCGTCGGCTTCATCCCATAGGTGCCGCTGAATGACGAGGGCATGCGAATTGAGCCTGCCTGGTCCCCGCCTATCGCCATTTCCACCTCTCCGGCCGCTACGAGAGCGGCGCATCCGGAAGATGATCCGCCCGCCGAAAAACCAGTTTTGCGCGGGTTCTGCACCGGACCCGAATCACTCGTGTGGCTTCCGCCCGATAGACAGAAACATTCGCAAGTCGCTTTACCCACGATTTCCGCGCCCGCCTCAAGCAGCCGCGTCGCCACCGTAGCATCAATCTCCGGCACGTACCCTTCCAGGATCCTGCTACCGCACATCATCGGCACGCCAGCCAGCATAATGTTGTCCTTCAAAACGACGCGCCGACCCGCAAGCTTCCCATTCGCCGCCCCTTTGACAGTGGTCTTGTAATACCATGCGTTGTACCGATTCTCCTCTCCACTCGGCCGGTAGCCCGCATCCCTTGGAAATTTCACGGCGGGCAGGTTATCAGGCATTTCGTCCAGTGCCCGGTAGGCCTCGATCATGGGCCCCAAAAGGCCGTGAAAAGATTCGGCATCCGCATCGCTGAGCTGCAATCCGATCTCCGCACCGACGGCCTTCAATTCCTCGATGCTAGGATATTTGACAGTCATGGGAACCATTAGGCCCCAATCGGCCAGACGAAGCAAGTTGTTGTCTACAAAATTTGGAATGCCGGTCCCGCTCAGCACGATGCCCGAAGGAGAGCCAAGTGTAGCCGCGGCCGCCAAAGATTCACGATTCACATTACGACGGAAGATTAACCTTCAAAATACTTTCCCATCGTGTCTCTCAATGATGTTCTGATGTCGGATACGTCGATTACCGAAGGTCCTAACTTCGACGTTCGGTGTTGGATGTTCGATGTTGGAGGTTCAATAACTCAACTTCCAACGCCTTCCCGCCCTATCCCACCACCGAAAATCGCCTCTCCTAAACAGCGGCAGCAAGGACCTCGCACTCGCGTGCATCGACAGCCGCCCGGAATCCCCGGATATGCTCCGGTCCGGTTCCGCAGCAACCTCCAATGAAATACGCGCCGGCACCGAGCAGTTCGCCGATCTGAGCCTCCATCTCTTCGGGAGTCTGCGAGTAAATGGTCTGGGTCCTCTTATCCAGATGAGGAATTCCTGCATTGGGATAGGCCATCAATCGCTTTTCATCAAGAGCGAACTCACTCAGGGCACTGCGTAACGGTGATCCTTCCTTCTCGCTCCCCCCGTAGCCGGATCGCTTTGCGATTCGGACCCTGTGCGACTTCGTTTTCAGGCCCCTGGCACTAATATGTTTCGGAGTTTCGAAGTCCGGGTTTAGCGTGACCATCGACTACGACGTGCGAAGTGGCTGTTTTCCCGCTTCGCTGAAGGATTCAGCCCGAGATAGCAATTCTCTGCGCGATCTGCGGAATCAATTTTGAAACCGCCTGGCGCGCCGAAGTTTGAAAATCTTCAATGATCCTGAAACCGGGTAGGGGAATCGAGTAATGCCGCCCAACGAGGATACCCAGATTCTCCTTCGCTCCCGGCGCTTTCAGCTGAGCAGCGAGACGTGTTTCAAACTCACCTAACCGATTCAATCGCCACTGGTGTAGGAAGATATTTAAAACCACCGCATCTTCGGGAACTTTTGCACCCAATCGGACGTAGACAGTTTCAATCGGAATCTCCGCTTTTTCAAAGACCTGGGTAACGCTATCTTTGAGATAAAAATATCGGTCATATTCGTCGATAAAGCGGAAATCCTGGTCAAAGGGTTCCGGTAACATATCGATTATGCGCACATAGAGCGTTTCTTGCACTCCAATACTTACCTGTTCTTGGTTGGCCACCGCAAATACTGAGTTCCCGGTCAGGAAAGCGGCAATTAACAACGATGTTGATAGTTTCTTATTCATTTTTCTTCTCCTTATTTTGATGTTAGAGGCGTTCTGTCATTCAATATTCCTCCATTCGTCGCTCTCCCCCGCGTCTACTTTCAGAGCCTTCGGATTTCACATTCTATTGACGTTTCAGGTTCGCCATGTTGCGATACCTGTTTTGCGTGTCTTTGATTGATGGCTGCCCTGGTCTTTTTCGCCTCGGCGAAGCCTCGCGCGAAGACGGGTGCCGAGGTGGAGCGCGTTCCCTGCTATGAACGGAATACCTCTACCAAGCCTTCCCCCGGCACAAGACCGGTTCAGCCTCAGAAACGTTAGACGCGTACACCCCGGGGATTGCGGCTAGCCCGGACATTTCACACACTTCGTAGCGAGACGGCGTAGATTGCTGCCTGTCAATGCCTTTCCGCAGAACGGCGGGCGACAGTGTGTTGAGACCCTCTGAGGTCGCCGGGCAAGGCAAGGCATTGACACGCGGCGAGATCCGTCGTCGTAGTAGAAGGTTTGTGAAATGTTCGGGCTAGTCCCGGATCAGCCGAGACTCATCTCAGGCATTTGCGGGGCAGATTTGCTAGGAAGATGTCGGTGGTGAA
Source organism: Candidatus Moanibacter sp. (assembly GCA_965215885.1). Lineage (GTDB taxonomy): Bacteria > Verrucomicrobiota > Verrucomicrobiia > Opitutales > UBA2987 > CBDCEW01. Next base: position 40,687 of record CBDCEW010000096.1, read on the forward strand.
ATCGGCCCCGATCCACGAACGCACATAAAGAGCAGGTCCCCACCGAAGAATCGCAAAGCGAGATCCGACAGATTCCTAAAAACTATAAGTGACCGAAAACCTCGCATGCATCGGCAAACCGACCGCCAGGAGATCCCCATAACTCGCCGTCTGCAGATTCGAGTTGAACGTCTTCTCATCGAAGAGATTCAGCAAGTCCGTTTTGAATCGCCACGGCCCCTTCTCATAAAAAAGAGAGAGATTGACGATCAGCTGATCACCAATCCTGATGCTGTCAACCATATCGAAATCATACGCTCCCTGCCACTGGGGTCCTCCGGCTATCCCGAACCCATTCTCAAATGCGTAGAGAAAATAGGCATTGAAGTAGAATAACGGAATGCCACTGTGCCGGATGTTCTGACGTCCGGGAGGAACTCCAAAAAAGGTCGTGAATCCAAGATCGTCAGCGATAATATCCGTACCGAATCCCAGCGGTGAAAGAATCACACCGGTGAGGGGATCGGGAAAGTCGATCAGGGTTGCGTCCTGGTAGGTGAAATTGGCTACCATCCAGAATCGCTCGCCCGGTTGATAAGTCAGGTCCATTTCGAAACCCTCGACTTCGAGGTTGTCCGGCGCGGTCCCGAGAAAATTCAGCCGCACGCGCTCCTGATGGTAAGCCGCGAAGGTGAGAAGTAAGTCGTCCTTTATCGCATATTTTAGTCCCACTTCCCACAGCTCCGAGTTCGCATTCCATACTTCTCCTCCAAGGCCCTCCTCCGGGTTCCAGATAAGCCCGCCCACAAAAACGTTACCGACCAGCGTATGATTTTTCTGATAAGTGAAATACACGCTCAATTCTTCCTTTGGGCGGTAAACCAGGCTACCAGATAACGTCCACCAGAACGTTTCATCCTTGGCGGCAGCATCGCCTACAAATGGCACGGGTCCGGGAAGCGGATTTTCGATTTCACCCCATCCGTAGTCGCCCCGAGCGCTCGCATAAATGGTGAGCTTTTCTTCATAGAGTTCAATCTTGTGATTGTGAAAGAAACCGATCGTCTTGAGCGTGTCTTCCGATGTATTGAAGTTGTTGGGAAAATCAGCGCCCCCCGCTTCCGCCGTCTGGCTGGGCTTTTTGGGTATAACCACCTCGGCAAACTCGTTGAAAGTAGGAAACGGTATTCCTAGTTCCTGGCGTCGAATATCCCAATTGCGGCCCGTAGCCGGGTCCAATGTGAGATCGAAGATATTCCAGTGCTCGGCAAAGAACCGGTGGTAACTCTCATTGAAGTTATAGCGAAACGATACTCCGGTCGTGGTCTCCTGAGAGTAAGTTCCCTTTCCTCCAAAATTTCCCTGTAACTCGAATCGATTCTCAAAGACCCAGTCGTTCGGGACGTATTCGATATAGTTGTACTCGAAAACGTCGATGTAGGTATTCCACTCCAGATAGGTGTGGTTAACCAGGGTCATATTGTCGTTAAGCTCGTAGGTCGCCTTCAAATGTCCCGTTACATTCACTCCCCTGTCCTGATCGTCGGGATCGCTGACCTGGCGCCACGGCTCGATCTTGACTTCCGTCGCGAGAGCCGCCGGCAAAATATACCCGCCCAGAATGTCTCCGAAAGGTGTGGGAATTAATATCGGAAAAGGTTGGCCGCTGAGATAGGTGAAATCGTCCACCAGATCCTGAGTCGGCCGGTTCAACCCGGTTACCGGGACCCACTCCTCGTAGTAAACCTCAGCGCTGAAATCGAGGCGAAACCTGTTGCTCGGACGCCAGGTAAGCGCGGTATAAAGAGCAAAATTGTCGGTTCCCGAAAACTCATGCCATCCATCGGAAAGTTGCCCCGTGAAGCTCACACGGTATGCCAGCTGATCGCTGAAGGGTCCCCCTGCATCAAGTGTGAAGCTGTAATCATCCCAGCCCCGACCATCAGAAGAGATGTTACCAAAACGTGCGCCGACCGAACCGCGAAACTTATCAAAATAGGGCTTTTTTGTCGTATAATTGATATACCCACCGGTGTAACTTGAAACTCCCAAATTGGCGGGTGCCGGACCTTTTACGATTTCAATATTCTCTACCCCATTGAAGTTTGTGGGACCGGCGCTCTGCTGAAAAAATCGACGCATCCCATTCTGGTAGGCCTCCGATAAATCAGCTCTTACGAACGGCGTGCCTTGGAAACCGAAAGAGGTCACTACCCCGATTCCGGAGGAGAATTGTCGGATGTCTTCGACTAATTCGATCCCGAAAATCTCCATCTGCTCACCCGTTACAATCGCCATGGACCGAGGGATGTTAAAAACCTCGTCTGCGAAACCATAGGTTGAACTGATTGGTTTGTCAGTGGGCACGATCATGGCCGATTGCAGGTTTTCGATGATGACATATTCACCAAGCTCCTCAATTTCCTCCTTGTCTTCCTGAGCATTCGCGCTCATCGCGAAAACAAATACGCCAACTGCGGCAATAGATATTAATCGCTTTGTCGGCGACAAATTATGATGTGTTAATTTCGCTTCTTTCATTGTAATAAATCCTCTTCTTTTGGGTGGTTTCAAATGTGATTTTGCTTTCTGTATTTGCACTCCTTCTACGGGACGCGCTTTGCAAGAGCGTGCTCTGGCAACGTTAAGGTGGTAAACCACGACCTATTTTTCGCTCTCAGAATAGTTACGCAAGAGTGAATTCTATTCAGCTTATAGCAAATTAATCGCGAGCTGAAGGTTGGTCCCTGCGCACCCGACGAGTTTTCGGCCAGGCCTACCAGGGGTCAACAGATACAACAGCCCCACTCTTTCAATAAGGTACGGGCGCGGGGATAAAGGTTTCCCTTGAATTGAAGTTGACCCTTCAAGTTGCTCTGATTTCGTAAGTTAGATTATTTCAAGCGGTTTCCTACTCAATCCGAATGTCTTCAGTCAACGAAAGCGAAAGTATCGTAGAGGATAAGGCAAGCAAAAATCGATCTCCCTTCGATTCTTTCTTTTTCGATCCTTTTCTGACGAATGAGTGGTTGGCGGTTTGTCCATCATCACAGGTGCTCGAAGGGAGTGTGAAAGAGGCTAGGCTTATGGGCGAACCCCTCGTGCTGTGGCGTGCCGAAGGAAACGTCCATGCCTGGAGGGACCTCTGCATCCATCGCGGTTCAAAGCTCTCCCTCGGAAGCGTGAGAGATGGCTGCCTCGTCTGTCCTTACCACGCATGGACCTACAATGGAGAAGGGAAATGCGTGCGGGTTCCAGCACATCCTGATCTTGATATTCCCGACCGAGCCCGGACCGTTACCTACCAAGCGCAAGACCACCTCGACCTCATCTGGGTATGCCTCGGTAAACCTCGATGCGATCCGCCACCCGCTATATGGTGGCGACGGGAAGGATTTAAGACGATTCCGGCGGGTCCTTACGAATTTGATGCTATGGGAACACGTGCAATCGAGAATTTTGCTGATGTAGCGCATCTCTGTATCGTGCACGACGGAATTCTCGGAACATCAAAGAGACCGGAAATCGAAAATTACGCGGTCAAAATGACAGAGGAAGGAATATCTGTGCCAGGGGTTAGAGTTTTCCAACCGTCAAAATATGGAGAGGGGGAAGGAACCTATGCGCTTTACGATTACCACATATTCCGCCCTCTTACGATCCAGTTTAAATCCTCCGTTCCCGAAGGCACCGATGCGCCCCGCCTCTCTTCCTGGCTCACGGTTTCACCGGTCGATCGAACAAGGAGCGTAGGCTGGATATGGATTATGCATAATATCGAAGGCGTGCCAGATGCGGAAATGGTAACGCTGCAGGATACCATCCTGTCCCAGGACCTCGCCGTAGTAAACACCCAGCACCCCGAGCTCGTTCCTCTCGACCTCTCCGAGGAATTGCACCTCGCCTCCGATCGCACCGCTGTCGAATACCGTAAGTGGCTTCGCAAATTGGGCATGCAATATGGAACTTACTAGGCCGAAAAGCTACTGATTTACCGCAGTGAACTACGCAATATTTCTTGTAAGATTACTTTGCCAACATGAGCGACAGATCGGCAAAAGCGATGTCCCTCATTCTCGCAATTTTCTGGATCGTTCGAATTGGCCGGGTTCGTAATCGAGAAGGATCTGGAATCGAGAAAGAAACTTCGATTGGAAGATCGCACTTTGAAGGGCGCACAGCGGATACTGGCGTGAATCTTGGGGCAGGCCGGCCGCGGACGGCTTATGCGGTATACGTGTTCGTGATGATTCAGGGTTTTCTCTCTCGATGAGCTTGTTGCCCGGCTGATCCGTGAACCTGGTCGCTCAGCTGAGGACGACAGATTGGGGCTCCAGGAGCATGGGACGATTTCTCGACAGCACCTCGGTCTTCCGATGGGAGATTCTGAGCGGTCTTTTGATGCGGGCCAATCTCTTATTTTCGCAAGGGATGGGTTGATAATCCAAGCGAGTTTCAGATTTGTCTGGCCGCGGGCAAACCGAAGTCGAGGGCAGGAAACATCGGTTGCTCAAGCGGGGCCGCAAGGCGGCCGAACTAACGGGGGAACTGCCATCTTGAAGAGGGCCTGTCGATTGCCTCCCACTCGCGTAGCCATCGCCAAGCGGGTTGTTGAGTATGCTCATGATATCAAATCGGCCGACATAGGGCAGCCGGGCGAACGTTTGCCTGACGTAACTCTGAGCTGGCGCCGGCCATCGGAGATGATCAAGCGCACCTGTCATTGCTCGCCGCGATGACGGATATCGGCGCGATGCTGAGCCTGGGGGTGCAGAACGAAGGGCAAGAAGTTGGTCTTGGCGTATCGCGAGGCACGGCTCCGCAGTGGAGTCGCGTTCATGGCGAATCGGCCGCCGATCGATGCGGTAGGCGATGAACGTCATAATGGCTTCTGCCGCATCGGATCTGGTGGACGGAACAGGCAGCCCGCTGACCGCTTTGAAGCTCAGAGAAAAAAGCACCACGGGATGAGTATGCCTACCAGTTTCAAGCGTGCAAATATACGTATTGTGCAGCAAGTCCCACGCCGATGGCATTCGTCTCAATACCTGCTCAGCCGGCAGCGATGCGGCAGCCTACAAGAGCGTCATCACCAACATGCTCACATCAGGGCCGGCAGGGGCCTATTGGAAGGAGTATCTAAACTTTTCAAGCAGCAGCGAACATTCATTGCTAACGGCAGCTATGCGCATCCTTTCCGGCGAGTCACGGACAGCGATGGTGATAAGCTGGAGCAAATGTTCAGAATCGCCTATCCCTGTCACGGAGCAATTGACTACCGACTCCGATTTATCAGCGCGGCCTCGGCCTGAACGGTCTCGCGGCATCCGCCTTGCAGTGCCAGTGTTATAAAGAAAAATATGAAATAGCCGGGTCCGCGGTTGCTGATGTCGTCGTCAAGAATCGGTCCAATGCGACGGCCAACCCATTGGCTCATCTCAGGTTACCGATAACTCGGGAGGAGGTAGATTCTTCTCCTTTTATCGCCTTGCCCTTGAGGCAACTGCAGGTTCCTCCCTATTCGGACGGTGTCTGCGTTCTAATCGTGGCCACTCCGGAGAGAGCATTGGCACTCACTCCCAATCCATCCTGGATTCAGGGAATGGGTTGGGCCTCGGATACCTACTGGATGGGCGATCGTCCCCTGGTGCAACTCACCTCTCTGAAAATTGCAGCCAATCAGGCCTATGCGATGGCCCAAATCGGAAACCCCGCCGAAGAGATCGATGTCTCCGAAGTTCACGACACGACCGCCTATCACGAGCTTATGGCATATGAAGCCCTTGGATTTTGTGACGAAGGTAAAGGAGCCGAATTCATGCTTTCCGGCTCCACGCGGAAAAGCGGCACGCTCCCGGTCAATCCTTCAGGGGGCGCACTCTCCTCGAACCCCGTTTTCGCCACCGGCCTGGTGCGGGTAGCAGAGGCCGCTCTTCAAGTCATGGGTAGAGCCGGTGAACGTCAGATTCCGGATGTTGAAAGGGCCCTGGCTCATGCCACCCATGGATTCGCTTCCCAGGGAAACTCAGTTTTTATCCTCGGAAACGAGCCACTCTCATGAGCGCGGGAAAAGTGGCAGTCATTGGCAGCGGCCAGACAGTTTACAGCTCCCGAAGCGAGTTCACTTATCCTGAACTCGTGGAGCAGGCAACGAGCGCGGCTCTAGCCCAGGCCGAACTCACTATTGATGACATCGATGCCGTCGTCTTCGCGCTCGCACCGGACGCCCTCATAGGAGTCAACCATGGCGAGCGCTGGTGCGTCGACGCAATTGGAGCTCAGGGAAAACCATTTATGCGCGTAAACACAGGTGGCAGCACCGGCATGTCCGCGTTTCTCGCCGGATATTTTCATGTCGCGTCAGGACTTTTCCGGCGAGTCCTGGTGTCAGGTGCCGATCGCGTTGGGGAGAGCGGCGATTCTCAACAGATTCTCAACAAAATGTGGGACAAAAACTACGAGCGTCCCCTCCCCTTAAACGCCATCAATATGCTGGCCCTTCAGGCAACTCGCTACATGCATCGTTACGATGTCACGGAAGAGCAAACTTCCCTCGTCTCGGTCCACGCTCACAAAAACGGGATGAATAATCCTCTCAACCAGATTCGTGTGGAGGTCTCCATCGAGGATGTCATGAATTCTCGCCCAATTTGCTGGCCGATCAAACTTTACGACGCCTCCCCCGCATCGACCGGTGGGTGTGCCGTCCTCCTCGCCGCCGAGGCAGAAGCCGAGAGCGGCCCGTTGCCACCTGTCTGGGTTCGGGCTGTATCTCACGTAGCCGACACCTATTACATCGGCGACCGCATGGGACCTGCCGCCGTGAGCGATTATGCCGATTGCGATGCTCAGGCCGAATCTACGCGAAGGGCCTATCGCATCGCTGGCATCACTAACCCGCGGAAACAATTCGATGTAGCAGAGCTCTACTATCCTTTCAGCTGCGTCGGACTCCACATGGTCGAGGCCGTCGGTCTCGCCGAAAAGGGTAAGGCCCACAATCTGTTTGAAGAAGGAGTTTTCGATATGAACGGCGAGATCCCAGTCAACCCCTCGGGAGGTCTCCTCTGCGCACACCCTATCGCCGTGACTGGCCTCGTCCGGGTTGCCGAAGCCGCCTTGCAACTCCAGGGTCGCGCCGGTCAGCACCAGGTACCTGGTGCCAAAACCGCTCTCACCACCGGTATCGGCGGTACCCACGAATTCTATGGCACCGTAATACTCGGGGTCAGTCCTGAATGGCGCTAAGATAAGCCAAAAATAATTGTAAAAAATATGTAAAAAAGCTTGTACTATGACCGTTAGTAGACTAATCTTGTTGTATGAAAAATATGACAAGATTCCTGCCTGGGTTTAATCACATTCTATGCGGTCGCCCGCCTAAGTCGGCCCTGGCACAAGTAAAGATCCTCGGGGCAAGCCCCGAGGCATTTGATATTAGACTTTATGAATTAGAAACGAAGCAAGCTTCGGGGAATTAAACCCGAAGCGATTAAAAAACCATGAAAGCGGCATTTTGCGCAAATTCGTTGGGTATTTGAAAAAAGCAGAGGTGGTTCTGTGCGACCGCGGTTATTGCTCTTATGCCAATCTGGGGCTGCTTCTAAACCATCAAATGGACGCGGTCATGCGCCTGCACCAAAGGCGCAAATGCGACTTCCGTAGCGGCCAAACACTGGGCCGATACGATCGGCTGGTGACCTGGAAAAAACCGCAGAGACAGCACGGGTTCAGCCCGGAAGAATGGGCTCAATTACCGGCCGAACTGACTCTGCGAATGGTGCGTTTCTTCGTTCAGATCAAAGGATTCCGTACCCGAAAGATCGATCTTGTGACCACCTTTACCGACCCCCTCCAATACACCGTAGAGGATCTGGCCGATCTCTACTTCCGCCGCTGGTCAGTGGAACTGTTTTTTCGCGACATTAAAACGACTATGAAGATGGAAACGGTACGCTGCCTTACTCCCGAAATGGTGCATAAGGAAATCCAGCTGTTCTTTATCGCCTATAATCTCATCCGCGCCCTCATGCAACACGCCGCCACCCTCTATCAGCGTGACCTGCATCGGCTCAGCTTCAAGAGCACGGTCGACACCGTTCGGCAGTACTGCACCGCTCTGAACGCCACCCGCAAGCAACCTCGAAAGCAACAACGCATCATTGACGAGATGGTTCTGATTATTGCCGAGGAGACTGTTCCACTACGAGAACACCGCAGCGAACCACGAGCGGTCAAACGAAGACCGAAACCTTACCAATTACTAACGAAGCCGCGAGGGAAAATGAAAGTCTCGCGCTCGCGCAGAAACAAAGGCAAAAATCGTCGTTAATCGGGCTTATCTTAGCGCCATTCGGGTCAGTCCTTGATTCTTGACATTTTTCAATACCTCTGAGCCTTCTTTCCCAATACGAAATCGGAAATGTCAAGAATCAAGGACTGACCCCGAGTGGCTGAAGAACATCCAACCATAGAGCAGCGATGGGACATCACCTACCGCCACTCCACGGGCGAGACTGCGGCCTACTTTTTTGAGAAACTGAAGGGGAGGCAATTCGTCGGGAAACAGTGTCCGAAGTGCCACAGGGTGCTCATGCCGCCGCGCGCTTTCTGCGACCGATGCCACGCCTCCACGGAAAAGTGGGTTGACGTAGAATCACACGGAACAATCGAGTCATCCACGATAATCTATCATCCCTTTAAGGGCATGCCGGAAGTCCCCTACGCATTGGCCTATGTTCTGCTTCAAAATGCAGGCACAGCCATGTTCAACTTCGTGCGTGGGATTGACCTGACGGAACCGAGGGAGGCGGCCGGAAAACTGGAGATCGGAACAAGAGTCAATGTCGCCTTCATCGACCAACCGGAAGGCGCCATGACCGATTTCTGGTACGAGATAGCCACAAAAGAACGCAAAGATCCTAACGCAGCGTAGCCGCAAAGAAGAAGAGAACCGCAGATGCACGCGAATGGACACGAATCACTCTCCAGACAAAGCCAAATTTCGAATTTGTCCGTTCCGACACCTTCCCTGAATCACTCTTTTTTTGCGTTCTCTGCGTTCTTTCGTGGCTATGATTAGATACCGTCTAAGCTTTCGCCCTGCTTCTTCAGACGCGAAATAAACCACTCCTGAAGCCCCCTCTTATTGACTTTCCCCGTATCGGTCAGTGGCATCTCCTCGTTGGTCATAAACGCGAATTGAGCCGGCACCTTATAAGCCGCCAACTCCGTCCGGCAAAATTGCCGCAATTCATCCACTGTCATTTGATCTCCCTCCCGGAAAACAACGGCAGCCGCCAGCACTTCATCTTTCTCCGAATCCGGAATACCCACAACAATAGCCTGATCGATACTGGAGCAGGATAGCAGGACCTCCTCGACCTCAGCCGGCGCCACGTTTATGCCCCCGGTCTTCACCATTTCTTTGATCCTCCCGCGGAAGTGAAGATAACCTGCCTTATCAAAAAGGCCGAGATCGCCGGTGAGAAAGAATCCTTCTTTATCGAATGGAGAGTGTGACGAATTTTCGGGACGGTGGTAGCCTTTCGTCACGTAACCGCGAATTTTGATCTCACCGACATCACCTTGCGCTAACGGACGGTGTGTTTGTGGATCGGCGATGACAACTTCGGTCCCCGGGAGCGGCCTGCCACAAGTGCGGGTACGGATCTCAGGGGAATCCCTACCGTCATTAACGGTGCTGTTGCCATAGCACTCTGTTAAACCGTAACAACTCGCCACTTCCGTGGCCCCCAGTTCAATCAAATGGGGTACCGCTGGTGGCAGGGTAAGACCGCTTCGCAGGCTGGAGAGATCCCGCCCACCGCGTCCCGCGCACCCGTGCAAGGCAAGCGCCATATTCGGTACCGCGTAAAGCGCGGTGCAATGCTCGCGCTTGATCAGCATTAATGCTTCCTCGGGATCAAAACGATGCTGCAGGACAATGCTGCTCCCATGCGTCATCACCGCAAAGAGCGCATTTCCACAAGCAAAAATCCAAAACAGTGATACGCCAAGCAGCATGCGGTCTTTTTCCGTCAGGTGCATGCGTTCACCGATTCCGTGCATATTCTCAATCAGCCCGTAATGCTGAACTGGCACCGCCTTAGGCCACGCCGTCGAGCCGGACGTATACAACAGGTAGGCAACGTCGCCCGGTTCGACCGTCTCTTGAATCTGATCGATTACGCTGTCCGGGATGTCTTTTCCAAGCTCCCATATTTCCGCGAGCGAACGTATTCCAGGGCGCTCTCCACCACCCAGGCACACAATTTCGCGCAATTTTGGCACCGCCTCGTTGCGATTTTCCATATTCTGCACCATCGCCAGATAATCGTGCTTTAGATAGCGATCGACCAGGACGAGCACCGAGGCTTCCGCATGAGCCAGAGCGTAATGCAACTCCCTCTGTCGCCACCAGGTATTCAGCCCAAGGAGCGTGCCTCCCAGCATGGTCACGGCAAAATCGACCAGAAGCCACTCCGTCTGGTTTCCCATCAGAAGCGCCACCGTCTCCCCCTTCTTGACCCCAATTCTGTAAAACCCCTTGCCCAGATCACGCACCCGGTGTCGAAACTCCGAGTATATTAATCGCTCGTCGCCATAAACCAGAAATTCACGCTCCGGGTACCTCCGGACCATCTCGTCGAGCAATCCTGGCATAGTGCGACTATCCGGCATTCTCATGGCTGATCCTCCAATCGCAGATACATGTCGATGATCGGGGGCTTTTCATCCGCCTCCCCATTGCCAATCGCACACCAGATTATGTTCAAAACCAAACAAATTTCCCGTGTTCGTTTCATCTTACCCATTTCTCCTTTGATCAACAGAACTGCAACAGCGCATCGAGACAAGCAAGGACCAATCGAACCGGCCTTCGATTCTTTAGATTCTATGTTCGTATTTCGGCGAAATACGAACAAACACCTGAAACGCTCAAACAGAAGATCCTTCCGATCGGTCAGATAGCCGCGTATGCCTGAACTTTCAGGCCTGACGGCTTCAAGTCAGCGGAGTCCCGGTGCGCACGACGCGGCCCGATCAAACAGGGGTGAAACTTGCGGCGTCCAGGAAGACGAAAAGCTTCCGCTTTCCGCGACACCCTTCGAGCCGGATAGTAGTAGCGGAAAGCGGAAGCTTCTCGTCCCTGTTGCCACCCAATTAAGCCATTATAAGCCGCCCGCCAACCAGTTAATTACCGTAAGACTGTCGAACGGCATGGACATTAAAGCTCCAAGTCAAATTGGCCGATGCAACCCGAGCTAGCCCGAACATCTCACTACCGATTCCGCATCAGCGACAGACATCCTAGAGATTTCCCGACTCCTGGGTAAACCGTACCGGCATCCTCTTAATACCACCGTGGTGATAGGAGAGCAGGCGCTCAGGCGGTGCGGTTACTTCGATGTCGGGGAGGCGCCGGAATAAATCCGTGAAAAGGATGCGCATCTCCAGTTCCGCCAACCTCGCCCCGACACAGAAATGCTGGCCGGCCCCAAATGCGAGATGGGTGGGCCCTTCGCGCGTCATGTCAAACTTGAATGGATCTTCGAATATCTCTTCGTCCCGGTTTCCTGAAAGGTACCACAGGACAACTTTGTCTCCCTGCCGAATTTTCTTTCCCCGGATTTCCGTATCTGCGATCGCTGTGCGCCTCATATAATATACCGGTGTCACCCATCGGAGAATCTCATTTACCGCTCCTGTAACGAGGGAGGGGTCATCGAGAAGCCGTTGGCGTTGGTCGGGGTTTTCCGATAGGGCAAGAAGCCCACCGGAGATGCCGTTGCGGGTCGTTTCGTTTCCCCCAACCATGAGAAGAATGAACATGGCGAGATAGCGTGATTGGCTCATCACTTCATCTTCAACCTTGGTATGAACCATCAGCGAAATTAGATCATCACCTGGATTTTCGAGCCGATCGTTCCACAGACTCATGGCGTATTCTCCCATTGGCCTGTACAACTCATCGAGTCCCCCTTTATCGGCTATGATCTCCGGATCGAACTCGCCCACGACAATGTCGGTCCACTCCAGCAGTTTATGGCGCTCTTCCTGCGGCATTCCGAAGAGATCCGCCAATACCTGTACCGGAAGTTCCTTGGAGACGCACTCCACGAAATCGCACTCGCCCCTCTCCGCGATCTGATCGATCAGGAACGTAACTCTGGTCTGAATCGGTTCCTCGAATCCATGCACCCGCCTCGGCGCGAATGCCGGAGCCACCACTTTTCGATGCTTGTTATGTTCCGGAGGATCCATGTTGAGGAGTTGGTAATCCTGGTTGCCGATTGTATCCGTCGGCACGTCCTGTAGAAAGAATCCGCCGTACTTCAAATCAGATGAGAATTCCTTCGGATTCTTAGAAACGGCCGTGATGTCTTCGTACTTCGTGATCGACCAATATCCACGGCCGCTCTCTTCCTGCGTCCAGTGCACCGGATCTTCACTTCTCAAACGCGCGAAGATCTGGTGAATCGTATCATCGAGATACAACTCCGGATCAGCCAGACATACTTGATCGAGATTTAGCTCTTTTACTTTTTTAGAGATCATTTTCAAATTAGCGGGGCCGCCCACGCGTTATGGCTTACAAGATCAAAAGGGTGTGAAACTTCCGACAGGAAAGTGGGACAGGCTTCCAGCCTGTCGAAAGTCGTAGCAGGCATCCGCCGACAGGCTGGAAGCCTGTCCCACTCATGCAATTCCTCTGTAAAGAAATCGATAATCATTCGCCCGAAAACCCCCGGCTTGCCGAGGTGAGCACTGTCGAACTCGGTGAAAACCGTGAGCCTGTCCGACGCAGTACACTCATTTTTCTACACCGATATATGACCAGAGAATAGTAGATTCTCACCGCCCAGATCAAACTGATCAACGCTACAAATGTCACGTCTGAATTTTCAGGCTGGAATTCGGTTCGGCTGGTATGCTTTGGGACCGTCCAATCAGTCGAGACCTCCGGCATGCTTCGGTTATTCAATAGCCTCTCCCAGAAGTAGATCGATTAGCTATTGAACAATCCGATTATAATATCCAGTAAAGATCCTCGGGGCAAGCCCCGAGGCATTTGATATTAGACTTTATGAATTAGAAACGAAGCAAGCTTCGGGGAATTAAACCCGAAGCGATTAAATAAGACCCCGGTGAACGATGAAGAATTTGTCGATAGTCGAATCCGCCCGCACTTCACGATCCTCCAGGATTCCCAACACCCGCCTCAAGCGGATGCTCGCCGTTATTCTCGTTTCCCTCAAACGGTCGAAAAGCGCCGGTGCCTTCTACCTGAATTTTATAAAGCGGCTCCTCGACGGGGTTCTCGCTTCTGTCCTTCGCAATAAACCTGCTTTCGCGATGGCCGCCGCCGCCGCGTTCACGGTCAACCTCCCGCCACCGCTTTACGCAGTGGATGTCCCCTTCGGCGCCCAACAGGTAATCAGCCTGGCGGATGGCGCCACCTTCGCCTTTGCCGTGGACGGGGATGGGGACATCGACGCGCTCTCGGCCTCGTTTCGTGACGACAAGATCGTCTGGTTTGACAATACCAATGGGGTTGGAACCGCCTGGACGGCTCGAACCATTACGCCCGCGGCGGATTACGCCTACTCCGTCTTTGCCGGGGACGTGGACGGGGATGGGGACATCGACGCACTCTCGGCTTCCCGTAATGACGATAAGATCGTCTGGTATGAGAATACGAATGGGGTTGGAACAGCCTGGACGCCTCGAACCATTGCGACCGGGGCGGATTTCGCGTTCTCCGTCTTTGCCGCGACGTGGACGGGGATGGGGACCTCGACGCCCTCTCGGCCTCTACTTATGACGATAAGATCGCCTGGTATGAGAATACCAACGGGGTTGGAACAGCCTGGACGGCTCGAACCATTACGACCGGGGCGGATTACGCCTACTCCGTTTTGCCGCTGACGGGGACGGTGACGGGGACATCGACACGCTCTCGGCCTCGCTTTCTGACGACACGATCGCCTGGTTTGAGAACCGTGGAGGACAGTTTGGCCTCACGACCACTAATCCTAAAATAAGCGCGTTTAAAGGTTGAACAGGAAACTTCGTTATTCCTAACGTTATTTGCCATGCTGGCGGTAGTTTTGCCGCCGCCACCCTTGGGCTGGTTTCATGTTTTGCTTTTTTTGAGTCATATCCGTTCTGTTTTAACGTTAGTTCTGTCCCCTTTTTTGGATACGCCGACAGTCCTTCCGTTGTGGCTGTGCGTTCGCGGTTACTTGATCTGCTACCCAGGCGACATAGATCGGAATCGCTCCCAGGTGCTGATAAAATCTCCCATCCACTCGTTCCAGCTTAAAAGCCGATAAACAATTCGGCGCCCGCTTCGGATGATTTGCGCGGGGAGCAAGATGATGGCGTGAAGGAAGCGCCGAAACTCCATCTTCACGATCTCCAACCCCCGCTGGCGGTTGGGCATGAGTAATCCATACCACGCCTTCAGGTTCCAGGCCAATGCTGTCATTACCATATAGGCCCAATTGCTCAAAAGATCATCCACGGGCATACGCATCGCATTAACCCCGTTTTTGAGTTGCTCAATAACGTTCTCCTGATCGCAGCGTTGATTCGCAAAGGCGACCACCTGCTCCTTAGTCAGGTCCCTACGATTTGTGATATAAAAAAAGTAGCGGATCTCATCAAAGAGCACTACTTCGCCCTTTTGCACACTGATGTTCTTACGCACCACCACCATCCGATAGGTCTTTTTGCACTTGTTGGGCCGATAGTCCAACTCGGCCACACTTTCTGCCTCCAGCACCTTGTTTTCAAAACCCTTCTGGTGCACGATCCCTTCCTTCACTCGCGGCGCTTTAGCTCTCGATTCGGTCGCTATTTCATGCTTGGGCAACCGCTCCAGTTCGCTCCAGGCCGTCTCTCTGAACTCCTCGGCCAGTCCCACCACTTTGGGATGCGCATCCATTCCGAAGATAAATCCCGTTCCTTCTTCATCCCACCGATCGAAGTTTTCTGTCAACGAAAAGTCCGTATCCCCTCGCAAGCAGATTTTCCCCGCATGCGCACGCACAAGTTCCACCGCCCGATCAATCCACTTTACGCATCCCTCATGGCTAGTCTCATTGCCCGGTCGATTCACCATGTAGAGCACTTCCCTGGTATTTGCCAAACTCACGATCAGCGGTGCATAGCCCCAGATCCCCTTATAGCTTATTCCCATACCCCCTTTGCACTTCCCTCTCGTCTGCGCTATCGTCCCGTCCACATCGATGAACGCCTCCTCCATGAATCCTTTTGCCTGCTTGTTCCACACCCCTTGCCGTATCCGGTTGATCCCTTCCATCAATTTTTCGATCGCGCCTTCATCAAAGCGTCGGGTGAAGTCTCCACTGGTCGTCGGATCCGGTATCCTCTGCGCTCCTAAGGCATTCAGAAAAACCTCGTCCTTGCGGCGCAATTCGATGTCTTCGAGCCGGATCCCTCCCAATAATGCGTTGTAGGCTATGTTGAGCACATGATCACTCTCATGATACGGCAGGTGGCGCTTGAGCAACTGCACGCTCTGGTCGAGCTCTTCCACCAACCCCAGTCTCTTCACCATCAGGTGAATCGCTCCTATCCCTCCACAACTCACCCCTTTGCCTCGTTCGGCCGTCTCGTAGTGGATGTTGCTCGCTTTGAACATCGGTTTGGCCTGTTCAGGCCAGCCCCGATTTCTAAGCCGATGCTTTATTCTTCTCTTGCTATTGTGGAGGTTCTTGCGGTATCTTCTTTTCACTCGAAACGTCCTTTTTTCTGGGTGGTTTTTTTGGTCGATTAACAGTTTTCCCAGTATCTAAGCGCGTTTCGAGCTTTTTATTGCGTTAGGTATATTCCAATCACACTTGTTCGAGGTCTAGGCTGTAGTCGAGCGACTTCAGCTTAGTTCCCTTAGAGATTGCAGCACTCGCGTTCGCAAGGTTCTCAACACTGCTTGCCGCAGCCCGTGGGAGATGATCGGTAATTGCATGTTTGGAATCCCACTCTTGCACTAATGAGTCTGCTATTCCATAGAACGCCAGCGTCTTCTGATAGACGTGGAGTTTCTCGTGATTGAAGGTAGCGCTCAAGTTTCAGTGGAGATTAGAGCACAGTATTGGACCGCGCAAGTAGAGATGAAGAATCGACCAAGTTTGCGACAAAGCTTACGATGAGGTTTGAGAGGGTAAGATTTCCCGAAACTTTGTCGCGAGCTTTGTCGTTAGCTTCGTCGACATCTTTCCGGTCGCAGCCGGTTCATTCCGGCCGCCCGAGGAGAAGAAAGTAGAATCGGAGAATCGACCAAGTTTACGACGAAGCTTACGACAAAGACTCCCTAACGAGGCGAAGACTTCAGGTTCCGTTCTCGGCATTCTTGATGTCTCTCGATTGCCGGGATTGATTGCAAGGGAAGATAACGAGTGACATCTCGACGGGATTTCATAAAATTGACCGGATTAATTGTTTCCAGCATGGCTTTCCCCGCGATCGACTCTAAGTCGGGATTAGTTAAGAGTAGACCGAATATCCTCTGGATTCATGTGGACGATATTTCTCCCCACACGAGCTGTTACGGGGAGACGGCAATAGAGACGCCTAATATCGACCGTCTGGCACGGGAAGGCGTGCTCTTCAGAAATGCATTTTCAACCTCACCGGTATGTTCTCCGGCCCGTTCGGCGTTGATCACGGGGATGTACCAGACTTCGATTAATGCTCAGCATCATCGTTCCTATCGCTATAAAGTGAAAAATGAGCTGCCCGAGTTCGTTGAAACGCTACCCCGGACGTTTCAAAACCATGGATACTATACCGTCCTGGCTCATGTACAACATCCAGCCAAACAGCGATATTTTCCGGCAAATCCGAAGAACCTGGGAAAATCAGACTACAATTTTGAGTGGGATACCGAGATCTACGATTCAGGTGGCTCTCCCGGACTGCAGTTCAATGATTGGAAGGGCTGGACTCCCGATAATCCATTCTTCGCGCAGGTGCAACTGCGAGGGGGGAAATGCCGACCAAAAGACATCGCGGATAGCATCAACCGGAAAAGCATCCGATACCCTCCCTATTATCCCCACCATCCGATTCTTAGCGAGCGTTGGGCCGATTACCTCGCGTCTTTAATCCATCTCGACAAGGAAGTAGGTCTGATTCTGGATCAATTGGAATCCCGCGGTCTCAAGGAAAGCACGGTAGTCTTCTTCTTCTCGGATCACGGTCTCGAGCATATTCGACACAAGCAGAGCCTCTATGACGGCGGCATCCAAATTCCTCTGATCGTACGATGGCCGGCAACCGTGACGCCGGACACAAGACGGTCCGATCCAGTCCTTCAGATCGATATCGCGGCATCTTCTCTGGAAGCGGCAGGTATACCAATTCCCGCACGTATGGAAGGCGTTCCCCTATTCGGAGCCAACTCTCGCACACGAGAATTTATCGTTGCGGCACGCGATCGCAGCGGAGCAGATATCGACCGGATACGCTGTGTTCGCACCGAACGGTTTAAGTACATTCGTAATTTCCACCCGAACAAACCGTATTTTGAAAATAGCAACTACATGTATAACAGACGCATGTCGAAGGTCATGCGAGAGCTACACGAAGCAGAGAAACTTGATTCCGTACAAGCGGCGTTTATAGGGCCGCATCGACCTGCTGAGGAATTGTATGATCTGCAGGTTGATCCATACGAGGTGCATAATCTGGCCAAAAGTCAAAAATGGCGCAAACTCCTTGCCGACATGAGGAAAATCCTGACTGAATGGATCTGTCAAACCGGTGATATGGGCCAGCATCCAGAGCGCAGGGACGAGATCGACGAAAATACATGGTACCACCGCACATGAAACGTCTTCGCGCACAGAAAACACCGAAGATCTCAAAGATTCTCGGGCTAGCCCGGACATTTCACACACATCGTAGCGAGATCGCGTAGCTTGCTGGGAATCAATGCCCTATCGCAGTCCGGCGGGCGACAGCGTGTTAGAACCTTCTGAGGTCGCGGGACAAGAGAAGGCTTTGAGACGCAGTGAGATCCGCGATCGCAGCAGATGGTTTGTGAAATGTCCGGGCTAGGAATTTGCCGGACGTTAGTACGTGTGTAGCGTGATTTGAAGCTGCCCCGGTCTTGCGCCGGGGTGCCGCACGTTTTACAGCTACAATCAGTCAATGGCACCGCGCTTACCCTCCGCCCCTTCTCGCCCCAGTGCGCCCGGACTGGGGCGAGAAGGGGCGGAGGGCATGGAAGCATCCGGTGTATAGCAAGAAGCGTGCACCACCCCGGCGCAAGACCCATAAGCGCTAACTTGTTTGCTGACCTGGGAATCTGACCTCTAACTGTGGTCGGCGTTGCCGTGGAGACTCTGCTAAGCCTTGAGCTATATCGTTCCAATTTTCTATCACTTGTCGCAAAGGCACAGCGGGATCGACGGCCCGCTGGAGTTGATGGAAGACGAAGGCAAACTCACGCCATCGACTCTGCTGTTTTTTCCGGCTCCAGGACATATCCCCAGGGGGAAATAGAGATCGCACTTTGAATGATCTTCTCGGTGATCAGGGCCGCGAAGAGCTTGCCATAGAGCCACGCCTTGGCGCTTTCATCGTCATACTTAGGCAGATGTCCTAACTGTGCGATCTGTTTGAATCGTTTGAAGACCAGTTCCACCTGCCAGCGGATACGATACCATTCGAGCACCTCCAGTGCGGAAAAGAGCGATTCAGGAAAAGTCGTCAGCACCATGACGTATTCGGCGTAATAGAGCGTTTCGGGCATCAGCTTCTCGCCCCGCCTGCTGGCGATTCGCCGCAATCTCTTGTGGGCCATGGCGATCGCTTGCTCGCTTTTGCGGATGGCACACACCCGCGCTGGCAACGGGGGCTGATCCGATGCGGGCACCATGACTGGCCAAGCGCCCACCTTGCCACCGGCCCCGATCTGCTCCAGGCAGGCGGTCAGGTTCAGAACCTCTCCCCGAGGATCGAGCAGCCGTATGTTGTGCGGTGCCAGCCGTATACTTACAAAAGCCCCTTGGGAGGCTGCATATTGAAGCCCGGAAGCCTGGCAGTATCCCCGATCGGCGATCACGTAGTCACCTGCTGCCAGCGGAAACTGTCTAAGCGACTCGCCGGTGCCTTCACCTTGCGCTGGCGTAAGTTTGAAAAAATCGCACGCCATCGAAGGAACTCGCAAGCTATAGTGCACACGCCACAAGCTGCCCGTCTTCCCGGGTTCCTTCACCATCGTCGCATCGATCAGACGAAACTCCCGTTGCCCCACCGCCCCCAAATCCAGGCCACGCTCGCGAAACAATGCCACGCACAGCGAATAAAGCCAGTCCTTGCACTTGCGCAGCCGCTTCAGCAACGCTACGTCTGACAGTTCCGCCAACTGCGCCTGGCGCGCACGCACCACGGTTTCGCGCAGCGAATACCCACATGCCAGGTGCACCATCAGAATCCTCAGCAACTTCCCAGGTGCCTTGTCCCGGCGCAATCCCTTCAACGCGTTGGTCTTCTTAGCCAATTCTTTCCATTGCGGCGGGAAAAAAGACATCAGCACGCTCCAGTCTTCATCCATCATGGTCGACCTCCCTTCAATTCTGCTAACCTGTTGCGGAAGTCCACAGCAGGAAATGCACTATGTCAAGCAAACAAGTTAGCGCTTATGGGCGCAAGACCGGGGCAGCCGGCAATCGAATGCAGGACGCTAAACAGGTACGGACGTTACGTCCGACAGAAAACTGAGGTAGTCCGTCAAGGGATTTTTTGAGTTTTTTCTCATGTTGTGTTTACAAGGCGTTGGCATTTGCTTGCTGAAGTCTTTTCCACACCGGTGAACCGGTGCGTTGGAGCGATTGGAGATACTTTTGCTCATCGTAGCGTTCGCTATTTTGCCAACAGCGAAACAGAATGCGGGTCCACTTGAGAGCGAGGGCACGAAGAATGGTTTGGCGGGGTTTGCCCTGTTCTTTTTTGATCTGGTAAAAGGCCTTTGCCCAGGCACAGTTTCGGATCGAATGTTCGGCAAATTCAACGAAACTTTGCCGCACGAAGGTAGGAGCCGCCCACCGCCAGTTGACCATTCGTTTCGGTTGTCCGGTTCTTTTGTCCTGCCCGCTGTTGATCGTGACCGGAGCGGATCCATTCCACTGGGTCATGTTCTGGGCCGTTTCGAAGTGCGAACGATCGGTCCCGAACGCGCACAGCAACCGGGGACTCATGACCTCGCCGGCTCCGGGAATGCCACTGAACACGGCTGCATCGGGATGGCTTCTGAATAGCTCCCTGATACGCTTCTCATACGCTTTGATCTGCGGGCACAGGGTCAAAAGCTGTCCGGCCAACGTCTGTGCTTTTCTGCTGGATGCTTCAATGATGGCTGCATCTTCGGTCAAGGCTCGTGCGTTACCGATCAATTCGAGACGCTCCTGGATTTTGGCGTCACTGCGACAGTTGTGCTTATAGAAGAACTTTCGCAAGACACCCTCCGATGCTCTGTGCAGCTTCTTGAGGGTCGGCCAACGCAATATAAAGTGCAGGCACAGGCCACTGCCTAGATCATCGAACAATTTCAAGACCAAAGGGTTATATTGCTTCAGACAACTGCCCAACTGCTGTTCGAGGCTGGTAGCCTGATCGACGAATCCACGGCGGTCCTCGCACAACAGGTTCAGCTCCCGTGTTTGGGCCGTGTCAGGTATGAAACATTTGGTAAAAAGCTCGGGATGTTTGAGGAAAAACTCCGCGTGTATTTGCGCATCGACCGGGTCGCTCTTGGCCCCTGATGGATACAGCGCCCGGCGATAATCCTTCGCCCTGGCCGCATGCACTGGATAGATATCGACAAACTCCAAGCCCATCAGAAAGTTGATCAACCCTCCTCGCTTCTGGTCCACCACCATGGCCATGCGCTTGCCCACGCTGGCATACTTTTCTCTCATCTCTACGGCAAATTCGTGCAAGCTGACCGCATCCTGCGCCACCTGTCGATGGGTCCCTTTTCCCGTTTCGCTCTCTATGATCCACAGATCGTTTTTCTGATCCGCCCAATCAATTCCTATCACCACACTATATCGATTTGTTTTTTCCCTTTTCTGCATCCCTTTGTTCCTTTAGTTTGTCTTTTTGCTTTTTTCAAAGGCACTGGATGTCCAGGCGAAGTCCTTATAGTTGGATCCTGTTATGAGGATGTAAACTGAGTGTTCGTTTTCGGTCATCCAGGCAGGCCGTCCACTCGAAATTCTGTCGGAAGTCCTCTTCGGACTGATTCCTAAGTTCGTAGTGGACGGCTGCCTTTGAATATTTTCACCCTTAGCCAAACAATCTCTTTGACCCATCGCCAACCACTGATCGGCCAAGTTATTCACAAAGGGGCCTCGCCGAGTTTTTCCTGCGGCTCCACTCGGCCCCTTGGATGAATAACCTGGAGCTACTATAAGATTCCTATGGCATTCCAAGCTCCTGACAGAAGGTATTAAAGGGGAGAATGCGTTGTCCCGTTTCTTCGTCACCAAAGTCGTTATGACCGATGTGAACGAAGAAGAAACGGGGAATGTCGGTGCGTTGTCTGAAGTATTCAAACCTTGAGGAAGCTTTGGATTCGTTGAGCTTGCATTCTACAGCGAACTCAGCCTTCCCATCTCTTAATACGACAAAGTCGACTTCTCGTCTATCCGTATCACGGATGAAGCGAAGCTCCATTTCGAAGCCTTCTGTGTCTTCGATGTAACAGCAGTACTTTAGCAGTTGGCAGGCCACGAGATTTTCAAAACGGGCGCCCGCGTCGGATACTCGAGTCCAATCCCAGAAATAGAGCTTGTTCTCTTTCTTAACCGCACGGATCTTCTTGTGACCAAAGGGAGGAATACGGAAGACTGTATAGAGCCGCTCCAATATCGAGATCCAGCTCTCTATTGTTTCATGGGCTACCCCTAACAGAAGACTGATCGAACGAATCGACAGAGGCGACCCAACACATTCAGGTAGATGATTAAGGAGGAGTTCGATTTTGGATACGTCACGCACCTGCTCCAATTCTCGCAGATCGTCATACACGACTCTTGCCGTGTATTCACGTAACCATCGTCTATGAAATCTGGCAGTCGCTCTAAATAGTGGTTCGGGAAACCCTCCAAATGATAGTAGCTGCTCCAGGTCGGAAATGGTAGGGCTTCGAGTGAGTTCCATGAGCGAGAGCGGGAAAAGCCTGAGAAAATGGTAACGACCCTGAAGCGAATCACCACCTCTTCGATAGTAGTCGAGACGCGCCGAGCCGGTAACCAGAAATGAGATTTTGCTCTTATGTTTGTCGTAGTACCCCTTGACTAGATTTCGCCAACCTCCGAATTTGTGAATTTCGTCAAATATGACCAATGGCTGCTTCGATGGTAGATGGCCGTCGAGAATGCGCTTTCGGTCAGCCAGCGAATCCCAGCTGAGGTAGGCAGGATGAGATTCTTTTGCGTTTTCCGGCCGGAGACATTGCAGGGCCAAGGTTGTCTTACCCACTTGGCGTGGCCCTCCCACAATGACCATTCTGTTTTCCAAATCGGCTTTGACTGCTTCCAAGAGATATCTCTTAACTGGAATCATAGTATGAGTAATTTCGAAACCACTCTAAGATACTCATGAGTAATTTAGAGTAAAGTCTAAAATACCCATGCTATCCATCTGTGCAGACCCTGGAAGAGTTATGTTCTCGGGGTCTGCCAGAGATCGTCGAATCGGAAGCCTGTCCTGAGCCAGTCGAATGAATAAACCCCTTTCCCGGCCTGAGCTTGTCGAAGGCCTACACGTGTGGCGGATGATAACGGCACTTGCGCTTACTGACCGGCAACCTCAATTTCATCGGATCGAGCCATGATTAAACCATTCGCAAACGAAGCAGGAACCAACCGTGTCAACATCACCGTAGACGGCCTTAACCCGGATGCTCCCGTGCCGGTTCCCGTGCGGTGCGGAGTTCCCCTCCCGAAGGGTCGGATTACGGATCCATCGCAGATCGCTCTGCGGGATGAGGCAGGACAACCCGTCCCTTTTCAACCCGTGGTGACCGGGTATTGGCAGGATGAATCGCTGAAATGGGTGAACTTGGGATTTTTGGCAGAGGGCGCTTCTTACGTTGCCGAGATCGGAACCGAAAACGTCGAGGATATCGACGAGTCGCGTATTGTGGTGGAAGAGAGCGATGAGGCGATCGCCATATCCACCGGCCCGCTCAAACTCGAAGTTCCGACGACGGGCGCGACCTGTTTCCCCGGCCGGGTCTGGATCGACCGCGACGGGGACGGGGTATTCTCCGACGCCGACTTGGTGAACGAGGGCGGGCCACTGTGGGTTCGTATTGAGGGCGAAACAGAGGGAACATTCCGGGCGCGCACCTGTAGCGCGAAGCTTGAGACCGCCGGGCCATTCCGCACCATCGTTCGGCTGGAAGGGCAATATGTCCGAGAAGACGGCGCGGAGGTCGACCGCTGGGTGTTGCGAATTCAAGTCTACGCGGGCTGCGATTTTCTGACCGTTCAGCACAGCTTCATGAACACCGTCGATGTGCGGCACACCCACACCATGGCAGTGGGGCTCGAATTCTCCGTGACCGATACGACGGGTGCCTCGGTTGTGATGGGGATTGACGGTAAGAACGTGCCGGCCACCCCATCGGCGACCCTCTCGGCTGTTCAAGTGAACGCGCAAACGCCAACCTTCCCAAAATTCGACCAGTTCGAACCGGTCTGCACGGTCACCGCAGACGGGGAAACGGTGGCGACTGGCGCCAAATCGGACGGCTGGTTGAGCGTCGAAAGCGCCGGCGGGACGTTCACATGCGGGTTGCGCGACATCTGGCAGAAGCACCCGGGCGGATTTGAAGTCGACCTGCACCGCGGGACGGTGGCCGTCATGATCGTTCCGGACACCGGCGAGCCCTACGATTGGAAGGCCGGGCGCAAACCGGAGATGACGGCACGCACCGGTGGCCCGTGGCGCAGCTTCGGCGACGACGGGATCGGATTTACGGACGAGATGATTATTGGATTCGGTGGCGACGCCGTGGCGGAACAGGCGCGGGCGAAGGCGTTCTGCGCCGTTCCCCACGCGCTGGCGGATCCGCGATGGCTGGAGCACACCCGGGCACTGGGCCACCTGCCGGCCTGTGACCGGGAGGCGTTTCCGGAGGCGGAGCGCCAGCTCGACCGGCTCGTGGAGTGGATCTGGCGGCATGCCCACGAGTATTTTCACTGGTACGGCATCGCTTGGGGCGGGATACAGACGCACTACCAGCCGCGCAGCGAGCATTGGTCGGACCTCACGGAGCGGTATGCGTGGCTCAATGCGGAGGCGGACACCGCTGCGGGGGTGCTGCAGCACTACGTGCGCACCGGCAGCCGCAAGGCGTTTCTGCTCGGGCGCTCGATGCTCCGGCACGACCAGGATGTCGGCACCTCCCACCGCTCCGGCTACGGCCGGCGCCACTACGTCTACGCCTGGGGTCAGCGTGGAGACTGGTCGCACACCTACCTCTACGCCCCATCCATCTACTACCACCTCACGGCCTGCGAACGGACGCGCGATTTTATCGAAATAACGGCCGGTGTCACCGAAGCCGCGAGCGACAAGGGCAGCTTGATTCGGACCACCCACAATGTCATTCGCTGTGCGCTCTGGCTCTACGAAATCACAGGGGATGAGAAGTGGAAGCGCAAGGGCGCAGCGATCATGGCCAACACGCTCGTGCTCCAGGAGGCAGACGGGCTATTCGGGAAGAGCGGTCTGTTTACAAATATCTACCTCCTCTGGGCGATGGAGCTCTACGACCGGATGATCGGCGGCGACGAGGTGCGCCAGGCGCTGATGCGCTGCATGCGGGCGGAAATTACGATGCCCGGAAGGTTGGAGATGAACTTGTGGGTGCACTCGATCGGTGAAGGGCTGGCGCAGGCCTACCGCTATTCCGGCGGCGACACCAGCTTCCTCTGGCCGGGCTTGCGGGACTTGGCGAATATCCGGTGGGATCGGATTTACGAGCGGTACGACCCCGTCCTGCGATTCCCGCGCTGCGGCTACGAAGTGCTCGGAGCGAACGGCGAGGTCCGGCACGACAGTTTCGTCGGCATGCACGAGACCGGGTTCAAGCTGACCAAGATGCCCTTCCTCTTGTGGGCGGCGCGCGACGCCGGGCTGACCGAAGCCGAGTTCTCCAGGAAAATCGATACCGGCGCCACAGGTGTCTTCTTCCCGGGCATTCAGCCGTCGGAGCCGGTGCGGTGGAATGTTTTCGAAACCCTGGACCTGCCCGGCTGCAACACCGCGCCCGTCGGAGATGATCCGTTTAACCTAGACTGCGATGTGAATATGTCCGGCCTGCCGTGGGGCTGCACGGTCGCTTTCGGCGGGGTGCCGTTTGGCCTCCAACCCGCCGCGAGTGCCGACGACTATGCCGTCATCTGCCTGGCGGCCGAAGGAATCCGCGCGGATACGCGTGGGCGTGGCGGCATCGCGCCTCTACTTTCTCGGGCAGGTTGTCGCTTATGCCGGTATGGAATACGATCGTTTGCTGGGTAAATACGTGGTGGAATTCGACGACGGTTCGACCGAAGCGGTCGAATGGCGCAATGTCCGCAATTGCGAAGCCTTCGGCCTGGAGCACGTCGCCCTCGACGCTCCCCTCGCTCAAATCTGGGCGCCCCGCCTCTTCGATACCGGCAGCACCGACCTCGTGCACATCAACACCCTGCGGGTGGAAACCGACGGGCGCGCCGTCATGGCCGTCCGCTTCGAAGCCGCCGACAATGACGCCCGGCCGGTCCTGCTGGCCGTGACCGCCGAGCGAGCGGAACCCGCGCCGGCTGCGGAACCCGTAGCCCGTGTGCGGTTCGACCGAGAGAACGACCCGGTTCGTGTTGAACCGGACGACGGATTCACACGAAAGAATGGTTATCTTGAATCGCGGGGCGACATAACGGAGGGCACCTTCCGGATACCCGTCGCCGGACCGGGCGCCTACCAGGTCGAGGCCGTGCTGGAGAGCACCCAACCCTTGCTGGTGGATATCTCAGACAGCCATGGTACCGTCGTGCAAGGGTGGCAACTGCTGGGTGAATGGCCCACCGGCCGATCGATCCAGCACATCGCGTTCGAGGCCTCGACGCCTGCGGATTCAGCAGAGCTCAACCTCCACATTCATGCCGGACGCGGGACCCGCTGCTACCACTGCGAAGAGGGCGGGGGAAATTCCTGGAGCCTGGGGTGGGTCTACGATCCCCGCCTCGAAAAATGGGTCATCCTCCGCGAGGAGTACCTACCGCCGGTGGATACCGAAGTCGGCGGTTCGCGCGAAAACCCCAGGGACGACGGCACCGTCTCCGAGGTCTGGTATCGCCAACGGGAAAGGTGGCTTCCGGACGACGATACCGAGAGGCTCTTCGGCCCCAAGTGGCGGATCCATGAGATCGTTGTGCGGAAGCTTGGTTTCTGAGCCGCCTGGGTGCGATCAAAGCGCAGGCATTAGAAAGTTATACGCGTTTTTTGCGCTTGGAGCACATCATAATCGATTGGACCGGATAGACGCATCCGAAAATATTATCGTTTTTCCGATAATATTTTATTGACTTTCAATAAGACATGATCCATTTTCCCTTCATGTACTGGTCCAAGACTTATATTCGCACGCTGCACTTCTGCTTCCGCGCTCTTTGCTATGTCGGCTGGGCAGCACTAATCTGGGGCATCTGCTTCACCGTCTATCACGCCTTCCAGGAGCCGCGCGAAGAACCGACGGGTGTTATGACGTTCGTCCCGGCGAAGCTTTCTGGCATCGATGCGCGAGCCATCTTTGCTTCAGCAATCGACCGGCAGCAACCAGTAGCGCTTGTGCGCAGCTTCGCAACACTGAGGTTCCACAACCCTGAAGATCCTTATTTTCTCTTTGGAAACGGCGTCTACATTGTGTGGATAGTGGTCATACTGGGTGTCGTCCGCCAATTTGAGCGACTCTTCGATTCACTCAATCGGACCAAAGTATTCGTTCGAGAAAATATCGCTCGTGCGCAGCTAGTTGGCCTCCTTCTGATCGGAGGTCATGTGTTTCACGCTCTTTGGCAATGGGGGCTATCCTCGCATTATGTTGGCATGATATCCAGTTCGAGCATCCAAGTAGCTTCAGTGGGCTTCCACCCAAACTGGCACGGTATTGTTGCAGGAGCGCTCGTAATCGCGCTTGCTGAGATCTTTCGACAAGGCGTCGTAATAAGCGAGGAAAACGAACTAACCATTTGATTCTGCAATGCCTATTCAAGTTCATTTAGACCGGATTCTTCTCGAGCGCAAAATGACACTGTCCGAACTCGCCAAGCGTGTCGACCTCACCCTCGCCAATCTGTCGATCCTCAAAACTAATAAAGCGCGCGCTATTCGATTCAGCACTCTGGAAGCGCTGTGCCGCGAGCTCGATTGTCAGCCGTCTGATCTGCTGAAATATGACAACGTGCCAAGCAATGATTCCAGATAGGAATCGCCGGTTCGAACATTCGTTTGGTGTCGCGGGAACAATCTCCGCGCTCTTTTTCGCAGCTGTGTTCTCGTTTCCGACGGTGACGCAGCTAGTTCAACGACTTGCTCTAAGTGCGAGATGACGGTGTCCACGAGATAAACGTCCGATCGAGAAAATATTAAGCCCCAGGGTTCCGCGCATCCGCGCCTTCAATCCACCACCACCTGGCTCTGCCACCAATCGTCATTGGGCTTCCATTCAGGATCCAGGTACTCGGCGTGTTGTCTCTTGAACTCGGGCATCAGATCGTATTCCATCTTGTGAAGCCGCGCCCGCTCCTTCTCCCGATACTTGGCCCAGCGATCCGAGCTTGTCTGAATCGGTCCGTGGACTGAGTAGAAGGAAAGGTAGGCCACAAACGGCTCGTCTTTGTGTTCCTCGATCCAGTTGGCCGTTTCCATTCCCAGACGAATCGGGAGCGACTCGCCAGGGGGGCCATCCTCGAGATACGGGTTGTTGTATGGCGAAAAATAACCGCCCGGGGGAGATCCGACTCTGAAACCGCCTACGTTGACCTCGAAGCCGAACTGCTCGGGATGATTGCCCTCGTCCCCGAGATGCCACTTGCCGGCAAAGAATGCCCGGTATCCGGCGTCTCGAAGGACCTGGACAAAGGTGATTTCGTCTTTTCGCAGGCCATGCTCGTAGTCAGGTGGAAGCAGCTTGTTCTGACGCCCGAGCTCCCGCCACGTTTCACCGGATCGTGCCCCGATCCAGTCGGTGACGCCGTGGCGCGGGGTGACTTTACCTGTCAGGATACTCGCACGGGAAGGACTGCATACCTGGCATGTTGCGTAGCCCTGGGTGAACTGCATGCCCTCGTTGGCGATGCGGTCAATGTTGGGACTCTCGTAGAACGTGCTGCCTTCGCAGCTGAGATCGCGCCAGCCGAGGTCGTCTGCGAGGATAAAGACGATGTTGGGTGGGGTCATTCAGTACGGTAATTACCCTCTGTTGTGAACCTATTGCGGGCATAGGCAAGACAGCAGCCGAACGTCGACTCTTGCATTGACCGGCTTTTGCTGGCAAGAGCCTGTTCGAACAGACCACTTCTAGCCTGGAGTTTAATCGACAGAAAGTAAGGAAGCATGAGCAATCGTCGTCCAAACGTAATCGTGTTTTTCACGGACCAGCAGCGATGGGATACAACCGGGGTCCACGGCAACCCGATGGATCTGACGCCCAACTTCGACCGAATGGCAGGTTGCGGCACCCATCTGGCGAATTCAATAACGTGTCAGCCTGTCTGCGGTCCGGCCCGATCGTGCTTTCAGACTGGTCTCTACGCGACAACGACCGGTTGCTTCAGGAACGGCATCCCCCTGCCGAAAGACGCGACGACACTGGCGCATCTGTTCAAAGATGCGGGATATAATACCGGTTACATCGGCAAGTGGCATCTGGCGGATCAGGAGCCGGTGCCCGAGGACCAGCGGGGAGGATACGACTTCTGGTTGGGATCGAACGCGCTCGAGTTTACGTCCGACGCATACAATCTCGTGATGTACGACGGTGATAACCTGCCGCAGAAGCTCCCTGGGTATCGAGTCGACGGTGTGACCGATGCCGTCATCCGGTATATCGATGAGCATCAGGCAGACCCGTTTTTTCTGTTCGTGTCTTTTATCGAGCCCCACCACCAGAATCACCTCGACGACTATCCTCCTCCCGACGGCTACAGGGAACGGTATACCGGCGGCTGGATCCCGCCCGATCTCGCCGCGCTGGGCGGATCCACCCACCAGCACCTCGGCGGATACTATGGGATGGTCAAACGTCTGGACGAGGCACTCGGACGCCTGCGGGACGCACTAAAGAGCCTCGCGCTGGCTGAGAATACGGTGCTCCTTTTCACCTCTGACCACGGCTGCCACTTCAAAACGCGAAACAGCGAATATAAACGGTCCTGTCACGAGAGTTCCGTTCACGTTCCGACGGCCCTGTATGGCCCCGGATTCGAGGGAGGTGGACGAGTCGATGAACTGGTCAGCCTGATCGATCTGCCTCCGACGCTGCTCGACGCGGCCGGCATCGACGTGCCAACGGAGATGCAGGGGCGTTCGATTCTGCCGCTGCTGAAGAGAGAAACGGATGACTGGCCGGAAGAGGCCTTTATCCAGATCAGCGAGGCCCAGGTCGGGCGCGCCGTCCGGACGGCGCGGTGGAAATACGGTGTCGATGCACCCGAAAGGTACGGTCGGCGGGACGCCGGATCGGACACCTATGTCGAGCAGTATCTATACGATCTACAGGCGGATCCGTATGAGTTGGCAAACCTCGTGCAATCGGAAGCGCACGAGGTGGTGCGTGAGGTGATGAGGAAACGGCTCGTCCGCCGGATGACAGATGCGGGTGAGGAGGCGCCATCGATTGTAAAGGCGGAAGTCGGGCCCAGCGGACAGAGGAGGGTGACTGAGGAGGAAGCTCAGTCTTGAGTGTAAGGAGGTTTGCAAATACGTTGATGGATGCCGGGGGAAGACGGAAGTCCGCGTGAAAGACATCGAGAGCATCGGATTCTACACTGATAGGCCACAGCCATGAAGAAGATGGAATTGGCGGATAGATGGCTGCCGCAACCTTGGCAGAACACTCGTGAAAGCAATCGTATACACAAAGTACGGACCACCGGACGTTCTTCAGCTCAAAGAGATCCCGAGACCAACTCCCAGGGACAATGAAGTGCTGATAAGAACCTATGCAGCCACCGTGCTGGCTGGGGACTGTGAATTCCGAAGTTTTGCATTCCCGTGGTGGTTCTGGCTTCCCCTGCGACTCTATGCGGGTCTCTTGAGACCAACCAGGGTCAATGTATTAGGACAGGAACTCGCCGGAGAAATTGAAGCCATCGGCAAGGATGTAACACTATTCAGCAAAGGCGACCAGGTCTTCGCGGCAACCGAGATCGGTTTGGGAGCTTACGCGGAGTACAAGTGTATGCGCGAAGACAAGGCACTGGCATTAAAACCGGCCAATATGACTTATGAAGAAGCCGCCGCCGTCCCTACCGGAGGGCTTAACGCACTGCACTATCTTAGAAAGGGAAATATCCAGAAAGGTGAGAACGTCCTCATCAACGGAGCCGCCGGCAACATCGGGTCTTTCGCGGTGCAGCTTGCCGGATACTTCGGGGCGGAAGTGACGGGAGTGGACAGCACCGAGAAATTGGAAATGGTGCGTTCGATCGGCGCAGACCACGTCATCGATTATACGCAAGAGGATTTTACCAAAAGCGGTACGACCTATGATGTCATTTTTGACGTAATTGCCGGAAGTTCGTTCTCAGGGGTGATGAAATCGCTCAAAAGAAACGGACGCTACCTCATGGTCAACCCCCGGCCAACCAACATGATTCGCGGACTGTGGACTTCAATGACGAGCAGCAAGAAAGTAATCTTTGCCTTCGCAAGCTACAGGACTGAAGATCTGATCTTCCTCAAAGACCTTTGTTGAGGCGCACGGTATTTTGATTCTCGGAGCATTAGGTGATGATATTGATGGCCTTATGTAAGTTAAAGACGAAATCATCACAGAGTGCGGGAGTGGATTCAGCGCCCATGGAAGACTTGAGGCTGAGAACCAGTTGCCTGCATGCAGCAAGAATTCTGGCTGCGTTATGATTACGGATCATACATCGATCTTCATCGAAGAAGCGATCCCTGGGGTAATGATTTTTATTTTCGATCGACCAATGGTTGCGAATTTTCGAGAGGAACTGTTGAGGGCTCAAATCGGCGGGATCGAGACTGCTTACGTAGTAAGAGCGTTCAGAGGAAGGTTCAGCTTTGTTTGGATAATGGAAGGTGCGTTGCACACAGGCGAACTGGCGGGCATGGGGCAGGCCGGCAGAGGGAGCGCTTAGAGAATGGGTTGCTATTTGACGTATTTCGAGTCGCCCATGGTCATTGTCCACGGTTTGGTGGAGAAAAAGGGGGTGGAGCTGAAGAGATTCTGAGCGTATTGATGCATGTTGGGCTGATTGTCTTTAATTTGAATAACATAGTCAGCACTGAGTTCTTCGACGACGATGTGGGCAGTTTCTTTTTGATTATGCATGGCGTCGAAGGTGAAGGTGGAGCCGTCCAAAATGGGCATCTTTCGCAAGAGAGTCTGGGCGGCGGTGATCTCGTTGGATTTATCGGCGGTAGCGACTTGGGCTAAGGTTTGAGCGCTTTGGTGATCGACTGCGGCCACCAGGTGCAGAGCCTTTGATTCTTCGGTGTTTGTGCCTTTGAGGGTCTTGCCGTCGACGGCAATATCGCGGGGCAAACAGCCGTCTTGTAAGCAGATGAATTCGGTGAGGGTTTTATCGAAGAGCTCGGCCTTTACGTTTTGCAAGACCCGATAGAAGACATCATAGCAAGGGGCCTTATAGCGGCCTGTTTTGGGGTTTTTCCAGGAGCGTAAGGCGCGCAATTGGGCTTGATTGAGATGATGGGCCAGGCGCACGATGCCCTTGAGGGTCTGTTTGCCGCACATCGTGCCGAGCACAATCATGCTCAGGACCGTGGCGAGCCGATATCTAAGGCCCGCTTTACGACGGAAGTCTTCTATCTGATTGAAGCGTTCCCACAGGCTGCTCATCTGTTCCACTTTGAGGCAGACCGCATGGGAGTTATCGGTTTCATTGAGCGCCTGGCTCTGTGCCGCGGGCAATGGCCCTGAAGCGCGCAAAAGCTCAAGGGCATTAGCCTTGAGGGGTTTGACCCAGATCTGCTTGGGACGCTCATGGCGTTGATAGAAATCTTCGCGTTGGCGGCCATATCCCGCGCTCAAGCCCAAGGGCGTCCACCCGCTCGCTTCGTAGCAAGTGCCCCGGTGAATCTGTGGGTCCACGAACGTTTCCGCTACTAAGGGACGATAGCCAAAAGCCTCCTGCCAGTGATCGGCTAAGACTCTCAGGCACATACCCAACGTCTTGGAGGCCAAATTTGCAAGATCCACCCCGGGCAAAATCAGAAAACGCCGGTTCTGTACTACCAGTTTCAATCGTGCATGCCGTTGCGCCCCGTCCCACCCGATCCATTCGTCTCGATCCTTCAGCCGGTAGGATGCGGCCCCCCACAAGAGCAGGCCCATCCATTGCCCGTCGATCTGCGCCACATAGCGCAGGGTCTCTCCTGCGCTGCCCGCACTGTGTAAATAATGATGTTGTTTCAATAGATCATTGAATCGCTCCTGCTCTTCGGGCAGGACCAGACGCAGAGTTAAACGATCTATCGAAGGATTCAGTTGGTAAGATTTTTTGTCTTTCATCCCATCTTAACATGACTGATTCCCTCGGGTTTGTTTAGCTCTTTTTTTATCTTCTTGCTTATCAGCTAGTTGCTTCCTGGAATCCTTTTACCCTGTGTTGAGGCGGGACAGCTGAATTCCGTCATTGATAGAAACTATCCTTTGGAACAGACTGCCGAAGCACACCGTTATGTCGACACCGGGCAAAGAAAAGGAAACGTAGTCATCACACTGGAGCATGATGACGGGAACTGACGATCGCTGAAAGAATCACTCCGACAATTGAATAGTAACACACTGTCATCGCGAGCCGACCGAAGGGAGGCGCGGCGATCCAGGTATATGCAACGCCTGATGGCGTGCCTTCTCAATCACGCTCTTCGCACCGGCGCGCTCTGAACGGGTTAACGACATTGACAGCCACCCAGACAAAGACGGGCGAAGCGCCGGCCGCGATTCTCCCCAACATCCTCTGGATCTGCACGGACCAACAGCGCTACGACACAATCACATCGCTGGGCAATTCGCACCTGCGCACGCCCAACCTCGACAGACTGATCAAGTCAGGAGTCGCTTTCACGCACGCCTATTGCCAGTCACCGATCTGCACGCCAAGCCGGGCCAGCTTCCTGACCGGTATGTACCCCGACGCGGTCCACGGCTGCATGAACGGCAACGATTACTGGGATGACGCAGCGCCTCTCATCACAAGGACTCTGGCCGAGTCGGGTTACGACTGCGGTCTGTCTGGCAAGCTTCATCTGTCTGCCGCCATCGGGCGAATCGAAAAGCGTCCCGACGACGGCTATCGGGTCTTTCACTGGTCTCATGACTCCGAGGACCGGTGGCCCGAGGGCCACGCCTACAGCGACTGGCTGAAAGCTCAAGGCAAAGACTACAACACGCTTCGCAAGGAGCACGGGTTCATCCCCGCTCCTCTGCACCAGACGACCTGGTGCGCCCGGATGGCGGCCGAATTCATCCGGGAGAAACGAAACGGGCCGTGGCTCTTCAGCTTGAATTTCTTCGACCCCCACTCGCTCGGCGGCAAGTTCTATCCGCCAAGGAAGTATCTCGACCGGTTCGACGTCGAATCGCTGCCCGGCCCGCAATTCCGCGACTCCGACCTCGCTGCGCAAAAGCGCCTGGAAGGGGTCGACTTCCAGACAGCGGCCATCAAATACGATAAGAGGGAGGCTCAACTCTATCAGGCACAGTACTGGGCCCTGATCGAGATGATCGACGAGAATGTCGGCCAGCTGATGGAGGTCCTGGATGAGACGTGCCAGCGAGACAACACGATTGTCATCTTCATGTCCGACCATGGCGAAGCGTTGGGCGATCACGGCCTCCGCCGAAAGGGCTGCCGCTTCTACGAGGGCCTGGTCCGCGTGCCGTTGATCGTCTCCTGGCCGGACCGCTTTACACAGGAAATTGAAAGTGACGCCCTCGTCGAGCTAACCGACATCGTCCCCACCCTCCTGGAAGCAACGGGCCTCCCCGTGCCCGAAGAGATGCACGGAAGATCACTCATGCCCATTCTTGACGGAAGATCTGATCCATACGATCATCGCGATTTCGTTCGCTCGATTTACTATCGCGCCCTCACGGGTACAAGCTATGCCTCAATGATTCGCACGCGGGACCATAAACTGGTGATCTATCACGGGCACGGGATCGGCGAGTTGTTCGACTTGAAGAAAGACCCTCACGAGCATGAAAATCTATGGGATGACCCGGCCCACGCCGATATCCGCTTCAAACTGGTAACAACCGCATTTGACGCGGCAGCCTTCGCCGCGGACCTCGGCCCTCGTCGCGTGGGTGGAGGGTAACGGAGATTCTGTCTGTTTCCTTCTGCTTTTTGCGTTCTTTGCGATCTTTTGTGGCCATTCAAAAGCAACACAGAAAACCAATCGATATTCCAGAATAGCGCCATGGCAGAATCCGCATTCAACCGAGTCGAGCAGTTGCTCACCTCGCGTAACATCGCGTTCGACGTATCGCGGCACAAGCCCGTCTTTACAAGCGAGGAGGCGGCCGCTGTTCGAGGCGTCCCCTTGTCCAGTGGAGCCAAGGCGCTCATCTGTAAAGGGGACGATCAGTTCGTCATGTTCGTCGTGCCCGCCGACCGGAGACTGGCCGGCAAACAGGTTCGCAAACGACTGGGTTGGCGGAAGTTCCGATTCGCGAATCGGGAAGAGGTGCTCACCCTCACCGGCCTCACTCCCGGCTCCATTCCCCCTTTTGGCAGCGTCTTCGGGCTCCCAACCTACTGCGACGAGAGGCTCAGCGAGAACACGACCATCAAT
The DNA here is from genome assembly GCA_965215885.1 of Candidatus Moanibacter sp. Classification (GTDB taxonomy): domain Bacteria; phylum Verrucomicrobiota; class Verrucomicrobiia; order Opitutales; family UBA2987; genus CBDCEW01. Next base: position 75,769 of record CBDCEW010000096.1, read on the forward strand.
TTCAACGCCGGGGACCACACGATCTCAGTGAGCATGCGCTACCTGGACTACCTCGATGCGGAACAGCCCGAATTGGGCACTTTTGCTGAATAGGAGGGCGGATCTTTTCTCTCCGGCAAACATGCTCGCGACGTTCCGGCTCACCGCCGAAGCGCTCTTCGACCCCGATCGCGACGGCTCGAGAAGCGAATCCATATCATCTCCTCAATTCTCCCACGGGTGCAGGATTATCTTCCCGCATTGGTTGCCGGCCCTCGTTTCCATCGCCTCTTGTACTTTGGAAAAGGGAAAGGTGTGGGTAATCAACTTATCGAGTAAAGATTTTGCTCCGCGAATCGTCCCCATCATCGCCTGTGTGTCGCGCTGATGGTTCCAGTGCCAGCATCCGTGCACTGTCAGCCCCTTGCCGTTGATTTCTTTCGCGTGCATGGGGCCTCCCCAACCCGGTGTGGCAATCTGGCCTCTTCTCGCGGCAGCTTTCACCAGAAAATCCGGCCCCGTATCGACGCTGCTGCATTCGACGCTCTTGGGCACGCCTCGACCGTCGGTTAGATCCATTATTTCCTCGAGCGCACCGTCACCTGTTGGATCGATGACGGCTTCTACCCCCAGGTCCCTGGCGAGGCCGATGCGGTAGGGATTCATGTCAAGGCCGATCACCCTTGCGCCCCGGAAGAGGGCGATTGTCGCGGTGCCGAGTCCCACCGGACCGAGGCCGGAGATCAACACTGTATCGGTTGCCGTGACTTGCATGGTCTGCATCGCGTTAAATCCGGGCCCGAAGCCGCAACACGCCATGCTGGCGTGGTCGTAGGTCAGATAGTCAGGAATGGGTACCAGGAGCCAGTCCTGTTGCACGCAGTATTGTGCCAATGTGGAGGTGCCCGTTTCGTTGCCACAGATCGCTTTTGGATCCTTTTTGTTCTGGCAGTAGATGTGATCACCCGAGGTGCACAGATCACAGACACCGCAGCCGCTTTGCGGCATCACCACAACACGGTCACCAGTTTTTACCATACTTACTGCGGGACCGATATCGGTCACCTCGCCCGCGGCCTCATGACCTCCGAGAGGTCCGGTACCGCCCTTAAGAAATCGATGAAACTCCGTGCAAAGAGGAGCGGCGTGGATCTTGATTTTTACGTAATTCTCTGCCACTTGAGGATCATCAGTATCTTCAAGTCGGCATTGACTTTTAGCTGTTACTACAAGTTGTTTCATTTCATTCCCTTCCATCTATCTTTGCACTCGTCAAAAAAGCGCCGGAATACGGCACTTGTTGCCCAACGACTTGCCCATTGCCAGTTCAGGTCACTATGATGGAATGGTAAGCTTAATCAGGACAAGAGAATTATTGAAGCCCGGCGAAAAGTTGACACCACGTATAAGGATTAGGGCATCGTTTTTATTGGCAGTGTCTCCGCCTTCGCAGACGCGCTGAATGAAAGGTCTTTAAAAATGAATATCTCCGAACTGCACGCTAAAGCGGCTCGTCTGGAGCGGGAACTGCAGGAGTCTGGAGCACGGGATATTCTGGCGCAAGCGACCCACGACCCCGGGGCTGTCACCGCCGAACTCGCCCGCACCCGGGCCTACGCGTTTGACGCCGCGACACTGTCGCTCGAGGACGTGGTAGCGAGCTGTGCCGATTCACTTGACCGATACGGATTCTGTGTCGTCGACCATGTAATTCCAGTCGACCAGGTAGATGCCATTCGCGAGGAAGCAGTGGCGGCGCATCCGCTTATTGAACGAAATATTCAAGGCATCAAGGATCTCTTTGCTCAGGAGGGGGCTAACGCAGAGGAGTTGCTCAATGGGCAGGCCGCGGCTGAGAACGTGGAGTTAAGGCCGGTGCGCCGGGCTGGGCATCCACCGAAACCCCCCAACGATGTTATCTGGATGCCGCAGTACGCCCGCCATTTAGCCACCCCTGTGATTACCGCCGTGGCACGCCACGTCCTGGACGATCACCTTCGGATCGCACAGCTGCATACGCGTTTCATTAAGACCGACAAAGAGTATTACAAAGGGAGGGCTGACACGGTCATGACCGAGCGCGGTAGAGACAGACGTGAATGGCACACGGACTGGCCCCATGACCTGTCCGCCTACGGAAAGGACGATCCCGACTTAAACGTGGGTTGTATCCGCCAACCCTTCCCCGACTTAACCATGTGCCTGGTAATGATCTGGTATTTAACCGACGTGGATGAAAGCTCGGGCGGCACGTGGATCGTACCTGGATCGCATAAGGACAAGCGTAATCCACGAGGGCCGGCTGATGATATTACAGTCGCTGCGCCCATCCCCGGGGACATGCAGGTAACAGCGCCGGCGGGATCCGTCTATATCCAGGATTCGCGGTGTTGGCATGCATCGGCCCGGCACAATCCGAGTGGCCGGGAAAGAGTTGCCGTGGTGAACCGCTGGTGCCCTTGGTGGTTGTCTGTCGACGACTTCGCACCCGGAGAAAAGTACAATGTCAACACGGTTTGCCGGCCGCTGGCACACGAGGAGTATCTGGCATTGCCGCCTGACCTGCGACCGTTGATGCGGCACCTCTGCCCCGATGAGCATGACACGCTGCAGCAGCCTGTGCTCGATCGCGCCGAAGCAGCTCATTTGCGTACAAGGACGGGATTTCAGCAAGAGAAGGATAATCCCGACTGCCTCGCGAAAGCCAACGCCCACATCCGCGTGCCACTTCGGCCGCAGCCTCATGAACGTATCGCCGGTGCGCCCGGCGGGGAGTTTTAAATCCGCCGCATGCCCTACGGACGGAGAAAGTGAAAGCGATTTCTTATCAATAATAACGCACAGATCAACTGGTTCCAGGCCGGTTCCGCCCTCAACCTGATCAAGAACCAGCAATCAGCCTGATGAGTTCGAATCCAAAGTAGTGTTCTTTTTGAAACTTTAGAAAGATGGGAAAGATCTACAAAGCAGCAGCGATCGGGCGGACGGGGGCGGGAAAATTCGGGCACGGCCTGCACCTCCCCTACAAACTGTTGCCAAACGTGGAAATGGTCGCCGTGGCGGACGAGCACGAGGAGGGCCGGGAAAAGGCGCGCTTTGATTCCGAAGCGCAACGGGGCTACGCGGACTACCGGGAGATGCTGAGGAAAGAGGAATTGGACATCGTCAGCGTCTGCCCGCGATGGCTCGATCAGCGGCTGGACATGGTTCTGGCCTGCATCGAGGCGGGTTGCCACGTCTACTGCGAAAAACCGTTCGCGATCAGCCTGGAGGACGCGGACCAAATGGTCGAAGCGGCCGACGAGGCCGGGGTCAAAATTGCCATCGGACATTTTCACGGCGCCTACATGCCCGGCGTGGCCAGTTTGAAGCGCGAGATTGAAAACGGGCGCATCGGCCGCCTCATGTCCCTGCACGCGCACGGCAAGTACGACCACCGGGGCGGCGGCGAGGACGCCATGGATCTGGGCACGCATAAGTTTGACCTGATGCGCTACCTGGCCGGGGAGATCGATTGGATGTTTGCCCGAATCACCGTCGATGGGCGCGAGATCCAACCGGGAGATGTGCATGAAGCAACGGAGCCGCTGGGGCCGGTGGTGGGCGACTGGATCGACGCTTATTTCGCGTTTTCAAACGGGGTCGCAGGGTTCTTCGACTCGCGTCGGAACCAGATCGGGCGCAACGACCGCTACGGCCTGGAGATTGTTGGGGACGCTGGCACGATCTCCCTGCGCGGGGGAACGGTCGATACCCTCATGATTTATCCCTACCCGCTCTGGGAGCCGTGCAAATCCGAACAAGCATGGGAACCGCTGGAATTAGCAGGGCAAACCGGGAAAACGATCGCGGACGGGCACGTGCTCGCGATCGAGGACCTGATCGGAGCCATCGAAGAGGACCGAAACCCCATCTGCAGCGGACGCGATGGGGCAAAGACGATTGAAATGGTGATGGGCTGCTACGAGTCCCAGATCACCGGAGCCCGTGTGTATCTACCGATGAGGAATCGTTCACATCCGCTGGTGCGGTTCAATTTAAACCACCGATGACTTGGAGCAGCGAAGCCGCAACCAAAAAAGAGGGGGAGATGCAGCCGAACCTTTGTCGTAAGCTTCGTCGTCAACTTTGTCGTCGTTGCTCTCTCGAGGAGGCTTACGATGAAGAATCACGCACCCTATTCCAAACCTACCTTCAAAAAATGCGCTCGCGAATCCATCCGTTTTAATCGGTGGTTAACATCCGTGTTCATCTTCCCCGCAAACACTACCGAAACAAATGAGCATTAAAGTCGGCATTGTCGGGTTGGGCGGGATCGCGGCTCGGCACGCCCAAGGTTATGATCACCTCGACGCCGTTGAACTCGTCGCCTTTTGCGATATCAATCCCGAGGCGCTTAAGAAGCGAGCGGATGAATTTGATGTTACGGGCCGCTACGACGATTACCAAAAAATGATCGATGCGGAGGACCTCGACCTCATCAGCGTCTGCACCCAGGCACCGATGCACGCGCCGGTGGCAATCGCCGCAGCGCAAGCGGGTGTCCACGTGCTCTCGGAAAAACCGCTCTCCGTCGATTTGGAACGCGCGGATCAGATGATTGAAGCGGCCCGCCAGGCCGGGGTAAAACTGGCCGTCAGCCACCAGTACCGTTTCAGCCCCGCGGTCCGCCGCGCCAAGAAGATGGCGAATTCGGGCAAGATCGGGAAGTTTCGTTCCGTCCGGGAAATCGGTAAGGGCCGCGAGGCCGGTTTTGAGCTGATGGAGATGGGGGTGCACTATTTCGACGAAATGGATTTTCTGATGGGCGGTATTGAGTGGGTCCACGCCCAGATATCTTACCAAGGGCATTCGGTCACCGGGGACGATATCATGCACAGCAGCAAACTGTGCACGACAGACCGTCGGGATAACGGGATGGTGGCGGGAGACACCATGACGATCCACCTCGGCGGCCCCAACGGCGTGTCCGGTATCATCGAACTTTACAAGCGGGAGTCCAGGCACGGGTGGGTGTGGGGTCCCCACCTGCTTGGCGAATCCGGACAGATTATGGTAAAGCCTCGGCCCCATACCGGGATTGACGAGATGTGGTTTTGCCCCTTCGACGTCTCTTTCGCCGCCCATACACCGCCTTGGGAACGAGTGAAGATTCCCCAGGAGGATTACATTATTGAAGGAAAGGCGTGGGGGCCCCAGCACTCGATCTGGAGCGTCCAGAATATGATCGAGGCGATTCGCAACGATTCTGAACCCGAGCTCGGCGGGCAAAACGCCCTGACTTCGCTCCAGTGCGTCAGCGCGGTCTATGAATCCCACTTCACCGGATCCCGCGCTTATCTGCCGTTGCGGGACCGCCGCCACCCCCTCGTAAAGCGTCTTGCAAGCTGATTTCCGCTCGGCATCCCTGCCGATTAACCAAAGCGCTCGTAGACGAAGACCTGAAAAAGGTGGTCATCGACGGTGGACGCGTGGGTCTCGAAAGGAAGCGGAGAATATGACGATCGGAGCCAATACGCCCTCGATCTTACAAGAAATTTGACCCCGACAATTCAACTACCATACTTAAATTATGGTTGAATGTAGTCCGATCAGTTCCGGCGAAAAGTTCTGCGAAGAGAAGGCTCGACAAGTCGTCGATGATTTCTACCGCGATGGTTTCGCGTATATCCCCAGTGTACTGAATCCGGAGGAAATTGAAGTCCTGCGCAATAGAACCGATGCATTGCTCGACGATCCGATTCTCGCTACGAGAGAAAATCCGGATCTGAGCGATAAACGTTACGTTCAGGTAAGCCGACACAGCGAATCGGGAGAGGAACTCCCGTTTATCCTACGAAATACCATTGAACTGGATCCTGTTTTCCGGGACATGCTGATACGCGAGCCGATCCTCGGTCTGGCTGAAGCTATTGTGGGACCTGACTGCAAATTCTGCGGCCAGAATGTTCTGCGTAATTTGCCTAGTGTAGCCATCGAGCGTTGGCATGTCGACGGAACCGTGCATTTTCCGGTACCCGAAGAGGTCCCGCGCCACGACCCGCGGATACGCCCACCGGTTCTCTGGTTCACGGTTCAGATCGCCTTGAGCGATATCGAGACCATCGACCATGGCCCTACTCAGTACGTCCCGGGTAGCCACTATTCGGGGCGGGGTCCCAACAGCCAGGAAAATCCCGAATTTGAGGGACAGAGACCCGTCTCGATTTTCTGCAAAGCGGGCGACAGCTACCTGCAGGATCCACAGTGCTGGCACCGAGGAGCGCCAAATACATCCGATCGAACGCGCTATCTTATGCAGTCGCAGTACGCCGTCGCATGGGCTTACCGCCGTTTCGGCTGGATGAATCGGGTCCCCGTTCACGAGAAAGACTTGCGGACTTCAAACGAGCGGCTGCTGAAAGTGCTCGGGCGGAGACGGCCATTGTAGACAGTAAGTCCAGGAAGAGCTGAATCGGAGATAATTGTGCATGTGCTCAATAGCAGCTCCTTGCTTGAAATCCGGAAAATTGGCAATAGAACGCTCTTGGTCCTCTAGGCATCACCCATGCACTCCTTCCCACCAAAATCTGAGCTGACGATCTGTTTCGCTCACGTAGCCTATCAATTGGCATCGACCTTCCAGAGTCTTGAAAAGGGACTTCGGCATTTCCAGACATGGAACGCCGAGGAGACGCAGGCACGCATCGGTGAGGCCGATATTATGGTAGTTTCCGGACTTTGGAGCGACGACCTACTGCCGGAAGCGGCAAAGCTTCGCTTCATCCAGTCCATCGGAGCCGGCTATGACCAGTTTCCGGTCGACTTGCTGAGGGAGAGAGGAATTCGCCTGGCGAGCGCGCAGGGCGTAAACCGGAACGCCGTCAGCGAGCATGTCTTCGCCCTCATCCTGGCGCTGACCCGGAAAATTCACATCGAGCGCGACAATCAGGGCAAGCGCCACTGGCGCCCGATGATCCAAGAGATTGCGCAGAGGGAGGACGAACTGGCGGGAAAGACACTCGGTATCGTCGGATTGGGTCATATCGGGTCGCGTGTGGCGCGACTGGGAAAGGCTTTTGATATGCGGGTTATCGCGATAAAACGGCGGACCGCGGAACATGACGGGACAGCCGACCTCGTGCTCCCTCCCGACCAGCTTCCGGTGCTCGTCCAGCAGTCGGACTTCGTCGTTCTGACCTGTCCGCTGACAACCGAAACCCAGGGATTGATCGACCAAACGGTTCTGGGAAAAATGAAGCGCTCTGCCTATCTAGTCAATGTTGCACGAGGGGCTTGTGTTGATGAATCTGCTCTCATCGAAGCGCTTCGCTCAAAAAGCATTGCAGGAGCGGGCCTGGACCATTTGGTTGACGACCCTCTCCCGGAATCGAGCCCCTTCTGGGATTTGAAGAACCTGATTGTGACGCCACATACGGCGGGAGAGACGCAGCTTTACGAGCGGAACGTGATCGAGATCCTGCTCGAAAACATCGATAGGCTCAGCCGAGGAGATGCCCGTCTGAGAAACGAAGTCTTGTGTTGAGCTCCGTAAGTCGGACAGTGAACATTGAACATTCAGTCCCGGCTTGCCGGAATAGTGCGGACCTTTAGTGTTCGAAACTGATGGACTTCAATTTCGAACGCTTAAACTCCAAAATGTGATCAAAATTCCAGGTTCCAATTGAGAATAATCTAAGAAATGTCCCAAACAGAAATCGACCTAACGGAAACCACACCAGCTTCTCAAACAATGGGGTACACAACCCTCACATCTGAGCAGAAGGAATTCTTCGAGAACAACGGCTATCTGCGGATCAAGAATGCATTGCCCTCGGAGGTCGTTGCCGAACTTGATGCCGCAATCGATGAGATCTACGCCGACGAAGAAAGGGAGGGCCGTCTGGAAGAAAGAGGAAAGTTGAATATCCGTAATTGCTTTACCCGGCACGATGCCTTTTTCAAGCTGCTCGACTGGCCGGATACGGTGCCGCTCGCCTGGGGAATTCTCAACTGGAACATCGAGTTAAACACATCGAATCTGATTGTCGTCCCACCCCAACCCGGGCCGGCTCCCGAGTTTGCCTCGCGCGGCCTTCATCGGGATGGCGGCACTTCGCACCAGGAGATGCAGGAACCGCATCCCCGAATCCTGCTCAAGATCGCCTACGCCATCAGCGATCAATCTGATCCGACCACAGGCGCAACGATCCTGGTACCGGGAAGCAATCGACTCGTCGGAAAACTTCCCGTCGACCCCGATACCGGAAAAGCGTTCGGAGCGATTTCGATGAACGTAAAAGCGGGAGACGCATTCATCTTCGAGCAGCGCACCTGGCACGGCATCGGCCATAATTCCACCGAGCAAGCAAGGAAAACGATCTTCATGGGATACGCCTTTCGATGGGTCAAACCGATGGACTACATCACGATGCCCCAGGAGCTCATCGCGAAGTGCAATCCGATACAGAAACAGCTCCTGGGCGTTGTCGGCGATCCCCTGGGTTACTATCTTCCCAAGGATGAGGATGTGCCGTTGCGGGCGTTGGTAGAGGGGTGCTGATGGAACTTTCGAATCATTCACGCAAAGCAAGTTCTTAGGAGCTTTCAGGGGAAAGGACGAAAACCACGGAGGACTTGACTATCAACCATGTAATTCCCAAATTCGATTGTTGCATAACCTTTATAAAGATTTATAACTATATAGTTTTAGCAACAATTGCAATGGCAAAATACATAAGAGAACAGGTCTTGGACCTGGTAGGAGAGCAGAAGGGTCTTGTCCACCGAAAGGACCTCGAAAAGCGAGGCATTCCGACGGTATACCTGACGCGGCTGGTGCGGCAGGGAAAACTGAAGCGAGTCACACGAGGTCTTTATCTTCTGGCAGACATGGATGCTGACGCTCTCTCCGACATGGAAGGGAGCAGCTTCATTGCATGTATGCAGGTGCCTGAGGGTGTTCTGTGTCTACTGTCCGCACTCCAATATCATGACATGACGACGCAGCTCCCGCACGAAGTATGGATGGCCATCCCTGCGGGTTCATGGAAGAAGAAAATCGACTATCCAAACATCCGATATTTTCGATTTTCGGGCCAGTCTATGCGTGAAGGTGTCACGACAAAACCAACGCGAGGTTACGAACTCAAATTTTTCAATCCAGCTAAAACGGTAGCTGATTGCTTTAAATTTCGGAATAAGATCGGCCTGGATGTTGCGATTGAGGCACTACGTGACGGTTGGCGAAACAGAAGATTCACGATTGACGAACTCTGGCGAAACGCGAGGGTCTGCAGGGTTGAAAATGTGATTCGGCCATACGTGGAATCGCTTCAATAGCCGAGCAAATGTCTGACAAAACGAAACGGCTCGCAGCTTCGATACAACAGAGGCTTCTGAACATCGCTGGAGAGAATTCCTGCTGCCTTTGATCGACGCTTTGAATGTAGAAGACGATTTCAAGAAAGTCTGGAATGGAGGAGGCCCTTGGGTCGAATTTACTTGGACTTGATATGACCGAAAATCGATACGAGAAGGTCATCCTTGCCTTCGAGGATCAGGACAGAGACATGAGTTTGAAAGAAGGAGGGAGAGGATCAGATCCGAACGACGAAGTCGTCCGGCTACAGGAGGAATACCATGACAGAAAGCTGAACACTGACACCAGAAACCCGTGAATCCGTGTCAACTTTTCGTCAGGACTCGAAACCTGACACTTGAAACCAGCAAATCAGTCTCAGCTTCTGATCCGGACTGAACAACCGATGAGCAACCGCCCAAACATCATCTTCATCATGTCCGATGACCATGCCTCCCATGCCATGAGTTGCTACGGGAGCCGGATCAACACGACTCCAAACCTCGATCGCATCGCGACGGGCGGGATGCGCTTCGACAACTGCTTCTGCACAAATTCTATCTGCTCACCGAGCCGCGCTTCTATCCTGACGGGAACTTACAACCACGTTAACGGCGTCACGACGCTATCAACTCCAATGGATAACCGTTTGCAGACTTTTCCCAAGTTGCTGCAGGAAGCTGCCTATCAAACCGCGGTATTCGGAAAATGGCATCTCGGGGAGGGACCGAAACACTGCCCGGAGGGATTCGACGATTGGGCGGTTCTCCCTGGACAGGGCCTTTATCACAATCCGGAAATGATCTTCAAGGGGCCTGGAGGTGGCGAACGAAAAACCGTCAGGGGATACGTTACCGATATTATTACCGACATGTCCCTCGATTGGCTGAGAAACAGGGATAAGGATCGCCCCTTCTGCTTCCTCTGCCACCACAAGGCCCCCCATCGGGCATGGGAACCGGATGAAAAGCACGCCCACCTCTACCTGAATGAGGAAATACCGGAGCCGGATACGCTCTATGACGATTATGCCAACCGGGCGTCGGCGGCCAAAGCCGCGGAAATGAGAGTCGGGGTCCATATGAGCCCACAAGACCTGAAGTGCCAAATTAACCACGCCTTGCCGGAACAAGAGCTTCGGAAGTGGGCCTACCAGCTCTATATCAAGGACTACCTTCGGGTCGTCGCGAGCATCGACGACAATGTCGGCCGAATCCTGGACTATCTCGAAGAAGAGCGCCTGACTGATGATACGATCGTCATCTACACTTCCGACCAGGGTTTCTTCCTCGGCGATCATGGTTGGTACGATAAGCGATTCATGTACGAAGAATCCCTCAGAATGCCGCTAATCATTCGCCACCCGAAGCAGATACCGTCAGGCAGTGATAGCAGGGACATCGTCCTCAACGTCGATTTCGCCCCCACCCTGCTCCAATTGGCCGGTCTCGATCCGCCCGAGGAAATGCAGGGCCATAGTTTTCGCTCCATTCTCCAAGGCAATGATCCGGAATACCGGCAGACTTCCTTCTACTACCGCTACTGGATGCACAAGGCCCATCACAATGTTTACGCGCATTACGGTATTCGCACAGAGAGGTATAAGCTCATCTATTATTACGCCGATCCTCTCGACCAACCGGGCTCAATTGGCGAACCCGAGGATCCCGAATGGGAACTGTTTGATCTCCAGAAGGATCCACACGAACTGAATAACGTCTACGCCAACCCCGATTATCAGGAGATCGCCGCTGATCTGAAAACCGAACTCGATCGTCTACAGCGATCCGTCGGCGATGTTCCCTGCTAACGACCTGCCTCCTTCTCGACAGACCTACCCACCGGCGAAGGGCACAGGGCGAAGGACAGGGCGAAGGGGTCAGGCTTATTATTGTTGTGTCCCCCGAGATTCAGAACCGGAAACAAGGAAAGGTGACGAACGAATTATCGGTATGGGCAATACCCCAGCAATCATTGTGACACTACAATAATAAGCCTGACCCGAATGGCACCAACTTAGGGCAGGAATCGCTCGCAAGCGAGCTTCCTACGACGAGCGTAAGTCTTTGTAGGAAGGTCGCTTGCGGCCGAATCGGGAACATCGGTGATCACCGTAGTGATCCCTTAAGTTAGTGGCGTTCAAGCCTGACCCCTGCTCCTATTCGTGGATCGCCGCGCCTCCCTTCGGTCGGCTCGCGATAACAGTGTGCTACTATTCAATTGTCGGAGTCATAGCTATGGATTTTCCTAATTGATCTATATCCCAAGAATCCGACGCGCGTCGGCGGGAGTGGCAACTTCATGTTGGAGCTGCTCAACGAGATTCGCGGCAACCTCAACCATCTCAGCGTTACTTTTTAGAAGGACCCCCTTCCGGAGATAGAAATTGTCTTCAAAGCCGACCCGAATATGTCCGCCCAGAATAATGCCCATTGTTATCATAGGCAACTGTGTGCGCCCCACGCCCATGACGGACCAGGGAATGCCGGGCGGCAACTTACTCTTCATAAAGAGGAGATTTTCCGGCGTCGCTTCGATGCCCCACTCCGGGCCCATACACAATTGTACAAATGGCGGGTCCTCAAATAACCCCTCGTCAATCAACTGGAGCGCCTGTCTCACATGTCCGACATCGAAGACTTCAATTTCCGGCTTAACCCCGTACTCGCGCATGCGCTGGGCGGCGACCCTTCCCCAATCCGGCGAGTTTTCAAAGATCCGATTCCCAAGGTTCAACGAACCGACATCAAGGGAGCAAAGATCAGGCTTTAACGTCACGGGCTGAAGGCGTTCCTCAATCACATTCTCACCCGATAGATTCAACCCGCTCGTCGTGAGGTTGATGAGGATGTCGCTCTCTTCCCGAATCCGGTCAACGACTTCCCTGAAAAGTTCGATCCTAGAGCATGGTATTCCCGTTTCGGGCTCGCGCACGTGGATGTGAGAAATCGCCGCACCAGCCTTAGAACATTCAATTGCCGCATCAGCAATTTCCTTCGGCGTATACGGCACCGCCGGATTCATTCTCTTCGTAGGCTGTGAACCCACCACAGCTACCGAGATGATGGTCTTTCCCATTTCCGTCTTCCCCGTCCCTCCTCAAATTCCAAGGTCCCCGAGGTTGTAGTCTTTCAAAATGCCTTCCCTCGCGCCTTCATTCCACCGGTTGACGTCCTCCTGTCCGACCAGGGGCTGATAAATGTAGCGGGGTTCGAGAGGGAAGCGCTGCTGCCGGGCATCGATGCCCAAAGCAATCAAACGCGACCTCTGACGGATCCGCTCCTCGTCGTAGACAACCTCTTCTCTTCTAAACTTCGTTCGAACGTTGAGCACAGAGGCGCGCCTGTGAAACCCGAAGTTGAACGTCACTCGCTTGTCCGGCGAGGTGTTGGCGAAAGAGCCGTGCAAAGTCTGGCGGTTAGTAATGACTACGTCCCCTGGCTCGCACACAATCGGGACAACCCCTGGCAGGCGGTCAGAGCCGTTGTTGGCCTCGATCATCGCTCTGATGTCGAGTTTGCCCTGTTTGTGTGATCCGGGGAGTACCCAAACCCCGTTCGCCGCCGTGCTTCCGAAAAGCTGAGCCATAAAATTGAACCCGTGAGTGCCTTGGTTCCAGTCCGGATTGTCCCATAGTGTGGTCCCGTCCTGGTGCCAGGCTACGGATGTTCCCAACCCCGAAAGCTTGACGATGATGGACTCGGCGAACGGGGTGAAATCCTGTCCGTTGATATGTTCGGCCATGGACAACAGCTGCGGGTGGCCGTAAAGCCGGAAGCAAGAGTCCATAATCTGCAGGGGACCATCGATCGAGGAAATCACAGAGTCCGGAGCGTCACTGGGCGGCTGCGGCTCCGCCATCCTGGCCTGGTGGCGGCCGCCGTGTTTTGACGTGCCCCCAACTGGGTCGCTCAACGGCTTGGCAAAATGGAAAGTCGGCAGCGCAAACTCAGCCCCAAGAGCTTTCCGGCCCTTCGCATCAACCTTCGCGTTCTTTGTGTGTGGCGCCCGCTCAAGCACGCTCTCAAATTCCTCTTTCAGGTCAATGAGCTCCTCGTCGCTCAGGACCCCTTCCAACACATAAAAGCCGTAAAGCCAGTAGGCATCCAGGATCGCCTCGTCCAACGTACCGTCATCGTTGAATCTGATTGGACCGCGATTTCCAAGCTCGTAAGCCATCCGCTCGCCCTCTCGAAAGTAAAGGGCCACCGGATCTTCAGTTTCATTTGAGATCATAATCTCACCTTTTTCTCTACATTCTGCTGGGGTCATTCCCACCGTAGACCCGCTCGCCGCGCACCAGCACTCTCGTGCCATCATCCTTCCGGTTGAACTCGTCCACGCTATGATAACCCAGCGTCATACTCATACGCGTTCCTTCGGTCAGATTCTCCCCGGCCCCGTGCAGCATCAGTCCATCCATCGCGAGCAGACCACCGGCCGGCATCGGAAGTGGGAGCGACTGCTTCTCAACTATTTCTAAAAATTCCTCACGCTCACGAATTTCAGCAACATTCGAAAAAGCCGGCAAATGATGAGACCCCGGGACGATGCGGGTACACCCATTCTCCAGATGGGTTTCCTCAAGGTAGACCAGAACAGTGAGTATCGGACGCGACCATTGCCGGCAGTCGCGATGAAGCTCAAGCGAAGCCTTTGAACCTCGATCGCGGAGATAGACATGGTTGTGTCGATAGACCATGAATTCGATATTCGGTCCCAGGATCGATTCCGCGGGCTCGAGAATCTCATCGCAGACCACAGTCTCTCGGAAGACGCCACCCCGGCCCCAGACGTTGGAGATTCGTATAACGCGGCCATCCTGACGGGAAACCGGTTCGACTTCGTCCCGAATTTCCTTCAAAGCCTCCTCCTTCAAAGCTTCTACCTGTTTTTCAGGCAACTGCTTCGGAAGTTTAACGAAGCCGTTGTGCCGGAAAAGCTCGATTTCCTGAGCTGTCAGTTTCATAGTGCCCTCCATTGTTCCCGCTCTTGATTTCGCAGGACGGTACTCGGTGTTGCATGTTCGCTGTTCTGTGCCGACCGCAATACTTTGAATGCTAGTTTTATGTACTCCAGAATGTCCAAGAAATCTAGACTCAACCGGTTAGCATTGGCAATTCTTTCTCCAGCTGGATACTGAATTTGGAACACGCATCGATTTCGTAATATCCTCCCGGAATTTATACACGCTTCGGATTGTCAGAGTTCCATCCCGTGGAACGCAGTGACTTGGTTTAGCAACCTGTCGGACTTGCATGTAATTAACGTGTCTTTGATTACTGGCTGCCCCGGTCTTGTGCCCATAATTACGAAATTGGGTTGGAGAACCCAAAGTAAATGTTATTCAGGCACTTGCAAGATTCTATTGATTACATAGTATGACCTTATCCGAAAAGCTACTGATTGGCCGCAAAGAGGCGCAAAAGGCGCAAGAAAAACTTGAGAAAAATCATTTTTTGGCTTGATAAAAAGTGTCGCAACATGCTAGTGTTTAACAACCTAAGATTAAGAAAGGAGTTAAACATGCCAACATGTGCGACAGAGGAGAACAAAAGCGATAAGACGCCCCTTAGCAACCTCATTCTGCCGGTTCCAGACACGGATTTCCGTGATTTTCTGGATGAAGTTGAAGAATTGGCCGGGTTCGCGGCGCAAATCATCGAGGCGATCGAGAAGGATCTGGACGCCCATGCGCGTGAGAAGAAGAAACTTCGATTGGAAGATCGCAGGTTCTTTGAAGGGCGCACAGCGGAGCTGCCGGAGCTGGACATCGAGGAGGAGAATATTCTGGCTGCTGAATTGAATCTTGGGGCAGGCCGGCCGCGGATGCCGGCTTATGCGGTATACGTGTTCGTGATGCTTCGAGGGTTTCTGGGTTCGTTGACCACGAAACCGGCACGGCGGTTTGTGCGCGAGTCGATGAGCTTGTACGGATTTTTGCAGAGCGGGGGACTGAGAATGCCGGCGGTGACGACGATTCTGGAGAACGTGAACCTGGTCAGCCATACGACCCGCGAGTTGATCTTTGATAAACAGATTGGGTTTATCCTCCAGGAGCAATGGGACGATTTCGGGAAGCTGACGATCGACAGCACCTCGGTGAAAGCAAACAGCTGCTGGCCCACCGATGGGAAGATTCTGAGCGGTCTTTTGATGCGGGCCAATCGTTTGGGTCAGAAGTTGCATGTCTTCGGGCTGGAGGATTTTCGCAAGGGATGGGTTGGGCGTTGGCTGGAGGAAATGGACAAGCTGGAGTTTCAGATTTGTCTGGCCGCGGGCAAACCGAAGTCGAAGGGCAAGCTGAAGAAACACTACCGGCGGTTGCTCAAGCGGGGCCGCAAGGCGGCCGACTCACTAACGGGGGAACTGAGCCATCTTGAAGAGGGCCTGTCGATGGATTCACTGCCTCCCACTCGCCGGGAGCTTCTGGAGCGGGCATTGAGCCAGATCAGGGGCGATATTGCCGACGCCAAGCGGGTTGTTGAGTATGCTCATGATCGGGTGTTTCACGAAAAGAAGCTACCGTCCACACAGAAGGTCCTGAGCCTCTCGGACGGATCGGCGGCCTACATCAAGAAGGGCAGCCGCAATCCAGTGATCGGGTACAAGCCACAACTGGTTCGCAGCGAAAACGGTTTTGTCACCAGCCTGATCGTACCGCAAGGCAACGCGGCAGACTCCATTGAGCTGGCGCCGGCCATCGGCGATTCGATCAAGCGCACCGGTGTCATTGCTGAACTGGTCAGCACCGATGACGGATATGCTTCGGCGAAGGGACGCAAGGAGGTGCTGAGCATGGGGGTAAAGCAGATCAGTATCAGTGGGGCGAAGGGCAAGAAGTTGACCACCCCCGAGGACTGGGAGAGCGAGGCGTATCGCGAGGCACGCCGCGATCGCTCCGCAGTGGAGTCGCTGATGTTCACGATTAAAGATGGATTTGCCTTTGGCGAACTCGGCCGCCGCGGCATCGATGCGGTAGGCGATGAACTGCTCGAGAAGGTTCTGGCCTACAACTTCTGCCGCATCATACTGATGAAGAAACGCCGAGGGGAGGAACTGGAACAGGCAGCCTGAATCTGACCGCTTTGAAGCTCAGAGAAAAAAGCACCACGGGATGAGTATGCCTCCAGACAGCGGCAAATATACGTATTGTGCAGCAAGCCACGCCGATGGCCGCTCAATACCTGCTCATCGGCAGCGCCGGCAGCCTAAAACCCGAAACCTGCCAGCCATAGGCTGGTCCGCCCGTGGCGGAGAACCTTAAACCGCCCGCTCGAAAGGCTTTTCGAATGGGGTCTAGTATGCCAGAATGGAGTTTCAACGATTGTTGTGTGTGGGTTCGTTAGAGGTAGAGAGCTTTTCCTGCAGGTTTGTTTTCAGTTAGAAACTTGTTGAGTATTAATCAGTTACAAAAGCGCTTTGAACGGGGAGTTGATTTCTGGTGGCAATTGAGTAGAAGCGAAGGGAGCTGGAGAAAGTTGGTATTGGCATTGTATGTAAAATAAAGTTTGCAGTTTTGCCTCCTTTCCATACTGTGCCGGTGCATGCAAGAAGAGCTTTCGCGTAAAGAGAGGGAGGTGGTCGAAGCGGTACGGCGGGATCGGGTAAGCACGGTGTGGAGGCTGATGAAGGAGCAGAGGGTGTCGCGGCGAACGGTCTATCGGGCTTTGCAAAAATATGGCCATTACTCCAGTTACAATGCCAATTGTGGCTACCTGAGCTTGAAAGACATTCCGCGCTTTGACGGGGCCGGTTTGTGGCGTTTTCGCAAGGGGCGCTTTTCGCGCCACGGCACCTTGGAGGAGACCGTGGAGGCGGTGGTGGGAGCTTCGCTTTGCGGCTACACGGTGGCTGAGTTGGAGACCCTCCTTGGGGTACGGGTGCACAACCCCATAAGCGTGCTTTGTAGAAAGAAGCGGTTGAGTCGATACTATGAAGGGCGTCACTGCGTGTATGTCTCGGCCGGGGAACAGGGCGGGGCCGAACAGAAAAAGCGGCGGCAAGGGCGAAGAACAGCGGCACAAGTTCAGGCAGGGGACCCCGGGGGCGCTTTGCAGGCAGCTCCCGAAGGGCTCGAAACGATGGTCGTGATCGCTTTGCTGGTCGCCTGTATCGGCCATCCCGAGGCCGGGGTCAAGGAGCTTGTCGAGCTTATGCAAGAGCAGGGAGTAGAGCTGAGCGGGGAGCAAATTGAGCGGGTGATGGCGTTTTACTCGCTCAAAAAAAACCGGCCCGATCGCGGTAGCGGAGCTGTTACATGATTTGCGGGCAGAGGCTGAACGGGCCCTGCAAACGGTGGGGGCTGTGCCTGCGCAAACGAGTTATCGCTTCGATGCCCGGGAGGACGAAGAGGGTCCTTCAGAGGTGCGCAAGACCCTGCGCCGCAAGGTGGTCAGTTTCTCCTATGGATGCTTCCAGGCGGTGGAAGTTGTGCGCGAGCAGGGGCAAGGGAGCCACCGCAACAGCTACCGTTCTGCTCGCCTGGAACAGATCGTGCCCTCGCATAGTCGCTACGCTTACGATCTGATTGCCTATGTGGGCAAGCGATGTTTGTGCGAAAGCGCCACCCTCAAAGAGGTGCACAGGGAACTGCGCGAGGGCCCGGGGCAGCTGCAGATTGCTCAAAGCAGCCTCTATGAGATGCAGCAGAAGTTTCTTTTTTATCTGGGTCGGCTGCACGCCGCGGCCGCTCCGGTGCTTAAAGATTACCTGAGCGCTCGCCCTTGCCTGCGCTGGCTGGTGGATGGGACCGTGGAACCGCAGACGCCGGTTTTCTTCGCTGTTCAGGAAGCCGACGAAGGGATCCTTTTGGGCAGCTGGAAAATGCCTTCCGAACAGAGCGAAACGATCAGTGGCTGTTTTGCCCGGGCGGCCCGGGCTTTTGGCCAACCCCACCATGTCTATCATGATTTAAGCGCTCAGATCAGCAAGGCCTGCGAGAGCGAAACCTTCCAGGCCCCCCATGGCGTCTGCCATTATCATTTCGCCCGCAATGTGGGCGAACAGCTTTATCGAAAACCCCAGCAGATGCTCAACGGGCGCTTGCGGCAATTGAAGCTCATGGAGCGCATGCGCGAGCAACGCAAACACATCACCGCAAAGCTCCGTGACGCCCTCCGTGAAAAACACGCCCTCGTCCTGGCCGATTTGCTCACCGCCAAAGCGCTCGCAGTGCCCTTCGATCCCACCCTTGCACGGGAACTGCTCATGGCCCTGCAATTGTGGATTTTGGATTATCCCTGCGACGGTCACCGCCAGGGCTTTCCCTTCGATCCTTACCTGCTTTATTGGCATCGGCGGGTCGTGCGCGCCCATGCCGCCCTGGAGCAGTGGCTTGCCCGCGCTCCTGCCAGTTGCTCTGTTCTGCGAAGCTTCTTTCATCTTTCGACCGGGTTGAAGCAGTATCTGGCTGATGCCCTCGTCATCGAAGCCGCTACTATCTATGAAAACGCTTTTTGCATTTTCAGCGCTTTGCGCGATGCCCTTTGGCTCAGCGCCAGCGGCCCCTGCCCTTTAAGCGACCCTTATCTGTTGCAAGCAGGACAAGCCGCTGAGCTCACCGAGGCTCTCCAGTTGCTGCGTGCCCAATATCGCCAAAAAGGCGCCTCCCTGACCAACCCCTCGAAAGCCAAACTCTACCGCACCGTGGTCACTCATCTGGACAAATACTGGCAGCGGCTGCTTCCCCCACCGGCCCATCCAGACAGCGTACGCACGACCAATGAGCTGGAAGGCACCTGGCGCACCTCCAAGCGCAAACGCCGTCAAACCCACGGGCGCAAAAATCTGACGCGCGACTTTGAAGCGCTCCCCGAAGAATACATGCTCCTGCCCAACTTACACAATCCCCGCTATGTGGAGCTGGTTTTAGGCAGTATCGATAATCTGCCCCAAAAGCTTGCCCAGGCTGCACAGAAAGCACCCCCCTTCAGTCACTGGCGGGCGAACAGAAAAACCCTCGCCGTGGGTCGATTGCCCAAAAAGCTCCTGCGAAAAGAAAACTTCCTTGAGGAACTCTTCGAAGTCTGTAATCGCCAGGATCAATCCTTAAACCCGCAACCCCATCGGATTGCCTCCTGACAACGACTCCAGTGCCCTCCCTCTGCTCCCCATTTTCTTCATGCTCTAACCAGAGAACTCCACGCAATTTGCGTGCCAACCGAAATTCAGAACGATGGGCACAAGACCGGGGCAGCCAGCAATAGAAGGGAAAGAGGCTAAACAGGTACCTGCCGTACGGCAGACCTTTCTACCCTCGTGGTAATTCGACGCGGATTGGAAT
The DNA here is from genome assembly GCA_965215885.1 of Candidatus Moanibacter sp. Classification (GTDB taxonomy): domain Bacteria; phylum Verrucomicrobiota; class Verrucomicrobiia; order Opitutales; family UBA2987; genus CBDCEW01. Next base: position 95,373 of record CBDCEW010000096.1, read on the forward strand.
TTCGAACCGTATGAGGAAGATTGTTTGCCCGCTAAACACGCGAAAGGGAATGTAAAGAACCACGAAAGCAGGTTGATTCAGGGCGTAGGCATCCACATTGAATTTTAGTTTCGGCTTGCCGGGATGTTTTGCGGGCTAGGTTTCCATAATCCTACGGACGATCTCATCGATCGAGAGGGCGGCGATTTTTTCGGGTGCGAGCCGATTGGGGTGGAGTTGAGGTAGTTCGACAAGTCTTTCGGAGAGGCAGAGGTGCCGATTTGCACCTACTTCGTCGATGCGGGTGACAGGTGTAAAGAGGGGAGTGCTGTTGAGCACTTCCGGCTTTTCACGAATAATTCGGAGTATCGCCAGCACAGCGTCGGCGAAGCGGTCCAGTTCCGATTTCGAGTAACTCTCGGTCGGCTCGATCATGACGCCATATCTCTCGGGCCAGGCAACAGTGGGAGCATGGAATCCAAAGTCGAGAAAGAGCTTACCCACGCGCGTCATGGCATCGGCTTTGCGCACGTCTATCTTTTCGAGGCGATCGAAGTCGGCCGCTTCGAGGGTGAGAATAAACTCGTGCATGCGCGGGACCTCGCCCGAGCCGGCCGGCAGGGTCGGGTATTCCTCTCCGAGGCGCTTAAAGAGGTAGACGGCGGAGAGGACGGCGACGGCGGACATTCTCCTGATTCCCTCGCGGCCCAATCGGCGGAGGTAGCTGTAGCAGCGAACCTTGTGGGCAAAATTTCCCCAATGGCGGTGCATTGAACCGATACTCTTTGCGGGCTTCTTTGCCACATAACGGCCCCCTTGCTTTTCGATTATGTACCCGGGAAGATATCGGGCGAGTTCCTCGCTGACCGCTACGATGGCGTCACCCGGCCCACCACCACCGTGCGGAATGGTCCACGTTTTATGGAGATTGTTGTGAACAGCGTCTACACCCATGGCGGAGAGATCGATCCAGCCGGCGATCGCGTTCATATTCGCGCCGTCCATGTAGACGAGCCCACCGACAGAGTGGATCTTCTCCGCGATCTCTTTGAAGCGACTCTCGAAGATGCCGGTGGTGTTGGGGTTCGTGACCATTATTCCGCTGATGCGATCGCCGAACTCGGCAACCTTTCTGTCAAAATCGTTCATATCGATCGAGCCGCACAAATCCGCCTCGAGCAGAACGATTCCCTTTTCCCGTTCACCGTGGCCACCGCTATGATATCCGGCCATGGTAGCGGTGGCAAAATTTGTACCATGTGCCGATCCGGGAATCAGAATCACGTCCCGCGTCTGATTGGAGTGATCCCGGTGGTAGGCCTGAAACAGTTTCAGAGCCAGCAGCTCGCCCTGGGCGCCGGCGACGGGCTGGGTCGTAACGGCGGAAAGGCCGGTAATCGCCTTAAACCACTCCTGGATCTCAAAGAGGACTTTCAGGCAACCCTGACTGTCTTCCAGGGGCGCCTGCGGATGCGCATCGGTAAAGCCCTTGAGGCCGGCGCCCCAGTCGTTGATGACGGGGTTGTACTTCATTGTGCAGGAGCCCAACGGGTAACAGGCGTCGTCGGGGCTAACGTTCAGTTTGCCCAGCTGGGTGTAGTATTCTTTGATTTGCTCCAACGGGATTTCCGGGAGGCCGGGGGCCTTCGCCCGGCGCAGCCGTTCGGGAATCTCCGGTAGCGGGCAGGTCTCGGAACCCGATCCGAGGAGCGATTCAAAAAATCCGGTGAGCTTCGCAATGTCTCGCTCTTTGTCGGAGAAGGAGAGTTTCAAGAGAGAGTCGCCACCGCCTTCGATTCTATCGGATACGTCTATTCCGATATGTAGATCTGATTCTCTTCCCTGCTCGATTGCCTCGGCGGCGGATACGGGCAGGCGCAGGACGAACTCGTTGAAAAAGGGTGCGTCGGGGTAGGCCAACGCAATTCCGGGTATGGTAGAGAGACCCCGGGCGGCCGCAACGGCTTGTTCGTTGGCTCTGCGGCAGGACTCCTCCATTCCGCTTTCGCCGCGGCCGAGAATGGCTGCTCCCGCCAGTGTTGCGAGAAATGCCTGATTGGAACAGATATTCGAGGTGGCCTTTTCCTTCCGGATATGCTGCTCGCGGGTCGAGAGGACCGGCACGCGGCATTGCCTGCCGTCGAAGTCTTTCGCCTTGCCAACATAGCGGCCGGGCGAGGCACGAACAGCGTTCTTTACCTTTTCGTTGAAGCGGACGCCAAATATACCGAGACCCGGCCCGCCGAAGTTCGGGCCAATTGCGAGATGCTGTCCTTCGCCTACAATGATAGCGGCCCCGAATCTGCCGAAATCGGACGGAGGTTTCAGTCCGTTCGCTGCCAGGAGCATGGGATCGATTAATGCGATGCTCAATGCGTCCGCTTCGCGGCAGAGATCCGCCAGAACATCCACATCTTCGACGATCCCCAGAGTGTTTATTTGGGGAAAGACAATTGCCGCGAGCCGCCCTCCAAGCCTTGAGGCCTCTGCGCGCAATTCCTCGCTGTGGATTTGACCGTTTTTCTGATCCAGCGGCAGCTTGATGAGCTCTATCCCGGTCCCGACCGCAATGGTTTCGATCACCTCAAGATCTCCCGGATAGAGTGCCTCGGGAATGAGGATGGTGTCGGCCTTTCGCTTAAGGCGGAGAGCGACGCAGATGGCTTCGTAGAGCGCGGTGGCGCGGTCGTAGAGGGATGCATTGATCGCTTCGAAACCGGTGAGCATTGACATCAGGCACTGGTATATCCAGTGGCTGATCAGGGTCCCTTGACTCCGCTCCGCCTGATAGGGGGTGTAGGCGGTGGAGAGATTGCGTTTGGCCGAAACGAAAGGCACAATCGGGTGGACGCTGAAGTCGGGCAGACCGTCCCCGATGAAGGATTCGTGCCGGACATTTTGCGATGCGATTGAGGCGAGTTCGGCCTGGAGCGATTCGTACTCGAGTTCGTCCGGCAAGTTGGGTGGTTCCCTGAAGAAGCAATCCCGCGGGATGTGCGCAAAGAGATCCTCGAGGGATTCCATTCCCACGGCCTGCAGCATGGAATGGATATCCTCCTCCGTGGCGGAGATATAGTGTCGCTGTAATTCGCGCGGGAATTCGGCGGGGCTAAAATTCAGTTTCATATTTGAATCCGAGAATTACTGGGCCCGCTAAACACGCGAAATGACGCGAAACCGGATCGTGCGTATTTGAGGGCTGAAAAGTTGGGAGGGGAGATTAATTTTCTACATACTGTTCTATTTTCCATTTCGCCTCGTTTCACCGCGAGGGTAGGAAGCTCGCTTGCGAGCGATTCGAACTTATGTGTGGCCCCATCGGCCGCAAGCGGCCTTCCTACGCCTGACGGTCTTAGAAATTCCATTTCGCTTCATTTCGCGTGTTTAGCGGGCAAACATTCCTCGAGATCTCGCAAGTCCAGCTCAGATAGATCAGGACTAAATGCTTCGTGAGGCAATCCGAGACGAAAATGTGCTTAGCAGCTGGCCGGCATAGGGCTGAAGGCTCTCGTGCTCGAAGCAGTAGTGCATGTCTTGAAAGCGGTCCCGAAACCTGGCCACTTCGTCGGCTACGCTTCTGCCTTTGACCGCATCCGCGAAGAGCTCCGCAAAGGCCTCAAAGTCATTCTTCTTCATCCCGAACCGGGTCATCTCCTGAACCCCTGTCCGTATTCCGGAGCTGGCTGTAAAACTCTCGTCGCCGGGAAGGGCCTGAAAGTTGACGATGATGTTATTTTCCTCGAGGGTCAGCGCCATTGCACAACCCTTTGAATAACCGACATTTACAATCACCTGGTGAGTCTCGGTGAAGTCGAGCGCGGGGTCGCCCTCAACGTGCACGCCGTGATTGTTAAGGGCCCGTGCAAACGCCTTTGCATTGGCCAGGACCTGTTTCTGGTAGGGCTCTTTAAATGTGTTCATTTCAATCGCAGCCATTAGCAGGCCAAGAAGAGTGCCCAGATGGTGGTTGCTTGTCATTCCCGGAAAGGAGCGGCGACGGATCGCCCTCCAGAGTTCGTGCTCGGGAGCACCTTCCACGAAATTAGCGCCAATGACTCCGCGCTGGGTACCGAAAAACGTCTTATGGGTGGAGCCTGTGACAATGTCGGCGCCTTCTTCAAACGGTTCCTGAAAATGGCGGCCAATCAAGCCGAGGACATGGGCCATGTCGTACATGATGATAGGCCTGGATGCTCGTCCCTGGACGGCCTTTCGAATTTGGGCGATAGGCTCCGGGTGTAGAACCATGCTTTTACCGAATATCATCAGTTCGGGATCCACCGTATCGAGCAGGCGGACTGTTTCGGCTACGTCGATTTTGAAGGGGTTGTCATGGCAGACGGGAAAATTGATGACAGCAAATTTCTCGGTGACGGGATTTTTCGCCACGTAGTCACGCAAGGCCCCTATCGTCTGAGAACTCAGATGGCCGCCTTTGCCCAGGTGGTTGTTCATGACCAGGCGCATGCGACGCGCCTCACGGCGACGGTCGACCCGGTTGATGAAGTCTACCATCGCGCTGAATACAGCCATATTCGACATCTGACCGCTGACGGGGCGAAGTTCCACCAGGTCGCAGCCCATGAACTTGCGCATCTCCTCCGTAAGCTGGTTTTCCACCCAGGCGATGAAGTCGATTCCCTGGTAATAGTAGATCTCTTCACTGAAGGCAGCCAGGAGTTCTTTGTGTTCGGCGTAGCGTCCCACGGGATCCGATACCTGGAGCAACCGAACGAGCGGGGAAGGCGTCATCTCGGAAGGTATCAGGTTGACACATCTCCGCTGCCGCCACTCGTGATTCTCAACGCTTCTGGTGAGAAGCAGGCGCACGCTGTCAAGGCCCTCTTCCACTGCCTTCTCTCTAACCGGCATCTCGTGGTCGAGTGTGATGGGGTGGAAAAAGGGCGGCGCTTCAGAACGGCCGTGCCAATCGACGATGCGGGCCTTGAGGGGACGATTTCGCACGATGACATCGACTTCCTGGCCGGGGTGCAGGTCCGTATCCAGGTTGGCGAGGGCGATGGCGCGCCGGCCGGACTCCTCAGTTATCCTCATGGTCGCGCCGTCCCCTTCAAAGATCCAGTACGGTATCATCGTGCCGCTTGTGACCACTCCAACTTCGCGCTCCCCTATGCGAACCGCGTCACCGTGGCGGGCTATTCCGCGATCCAACAGGGCGACCGGCTGATTACGGCGAGGAAGGATCTCAGGGTCGACTTGCAGACCTTTACACAGCTTTCTGACCTCCTCGAATTGGCGCGTCAGCGCCTGCCGGCCGATGTAATCACCCTTGCTCGCGGAAAAGCTGATCCCGGCGCTTGCCAGTGGAAAGGTGTAAGCGGGCGTCTCATTCCCGGCCGGATCCAGACCATATTCGTTTCCATAGAGGGGGAGCCCGGCCTCCAGCCGAAGGGTGTCCCTGGCGCCCAAACCGACTGCCAGAATCCCTTTCTTCGCGCCCTGCTCGATAATGCGCGTCCACAGGCTTTCGATTTCCCCTGCCGATAGAAAGACTTCAAAACCGATCGGTTCACCGGAGTATCCCGTGCGGCATATCCGTACGCCGGCGCCGGCGATGACAGCTTCGGACAGCCGGTTATGAAAGGGTTCCGGGAGATCACCCTCTTCAAGCAGCTCTTCGAGAATTCGCCGTGAGAGCGGCCCTTGAATCGAAAACATCGCTATGCTCCGCGTAACGTCCTCGATTAACACGTCCTGAAAGCCGGCCAGCTGCGCCTGGAGATGCTCCCAGTCGGTTTCGTGATTTGCTGCGTTTACGACGAGAAGATAATCGTCGTCGGCAAACCGGTAGAGATAGGCGTCGTCAAGGAGGCCGCCTCGCTCATTGGGGATGAGCGTGTATTGCGCCTGCCACGGTCCCACCGCTCCCACGTTACTGGAGAGAACATGTTGAAGGTAGGCCACCCGGTTTCCCCCGCTGATGCGAATCCGCCCCATGTGGCTGACATCAAACAGTCCTCCGGATTTGCGGGTCGCCAGGTGCTCCTTGATTATGCCGTTGGCATACTGCAGGGGCATCTCCCAGCCCCCAAATTCCACCATCTTCGCCCCGTTCGCACTGTGCCATCCGTGCAGGGGAGTCTTCCTTAATCCGCTCATTGTTGATCGTTCGGGATGCTTAAATCGTGGAGAGAAGGCAAATGGAAAATATATAAAGTGGTTGGACAACCATTGTAACTTAGAAGAGGCGCAATCTTCGCCGGATGTGAAAAGAGCTGGGCATTTGGAAGCCATAAACCGTAGAAGTAGTGTAGAGAATGACGTAGCGAAAATTCGGATTCGGACTGGCCGGATGACGAATGCACGCTACTCTAAGGGGCTTTTTACGAGAAAATCGCGCGCAGGGCGCTGTTAGTCAGATTATTTCACAGAATAAGCGGACTAGCCCGGACGTTTCACAAACCTTCTACTGCGACGACGGATCTCACCGCGTGTCAATGCCTTACCTTGTCCGGCGACCTCAGAGGGTTTCAATCCCGGCAGGCCGGGATCGCCCGCCGTGCTTCGAAAAGGCATTGACACGCAACGATCTACGCCGTCTCGCTACGAAGTGTGTGAAACCTCCGGGCTAGAAAGCGAAACGAGGAAGTTTCAAAATGGAGACTACTCGAGAATTCCGAAAACTGATTCGCAATTTAGATGCACAGGATTTTGTTGCATCCAACATGATTACACTCTTGCCCGGCACTGCTGTTGATACTCAACAGCAAACGGCTCAAGCCTTTTCTGATAAGTGGAATCGATTCGATTATGACTCTCCGGAATTCGAGAAACTAGCGAGGATGCAGAAGGCGTGGTATCTGGATCTGTATGGTTTTTCAGAAGAATCCGCGTTGGCCAGGTATCTACAGAATTGTCAGGTAATTTTGGATGCGGGCGCCGGTATGTGCTACAAGGCGGCCTGGTTTGCAGAACTGAGCCCGGCATCATTAGTTGTGGCTGCGGATGTTTCCGATTCACTTCTCAGAGCTGCCGAGTACTACAAGCGTCTGAATAATCTGATCTTTGTCAGGTGTGATATCGGTCAGATGCCATTCTTTGAGGATGGACTATTTGACTATGTATCCTGTGATCAGGTGATTCACCATACAGCGGATCCCTTCAAGACTTTTCGAGAATTGGTCCGTGTTACTGGATCTGGCAAGGAACTTTCAATATATGTTTACCGTAAGAAGGCTCTACCGATAGAATTAGTAGACGACTACTTTCGGGAGTGCAGCAAGACACTTGATCACAGCAAACTCATGGACCTCTCTCGGCAGATAACAGAATTGGGCCGGCTTTTGAGTTCAATTGATGTGGAGGTGGATTTCCCGGAGATCCCGGCATTGGGCATTGAGGGTGGAAGGATGCCACTACAGCGATTCATCTACTGGAATTTCCTCAAGTGTTTCTGGAACGATGAACTCGGGTATCACAATTCGCTAATGACAAATTACGACTGGTATGCCCCCCTCACAGGCTTTTCGATATTCAGAACAGGAGTTCAAGAACTGGATCAGAGTGGAAAAATTGAAGGAAGTCCACTTTCACAAAGAACAAGCCTGTTACAGCGGGCGCTTCTCGAAGCCGTCAAGAAAGGCAAATTGAGATGGCTCGATAACTTTCCTGGGCTCTTTCGCATTGGGTACTTGCCTGGGAATGAGCCCTTACGGACAGGGAGCTTGGGCGGATAAGCTTCAGGGTGATCTTTCCACCCATCTCGAGATGGCAGTGCCCTATCTGGCAGAGACGGCAGTCACCTACTATAACCGCTTTTATGGGAAAACATGCCAGGGACCTCGCCGGAAAAATGCTTGGCATGATTCCAGTTTGGACCTTTACTGAAAACCGAACGTTGTTGTGTGGCTTATTGGCTCTCGCTACGTGCGCCGCTTCGGTCCGCGTCACCGGCCGAGTCCGGCATGATTGCCGGAGTTGTCAGCGCATATCTTGAGGCGCTCGTTCGCCTCACCTTGCGTGGTCCTGGAGGGCAGGAGGAAGAGATTGAAACGGTCATCGACACGGGATTTGATGCTGCACTCAGCCTTCCTCCCACACGCATCGCGGCCCTTGGTCTACCATGGCGGAGATGCGGACGTGCGTTGTTGGCAGACGGTAGCGAGAGTCTGTTTGACATCTACGAGGCCACCATCGTGTGGGACGGCACACCTCGACGCATCGCTGTGGACGCAGCTGACACCGACCCACTCCTGGGCATGGCCCTGCTCTATGGCTACGAACTGACGTTGCAAGCTGTTGAAGGTGGTCGTGTGATTATCCAAGCGTTGCCGTGCTTTCATTCGTTGCCATTCAAATCTTGGCGTGTCAGAATAGAAGGCTTCGAACCAATCAATGGAGGCAAAGGCTATTGATCAACTTCTCCAGGAGAAAAGGAAACCAACAAAAACTATCGAGGTTCCCGTATATCCATATGAACCAGATATCGTCTAAAACCAGGGGGTCGAAGTCAACGCCGGCTGACGCTGTGGTGGCTCAATTTGACGTTCGGTCAGAGAGTTGAGAGATGGCGGAATACGGTGAGTGGAATCGCAAAGGGGCAACCCTCAGCGAAGTGACGGCGAAGAAAGAATATGGCGTGGACCGGGAGTTCATTGTGAAGGGTATTCAGGCCGGCAAACTCGAATACCGGGAAGGGGCGATCTGTGTGTTACGCCTCAGCTTAATCCGTGCACGAATTAAGCTGAGGCGTAACACACATGTGGGTCGGTCGGTCGCCCGATGAAATGAATTGACGGCAAGATGAGTTTGTGTGAGTGTTCACACATGCCTACAAATTTATCCATCGACGACAGGCTCCTCAATCGAGCGTTGCGGATCGGAGGAAGGAAGACGAAAAAAGACACTGTCAATGAGGCGCTTAGGGAATATGTCCGACGGAGAGAACAAAAGAAGGTCATCCGGCTTTTTGGAACTGTCGAAGACGACGGGTATGACCCGAAGAAATTCCGGAGGCGTTGAGGCGTGGTCATCGTCGATTCCGATGTATGGTCTGAAGCCTTCAGAAGGAAGGCCAATAGATGGAGCCCGGCAGTCACGGCGCTGCATGATCTGATTGATCGCGAGGAGATCATCATGATTGGTGCGATCCGCCAGGAGGTGCTTTCAGGACTCAGGGAAAAGAGGAAGTATGAATCGATCAGGAAGGCACTTCGCAGTTTCCCTGACGAAGAGATCGGCACGGCCATTTACGAGCTGGCAGCATCGTTCTTCAATGCATGCCGGAGTCAGGGTATACAAGGCTCACACACGGATTTTCTCATCTGCGCCTGTGCAGTTTCTTGGAAAGCCCACATTCTATCGAAAGATAAGGACTATATTCGATTTCAGAAGAATATTCCTATCGGTATTTACGAATAACCGGCGAACCAAGCGCTCGATGACAAATCGGGCTAATCGCCATCTCGACAAGTCGGAATCGCGACGTTTCGCTTTCACGCCGCGAATCTCGGTGCTCTTTGTTAAGGTGGGTAATCGCGATCGGATTAAGGTCCTGATGTTGAAGGGCGAAGAATATATGGGAGATTACAACGTGGTCGAACCGCTGCGGCTTGAGCCCCGCGACATCGCCAAGGCCGGAGACATGCTCATGTGGGCCACCCTACGCCCCGACGGCCGCCAGCTCGCCGCCGTCGGAAGGGGATCGAATGTTACCCTCCACGACCTCAGCCTCGAGCCCGCCGCGCCCCGACTCTTGGTGGGCCACGAACAGACCGTCTTCCGCGCCATCTGCAGCCCCGACGGCCGCCAGCTCGCCACCGTGAGCGCCGACATGAAGGTTCGCCTCTGGGACCTGGAAAGCCACAAGGAGCTCTTCGCCCTGCGCCTGCCGACCCAGCGTCTACACGGAGTACCTCTCTGGGACTTCGACTTCCGCTGCACCGATCGGGGCGAGTGCTGGATCGCCGTCCCCCTCACCATGGGCCGACTCGCCCTCTATCAACTGCCCTACGACCACCTGCCGCAATCCCTCACCAACCCATAGCCCGCATATTGCAAGATGTCTCCCGCTATCTGCGGTATTGAAGTTCCGCGAATAAACTCGATACACTCCAACATCGTCGCAGCTCAACAGCGAGAATGGACAGATTCAACTATTAATCAAAAGCAACAATGAAAGATTACTCATTAACTAACTTCATAGACCGAACAAAGAACCAGGACAGAGGCGAAGGTTTATTCGAACTCGAAACGGATCGTATGTTAGAAATAAATCTCGACGGATCCATTTGGACTAAAATGGGCTCAATGGTTGCTTATAATGGCAATATTAAGTTCACCAGAGAAGGGATATTAAGCCAAGGTATGGGAAATCTCTTAAAGAAGGCGGTAAGTGGGGAAGGATCAAAGCTTACAAAAGCTGAAGGAACAGGAGTTCTCTATTTGGCGGACGAAGGCAAAAAAGTAACTGTTCTTAATCTCAAGGATGAATCTATCTTTGTTAATGGTAATGATATTCTAGCCTTTCAAGAGGGTATCAAAAACGAGATCAAAATGATGAAGAAAGCAGCAGCGATGCTCTCCGGAGGTCTCTTTAATATTCGCTTGGAAGGATCCGGCCTTGTAGCCCTTACAACACATTACGATCCTATCACTTTAGAAGTCCGACCTGGCAATCCCATCACTACTGATCCAAATGCTACTGTTGCATGGTCTGGAAATTTGGAACCAGCATTCAAGAAGGATGTTTCTTTGAAAACGTTCTTTGGTCGTGGTAGTGGGGAAAGTATCCAGATGGAATTTGCTGGCGAAGGTTTTGTGGTTATTCAGCCATACGAGGAAGTATATTTTCAAACTCACCGTTAGGAAGATCCAGCCAGGCATGGGAGGCAACGCCTGACGGCGCTCTTCACTTTGACGTTGTTCGCGTTCCGGTTGAATGTGATCCTTTGCCGGGATAGTGCCGGCCGACCACGGGGCGACCTTCTATGATGAGCCGTGCGACAACCTCGTAGTCGGTGGCCGCATGGGTGGTGTCGCGGCCATTGCAAGGAAGATTCGGAACGTCGGTCAAGTTTGGCTGCAGAATCCAGAGAAAGCGGGTGATTCGCGCCGTTGAAGCGAATCATTATATGCAAGAGCACGTGAGGCGGACACCGAATCGGTATCATTTCCCTCTTTAGGAGCATGACGACGAACGAGATTCAGAAAAACTGGGCCGGCAATTACGAATACAGTTCAAAGAGGCTGCACACTCCAAAGACGGTCGGGCAGGTGCAGGAACTGGTAAGCAGCTGCGGCAAGGTGAGGACGCTCGGTACGCGGCATTCATTCAACGGGATCGCCGACTCCACCGAGGATCTGATCTCACTGCAGGATCTCGATGCAGAGGTAACGCTGGACCGTGAACGCCACACCGTGACTGTCGGCGCCGGTGTCAGGTATGGCGATCTCTGCCGGTATCTTCATGGCGAGGGCTTTGCCCTGCACAACATGGCCTCGCTACCACATATTTCAATCGCCGGCGCTTGTGCCACTGCTACTCACTGGTCCGGTGACAAGAATGGAAACCTGTCCACGGCCATAACAGCGATGGAAATTGTCATAGCCTCCGGCGAGGTAATCGTTCTGTCTCACGAACAAGAGGGCGAGCAGTTTGCGGGGGCCGTGGTAGGGCTGGGCGGACTCGGGGTGGTCACAAAACTCACTCTCAAAATTGAACCGGCGTATGAAATGAGGCAGGATGTCTATGAGAATTTGCCCCTATCGCAACTGGAAGATCACTTCGATGAGATCGTATCGAGCGCCTACAGCGTCAGTCTATTTACCAATTGGCTGAACGAGAGTTTTAGCCAGGTGTGGTTGAAACGGAGAGAAAGAGAAAAGAATTCTCATCCCGGCAAGCCGGGACAAAATCGCAAAGGGGGAGAGGAAGTAGGTCCCCCGGTCGCTGTAAGGTAGAGAGGAGAGGTTGAAACGAACGTCCCCGGAGGGGCCATCCCACTGTTCCTTACGGTTATCGATCGATGAAGGAGGAAAGTTCAACTTAGTCTCTAGTCGATCAGGGGAGCGATGGTCACTGGCAAGCACAGTGGTATGGGGCGGCCTGTCCTCCAAAGCCCTTGGGCGACGGGGGACAGCCCACAGTGGGTAAAATCTTAAGAAAATCCTCACGCCTACCTTTTGCACCCAACCTCGCCGACTGGCTAAGATGGGGGCGCAGTGAAGCCGCTTCGGCTCAATGCAGGCAGTAGGCCTATCACTCTTCGTTCCCTTCTCGTATTACGCCCGGCTCGGTGGGAGCAGCGACGACGGGTCGACAGAGTGGAGAAGATCAACGGATTACTCTTGCGGTAAAGAAATTCCATCTTAAGGAAACAGGCATCCTTTCTTTTCATCGTTAGTCGTACGTACAATGGCCGCACTTACGCACCGTATTGACCTGCCACCTTTCGAAGCCGCAGATCAGGCGGAACGCCTCCGTTCTGAGGCTCACGATATGGCAGCGGCCTACATGGACACTCTTTTAAACGTTGTGCCTCGAGATCTGATTGTGGGCGTCTACGTGAAGGGCTCAGCCTACAAGCCCTGGGATTCCCTCATCGACTATGTCCCTGAACTCAGCGACGTGGATATCCATGTCCACTTCCTCAATGATGACGATGGCCACAGTTATCTCGGCACCCCCCAGCAGGCCTTGGACGTCGCCGAGCGGGCGCTTTCAGAGTTTTCCGCCCGCGTTCCGGACGCATCTCACCTCCCCAGGCCACAGCTGCTCGTTCTCAACGACCTTGTAAAGCTTCCCGGCTATCTCCCGTCTCCGGCGGGCGCCGTACACACCCTCTATGGAGACATCTACGCCGGGGCCAGTCGAGATGACTATGGGAGCACCCAGCCTGACGACGCGCGCCGCTTCGCTGACGACGCTCGGTTCGTAGACGACGAACTCCCCATGAAAGTGATCGACCGACCAGGAAAGTATGCCTGGCGGGCAGTTTCGCTACTCGTGTGGCGTATTGGACCGGCCGGACCAAGACTGCTGACTCATCTCGGAGCACATCCTTACGACGCCTGGTCCATGAATCGCACCAGAATTGTGCAGGAGTTGACCGTTCGCGGCCAACGGGACATCGCTGGAGCCTACGCCGAATTCTACCTCGCCGGGTGGGATGGTTATCGCTCCGCCTTCCGTGATGGCGACGCCGCGCGCCGGGCGCTGCATGCCGCCTCCCGCCTGTATTCCCTGGGTAAGATGGTGATTCCGAATCCAGACTAACATCCCGACAATTGATCAAGATTCTGCTGAAAATGTCATCGTTTCGGAATCCGGGACCGCGTTCTTGCGAATGCGGCTACGATGCTCCGTAAGTCGTTGTCATGAATACACTGTTAAATCTGTTGGTACTCCTGTTGTTGGCCGGTTTAGGGGCGGAGGAAGGGCATGAAGCAGATTGTTGAGGAAATGCAGACGTATTATGGGCGGAGAGCTCCTGTCTATGATGCATCCATGGGCTACGATGACGGCCAGTCGGTAGAACGCCTTACTCCCGTGATCGACTTGCTTAGAAATCTGCTTCGGCATAAGCAAGTTCTTGAGGTTGCCTGTGGTCCATGTTTCTGGACGAACTTCGTGAGCGAGACCTCAAGTTCGATCCTGGCGACCGACTTCAACGAGTCCACTCTAGGCCAGGCTCGACAGAAGCCGCTTAATTGGGAAAAGATATCCCTGGCGGTTGCGGACGCTTACCATCTGGGTGCCGTTTCCGGGAGATTTGATAGTGCCTTTGCTGTTGATTGGTTTGCTCATGTACCTCGCTCCCGCATTCATGAGTTCCTGGTCGGTCTTCATAGAAAACTGGAAGTGGGCTCAAGAATCGTCTTCTGCGACCAGCTTCCGGCTGCTCATTCTTTGACAGGGGTATACGATGAGGAGGGAAACCATATTCAGCAACGAACACTCCCAGGCGGTGTTCGTTTTCGGGTCATCAAAAACTACTTTACCGACGAGGAAAGCATTAAGATATTTTCGAGGTACTCAGACAAGGTCGAGATTCGCCGATTCCCCGCGTGTGGGCGAATTGTCGTGAGTTACCTATGCAACGCAATTCGGTGAGGCCGAAGCGAGAGAGCGCATTTGATCCGAAATGCGGGCCATCGTCCGGTCTCACACGCGAGGCTTTGTCGAGACAGGAAAAACCCCCGGCAATCCGGGACAGGGGCGCCAAGATCGGTTTGAGGCCCGGGCGACAATAAAATTAAAAGGGCACTTTGTATTACAATCTGTCAGAACTTAGTTTTTTGAACACGAATTTTCATTTGGTTAACTATAAAAGGTTGGTATTCAAAGCTGTGAAGTCGACAAGGTTCGGGACCCGTCGTCGCTCCGCTATGCCGAGGCAGGCAAGGTTACCAGGGTATTCCGAGTTACCATTTCTATTCGATCATGAATGTCCTCACTACCATTTCTATTCGATCATGAATGTCCTCACTATTTACGGGTTCGGCGGGGCCTGTTCCGAGACCGTTGAGGAGTCACCGCAGTCTCAGTAGCAACTCAGAGGAGCAAACCTCGTCCCGAGCCTTGTCGTAATCTGTGTATGGATGGAAGTCGGTATCAATTCAGATACGCTGGTAAGCCGGGATTCAACTTTCTCAATCCGCAGGTTTCCCTGGCTCGGCGCAGTGCAGCGAAGACGGCTCGAATCCGTGGGTAACTCTCCCTCTTCATTCCTCTCCCTTCTCTTTGTGTCCTTCTGTTCAATTCTCCGTGGTTCTCTGTGCTTCTCGGTGGTCTCTGTGGGCCCTCTTTCGTGCGTCGATCTTTCAATTTTGTTGCCGTTACGCCGCGCTGGATTCTCTTGCGGCTATTCCTGTTTTCGTGTTTCCGTCTTAGAATAGAAAGATGAGCAAACAACAGATCATCGCGATGGGAGGCGGGGGGTTCTCGATGGAGCCAGACAACCTCCTCCTGGACGAGTACTTCCTGTCTCGGACGGGAAAGCGCAGGCCCGCGGTATGCTTCGTGCCCACGGCGTCTGGCGACTCGGACGGGTATATCGTGGGGTTCTACTCGTGTTTCGGAAAGCTGCCCTGCCAACCAACGCATCTATCCTTGTTCCGCCCTCCGGAGAAGCTGGAATCGTTCATCATGTCGCAGGACGCAATCTACGTTGGCGGAGGCAATACAAAGAGCATGCTGGCGTTGTGGCGCGAGTGGGGACTGGATCGGATTCTTCGCAAAGCATGGCGAAGAGGGGTGGTTCTGGGAGGAGTCAGCGCCGGTTCAATCTGTTGGTTTGAAGAGGGACTCACCGATTCTTTCCCCGGCCGGCTCGCCGTCCTTCCCTGTCTCGGCCTCCTCAGCGGGAGCAATTGTCCTCACTACGACGGTGAGCCGAAACGACGGCCCGCTTACCAGAGACTGATCAAGGGCGGCAAGATGATGGATGGTCTGGCAGCGGATGACGGTGTTGCCTTGCACTTCATCGGTAAAAAGCTCGCGCGTGTCGTGAGTTCTCGTCCCGACGCCGGTGCTTTTAGAGTAAAGAGGACCGAGAATGGAGTGGGAGAGACGAAAATCGCGCCGAAATACCTTGGGAAATCGTAGCCCGAACTCGCAAAGAGTTAGCCCGCTGATGCAGTAGCCATCCCACTGTTCCTTTCGGTGGTCGATCGGTGAAGGAGGAAAGCTCAACCTAGTCGATGAGGGGAGCGATGGTCACTGGCAAGCACAGTGGTATGGGGCGGCCTGTCCTCCAAAGCCCTTGGGCGACGGGGGCTAGCCCACCGTGGGAAAAATCTTAAGTAGGAGTCTTTATACGTACCTTTCTGAACCGTCGCGGCAACTGGTGTGTTCGATCAAGAATAGAAGAATCGATCACGCAAAGACGCAAAGAAGAGGGACCATTCTCTTAGAACTTGGCATTCAGGTAGTTTGGCTTGGAATCGGGGGTTTTCCAGTGCAGAATTGCGGCGAATTGAAAGAATGACAGAAGAGAACGAACTTCGATTTTTGGAAATTTGGAATGAGTACTTCGACATTGGCTAGTAGCCCTTTGGCTGTTGAATTGCAGATCACCGACGAAGCACTGGGCGTTTCTCTTTCCGACGGAAGAGTGGTGAGTGTGCCAATCTCATGGTATCCGCGTCTTTCTCATGCTTTACCACGACATCGTGAAGTATGGGAGTTGATCGGAGGAGGACATGGCATTCACTGGCCGGAACTGGATGAGGATATCAGCGTTGAGAATATTCTATTTGGGCAACCTTCAGGAGAGAGTGCACGATCCTTCAAAGATTGGAAGGAGTGGTATCAGGAGAATGTGACAGATCAATCGCGCCAGGAAGCGCCGTAACCGCCGCATTCGTATCCTCCGTTCTATCGTACTGCAGAATCCTACATCCTTCGGCTGTCGGCATGCCAAGCGTATTTCGGCCGCCAGCCGAGGAGACGGGCTGCTTTGGCGCTGTTGATGAGAGCGTTATGCCCATCGACCGGCTCGCGAATCTCTACGTTCGGATACCAATGGGAGAGAGCCGTCGCGCTGGGGACACTCAGGTAGGTGTCGGTGGCGTTGATCCAGAATACCTCGTGTCCTGTCCAATCGGCCTCGATGGCGAGTCGGCATGAAGTTGCGACGTCCCGGATATCGATCCAGCACCAGAAGGATTTTGCCCCTCTTTCATTCTCCCGACAGGTGTCCTGGCAGGCGGCAATCTGCGTCTTTACTTTCTCGTCGGCTACCCAGGTGAAGCGAAGGCTGGCGATTTGCACCTCGCCCCGCCGCGCGAAGGCAGCGGCGAGCTGTTCCCCGAGCCACTTGGTAGTTGAGTAGACTTCCTCGCAGCGCGTCGGATGCTCCTCGTCTATGGGGAAGTATTTCGGGGGGACGACGGTACGATTAAACGCGGCGCCAAGTGCGTTGACGAATGAAGCCATCGCGATCTTATTGATTCCGACCATTTCCGCGGCTTCGAGGACATTGAAGGCTGTGCCCATATTGACCGAGAAAAGTCGCTCGGGAATGTGGCCGATCGGATTGGGAATCGCGGCGAGGTTGACGATAGCGTCGACTCCCTGCAGAACGGCGACGACATCGCCCATCACAGTGGAATCGCTCAGGGTAAAAATCTCCGACCCACTCTGGTCGTAGAGCCAGTCAACATGCGGCGGGGCTTTGCGATCGGCATTAACCACGGAATGTCCATGGGCAACGAATTCGGCGACAACGTGCCGTCCGATGCGCCCCGATCCTCCGAAGACTGCGACTTTCATGTGTTCATCCTCCTGAGCCGAGATCCGACGATAGCCACTGTAGGACAGGAGTGTGGAATGTCACCCGTAAAACCATGGATTGCCTAGCGTAGCGAAGCCGCAATCCCGCTGAGCGGGAAGAAGAAGAGAACCGGTCTGCCGTACGGCAGACCACGCAGATGGACGCGAATGAAGAAGAATTGACCACGGATTCGAGCCGTCTCCGCTGCGCCGTGCCAGGGAAAACCGCGTATTCCTGGAACAGGCAAGCCGCGACCGAAAAAGAGAGGGAGAAGTGGTGGCGGGGATCGGTTTTCGCTCCGCTTCGCCAAGACGTGAGGACGCGGAGACGCAACCGAAGCTTTGTCGTAAGCTTCGTCGTCAACTTTGTCGCCGCTATCCGCTGAAATTTCAATGAAGCTTGCGACGAAGTTCGGGAGTAGCTTCTTTCCCCCGCCAGGAGATCTTTGTCGCGAGCCTTGTCGTGAGCTTTGTCGCGGTATTCTGTCACCCTCTCGACCAAGCTGACGCCGAAGTTTACGATGAAGGTTGGGAGTGGCGGGCCGCTACCTCAGGATTGCTCCCCGATGACGTCGCGATAGGCTTTGTCGGTCAGCAGACTGCCAACTTCCGTTGGATCGGTGATCCTGATCCTAACGATCCAGGTACTGTAAGGTTGCTCATTCACCAGTTCCGGCTTGGCATCCGCCTCTTCATTAATCTCCACAATCTCTCCTCCCACCGGCATGTAGAGATCTGTGGCCGCTTTAACCGATTCGATGACACCAAAGGTCTCGCTTTTATTGAAAACATCGCCAATAGTGGGTAACTCAATGTAAGTCACGTCGCCAAGGCTCTCCTGTGCGAAGTCCGTTACGCCCACTTCCGATGTCTCATCAGAAATCCGCAACCATTCGTGCTCTTCTGTATATTTGAGGTCTGGTGGAATATTCGCCATTTTTTGCACTGATCCACAAGAAATTTGTAATTCTGCCGGACTCCTCTCCTTCTCGCAAGTAGCAAGTCCGGATGAAAAGTGTCTTGACTTCATAAACGTCTGGGAAATATCCCCAACCTTCATGGGCCAGAATTGGGAAAATAGGATGAAGGATGCTGAAAGAGAAATGCAGTATTGGGATTCTGAAAATGAGTGGGAATAGATCAATGCGCAGATACCGGGAACTACCGGCGATTCCGCCTGATATTGAGGTAGCGCGCTCGGTGGAGCTTAAACCGATCTCGGAAATTGGTGTAGAGGCCGGCTTACTCGAGGAGGAGATGGAATCTCACGGTCTCTTCAAGGCCAAGATAAACGAGGGGGCCTTCGATCGCTTGGAGACGGGCGAGGATGGAAAGCTTATCCTTGTTACGGCGATGACACCGACCCGCGCCGGTGAGGGAAAGACCGTGACTAGTGTTGGATTGGCACAGGCGCTGGGCCGCAAAGGGCTCAGCCATATGCTCTGTTTGCGTGAACCCTCGCTGGGGCCGACCTTCGGAATCAAAGGTGGAGCGGCCGGCGGCGGTCGTGCCCAGGTGCTTCCGATGGAAGAGATCAACATGCATTTTACCGGCGATATGCATGCCATCACGACGGCGCATAATCTTTTGGCGGCCGTCGTGGACAATCATATCTTTCATGGAAACAGTCTCAAGATAGGTGTCGGGAAGATCACGTGGCGACGAGTAATGGATCTGTGCGATCGTCAGTTGCGCAAATGCGAGATCGGGTTGGGTTCTCGTTTCGACGGGTTTTCGCACCATACTGGTTTCGATATCACAGCGGCATCAGAGGTAATGGCGATTATGTCACTTGCCAAAGATTCCGAAGATTTGAGAAGGCGTTTGGAGCGAATCATCGTTGGGTATACGGAAGTAGGGGAACCGGTATTCGCGAAGGAGTTGGACGTTGTAGGCGCGATGATGGTTCTGCTCAGGGAAGCGATGGCTCCGAATCTCGTGCAGACTTTGGATAACACACCGGCGCTCATACATTGCGGGCCGTTTGGAAATATCGCTCACGGCTGTAACAGCGTGCGCGCCACACGTCTTGCCTTAAAACTGGCTGATTACGTGGTTACGGAGGCGGGCTTTGCGGCGGATTTAGGAGCCGAGAAGTTCTTCAACATTAAGTGCCGCTCGGCGAATCTGCAACCGAGTGGTGCGGTTTTTGTCGTCAGTTGTCGCGCCTTAAAAAGTCACGGAGGGGTTCCGGCAGGCGATTTAATGGAGGAGAATGTCGATGCGGTAGTAAAGGGATTGGAGAACGCCGAGGTACACCTGGAAAATCTGGCGAAGTTTGGAATACCTGTAGTCGTGGCGGTTAATCGTTTTTCGCAGGACCGAAAGGGGGAGTTGGATGCAGTCTTTCAGTTCTGCGAGGAACGCGAAATCGAGGCCGCGTTGTCGGAGGTAGCGGCGTTTGGAGGAGAAGGGGGTCTGGAGTTGGCGGAGAAAATAATCTCCGCAATTGAAAGAGAGGCCGATTCGGAATCGAACTTTCGGTTTCTCTATGACGTGGAAGAGACAATAAAGAATAAGATCGAAACGATAGCACGAGAAATCTATCGGGCGGATGGTGTCGATTTCGAAGAGGAGGCGAACAACAGCATAGCGCGTATTGAGAGGCTCGGAATGGACAGGCTCCCTCTTTGTATGGCTAAGACGCAGATGTCCCTCTCCGACGATCCGAAGAAGCTGGGAGCGCCAACCGATTGGCGCTTAACCGTGAAGGATGTGAGGGTCAGTAACGGTGCCGGTTATCTCGTTGTGATTACCGGAAAGATGCTGCTCATGCCGGGAATGCCGAAGGAGTCGGTGGTTAAGAATATCGGAATTGATGAAGATGGGAACGTATATGGGCTCTCTTGAAAGCACTTTAGCGTGAATAGCGAGCCCATCAAAATTGGAGAGGGGATGTTTGCCCGCTAAACACGCGAAAGAACGCGAAATGAAGGGAGATTTCGAGTAAGAGCGTGGAATACTCTATCGCATACTGGGGGCGTTAGGGTAATGCGCGGTTCTTGGCTAACACGAGTAATGATGAACACAGCTACGGGATTTAGGTTGGGAATCCTGGTGAATTTTGGTCACTATCCAAAACTCCATTGGGAACGCATCGTAAACACGAAGGCGCCCTGATCCCTCAGCCACTATGACCAGATGACAATTTCGCGTTTTTTCGCGTGTTTAGCGGGCAAACATTCTTCGGATTTCGGCACATCCGTTTCGGATAATCCCGGGCTTTCCCTTGGATAAATCATCAATATCCGCCAATCATTAGATGCCCGCTAAAGACGCGAAAGAACGCGAAATCTTCTGGAGTATGGAGGACTGACGAAGAACAGATTTTCGCCTGTAGAAATGCCTTATCGATTGTTGCGGTTTGCCCTCTCTAAGGAATATCCCGAAAAGCGGATGTTTCGTGAGCCCGAGAGGTTGAAAAAGGCTTACGATGTCGTAATAATCGGGGCTGGCGGGCATGGATTGGCGGCGGCTTACTATCTGGCGCGGGATCATGGAATCACCGATGTGGCCGTGTTGGAGAAGAGCTATATAGGAAGTGGCGGCACCGGCCGCAACACGGCCATCATACGCTCCAACTACCTTACTCAGGAAGGCACTCTTCTGTATGAGGAGAGCGTCAGGCTCTTCCAGGATCTGTCGTCAGATTTCGATCTGAATCTCTTTTATTCCGAGCGTGGACATTTCACGCTGGCGCATTCGGATTCCGGCATGCGGACAATGCGATGGCGGGCGGAAGTGAATAAGCATCTTGGAGTGGAAAGCGAAGTGGTCGATCGTTCGTTCATAAAGAAGAAGTGTCCCCAGATTGATTTGGATTGTGGCCATAACGCGCCGGTCGAAGGGGCTCTCTATCACGCGCCGGGAGCGATTGCACGCCATGATGCGGTGGCCTGGGGTTACGGTCGGGGAGCTGATATGCGCGGGGTCGAGATCCATCAGAATACGGAGGTCACTGGTATCAAAACAGAAGGCGATAGGGTCGTGGGCCTTCAGACGACTCGCGGGGCGGTCGAAACGAATACTGTACTCTCGGCGGTCGCGGGGTATACTCCACGTGTCACTACGATGGTGGGACTGAGCACGCCGATCGAGGTGTTTCCCCTGCAGGCCTGCGTAACGGAACCGCTGAAGCCGTGGTTAAATACGATTATTGTTTCCGCGACGCTTCATCTTTATGTGAGTCAATCCTCTCGAGGAGAGTTGGTCATGGGTGCTGCTCTCGATCCTTATGAAGTGCATTCGACGCGATCGACTCTGGACTTCGCGGAAGGGCTTGCGGGGCACTTGTTGGAACTCTTCCCCTTCCTGGGCGATGTCAAAGTATTGCGGCAGTGGGCAGGTCTTTCCGATATGACGCCGGACTTCGCACCGATCATGGGTAAAACGAGGATTGAGGGATTTTATCTGGATGCAGGATGGGGAACGTATGGATTTAAGGCTACGCCGGTTTGCGGCAAGACGATGGCGGCGACGATCGCAAACAATGAGGAACACGAGCTGATCAGACCCTTTAATCTCTCTCGGTTTGAGAATTTCGATCTCGTGGGAGAGAAAGGCGCGGCGTCTGTGGGACACTGATATATGACACTTAACAGACTGTCGGAATTTGCTTCCAGAAGCCAGAAAGCGAACCAGCAGATTGGGATGCCCGAACACGCTCTCGTAATTGTATTTCCGCTCAGCAGTACCGCTCTGTCATTGCGAGGCCCGCGCAGCGGGGCGTGGCAATCCAGGGTAATGGCTCATCGGAATACTGGATTGCTTCGTCGTTCCTCCTCGCAATGACAATCATAGTTATAGCCTTTGAGGGATATATCAGTTACGGCGCTTTATCCCAATGGGCGTGGCAATCCAGGGTAATGGATGATCGGGCGAGTGGATTGCTTCGTCGTTCCTCCTCGCAATGACAATCATGGTTATAGCCTTTGAGGGATATATCAGTTACGGCGCTTTATCCCAATGGGCGTGGGAATCCAGGGTAATGGTTAATCGGAATACTGGATTGCTTCGTCATTTTTCCTCGCAATGACAATCATAGTTATAGCCTTTGATGGATTTATCAGTTACGGCGCTTTATCCCGATGGGCGTGGCAATCCAGGGTAATGGATGGTCGGGCGAGTGGATTGCTTCGTCATTTTTCCTCGCAATGACAATCATAGTTTTAGCCTTTGAGGGATTTATCAGTTACGGCGCTTTATCCCAATGGGCGTGGCAATCCGTTGTGATTATTTGAGAGTGAGATTTCCGGTCTAAACATTTCCGATGAAGAAAATACGATGTCCTGTGAACGGCGAAAGGCCGATTGCCGAGTTCATGTATGGCGGTGAGTATCGACCGATGCCGGATCCGGATGAGGTCGGCGACAGGGAGTGGGCGCATTACGTCTTCAATCGTCGGGGCGAACCCGGGATCAAGAAAGAGTGGTGGTACCATACCGCCAGCGGGGTCTGGTTTCTTGCCGAGAGGGACACCTTAAAGGATGAGTTTGTGAGGACTTATTTGTATGGCGAAGAGGGGGACGACGAGGGTATGGAGCAGGATCGCGGAAACTGACATCCTGAAGTTATGCCTTTTCGTTTACCACCACAGCCTGAGGAGTTGATCGACAGAAGCGAATCAATCGAGTTCAGCTTCGAAGGCAAGGACTACTCCGGATTCGCCGGTGACACGATCAGCTCGGCGCTCTGGGCAAATGGGGTTCGCGTGTTGGGGAGGAGCTTCAAATATCACCGGCCACGAGGTATCTATTCCATGGCTGGCGTCGACTGTAACGCGATGATGGAGGGTGAGTCTGAGACGAACATTCGCGGCGACCTAAGACAGATCGAAGACGGGCTAAGAATTCGAGCCGTAAATACGATCGGCGGAGTTGTGGGAGACCTTCTGAAGATCATGGATCGATTCGGTGCGTTCACACCGGTTGGGTTCTATTACAAGGCCTTTCACACACCTCGAGGATTGTTTCCCTTCTACGAGAATCAGATTCGGAAAGTTGCCGGACTGGGTGCGGTGAATACGAACAAAAGGACGTCCCCGACGCCGAAGGAATATGCGTTCTGCGATGTCCTTGTCGTCGGTGGGGGCCCGGCGGGGATGAGTGCGGCAATCGAGGCCGCCGGAGCCGGAGCCCAGGTTCTCCTGGTGGACGAAAATACATACCTTGGTGGGAGCTTGCGCTATCAGGAGCGCGACCAGAATCGACTCGATGAATTACTTAGACGGATCGAAGCGGCCGAGTCGCTCGAGGTGCGAACGGGCACTCTGGCGGCGGGACTCTACGCGGATGGCTGGGTTGGTTTGGTGGACGATGAAAAGCTGACTAAATTGAGAGCAGGTTCCGTAGTCGTGGCTTCAGGCGTTTACGAACAGCCCGCGGTCTTTCGTAACAATGATCTTCCGGGGGTTATGCTGGCAAGTGGGGCGCAGAGGTTGATGCGGCTCTATGCCGTGAAGCCTTTCTCCGCCGTTACAGTTCTAGCGGCGAACCAGGAGGCCTACGGGGCTGCCCTTGGCTTTCGAGCCGCCGGAATTCGCGTGGCCGCGGTGGTTGATCTCCGCGAGAGTGGCGAAGCGACTCCAGTTGGTAAGAAGGTCGCCGATGGCGGCATACCGGTCTACACGGGAAGTGTTGTCAATGAGGCCATTCCGGGACCGGGTAAGAAATCGATCAAAGGGGTTGTCGTCCGATCACTGGATGGGGCAGCCAACAGAGTTGTGCACTGTGACGGATTAGCAATAAGTGTGGGTTGGACGCCGGCCGACGGTCTCCTGCGGCAGGCCGGAACGGTAATGACATATGATTCGAGACTGGAGCAGTTTATACCTTCCGAGTTACCGCCAGGTATCTTCGCGGCCGGAAGTGTAAATGGTGTCTACGCGCTCGATGATCGAGTTGAAGACGGGCGGTGCGCGGGTCACGAGGCGGTGCGGCACCTGGGTTTAGTTGAGGAGAATCCACGGTTGCGGCCAGAGCGGGAATGCGTGGCCCACAGCCATCCTTATCCGGTGGTTGAGCATCCCAAGGGGAAGAATTTCGTCGATCTGGATGAGGACGTTACGCTGAAGGATATTGTAAATGCGTGCCAGGAGGGATTCGACAACCCTGAGTTGCTGAAGCGGTACACGACCATCGGGATGGGGCCGAGCCAGGGTAAGCATTCGAATCTTCCCGCGCTACGAATCCTTTCCCGATGGCGCGATGAAGAGATGCAGGGAAAACAGATAACAACAGCAAGGCCCTTTTCGAGCCCGGTAAAGTTGAGCCATCTCGCCGGGAGGACGTTTACAGCTCTGCGGCGCACGCCTGTGCATTCCTTTCATGAAGCGCAGAACGCCAAGTTTATGTATGCGGGGAGCTGGCTGCGCCCGGAGTACTACCGCGTCGATGGCTACTCTCGGGATCAGTGCATTGCCGACGAAGTGAAGAACGTAAGGGAGAACGTTGGATTGATGGACGTGGGTACTCTGGGTAAGATTGAAGTGAGCGGTCCGGACGTAGTTGAATTTATCCATCGTTTTTACACCGGCCTGTTCGCCAAATTGAGCCTGGGGAGATGCCGCTACGGGATCCTATGCGATGAGTCGGGGACTCTTATCGACGACGGCTTGATCGCGCGCCTCGGTGAGCGCAAATACTACATTAGCACGACAAGTTCCGGATCTGACGCGGTTTATCGAACGATGCAGCGAAAAGTCATCGAGTGGGGACTCGATGTTTCTCTCGTGAACGCGACGAATCACTATCAGGCGATGAGTTTATCAGGTCCGCGTTCAAGGGATCTGCTCGAGAAACTGGTCGAAATCGAACTAAACGAGGAGAACTTTCCCTATCTCGGCGTGAGAGAAGGTAACGTTGCCGGTGTGCCGTCTCGGTTGGCGCGTGTTGGGTTTGTCGGCGAGCTCGGATTCGAGATCCACATGAATGCAGACGGCGGATCTCATGTATGGAAGGCGATAATGGACGCGGGAAAGCCGTTTGGCATCAGACCGTTTGGAGTCGAGGCACAGCGCATTTTGCGACTGGAAAAAGGGCATATTATTGTCGGGCAGGACACGGACGGGCTGACACAGCCCTTCGAAGCCGGACTTTCCTGGGCTGTCAAGATGGGGAAGCCTTTCTTTATCGGCCAGCGAAGTTTGGCGATCCTGCAGCGAAGAGAGGCGGAGCGCGCGCTGGTCGGGTTCGAGATAAAGAATGGATCGGGCACTGCGCTTCCCAGGGAGAACAATCTGATTATTGAAAATAACGAAATGGCCGGGAGGGTAACGAGCATCGCGATGAGCCCAACGCTCGGGTATCCCATCGGGCTGGCTTATGTAAAACCGAACCGCACCGAGCCCGGGACGCGCTTCAACATCCGACTCAGCAACGGGTTTCCCGTCGGAGCGGAGGTGGTAAAGTTGCCCTTTTATGATGCGGAGGGGCTGAGGCAGAAGGTGTAGCAGAACCGCTGAATATGCGAAAAAGAGAGGGAGATTGCCCGCTGAATATACGAAGATTTGAAGAATGTTTGCCCGCTAAACACGCGAAATGGATTCTCGAAGACCGTCAGGCGTAGGAAGGCCGCTCGCGGCCGAAGGGAACACCAATGTATTCGGATCGCTCGCGAGCGAGCTTCCTACCCTCACGGTGAAACGGGTTGGAATTGAATCGTGAGCCGCATAGAGATGATTGATCTTCCCCTCCTACAATTTCGTGCTCAAATTCGCGCGATACGGTTTCGCGTTATTTCGCGTGTTTAGCGGGCCAAGAAAAATTTGCGTGGTTAGCGAGTCCAGTAAAATTGGCGTATTTCGATGACCTATCCGAGAACAAGCCCGGTTCAGTCTGAGCTGGAGAAGTTGGAGCCGGTCTGGGGTGAGCTGCATGCGATGCGGTGTCCGCTTCGCTTCGCCGAGCCGGAAGAGGAGAGCGAGCGACTCGGGGATTTGGCGCTCTGCGATTTGAGCGCTCTTCCGAAGCTGGGGCTGAAAGGCAGTGGAGCGGAAAGGTGGTTGCGTGAGCGGGGATGTCCAATTCCGGATAAGGTATACGATTGGGAGACGATTGAGGAAGGCGGGCTGATTGTTCGCGTGGATGGCGAGGAATTCTTCCTGGAAGATGGCTTGACGGGCAGTCGGGTCGCTGATCTCGCGGTTGTGTCAGGTGAGGGTGACTATGGCTTTTGCCCAGTCCAGAGGCAGGATACCGGATTGCTTCTCTCCGGAAGGCGTGCTGAGGATGTGCTCCGGCAGACTTGCTCTTTCAACTTTGAAGGAGCGGGGGAGAAACTGGTCATGACGCGGGTGGCGCTCGTATCGTGCGCGATTTTGCCGATCCGTATCCGAGGTACTCTTGCCTTTCGGTTATGGTTTGTTCCAAGTTATGGGATTTACCTTTGGCAGAATCTGATCCAGATTGTGAAGGAACTCGGTGGTTATGCGGTAGGTTGCGAGTGTCTGGGAGGGACCATAGACGACAATGACGATTGAAGAAGCGAAAGCGTTACTGAAGGAGAATGAAATCAGATTTGTTTTGGCTCAATTTGTGGATATTCATGGAGTAGCCAAGACTAAGGCGGTGCCGGTAAATCACTTCGAGGACATCCTGACCGACGGCGCAGGCTTCGCCGGATTTGCGGTGTGGGGAATGGGGCAGGCGCCTCACGACCCGGATTTTATGGCGGTGGGCGACCTCAACACGCTCTCCCTTGTCCCCTGGCAACCGGGATACGCCAGGATCGTCTGTGATGGACGCGTCAATGGTGAGGTCTGGCCTTATGACACCCGCTACATACTCTCGCGGCAGGTTGTGCGGATGGAGGAGCGAGGGTGGAAGTTCAACACCGGTCTGGAGCCCGAATTCATGTTGTTGGTCAGGAATGACGACGGTTCAGTAAGGCCAGCGGACGACACCGATCGATTGGATAAGCCTTGCTACGACTACAAAGGCCTCTCCCGCAGCCGTGGTTTTATCGAAAAGCTGGTCGACTCGCTCCAGACGGTGGGGTTTGACGTCTACCAGGTCGATCATGAGGATTCGAATGGCCAGTTTGAGATAAACTTTACTTTCACGGAGGCCATACAATCGGCCGACCGCTACATTTTCTTCCGCATGGCAGCAGGAGAAATCGCCCGCGAATTCGGGACGATCTGCTCGTTCATGCCGAAGCCGATGCAGACCCGAACCGGAAGCGGCATGCACATCCACATGTCCATAACCGATCGTGACGGGAACGAGATATTCGGCGATGACTCCGATCCCAACAAACTGGGATTGTCGAAATCAGCTTACCACTTTCTTGGAGGTCTTTTGGCCCATGCCGATGCTCTGGCCGCTTTGGTGGCGCCCTCCGTGAACTCCTACAAACGCCTCGTGGTGGGTCGGGCGCTATCGGGCGCGACCTGGGCGCCGGCTTACGTCTCATACGGCGATAACAATCGGACCTCGATGATAAGGGTTCCCTATGGGCGCCTGGAATTGCGGTTGAGCGATTCCAGTTGCAATCCCTATCTGGCCACGGCGGCAGTCATCGTGGCGGGACTCGATGGGATCGATCGTGAGCTGGATCCCGGTGAGCCACACAATATTAACCACTATGATCACACCCTCGATGAGATTCGAGCGATGGGGATCGGGATTTTGCCGCAGTCACTTCGCGAGGCGATTGATGCTCTGGAAAAAGACAGTCTCTTCAGTGAGCAGCTGGGAGGCGATTTCGTGAAAGAGTTTATCGATCTCAAAGACATGGAGTGGGTCGAGTACCAGCGCCACGTCTCGGATTGGGAAATCGATCGATATCTCGAGTACTTTTAGTCCGGAAATTCTTCTGAATTTCCGGACTGACTCGAATGGCGCAAAGATAAGCGATTCGTAGCTCGGTGCTTTAGCCCGAGCTTCTGCATCGACGCGGGCTAAAGCACCGCGCTACTGAAGCGGTCGGTTTCGGCCGCAATCGTCTCCGGCCTGCGCCGTGTCAAGAGCGGCCTTCCTACAATAAATTGCGTCCCGGTTTACCGCGATAGGAAGCTCGCTTGTCCCAGACCCTGAGTCCCGGCCTGCCGGGATCGAAGGTCGAGCGATAGTGCCCTTGTCTTAGCTCACTTCCGGACTAAACCGAATCATTTCTGTTCGGCGATGGGCGGGACAAACTGGGATTCGGTGTCCCATGGGAAGAGGATCCACGTATCCTGACTGACCTTCGTAGACGTGACAGCGCTGTTTGCAAAACCTCGACTGTCAGGCAGGTGTCTACATGAGGCCGTCCTTCGGGCTTAACACTTCTGATCCAATCAAGTGAGGCGCCAGCTGAAGCGACCCTTGCTCCGTGACAAAGGTGTCTACATGAGGCCGTCCTTCGGGCTTAACGTAGACAGTGGCAAAATGCGTTTCGGGAATCATTGCACGGACGGTAAGCGCGGTGCGCCCGGTGTCGACAAGATCATCGATGATGAGCCAATCGCCCTCAGGGGGCGAAATCTCCTTCAGGATCTTGATTTCGCCCTTGGTTTGCCAATCGTAACTCGACACGCATACGGTATCAATGAGACGAATCTCGAGCTCCCGGGCAACGATTGCGGCTGGAACCAAACCGCCGCGTGTAATTGCGATAACACTTTTCCAATCAGCCACTTCCATGAGGCGCCACGAAAGCGCCTTGCAATCCCGCTGCAGTTGATCCCATGAAACCGGAAACGTCTTCTGGTAAGCCATCTAATGATCGAGAGACGCGGAGCGCGGGATGCAACCCGGTTAAAAGCGGGAATTATCCCGTGCCGTTGATGAGGTCGAATCGCCTCCTCTTCCTCCTCGATCGCTACGCTAA
Organism: Candidatus Moanibacter sp.; assembly: GCA_965215885.1. Classification (GTDB taxonomy): domain Bacteria; phylum Verrucomicrobiota; class Verrucomicrobiia; order Opitutales; family UBA2987; genus CBDCEW01. The sequence continues at coordinate 124,399 of CBDCEW010000096.1, forward strand.
CTCACAGCGACTTAAACAGGCAAGAAAAACATCCTTAACCGTATTTAACCTGGTATTCCAACCCGACTTCCCGGCGAGGCGGGACGGGGAGTGTTCATTTGGAGTTCTGAGCCTCATGATCCTCATATACGATAAGATCCGCACAATCCTCTTGACCCTGCGACAGCGATAAATTATCCCGCAACACGGTCTGCTCGCGACATCTTTGACGGAGCGATCTTGAGGAGGCCGTCGAAGGCGAGGTCGGAAGCGGACGTGGATCATAAATGGGAATGATTAGTACCTGCCGGCCCAGTGCCCAACCCTCTTGGGCGTCCGCTTTATTACTGATGGCCGACGGGACGATCTTCTGGGGTCGAGGGGCCGGCGCCGGCGGCGCTCGAGTCGGTGAACTCTGTTTCAACACCTCGATCACGGGCTACCAGGAGATACTGACCGATCCCTCGTATGCGGATCAGATAATCACCTTTACTTTTCCGCATATAGGGATCGTGGGAACCCTCTTGGGCGTCCGAATTCGGAGGATCTGGAATCGGCCGCACCGGCGGCCTGCGGATGCGTTATCGGGGCGGACCTGACATCGCCTTCCAACTGGCGATCGGGAGAGGCTCTCGACTCCTGGCTGAACCGCCACGGCCTGCCCGCGATCACCGGCGTGGACACTCGCAGTTTGACTTCCCGCCTGCGGGACGGGGGTGCCTGCACCGCGGTCATCGACCACTTTGGGAAAAGCGAGACCGACATCCCGCGACTGCATGCGATGCTGCAGGATTGGCCGGGTATGGAGGGGATGGAGCTGGCATCAGAAGTGTCCACAGGTGACGCTTATCAATGGGGCGAGACGCGTTGGGTAGCGGAGGCGCGAACGAACCGGGCCGGCTACGGCAAGTCGACACCACCAGAAACCCGAATCGTGGTTATCGATTACGGCGCTAAGCGAAACATCCTGAGGTCCCTGGCATCGCGGGAATGCGCCGTCACTGTCGTTCCCGCGGAATGTCCCGCTGAGGTGATCCTGGAAGAGGCGCCGGATGGTGTTGTCCTGTCGAACGGCCCGGGTGATCCGGCGGCCACGGGCGGATATGCGGTTCCGGCGATTCAGAAGCTACTCGATGAAGGAATTCCGGTATTCGGAATCTGTCTGGGGCACCAATTGCTCGCCCTCGCTTTGGGTGCGCGAACGAAGAAGATGCATTTCGGGCACCGCGGAGGTAACCACCCGGTGAAAGAGCTGGCGACGGGTAAGGTGGAGATCACAAGCCAGAACCACGGATTCGTCGTCGACGAGGATACTCTGCCGGAGAATGTTTCCGTAACGCACCAATCGCTCTTCGATGGGACGATCGAAGGCCTCCGGGCGACGAACCGGCCGGCCTTCAGCGTGCAGTATCATCCGGAGGCCAGTCCGGGACCGAAGGACAGCCAATTCCTCTTCCGGCGATTTCTCGATTTAATCAGAGAAGAGGGCTAGCAGCCTGTCGGACTTAACAGGAAAAATGAGGTGGCCAGCGCAAACAGTCGCTAAAACATGCCAACCCTGTCATTGCGAGGAAGAATGACGAAGCAATCTAGGTTTTGGGGCCCTCATATCCGTGGATTGCCGCGCTTCGCTCGCAATGACAGGCGAGTCGTCGAGCAGAATCACTTGGAATTGTCCGATTGAAAGAAAAGTCCGACAGATTCCTAACCCGGAAATCTCACAAGATTTCCGGGTCAACAGCGAAACCGCATTGTAACTATTTGAGAGTGAGAAGGATGAATAGACAACTTACTTTTCTTAATCTTATCTGGAATGAGGCACAGTGTCGTTTTCGAATTCTGTTGTACTTTCCTCAATTGAGTCTAACCTCCTCAATATCCGACTCTTTGAATGGCGGTTTCGCAAACAGTCCGGAATTCTTTGAGAATTCCAAAAGGGACTAAGGTTAGGACAATGCCCAAACGCACAGACATCGAATCAATCCTGATAATTGGGGCCGGACCGATTGTCATCGGCCAGGCCTGTGAATTTGACTATTCGGCTTCACCCTATTTGAACACAGGCCTGCAAGGCTTTGCGGAACGAGGGATATCGAATTATTCTGATCAATTCGAATCCAGCGACGATCATGACCGACCCGGAACTCGCGGATTCGACCTACGTCGAACCGATTAAGCCCGAGGTTGTAGCGAAAATATTGGAACGGGAGCGGCCGCATGCGATCCTGCCTACGATGGGCGGGCAGACGGGCCTGAACACCGCGCTGGAATTGCACCGCGATGGCACCCTGGAGGCTCTGGGGGTGGAGTTGATCGGCGCACGAGCGGAGGCCATCGAGAAGGCCGAAGACCGTGAGCTTTTTCGCGACTCTATGGAGCGAATTGGTCTGCAGTGCCCCAAGAGCGGGCTTGTCACTTCGCTATCGGAAGCCCGCCAATTTATCGGAACGATCGGCCTGCCGGCGATTGTCCGCCCGAGTTTTACGCTGGGCGGCACCGGTAGCGGAATCGCTTTCCAACAACACGAATTTGACGAAATTGTATTGAAAGGCCTCGCGGCGAGTCCCGTCGGTAGTGTCCTCGTCGAAGAATCCGTTCTCGGCTGGAAAGAGTACGAACTGGAAGCGGTCAGGGACAACGCGGACAACTGTATTATCGTCTGCTCCATCGAGAATATTGACCCCATGGGTGTGCATACGGGGGATAGCATTACGGTGGCCCCGGCGCTGACACTAACAGACAAGGAATACCAGATTCTGCGTAACGCCAGCATAGCGGTTCTTCGCGAAATCGGGGTGGACACGGGCGGATCGAATGTTCAATTCGCCGTACATCCCGAGGACGGCCGGGTGATGGTAATCGAAATGAATCCCAGGGTCAGCCGGTCCTCGGCCCTCGCGTCCAAGGCCACAGGCTTTCCGATCGCCAAGGTGGCGGCGCTCCTTGCGGTGGGATACACCCTCGACGAACTGCAGAATGAAATCACCGGGGTCACGCCCGCGAGTTTTGAACCGACGATCGACTACGTGGTAACGAAAATGCCCCGTTTCGCGTTCGAAAAGTTCCCGATGACCGAAGCGAATCTGACGACTTCGATGAAATCGGTTGGGGAAGCGATGAGCATCGGCCGAAACTTTCACGAATCTTTTCAGAAAGCGCTGCGCTCCATGGAGATCGGACTGACCGGATTAAACGAGGCGGAAATTCCAGGAGCTCCGGACCGCAAGGCCGTGATCAAGGCCCTTTCTCCCTCCAGGCCGGATCGGCCGCTCCTCATTGCCCAGGCGATCCGGCACGGTATTGGCATCGAGGAAATTCAAGAGGTGTGCAAATACGACCGCTGGTTTCTAGAACGCATCGAGGAAATCGTGCACATGGAATCCACCTTAAGAAAGGATGGCTTACCCGGGGACGCATACGCTCTTGCGAGGGTGAAGATGATGGGATTTTCCGATTCACGGCTGGCCGAAATTACGGGAACCGATGAGTTGTCGGTATCGCGCCTGCGCGAGAAGCTCGGGGTGCGCCCGGTATTTAAGAGGGTGGACACCTGCGCGGCCGAATTTCCTTCTCTCACTCCGTATATGTACTCGACCTACGAAGGAGTGGGGACCGGCACAGGTGGGGCCTGCGAAGCGGCGCCCTCGGCGCGGGAAAAGGTGATCATTCTCGGGGGAGGGCCGAACCGTATCGGCCAGGGGATCGAATTTGACTATTGCTGTGTGCACGCCGTCTATGCGCTTCGCGAAGCCGGTTACGAAACAATCATGGTGAACTGTAATCCGGAAACCGTCTCAACGGATTACGACACATCAGACCGGCTCTACTTTGAACCGCTCACCGAGGAAGACGTGCTTGAAATCGTCCACCGGGAAAAGGCGGAGGGAAAATTGCTTGGGGTGATCGTCCAGTTCGGAGGACAAACTCCCCTCAAGCTAGTTAAGCGGCTCGAAGAGGCGGAAATTCCGATCCTCGGAACGAGCCCCGATGCCATCGACCTCGCTGAGGACCGCGAACGCTTTCAGGCCCTCCTCAACAGATTGGGACTCAAGCAACCACCCAGCGGGATCGCCTACTCCGTCGAGGAAGCGATCCGGGAGACCAGGCGGCTCGGGTTTCCGGTCCTTGTCCGGCCTTCCTATGTGCTCGGCGGAAGCGCCATGGCGATCGTTCACGACCACGCCTCGATGCTCCATTTCGTGGAAAAAGCGGTCCGGGTAGCCGGTGAGAACCCCGTATTGATCGACACCTACCTGCAGGATGCGATTGAGGTTGACGTCGATGCCCTCTGCGACAGTGAGGAGCAGGTCTATATCGCTGGTGTGATGGAGCACATCGAGGAAGCCGGGGTGCATTCGGGGGACAGCGCCTGTTCGCTGCCGCCCCGTTCGCTTGACGCGGAAATCGTCGGACAGATTGAAGAGCAGACCGTGATGCTGGCGAGGGCATTGGGAGTACGGGGTCTGATGAATGTCCAATTCGCGGTAAAGGGCCGGGAGATTTTCGTTTTGGAGGTCAACCCGAGAGCGAGCCGGACAGTTCCCTTTGTCGCCAAGGCGACGGGAGTAGCGATTGCGAAGATCGCTTCAAAAGTGATGGTCGGGGGAAAGCTTGCCGATTTCGGGTTGGCGGAACGTGCGGACGAGATGCCCTATGTCGCGGTGAAAGAAGCGGTCTTCCCATTCAACCGTTTTCCCGATGTCGATATCCTCCTTGGGCCCGAGATGCGATCGACCGGAGAGGCGATGGGCATCGATCGCGATTTTGCCATGGCCTTCGCCAAAAGCCAATTGGGCGCCGGCGTGAAACTGCCTTTTGAGGGGGCGCGCCTTCATCTCCCTACGCGATCGTGACAAAGCAAAAATCGTGACCGTGGCGCGAAAACTGGCGCAAATGGGGTTCCAACTGGTGGGGACCCGTGGAACGGCCGCCCATCTCAGGGAGGCGGGCATCGCCACGGAAACCATTAACAAAGTGATGGAGGGGCCTCCCCATATCGTTGAATCCATGATGAACGGGGAGA
>CBDCEW010000097.1:0-164233 GCA_965215885.1 Candidatus Moanibacter sp.
ACATTTCGACGCATCGCCGATGGGTGGAGGTCCCTTTGATTAAGTTCGTTTCGAATCCTATCCAGAACAGACCAATCGAAAAACGTAATCTGCCCTTTGAAGTTTTCCGCATGGCCAAAGTAGCGATCGCCTCTGAGACCCATACCCGCGACACATTCCGCTTCCTCTACATCCTCGACACCGTGCTCTCCCCGCGGTCCTCCGTGGTGCCCCTTAAAGTCATGACCGCTCGAAAGGTAGATACCGGTAATCTCGATCGGGAGGGCGCTTTTCATTTGTATTCCAAACTAAGGCTTGACCCGAATGGCACTAACTTAAAGCAAGAATCGCTCGCAAGCGAGCTTCCTACGACGAACGTAAGCCGAATCGGGAACATCGGTGATCACCGTAACGATTCCTTAAGTTAGTGCCATTCAGGCTTGACCCCTTGCTCCATAGAACGAACTTAGGCATTGGCAATCACGCTAAACACGTCGGTTACGGTGGAGTCACCGGACCGCTATCTCCGGGCAAGCTACCGTCTGTCTCGAGACCTGCCACCCCCCTGGCGACATCTCCTTCAAGGTAGAGTGTGCGGGTGGGAAAGGCCATGGAAGATCCCCGCGCTTCCACGGCGCGCATGATTTTCAGATTTATTCGCTCGCGAATATCCATGTGCTCCAGCCAGGCGGTCGTAGTCGTAAAATAATAGACAAGAATATCGAGGGAACTGGCACCGAATTCAATAAAGTTGACGAGGATAAATTCCTGGTTGACACCCTCGTCCTCACGCAGGATGCCGCGAATGTCTTCCACGAGTCCGGCGACGTCTTCCGGGCTGGTTTCGTAAGTAACGCCGACAATCTGCTTGACCCGTCGTTTCGGCATCCTCGACCAGTTATTAATAATCTCATTGGCAAGGATATTATTGGGGATGGAAAGGACCGTTTTCGGCCAGGTTCGAACCTTGGTTGAACGCAACCCGATTTCTTCGACATCGCCATCGACACTATTGCCGATCATTATCCAATCACCCACCTTAAAAGGCCGGTCCATGGCGAGCGCTAAAGATCCGTAGAGGTTGGCGATAGTATCTTTTGCGGCAAAAGCGAAGGCTGCGCCGCCAATCCCAAGAGTAGCAATTATGCCGCCCACAGAATACCCGAGGTTATCAATCACCATGACCAGGCCTACAACAATAACGAACACTCGAGTCGCTTTGCGCAGGAGAGGAATAAACGCGGAAATACTGCTGTCTTTTCTTCCCGTAATGTCGATGAGCACATCGGCCACTACATCGAGGACACGCAGCACCGCCCAAAATGCCAGCAGCATGCTGAGCCCCCTAAAAATATTGTTGAGGAACTCCTGCAGCTCGAGCTCAAGAGGTAAGATACCGATCGCCAGAAAGATCCCTAAAATGAGGATAAACCATGATACCGGTTTCTCGAACGCATCGAGCAAGCGGTCGTCGTATTCAGCCTTCGTTCGCGCTGCCAGCGACTTCAGTCCCGCGAAAAAGACCTTTGTCAGGATGTTCCGGAAAACGAAAGTAAGCAGGATGATAGCGAAACTCATCCCAAGTTCGCCTATCGTAAAATCCCCAAAAACTGCTATATCGAGGTATGCTCTAATTCCTTCCCAGGAATCGCCCGTTCCTTCCGCAGGCTGACCGAATGCAACTGACGGAAACAAAGCCAATGTGATGAGGAAAAGGAATTTCATTTTCTTACCAGGAATCTGCCGGACTCTGGTACGTGTTTGGCGTGATGGCAAATGCCTTGGTTCGATGTTGGAAGCAAGGGGTCCCCGAACGGCGAATAAACTTGCAAGAACTTTAAGACCATAAGCTATCGCGCTAAACACGTACGGACTCAGAGTCCGACAGATTCCTGCAGGAAGTTAAAGAAAAAAGCGGTCTGGAATACTCCAAACCGCTCTCCTCTTGTATACTATCGGTGTTTCTTTAGCTTCAAAAGGCTCCGTCGGGTCTGCGGCTTTGCATCGCTTCCCTCGCCTCAGCACGCTCATCGTCGGAGAGAATTCCATCTCCGTCAGTATCAAACTCCTCCAAAAACTTCTCCCTTCGATTCTCCATCGACTCCCTGGCCGCCGACCGCCCATCATCGGATAGGACACCGTCACCATCCGTATCGAAACGCCGCAACATCTGCTCACGAGGCGGCCCGCGACGTCCACCCCGACGTCCACCATCTCCACCGCGGGGTCGATCAGCCTCCCAATGCTTTCGCGCTTCCGCTCGCTCCCCTTCCGAGAGTTCCCCATCTCCGTCGGCGTCAAAACGACGTAACGCGTCCTCTCTCCTCTTCGCACCCCGCTCCTTCATTTTTTCTCTGGCAGCCAATCGTTCCTCCTCGGAAAGGACACCATCCCCATCTGTATCAAACCGTTTTCTGAAGTCCTCGCGGCTACCGGACCCTCTGCGACCTCCCCTGCCCCGCATTGCTTCTTTGGCAGTCTCCTTCTCGGTATCGGATATTACACCGTCTCCGTCCGTATCGTACCGCTCCAGAAAGCGCTTGTGCGCCGGTCGATCGGCCTCCTTCTGAACATTCTCCTGCCCCGATAGGGAGTTTGAGACGCTGAGAAAGATCGCCGTCACGGCGATAGTTAGAATGACATAAAGTCCATGATCTTCATTGTTCATCGTTTCCTCCTTTTTGCTTTTGGCAATTTTGCCTGTTCTCTAAGCGAATTCTTAAAACCACGAGATTTTTTAAAAGTTGCAGAATCTGTTGAGAATTGCTTCGCTAGCAGCCTGTCGGACTGGATGCCGTTTCCCCGGGAGTTGCCAGATTTCTTTCCGACAGGCTGCTAGAGACAAGAAAATGAAACTGAATTTTGGTGGAAGCGAACTCCAAGAATGCTCTCAATGCGTGCACCAGGGCACATTGTCTCTTTCCCGGTAATAGTCATGCACCTTCTAGGTCAAGAAAAGATAAAGTGAGTCAACGCATCCCCAAAATTCAGTTTCATTTTCTTCAGAGGAATCTGTCGGTCTCATCTGGGTCGGAATGTCGACCTGTCACAATGACATCTGCGACACGAGGATGTCAGTAATTGTAAGTCCGACAGATTCCTAGGTGGGAATAATGTTCCAGGTAAATTTCAGTAACCAGAGTATGGCCGAACTCAATAAGCTGGGATTGAATGAGCAACTTAAGCTTGTGGATACGATCGGCAGTCTCTCGCGAGAGCAGCTCGCACATCCGCGTGAACCATTAGGCAAATTCAGCCGCGGGGGAGTTACTTTTTATCGCTTGAGAGCGGGCGCGTATCGCATCTACTTTGAAGTAAATGAGGACAATCTTTACAGCCACTACTTTCTCCACAGGAACTCCTTAACCGACTTTATCTTCCGCACCAAACTTCCTGTTTCAGAAGAACAGATGATCGAACAGCACCGGTCTTTCTGGAAGTATCTTGAGAGTCTCAAAAGATAGCAAAAATGCGCGTTGATGAAAGAGAAGATTATTCGAATCGGTTCTCGGATGTCACGGAAGCCTCTCGGATCTACTTTCTGCCCAACTTAATGACAGCGGGAAATCTCTTCTGTGGATTTCTTGCCGTCATTCGGTGCATCCAGGCAAAATATGCCACCTCCGGTCCCTTTCTAAATGAAGCTCTCGCCAAGGAACTCTATACGGAAGCAGTTTGGTTCATACTTGCGGCTGTGATCTTCGACGGCCTTGATGGCCGACTCGCGCGCCTGGGTGGAAGGGAATCCCTTTTCGGCAAGGAATTCGACTCTATTGCCGACATCGTCTCCTTCGGGATGGCGCCTTCCTTAATGGTGTTTTTTCTAATCCTGTCGCCAACCGATTCGTATCCATTTTTCCGACAAGTGGGATGGCTCATAAGTTTCATTTACCTCTTCTGTGCAGCCGTCAGGTTAGCTCGATTCAATGTTATCTCACACCCTCTCTTTCTTCAGGAAGCCTCAAAGGATACCGGTGAGTTTCAGGGGCTGCCGGTTCCCGCGGCGGCGGGAATGATCGCGTCTCTCGTTCTCCTTCTTAACAGTCACGATCTTAGAGCCTGGGCCATATTCCTTCCCATCCTCCTGCTCCTTATTGCCTTCCTCATGGTGAGCAATATTCCCTATCCCAGTTTCAAGAATATTGACTGGCAGACTAAGACGAAATTCCGAACATTTATTTATCTCTTCGTCGGCCTTGGGTTTATTTTTCTCTTTCGCTCCATAGCCCTCGCTCTACTTTTTCTAGGTTACATTTTCTATGGTATCTTCCGTCATTTCCAAAGGGAAGCAGAGAAGCCTAAAACCAGCACCGCTGAGGTCGCATCCGACCAATACCTCGCTCCCTCAAATTCAGCCCCGATTGCCAAAAAAGATCTACCCGAGGAGACTGGTGAATTGCAGAATACCCAGTGAATAACCCCCGAAGAAGCCTGTTCTTATTCAGAACTGAAAAACTTTTCCAGACTTCTGCTTCTACTCTTCACGCTCTTTAGGTGTCCTAAGACGCTGCCCAATAAGAGATTGAATTCCTTATGCGATCTGTTAACAGAGGATAATAATAAGAATGTATATTTATTTATCTCTCTTCTTAGTACATAACTGTTGTCAGTATCTCTCCTTCCGCTCTTACTAGGACATTGCTCATGAAGTTCAGTATTAACAGGGAACATTTTAGCCAGGGTCTTCAGCAGGTATTAAATGTCGTGGGAATTCGAGCCATCATGCCTATTCTAAGCAATGTGCTCATTCAGGCGAAAGATGATGCCATCTTGCTCACCACCACCAATCTCGATCTCGGAATACGGTGTAAGATAAAAGCGAGTATTAGTGAAAAAGGCGGCATCACTCTACCGGTTCGAAAGTTAGCTACGATAGTCCGCGAGTTGCCGAACCTCGAAGTTGAGGTTGAAACCTCACCCAAATATCAGGCCAAAATCACTTCGGGTGGGTCTCACTTTCGCATGATGGGCATCGGTGAGGATGAGTTTCCCGCGCTTCCCACATTCACCGATGACCACGCATTCAATCTGTCCCAGGCGGATATGGCACAGATGCTTAAGAGCGTTTCCTATGCCCAGAGCACTGACGAGACCCGTTATATTATGAATGGTGTCTTCTTCAACTTCGACGACGGAAAGTTGACCTTGGCCGCGACCGATGGGCGCCGCCTGGCGGTGATCAGCAACGAAATGGATGTATCGGATGATAACGTTGGGCATCTAATTCTGCCCGCCAAAACTGTTGGGGAAGTTGAACGCCTGGTCGGTCAAGGCAAGGAAGTGAGAATCGCTTTCAGCGATCGTCAGGTTGCATTTGAGTTTGATACCGAGGGCGATGAACAAGCGAGCGGATTGATCGGGGGGACCTACCTCGTCTCCAAGGTAGTGGAGGGAAATTATCCGAATTATCGGCAGGTGATTCCGAGAGAAACGGAACAACATATCAAAGTCGAACGCGAGCTGCTGCTCGATTGCGTGAAGCGGGCGGCCCTGGTTACGAGCGATAAAAACAACTCGGTCAAGATTCGAATTAACGAGAATCTCCTGGAGGTTTCCGGCTCTAGCCCGGAATATGGCGAGTCTCACGAAGCAATCGCGGTGCAATACGACGGGCCTGATGTATCGGTCGCGTTTAATCCTGAATTTCTTATGCACCCTTTGCGCGCCCAAACTAAAGATGAGATTATTTTCGAATTTAAGGATGAATTGAGCCCCGGTGTTGTTCGAACGACAGAGAGTTTTCTTTGCGTTATTATGCCTTTGCGTTTGACTTGAGAAGGAGCTGCCAGGAGCCTGTCGCACCCTGAGTCCGACAGATTCCTGGCCTTTTTCGGGAATTGCTTATCCCATGGAGTTTCACGATCTGATTCTGGCAGTCTTTACTCTACTGCTCCTTTTTATCCTCCATCGGTTATCGATTTCTCCGGTTGCGGCCATTTTATTTCATTGGGCAAGGTGGATGGCTATTTCCCTGGCAGTGCCGTATTTCGTGTTTGTATTCGAGTGGAGTACACGTCCCTACTGGGTCTTGGCGGCTTTCTGTTTTCTGCTCTGGTTTCTTCTCGAGACCTTATACAATTGGCTCGCTATCGCCGCCTGGAGTAAGAGCGAAGTACCCCTTTTTCCGAACTACGACACCAATGACTCGGGGGATGGATGGCCGGCGGATAGGCGCTTTATCGGCCTTCGCGAATGGATTCGGGATTATGGGTTCAAGCGCATTAACGCGTTCAAGGCTGAAATCAGCGAAGAGGCTATATTGCGAATATCGGTATACGAAAATGAAGGGGCTACGATTCGTGTCCAGGTTCTCTTTCTCCCCTATCGCAACCAGGATGTGGCCGTCTGTTTCAATCTAATTTCCCAAACCGCGCAAGGCTCCCGTCTCATTACCGATAATCTCTTTCTCCCCTTTGGGGGCTTTTATCCGGAAAACTGGTCGGTTGAACGCAGGCCTTGGACTCGCTCCCTTCCCCTCCTTCTGAAACGCCATTTAAGACGCATGGAAAGTTTTCCAGAGACCTTCGTCGCATGGGACGAGGATCCCCTTTTGGATCTCAACGATCAAAAAAGGATCCTGGAAAGGATCAATACGAAACGAGGGATTTTATTTCCCAGACACCTCCATGAGGAGTTTGGCCGCATAACCTGGGAGGGCCGCTACCGTTTTTGGAAGGAGCTTTGGTTGCTCAACTATTTCGGGCTTACTTTTGCCGGGTAGGAATCTGTCGGTGTTAGCATTTGGAATTCTCGGAGATATTCCGCTATCTCGGTGCGATGGTGCGTTGCGGGTGATTCGACCACCGACATATTCCTAATCGCTCTGCCGAGCGGGATGGTGTGGCAGGAAGATCGAACAGGTTTTCCCTCTGCAATCGTGATCTCATGTCGATCTTGTCTTTTCGACATTCGACTACCATTACGACGACGAACTGCGAGGATGCTTCGCTGCTTTCGATTCGACGAAGCTTTCTTAACGAGACACACCGCATCCGTTGCCGTCCTTGAATCCGTTGCTCTTGCTCTATCCTCCCCTTTCGCGCTCCTTTTCGCGTGCCTAGCGTAAACGACCGGTGAACTGCCCTATGGATCGCGGCATGCGCGAGGATCCCGGCAGTGTCCGGGTTCAAGAGGCTGCGAGCGGTTCGCCTGTTCGGGTCGGCTTCCAATTCGCCGGAGCGAGTTCGGCGATCTCGGTGATGTTCATGTCCGGCAATCTTTTGAGGACGTCAGTGAGGTAAGCGGATGGTTCAATTGCGTGCCGCCGGCAACTCTCAATGATCGAGTAAATTACGGCGCTTCTCCAACCGGCCTTGGGGTGGCCGATGAACATCCAGTTTTTCTTTCCCAGGGCGGTCGGCCGGATAGCATTCTCAATGAGGTTATTGTCGATTTCAGCCTTGCCATGCTCGAGGTAGCGCTTGAGTGATTCCCGCTGGTTCAGAGCATACTCAACGGCTTCACCCATTTTGCTCCGCGGCAAGGCCCGCCGTTTGAGTATAGGCAAGGCTTTGCCCAAGCGTTCCACGATCATCCGACCATGGCTTTTCCGGTAGGCTTCGCGCAAGGCGGGACCGGCCCGCTGTTCGCGCAGATGGCGCTCGTCTCTGTAGAGATTGTGGATCTGCCGCACCACCCAGCCGGCCAGCTTCGGATTCTCATCCATCGCCTCCACAAATTTGCGTCGCAGGTGTGCCCAGCACCCAAACAGGGTAATCCCGTTATGCTCCCGGGCGAAACTGCCATAGGCTGCGTAACCGTCGGGTTGGAGCAACCCTTCGTATCCGTTGAGGAACTGCTCGAGACATTTTACCCCACGGCCTGTGTGCCAGTCGTAGAGCACCTCGCCGCCGGGTCGCCCGTAGACCCACAGGTATCCTTTCCTGCAGCCCTCTTTCTTGCCTGCGTCCGGATCCAGGTAGCGGATGGGCGTTTCGTCCGCCTGGATGTAACCGCCCTCGAACAATTGTAAGCACATGTAGTTGTAGATGGGTTTTAGCCATTGCGCTACCTGGTGGATCCAATCGAGCATGCTCTGGCGCGCCACCCTTACTCCGTAGCGTTCCCGGAAAATCTTCTCCTGCCGATACAACGGCAGGTGATCGACGTATTTGCTCAGTAATATGTGCACCAAAAGCCCCACCCCAGGGATCCCTTTTTCAATCAGCCGCGATGGTAATGGCGCCAGCACGGGAGGTTCCTGGGGCTTTTCGCGAGATACATATTTGCGCCGTATATAGCGCCGCCTGATAAATCGGGCCGGGAGCAAATCTAACTCTTCAGTGACTTCCTCACCGATCAACCGCCACTTTTGCGGTTCAACCTTCACCGCTTCGGGTTCGATTACGATCTCTTCGACTTCCAGGTGCTCGGGCAGACGCTGTCGCCTCGCCCCAGCTCCTTTGCGCGCCTTCGGCTCGGGTGGTGGCTCTGCCGTTTGCTCAGCGGGTTTGTTTTCCTCGGCCTGCTCCAGCCCGGCCAGGAGCAATTCCAGCTGTCCCGGATCGATCCGCTCGCTTTGGTTGCCTCCAAAGTAGCGCTTAATGAGCCAGCCGATCTTCTGACGTAAAAGCCGATTCTCCTCTCGGAGTTGCTCCAGCTCTGTTTGCAAAACCTCGACTTCAGGCATGAAAACAATACTAAACTAACGGTAATAAGAAAAGCAATACTTTTTCAAAAAATCACTTTTTTTGACCTAACGCTGATACCAGGGCCGCATCTTCCCCTCCCTCAGGTCGATCCCATTCAAGAGCATGCTCAACGCTTCAGGGCGCAATGGAAGCTTCTGATCTTTCAAGTCCACTCCCTGCGGCCAGCTGAACCGACCCTTCTCTAATCGCTTTGCGAAAACCCATAACCCCGTGCCGTCCCAATACAGAATCTTGACCCGGTCCCGGCTGCGATTGCAGAAGACAAAGACCGCTCCGCTCAACGGGTCTTCCTTGAGCTGATTGGCCGCCAGGGCGTAGAGACCATTAAAGCTCTTTCGCAGATCCGTTACTCCCACGGCCAGGAAAACCTTCATCGTTCCCGGTAAGCTCAGCATCCCGATTCCCTCAACGCCTTCACCAGACTCGCCACTTGTTCCACCGCAACACCGCAGTCCACCTCCACCCGTATCGGGTCCCCTAAGACGATCTCGATCCGATCCTCCGTGACCGCGCTGCTCTGCACCGTAACTTCGGCAAACCGCGCCCCCGCCGATTTTACCCCGCTGCTTCTGTGCCCGGCCCGGTCCTTGCGCAGCCATCCCATAAAGGTCATATACTTGATACCGTGCCGCTGGGCAAACGCCCTCTGCGTCTGATTGCTGCGACGGTATGCGCTTATCAGTCGCCTGCGCTCCTGCCGACTTCGTCGAACGATTCGCTTCGACCGTGTCCGCCCTCTCGTTTTTTCTCCCATCCCATAATCATATCACGGTCGGCATCTTTGCGCTACAAGGTCGGCCCGGTCGCTTACTGCCTAGCGGGCAATACCCATCCACAGGCAGACACTCCGGGCCTTTGCGGTCCCGGCTACAGGACACACATTCGTTCCTACGTCAGAGGCCTGTTCCCGCCGAGCGGGACGAGGAAGAACGACGAAGCAATCCATGCGTTCTAACTACCCGCCGATATAGGACATCTCCACCTTGAGTGGGTGGAGGTGTTTTTTTAGTATCTCGCTGCGTTGTTCGGAATAACGATCGGTTCGATTTCCCCAGATTCCGCATAGCGTCTTGAAGATTAGATCATCGGAGTCCCCCCCTCGCAGCATTTCCTTCAGGTCCCAACCCTGGTTGGCAAAGAGGCAAGTATAGAGAAGACCATCCGCTGAAAGCCGGGCTCTGGTGCAGTGGGAACAGAAGGGTTGGGTTACGGAAGAGATGAACCCGACTTCCACATTCGTGCCGATATAGCGATAGCGCTTGGCAACCTCACCTCGATAGTTTGCCTCGAGCGGTTCCATCGGCATGGACGCGTCGATCTCTTCCACAATCCTCTTCGAAGAATACACCTGATCCATCTTCCAACCATTGTGGTTGCCTACATCCATAAATTCGATGAATCGAAGGGTATGTCCCTTCTCGCGAAAGAATCGGGCCATGGGGAGAATCTCCCTGTCGTTCATACCCTTTTGCACAACCATATTGACTTTTACCGGGAGGCCGACAGTGGCGGCCGCTTCAATACCTCTCAGCACCTTTTCGACGGAGACAGCGCGGCCGTTCATTCTTGCAAAAATGTCTTCACTGAGCGCATCCAGGCTTACCGTTACTCTGTTCAGGCCGGCCCTTTTGAGAGCTTCGGAAAAATTGGGAAGCATTATCCCATTTGTAGTCAGCGCGATATCATCGATGCCCTCGTTCTCCCGAAGTGATTCGATGAGAAGGTGAAGATTCCGGCGCAAAAGAGGTTCGCCTCCTGTGAGCCGTATCTTATGCACTCCCAAATCTGCAAAAAGGCGTGCCAACCGGCAGATCTCTTCAAAACTGAGAAGCTGATCTTTTTTCAGAAACGCATAGTCCGGCCCAAACACCTCCGCCGGCATACAGTAGGTGCAGCGCAGATTACACTGGTCGATGACCGATATGCGCAGGTCCCGCAACGGCCTCGCCATGGTGTCCTTGGGTGAATTCTTCGTTGGCATTGCCTTTCAAATCTGAGCGATTCTGGACGAGCGAGCAATCTACAAGGCAGAAGGACAGAAGGAAACGGAGAGAAACGAAGAGGAATAAGAGAGGAAGAGTGGCCCACGGATGGCTCCGCAGTACCACGGATGGAATCCTGTGTAACCTGCCTTCAATTCCGAGTTCGTAGCGCAGAAGACTGGACGAGATTGAGAGTTAAATAAGAAAGGCATGATCAATCAGCGGGTTTCTCGATTCCGTGGTAAATTCTTCTTCATTCGCGACGAGGGTTTCCGGATTTATGGCTTGGACCTCGGCCATCTCTGTCAAGACCGCAAGCGGCAACGGACCTTTCGACTTACGCGGGGCTTCGTTAAACACGTAGTAGCTGGTTTCTTTATCCCTTGGCATCCTACCTATAATTCATAGCATCTTCCATCCCTCTGTCCATTGCAATCGGGAGTGGCGGTGGATTTCTTCTTGAGATAATAGGCCTCCTCGAGTTTGTAGTATAAGGCGATGATAAGCGCATTTGAGGCAGAAGAGATCATCAGGAAGAATACCGGGATCTTGCCGACCGAGACGGTCCCGTTTCAGAAGGGCGTCGGGCGCGTTCTGCGCGAATGGGTAGTGGCTGATCGCGACTTGCCGCCCTTCGACCGGGTGATGATGGATGGTATCGCATTCTCCATCGAGGGATGGAAGAAAGGAATCCGACAGTTCAAGGTGGCCGGTCTACAGGCGGCAGGTGTACCGCCGTTAAGTCTGGAGAGAGAGGGGGACTGTCTCGAAATAATGACCGGCGCCGTCATGGCTGAAGGGTGCGATTGCGTGGTTCCCTACGAAGAAGTATCGATCGAAAATGGGATGGCAGCGGTTATTGAGGGTTTCGAACCGAAAGCTGGTGAGTTTGTCCACAAGAGGGGCAGCGACTTTCCTGTTGGTGCTGAATTAGTCCAACCGGGAGTTCGATTGACCGCGAAAGAAGTTGCCGTGGCGACGTCCTGTGGAAAATCGCATCTCAGTGTAACCCGGCAGGTGCGTCTGGGTATCGTCTCAACGGGAGATGAGTTGGTTCCCGTGGATGCCGATCCGGACAATTATCAGATTCGCCAGTCGAACAATTTCGCCCTCGCAGCCGCTTTGGCGGCATTGGGTGTCGAGGATGTGATGAATGTGCATCTGGAAGACGATCCCGAAGTGATTGAATCCACCTTGTCCGAATTGATGATGAAGGCAGATGTGATTCTGTTGAGTGGAGGAATCTCAAAAGGTAAATTCGATTATGTACCCGCGGTTT
Organism: Candidatus Moanibacter sp.; assembly: GCA_965215885.1. Classification (GTDB taxonomy): domain Bacteria; phylum Verrucomicrobiota; class Verrucomicrobiia; order Opitutales; family UBA2987; genus CBDCEW01. The sequence continues at coordinate 11,892 of CBDCEW010000097.1, forward strand.
TGGAGAAACTGGGAGTGGAGAAACACTTCCAGGGGGTTCGGCAGCGACCCGGTAAACCATTCTGGTACGGCCGGATGGAGGGGGGAGCATCCGTCTTTGCGCTCCCCGGTAATCCCCTCTCCACGCTCACCTGTTTTCATCGTTATGTCGTTCCCGCTCTGGAACAGATGCATGGCCTGAAAGATTCCTCTCCCCAATGGGCGGTTCTGGATCAGCCATACACATTCAGGCCTCCCTTGATGTGCTTTCTTCCCGTCATCGCAGGTGCGAGTGATACCGGCCTGGTCTCTGCCTCTCCTCGTCCGACAAAAAATTCCGGAGACTTCGCCTCCATCGTGCCGACGACTGGTTTTGTCGCACTGCTCGCTGAGGATCGCGATGACTTTCCGGAAGGCTATGTCGCCAGATATTATCGGTGGCTGTAGGATTCTGACGGCTGGATCACGACCGCTGGCCGACTCAGATAGGGAACATTGATCACCGTCAATAGGTTGTAGGAGAGGCTTTATGCCTCGATGCGAACTTGCTCGATCGCGGGATAAACCCGCTCCTACAACCCTTACGGGCATTCGTATCAGTTCTTGAACTCCTGATATATTTGATAGAGAAACACCATCAGATTCCTGGCATGCCTGACTTGTCGCACATAAATCCCGAGAACCAGCCGGAAATGGTGGACGTCGGGCACAAAGACGTATCCGCAAGGATGGCGCATGCCCAGGCGGTTGTCCTGCTCAACGCCGAGATTATGGCCCTGCTTGAAGGGGACGAATTGTTAAGTAGAAAGGGACCGGTATTTCAGACCGCGATTATTGCCGGGGTGATGGCTGCGAAGAGGACGCACGAATTGATTCCTCTGTGCCATCCCGTTCCCCTTGAGGACTGCAAGATTACGATCAAGCCGATTGACGTTAACCGCCTGATCATCGATTGCGTCGCCAAAGCGCATCACAAAACCGGGGTAGAGATGGAAGCCCTGACCGCCGTCAGTGTAGCCGCCCTGACCGTCTATGATATGTGCAAGGCAGTATCCAAGGCCATCGTCATCGAGTCGGTGCGCCTCGTTGAAAAGACCGGCGGTAAAAGCGATTATCACCGTGTGTAGGACCGCGCGCCACCCCGGCACAAGACCCATCGTTCTGAATTTCGGTTGGCACGCAAATTGCGTGGAGTTCTCTAGTTAGAGCATGAAGAAAATGGGGAGCAGAGGGAGGGCACTGGAGTCGTTGTCAGGAGGCAATCCGATGGGGTTGCGGGTTTAAGGATTGATCCTGGCGATTACAGACTTCGAAGAGTTCCTCAAGGAAGTTTTCTTTTCGCAGGAGCTTTTTGGGCAATCGACCCACGGCGAGGGTTTTTCTGTTCGCCCGCCAGTGACTGAAGGGGGGTGCTTTCTGTGCAGCCTGGGCAAGCTTTTGGGGCAGATTATCGATACTGCCTAAAACCAGCTCCACATAGCGGGGATTGTGTAAGTTGGCCAGGAGCATGTATTCTTCGGGGAGCGCTTCAAAGTCGCGCGTCAGATTTTTGCGCCCGTGGGTTTGACGGCGTTTGCGCTTGGAGGTGCGCCAGGTGCCTTCCAGCTCATTGGTCGTGCGTACGCTGTCTGGATGGGCCGGTGGGGGAAGCAGCCGCTGCCAGTATTTGTCCAGATGAGTGACCACGGTGCGGTAGAGTTTGGCTTTCGAGGGGTTGGTCAGGGAGGCGCCTTTTTGGCGATATTGGGCACGCAGCAACTGGAGAGCCTCGGTGAGCTCAGCGGCTTGTCCTGCTTGCAACAGATAAGGGTCGCTTAAAGGGCAGGGGCCGCTGGCGCTGAGCCAAAGGGCATCGCGCAAAGCGCTGAAAATGCAAAAAGCGTTTTCATAGATAGTAGCGGCTTCGATGACGAGGGCATCAGCCAGATACTGCTTCAACCCGGTCGAAAGATGAAAGAAGCTTCGCAGAACAGAGCAACTGGCAGGAGCGCGGGCAAGCCACTGCTCCAGGGCGGCATGGGCGCGCACGACCCGCCGATGCCAATAAAGCAGGTAAGGATCGAAGGGAAAGCCCTGGCGGTGACCGTCGCAGGGATAATCCAAAATCCACAATTGCAGGGCCATGAGCAGTTCCCGTGCAAGGGTGGGATCGAAGGGCACTGCGAGCGCTTTGGCGGTGAGCAAATCGGCCAGGACGAGGGCGTGTTTTTCACGGAGGGCGTCACGGAGCTTTGCGGTGATGTGTTTGCGTTGCTCGCGCATGCGCTCCATGAGCTTCAATTGCCGCAAGCGCCCGTTGAGCATCTGCTGGGGTTTTCGATAAAGCTGTTCGCCCACATTGCGGGCGAAATGATAATGGCAGACGCCATGGGGGGCCTGGAAGGTTTCGCTCTCGCAGGCCTTGCTGATCTGAGCGCTTAAATCATGATAGACATGGTGGGGTTGGCCAAAAGCCCGGGCCGCCCGGGCAAAACAGCCACTGATCGTTTCGCTCTGTTCGGAAGGCATTTTCCAGCTGCCCAAAAGGATCCCTTCGTCGGCTTCCTGAACAGCGAAGAAAACCGGCGTCTGCGGTTCCACGGTCCCATCCACCAGCCAGCGCAGGCAAGGGCGAGCGCTCAGGTAATCTTTAAGCACCGGAGCGGCCGCGGCGTGCAGCCGACCCAGATAAAAAAGAAACTTCTGCTGCATCTCATAGAGGCTGCTTTGAGCAATCTGCAGCTGCCCCGGGCCCTCGCGCAGTTCCCTGTGCACCTCTTTGAGGGTGGCGCTTTCGCACAAACATCGCTTGCCCACATAGGCAATCAGATCGTAAGCGTAGCGACTATGCGAGGGCACGATCTGTTCCAGGCGAGCAGAACGGTAGCTGTTGCGGTGGCTCCCTTGCCCCTGCTCGCGCACAACTTCCACCGCCTGGAAGCATCCATAGGAGAAACTGACCACCTTGCGGCGCAGGGTCTTGCGCACCTCTGAAGGACCCTCTTCGTCCTCCCGGGCATCGAAGCGATAACTCGTTTGCGCAGGCACAGCCCCCACCGTTTGCAGGGCCCGTTCAGCCTCTGCCCGCAAATCATGTAACAGCTCCGCTACCGCGATCGGTCCGGTTTTTTTTGAGCGAGTAAAACGCCATCACCCGCTCAATTTGCTCCCCGCTCAGCTCTACTCCCTGCTCTTGCATAAGCTCGACAAGCTCCTTGACCCCGGCCTCGGGATGGCCGATACAGGCGACCAGCAAAGCGATCACGACCATCGTTTCGAGCCCTTCGGGAGCTGCCTGCAAAGCGCCCCCGGGGTCCCCTGCCTGAACTTGTGCCGCTGTTCTTCGCCCTTGCCGCCGCTTTTTCTGTTCGGCCCCGCCCTGTTCCCCGGCCGAGACATACACGCAGTGACGCCCTTCATAGTATCGACTCAACCGCTTCTTTCTACAAAGCACGCTTATGGGGTTGTGCACCCGTACCCCAAGGAGGGTCTCCAACTCAGCCACCGTGTAGCCGCAAAGCGAAGCTCCCACCACCGCCTCCACGGTCTCCTCCAAGGTGCCGTGGCGCGAAAAGCGCCCCTTGCGAAAACGCCACAAACCGGCCCCGTCAAAGCGCGGAATGTCTTTCAAGCTCAGGTAGCCACAATTGGCATTGTAACTGGAGTAATGGCCATATTTTTGCAAAGCCCGATAGACCGTTCGCCGCGACACCCTCTGCTCCTTCATCAGCCTCCACACCGTGCTTACCCGATCCCGCCGTACCGCTTCGACCACCTCCCTCTCTTTACGCGAAAGCTCTTCTTGCATGCACCGGCACAGTATGGAAAGGAGGCAAAACTGCAAACTTTATTTTACATACAATGCCAATACCAACTTTCTCCAGCTCCCTTCGCTTCTACTCAATTGCCACCAGAAATCAACTCCCCGTTCAAAGCGCTTTTGTAACTGATTAATACTCAACAAGTTTCTAACTGAAAACAAACCTGCAGGAAAAGCTCTCTACCTCTAACGAACCCACACACAACAATCGTTGAAACTCCATTCTGGCATACTATGTAATCAATAGAATCTTGCAAGTGCCTGAATAACATTTACTTTGGGTTCTCCAACCCAATTTCGTAATTATGGGCACAAGACCGGGGCAGCCTCAGAAAGGCTAAACAGGTACCTGCCGCTCCCGGCTTGCCGGGATTAGGAAGATTCCTAGTTCATCACAAGCCGATCATCAACAACTCGAAATCTCACCACGTCGCCTTCCGCGATTTCACCCTTGATGAGAGATCGGGCAAGCCGATTTTCCACCTGCTTTTGCAGAAACCGCTTGAGTGGACGCGCCCCATAAACCGGATCGTAGCCCCGCTCCGCTACCCACTCCCGCGTGCCGTTACACAGTTCCACAGTGACTCGTCGCTCCTCGAGCCGAACGTTAAGCTCCTTCAACTGTAAGTCCACGATCTGATTTATTTCTTCTAAACTGAGCGGCGTGAAGAGAACCGTATCGTCGATGCGGTTGAGAAACTCCGGCCGAAATACCTGACGGAGCTCCGTCATAATCGACTCACGAGTCGACTCAGAAATTTCATCTCCTGCGAGATCCTCCTGAAGATAGCGACTTCCGATATTCGAAGTCATTATGACTACGGTGTTCTTGAAGTCCACCATGTGTCCCTGTGCATCCGTTATCCTTCCATCATCCATGATCTGCAAGAGGACGTTGAATACGTCCGGATGAGCCTTTTCAATCTCATCGAAGAGAATCACCGAATAGGGCTTCCTTCGCACTGCTTCGCTTAGTTGCCCACCCTCGTCGTAACCGACATAGCCGGGGGGAGCTCCTATCAGGCGTGAAACCGAGTGCTTCTCCATATACTCCGACATATCGAGCCTCACCAGATTAGCCTCGCTGTCGAAGAGCGATTCAGCGAGCGTCTTCGCCAGCTCAGTCTTCCCCACCCCGGTTGGTCCCAGGAAGAGAAAGCTCCCGATCGGCCGATCGGGATCCTTGATGCCCGATCGAGCTCTCAGAATCGCCTCAGCGACGGACTCAACAGCTTCATCCTGGCCAACCACGCGCTCATGCATGACTTCGTCGAGTCGGAGCAATTTCTCTTTCTCGCCTTCCAGCAGGCGATTGATCGGAACCCCTGACCACTGGGACACGATCTCGGCGATTTCCTCTGCGGACACCTCCTCCTTTATCAAGCCATTATCTTTTTCGCTTTGCTCGAGCTCACTGAAATGTGCCTCGAGTCGGGGCAGCCTGCCATGACGCAGTTCCGCGGCCTGGCTGAGGTCGTATTTGCGCTCCGCTTCCTCCATCGCAAGTTTCGTCTCCTCGATTTCCTCGCGCACCTTCTGTACTTGCCCGATCGACTCTTTTTCTGCCTCCCACCGTCGTCGCAGATGCCCGGCTTCCTCTCGAATATCCACCAACTCCTTCCGTAACTCTTCCAGACGCTGCCTGCTCGAATCATCTTTTTCCTTCTTCAGTGCCGCTTCCTCAATCTCGAGCTGCATCACTCGACGGCTGAGTTCGTCCAGATCCGTCGGCATGCTGTCCATCTCCGTGCGAATCATAGCACACGCTTCATCGACGAGGTCGATCGCCTTATCCGGCAGGAAGCGATCGGTAATATAGCGGTTGGATAGGACTGCCGCATTGACGAGTGCATTGTCCTGAATGTGCACGCCGTGATACACTTCATAGCGATCCTTCAGCCCTCGCAGGATGGAAATCGTGTCCTCCACAGCCGGCTGGTCGACCATTACCGTCTGAAACCGGCGTTCTAGAGCGGCATCCTTTTCAATGTACCTGCGATGCTCATCGAGCGTGGTAGCGCCGATACAGTGCAATTCGCCTCGAGCAAGCATCGGCTTCAGCATATTACCGGCATCGATCGCCCCTTCCGCTTTTCCAGCGCCGACAATGGTGTGCAATTCGTCAATAAAGAGAATGATCTGTCCGTCACTCTCCTTAATCTCCTTTAAGACCGCCTTGAGGCGCTCTTCGAATTCGCCTCGAAATTTGGCGCCCGCTAACAACGCGCCCATGTCCAATGCGAATATCGTCTTCTCCTTCAACCCTTCCGGAACATCGCCCCTCACAATTCGCTGTGCCAGCCCCTCTACGATTGCCGTTTTTCCAACTCCCGGGTCGCCTATCATGACCGGATTATTTTTCGTTTTCCGAGACAGAATTCGAATAACCCGGCGAATTTCCCCGTCCCGACCGATCACAGGGTCCAATTTTCCCCGCCTCGCATGTTCGACTAAATCGATCCCATACTTATCGAGCGCCTCATAGGTCGCTTCAGGATTCTGAGAGTTCACCTGCTGATTTCCTCGTACCTCTTTCATGGCCTTGAGTACCTTCTTTTCATCGATCCCGAAATTCCTAAAGAACTGCTGCAGCTTCGCTTCGCTCTTCGCCTTCACCAGACCCAAAAAGATATGCTCAACGCTGATATACTGATCGTTCAGACGCCCGGCGGCGCCTTCCGCTACCGAGATCGCATCCTGCACGACCTGGGTGATGTATACACGAGAGGTGTCCACGTCCCCCGTCACCGAAGGAAGACTGTTCAACTCTCGTTCCAATGCTAATTCCACCGCGTTCGGTGTAATATCCATCTTCTCCAAAAGGCTCCTGACCATTCCGTATTCCTGCGAAACAAGCGCCCATAAGAGATGCCAGCCATCAGTGGTCTGGTGATTTCGCTTTCGAGAGATGTTTTGCGCCTCCAACAGACTCTCCCCGGCCTTTTCCGTAAACCTGTTCATGTCGATACTCATTGGTTTCTCCTCCTTTTTTCCTGTTCCTATACGTACGCACTCGCAAGTTCTGTTCCAAAAGCAACTTTCCGTGGAAATTGCTCCTCCAGACATAAGATCTTTGATATCAACGCCTTGGAATTCCATACCGCACTTTCCCGTCGGTACATTTCTCCTTCAATAAGCCATCAGACAGTTCCCGCACGAATGGGCGGGACATAATGTCACAGTGGCAACCGTTTATGACCTCCACGCCATGGAACCGGAGAAACCGTCTGAATTGCGCCGCGAGCCGGTACTTGGTAAATCTCCTCAAGCTTCAAACCCGAAGAGTCGCACACACGAAAGCGAGGCAGAAGAGATTGACACTATTGGAAGGACACTCTTAAAGGGCCTCAGCTCGACTTCTGCGGAAACGAGACCATGAGCGACAAGGCTGTGTCAGAGGATTTATACGACCGAAACCGAAATATGGTATTCGTCTACGGTCTCTTTGGAATCGGCGGTCTTTGCCTTGGTATTTACGGTCTCGTGACTGGTGAAATGAGCATGTCCGAGCGACCTTCCGCTATGACCTACTCTCGGACGATAGGTGTTCTTCACGGCACACTCGCATATCTTACGACCTTCATTTTCCTTCTCGTGGCCTTTCTCAGCTGGAATGCGGTGCGGAGTTTTAGAAACGGGAATAACAGGCTTCTCTTTCGCCTGGGAGTATCAACAATCACATTATTCGTGGCAAACGTGGTCTTTATCAGAGTGATGATTGCGATTTATGGATAAAGAAGATCTTAGAAAACATTGGACGGATGCAAACAACTGGCGCGCTGGGATAGTTTACAACTGTCCTGCGGATCCACGCATCATCGTTCCACTGCGCTCCAAGGGCACCGGCTACGCCATAAACTTTGCCCACAGCGGCGCGCCGCTCGTTCTGACGGGAATAATCCTAGCTCTGCTGGCGCCCTTCTCTGCCCTTCTTGTTTTTGAGTTCGTGGTCGGAATTTTAGTCTCTCTGGTTTCATTCTCTATTGTCGTCGGTTTCCTCACTTTCCTCTGTCATCGGGAAGCAACAAGGGAAGGGTAGAGGGAGAGACCACATTTGTGTGTTACCCACTCACTTCCCACAGCCCGTAGGACATTGAGACTCTGGAATTTTGAGACTATCATCTGATCCTGGTGAAAGAGTCGCCGTTTCGGCATGCGCGACCACGTTCTTGCGAACGCGGCTACACATATCAACGACTTCCGGAATTTCGTAGCCGCGTTCGCAAGAACGTGGTGGTTTTCGGCAGACTCTCAATTTTTCACGCCTTATTCGTCACAACCGCTTTTCTTCGCCGAGGAAAACAGGCACGGCAAATCTGGCAGACGGTGCCGTCGCAGCCGCGTGCCGTACAGAATTCCCGGCCATAGTAAATGATCTGAAGGTGGAGTCTGCTCCAACTCTCAATGGGAAAAATCCTCTTTAGATCGGCCTCCGTCTCCCGTACATTTTTTCCCTTTGTAAGCCCCCAGCGCTGTGCCAGACGATGGATGTGCGTGTCGACCGGAAAGGCCGTTTTTCCGAATGCCTGGATCATCATTACCGAGGCAGTTTTGTGCCCCACTCCCGGCAGTGCCTCCAACGCTTCGAAACTTTCCGGCACCTTTCCCTCGTAGTCCCTCGTCAAAATCTTAGAAAGCTGCGAGATCCCTTTGGCCTTGTTGTTGGACAGTCCGCAGGGACGAATCACCTTTTCTATGCGGCTGACAGCTAGGCGGGCCATCGCGCCCGGACTGTCGGCCAATCGGAAAAGGTCCGGTGTCGTGCGGTTTACCCTTTCATCTGTGCACTGGGCCGAAAGTACGACCGCGACTAAGAGAGTGTAAGAGTCCTTATGGCGTAACGGGATATCCGGTTCCGGGTAAACGCGATCCAGTTCCTCAAGTATATACGAGCCTCGCTCCTTTTTTGTCATTGATACTCAATTCCTGTATCTGACTACCAAACTGACCGACCACCAATCCAGATCAAAAGTTCAGTAAAGGCTGCGATTACTCGCCTAACCGAAAAAAGGGTTATTTTTCAACTCAACCGGGAACAGAAGTTTGTAAATCCCTTTTTCAGACTCTCGTTAATGCGCATAAGGGTTATTAGTCTGCAGATCTCACAGCCCGGCGTAACCGCAAACAAAGAACGAATTTAGATCACAACGAGAGATGCACCTTCCCAGTACTCTCTTCTCGTGCCCTCAATCGTGATCTGATGTCGATCTTTCCCTCCTTCGATTCCAGATCACGATTATGATTCACGACGGAAGATCGATTCGACTCCCTTCTCCCATCGTGATTCTCAATCGTGATCTCCTGTCGACCTTCCCTTCTTTCGATTTTGGATCACGATTACGATCACGACGGAAGATCGAATAGGTCCCCCTCTCGTGCCCTCAATCGTGATCTGATGTCGAATCCTCGCGGCACACCGGGACTCCGCGGCACCACGGACGGCATTGCTAACAGCCCTACATTTAATCCGTGGTGCCTTCCTCTTTATTCGCGTCCATTCGCGTTGTCTGCCGTACGGCAGACCGGTTCTTCTCTTTCCCTCATTTTGGTTGCGGCTTTGCTGCGCTAGGAATTCCGTGTTCTCTCTTCTCAATACCCCTCTTTCGCTCTCAACGGATCAATTCCACGCTTTCCAGCAAAGACAACTCCAGGTCCAGACACATCTCAGAGTGAGGTATCGAATAAATGACCTTTTTCTTGTTTTCGATGCGCTCTTCTCCGGTAGATAGACCTTATCCGAAAAGCTACTGATTGGCCGCAAAGAGGCGCAAAAGGCGCAAGAAAAACTTGAGAAAAATCATTTTTTGGCTTGATAAAAAGTGTCGCAACATGCTAGTGTTTAACAACCTAAGATTAAGAAAGGAGTTAAACATGCCAACATGTGCGACAGAGGAGAACAAAAGCGATAAGACGCCCCTTAGCAACCTCATTCTGCCGGTTCCAGACACGGATTTCCGTGATTTTCTGGATGAAGTTGAAGAATTGGCCGGGTTCGCGCCGCAAATCATCGAGGCGATCGAGAAGGATCTGGACGCCCATGCGCGTGAGAAGAAGAAACTTCGATTGGAAGATCGAAGGTTCTTTGAAGGGCGCACAGCGGAGCTGCCGGAGCTGGACATCGAGGAGGAGAATATTCTGGCTGCTGAATTGAATCTTGGGGCAGGCCGGCCGCGGATGCCGGCTTATGCGGTATACGTGTTCGTGATGATTCGAGGGTTTCTGCGGTTCGTTGACCACGAAACCGGCACGGCGGTTTGTGCGCGAGTCGATGAGCTTGTACGGATTTTTGCAGAGGGGGGACTGAGAATGCCGGCGGTGACGACGATTCTGGAGAACGTGAACCTGGTCAGCCATAGGACCCGCGAGCTGATCTTTGATAAACAGATTGGGTTTATCCTCCAGGAGCAATGGGACGATTTCGGGAAGCTGACGATCGACAGCACCTCGGTGAAAGCAAACAGCTGCTGGCCCACCGATGGGAAGATTCTGAGCGGTCTTTTGATGCGGGCCAATCGTTTGGGTCAGAAGTTGCATGTCTTCGGGCTGGAGGATTTTCGCAAAGGATGGGTTGGGCGTTGGCTGCAGGAATGGACAAGCTGGAGTTTCAGATTTGTCTGGCCGCGGGCAAACCGAAGTCGAAGGGCAAGCTGAAGAAACACTACCGGCGGTTGCTCAAGCGGGGCCGCAAGGCGGCCGACTCACTAACGGGGGAACTGAGCCATCTTGAAGAGGGCCTGTCGATGGATTCACTGCCTCCCACTCGCCGGGAGCTTCTGGAGCGGGCATTGAGCCAGATCAGGGGCGATATTGCCGACGCCAAGCGGGTTGTTGAGTATGCTCATGATCGGGTGTTTCACGAAAAGAAGCTACCGTCCACACAGAAGGTCCTGAGCCTCTCGGACGGATCGGCGGCCTACATCAAGAAGGGCAGCCGCAATCCAGTGATCGGGTACAAGCCACAACTGGTTCGCAGCGAAAACGGTTTTGTCACCAGCCTGATCGTACCGCAAGGCAACGCGGCAGACTCCATTGAGCTGGCGCCGGCCATCGGCGATTCGATCAAGCGCACCGGTGTCATTGCTGAACTGGTCAGCACCGATGACGGATATGCTTCGGCGAAGGGACGCAAGGAGGTGCTGAGCATGGGGGTAAAGCAGATCAGTATCAGTGGGGCGAAGGGCAAGAAGTTGACCACCCCCGAGGACTGGGAGAGCGAGGCGTATCGCGAGGCACGCCGCGATCGCTCCGCAGTGGAGTCGCTGATGTTCACGATTAAAGATGGATTTGCCTTTGGCGAACTCGGCCGCCGCGGCATCGATGCGGTAGGCGATGAACTGCTCGAGAAGGTTCTGGCCTACAACTTCTGCCGCATCATACTGATGAAGAAACGCCGAGGGGAGGAACTGGAACAGGCAGCCTGAATCTGACCGCTTTGAAGCTCAGAGAAAAAAGCACCACGGGATGAGTATGCCTCCAGACAGCGGCAAATATACGTATTGTGCAGCAAGCCACGCCGATGGCCGCTCAATACCTGCTCATCGGCAGCGCCGGCAGCCTAAAACCCGAAACCTGCCAGCCATAGGCTGGTCCGCCCGTGGCGGAGAACCTTAAACCGCCCGCTCGAAAGGCTTTTCGAATGGGGTCTAGATAGACCCTGAGAAATGTTGGAAACGACGTGGTAGTAGAGCATTTCAATTTTCAGGTAGCGAGCCAGGATCGGATTGATGGAGTCTCCGTGGATCGTCACAACCGGTGGTTTATCGGGGCTGTACTCAGAAATCTGTCTGCTTATCGTCTGCCAAAAGAGAATGTCAAAATCGGTTTCGAAGGTAATCGACTCCGGATGGACAATCGTGACCCGCACCGAATCCTGCGGGTGGATCTTTCGCAAAAGTCCCTTCTTCACATAGGGTCCGGCGCTCTCCCCGAATAGGTCCACCAGGCGCTTGGAAAAGGGTGTGCCCATAAAAGGCTGATCGAGCTCTCGAGACCTCACCGACGGACTTCCAAATACCGCTTCATACTTCGTCCCTGGAAGTCCCTTGTAGCGGTTGAGCGTTCGAAAACTCCACGGAAAAACGAGGTCACCGGACTTCACCGCCTTAGAACCCTTCCTCCAGTCCGACGAGCCCGAATTTCCACCCGCCACGAGCAGTTTCACACCCGCCTTCCAAAGGATCCAATAGAGCGTCTCCTGATGCTGGCGCAACTGATCGTCCTGGCCCAGTGTCCATCCGTAATCCGGTATCCAAATCACTTTTCGACCAGACTCTGTCCTGTACTGTACAACTCGTGGACCCATCCCATAGGGTGTGTTCACCCGCCTGTCGAACTCCACGCTCCAGCCGTGCTCGACGGTCTTCGCGACAATCTGATCGTAACTGAATGCCCACAGAGGGCTCCCGATTATCGAAGCAAACGCCGCCGCCGGGCCCTCGTATTCGACTCGCTTGTCAAAAAGGATACTGAAATCGATCACGTCTTCAGTTTCCGAAACAGCCAACCCGCAGGAAACTGAGGCAATCATAAAAGCGCAGGTCGCCGCGAAAGATCTTCCAACACCGGATTTATTCATATTTTGGATAGGAAAGAAGCCACGTGTAGCAAATGCAGTTTGATAGAACTCCGAATGTGTGAATTCCAGTCTGAACGGAAAGCCGATCCGCTACAAAGTCAATAGTTTGCCTGCCAATTCTGTCGGGCAGAAAAATGCAACCGTACCAAGTATGGTCCGCAGGGTTTTCGATTCCGGGAAAAAGAGTAAGAGAAATTGCAGCGGATAGCTGAAATTGAAAAAGGCGATGCCAAGGGAATTCGAGCCGAGAGAGTTTTGAAGATCTGAGAAATAAGTATTCGTGAAGCTGATAGACTTTCATCGGGAGGCGCATGCCGAACTTGATGAAGCGATGGCTTATTACGACTACGTTGAGATGAGTGACCGAATCTGGATAACTGCGGTTGCCCATGCGAAGCGGCGGCTCGACTACGGGAAGAGGAGGATTCCAGATGAGGTTAATAAAGCCAATACGCGCCTAACAATAAAGGGGGCATTGGCGCGCGGCTCAGCGCGGCCGATATGAATGAAAGAGGGATAGCATCAATGAAGATAGACGCTATGAATGATAGATGGATGATTCGTGGTTCTGAATTCGTAAACTGCAACTGCGCTTATGGCTGTCCATGCCAGTTCAATGCACCATCGACACATGGGTTCTGCGAGGCCATCAGCAGTGGCTTGATCGAAGAAGGGCATTTCGACGACACATCGCTGGACGGCCTCAAATTCTGTCTGCTCCTTAGGTGGCCCGGCGAGATCGCAGACGGCAACGGCCGGTCGCAACTTATCATTGACGAGGAAGCCGTCGACAATCAGCGGGATGCCATCAACAAGATTGCACATGGAGAGTCCACAGCACCGGGCTCCACGCATTTTTACGTCTTCAACAGCACCATGTCCGAGGTGCTCGAAACACTCTACGCGCCGATCGAGATGAGCATTGATGTAGGAGCCCGAAAAGCTCACACTAGGAATGAAGGACTCGGCGAATCCTCTTTGCGCCTTCTGCGCCTTTTTGCGGCAATGTTGAACCCAGCCAGTTAAATCAGGATCAGACTATTCTGAAGGGGAGGAAGGATAAGAAGATACCTCGAACCCTATGCCAAGACAGGTTCTAGCCAAAGATTACCGAAACCGGGTGCCCCGCTGACCCAAAACTCCTGAGAAAGTGAAGGTCTTAGGACATATTTTTAATCGCTTCGGGTTTAATTCCCCGAAGCTTGCTTCGTTTCTAATTCATAAAGTCTAATATCAAATGCCTCGGGGCTTGCCCCGAGGATCTTTACTTTCAATAATAACTGATTCTCAATAAAGCCGGCGGTTAGTTCTTCATTCACACATCGGGTAAAAGGGGGAACCCAGTAGGTTTTCAAAGATTGCCATTTGAGCTCGAATCCAATAGGCGGAGAGGAAAGATGGTTAGGAGACCCGAGGATTGTCATGAGAATCTACCGAAGTTCTGAAGCGACATACGTTAGGAGGAATGAAGAATGGTATCGATCTGATGGTTTTTCGTTCGACTCTCTCTTCTCCGCAGATGATGCGGTCGCCTGGCTGGAAGGACGATTGTCAGAATTCGTAGAAGCGGAAACACCCGATGTTCTCCATGGGCGAACCTTGCTCCCACCCATTGAAAACCAGGAAGTCTGGGCCGCTGGAGTCACCTACTTCCGAAGTCGGGAGGCGCGCATGGAAGAATCTCAATCAGACGCCGGAGGGGATTTCTACGACAAGGTCTACTACGCCGAGCGACCGGAGTTATTTTTCAAGGCGACCGCGCAGCGAGTGGTCGGCCATGGCGACCGGGTAGCGATTCGGAGCGACTCCTCGTGGAATGTACCGGAGGCGGAACTGACGATCGCGATCAATCGTTCCGGTCGCATATTCGGCTACACGATCGGTAACGACATGAGTTCGCGCAGCATAGAAGGAGAGAATCCACTCTATCTTCCCCAGGCCAAAACCTACAATCGCAGCAGTTCGCTGGGGCCATGCCTCTATCTTTCCGACGATCTCCTCGAACCGAACACCGGCATTGGCATCGAGGTAACCCGGGGCGATTCCGTTGTCTTCGAAGGCGAAACTTCACTATCGCAGATGAAGCGCAAACTGCCAGAGTTGGCGGAGTTTCTCTTTCGGGATAATTCCTTTCCCCAGGGCGCCTATCTCATGACCGGCACCGGTATTGTGCCCGATTCCGATTTCACCCTGGCGAGCGGCGACGTGATTGCGATAGAAATCGCAAACATCGGGACGCTGACCAATACGGTCGCATAGTTGCCAGGAGTTCAGGCGGCCGAACTGGCAAATGGGTAAGGGGAAATATAGGTGGGCAACGGCGGGCGACATCAACGCATTCTTCGCGCTCTTTCTCGATAACGTCGTCAATCTCTTTATTCTCGCGGCGATTCTAACGGGATACGGACTTCCCAAAGAGTTTATCTATACACGAATCATTCCGGGCACAGCCGCCGGGATTCTGTTCGGGGACCTCGCCTTTACGTGGCTCGCATTCCGATTGGCCCGAAAAACGGGACGTGATGATGTGACCGCAATGCCTCTCGGTCTCGACCTTCCAACAACTATCGGGGTGGCAATTGCGATCATGGGGCCGGCCTACCTGCTGGCCGAGTACGAGACTGGTGACGCGGAGTATGCCGCCCGGTTAAGCTGGTACATCGGGATGGGAACTACGCTCTGGATGGGTATAATAAAGCTTGTCGGTTCCGTCATCGGCCCGCTGGTTCAAAGAATTGTACCTTCCGCGGGTCTGGTCGGTTCTCTCGCCGGAATCGGACTGGTCTGGCTCGGCGCGCATGCCCTATTCGGCATTTATGAAGTATCCTTTGTCGGGCTCGTATCACTGGTTATTATCCTGTTTACCCTCGTTGCCCGATTTCAATTTCCCTTAAACATCCCAGGGGCAGCAGCGGCTGTGATCGTTGGCTCCCTGGTGTATTATGCTGCAGGCGCCACCGGGATTCTTGAGACGATTGGTGTACCCTTCGAAATTCCTGGTCTCGAGGGTATCGGGCCCCAACCGGCTTATCCCAGATCGGAGGCTTTCCGTGAGTTCCTTGGGGAAACCTTGAACTATCTTCCCGTCGCGGTACCGGTTAGTATTCTCGTGATTACCGGCGCGATAAACGTGACGGAAGCAGCACGATTGGCCGGGGACGACTTCAATCCACGAGAAATCTTGATCACCGACGCGGTGGCCACATTGATCGCGGGCGTCTGCGGAGGTGTCGCACAGTCGGCTCCCTATTTCGGTCACTCCGCCTACAAGAGAATGGGCGCAAGGTGCGCCTACACACTGGCTACGGCCCTCGCTGTCGGATTCGGCGGGATGTTTGGCCTGATCGGCTATCTCGTCGACCTCGTCCCCGCGGCCGTCGTGAAACCCATCCTCATATTGATCGGATTCGATATCGTGAGACTCGCCTTTCAAATGACACCCCGGCGTCATATAATGGGCGTCATTCTCGCAATGACACCCACCGTCATTAATTACTGCTATATAAATTTGAAAACTCTTTACATCCATGTCCAGGATGGAAGCCGAAACTTGATCGCGGAAGTCAAATCGATGGGCGGAATAGAATCGGGGGCGGCAGAGAAACTCATCCTGCAAATCGAAAATATAGTTCCGGCACCCTGGCTCGACGAGTACCTCCGCTTCGGCGCTCTCGGGCAGGGATTCATTATCACGGCCGTCATTTGGGGAGCGACGGCCGCATTTGTGATTGATCGGCAAATTGCACGCGCCTCGGTGGCCATGTTTATCGCCTCAGTATTCTCCCTTTTCGGAGTAATTCATTCCGTTTTTCCCAACAGTAGGCTCTACCTCCCATGGAACCTCGAAGTGGTGGCAGGAAACTCGCTCTTCGAACGCTCACTCACTATCCCGTACGAATACAGCGCTGCTTACTTGCTTGCCGGGATCACTCTGCTGGGCATGTACTTTCTGGGTCCCGCCCGCCGTGGCCGGGGGCCTGCACAAGATCTCGAGTAGCGTATGCAACCTATTAATCCGGTCTTCGCATGCTGAGACAAAACTTTCGATCGCTCGTCATATCGACTGGTGAACGAATTATTCGAATCGTCGAGCGACTCATTGCGCGTTACTCCCTAGTTCCGAACGACGCCTTTCTCAATCCAGAACTCTTCCCATGGTCTAGGGACATCGAGAGAAACTGGGAAAAAGTGCGGAGAGAACTCGATGCCATCCTCGGCGATCGCGACAGTCTACCGAACTTCCAGGATATCTCGGTCGATCAAAAGGCGATTACCGATGACGACCGTTGGAAGTCATTTCTCCTCTACGCCTACGGGATAAAAGCAGAGCGCAACTGCGCCCGATGCCCGGATACAACGAGGCTGATCGAAGATATCCCTGGTTTTAAGACCGCGTTCTTCTCCATTCTCGCTCCCGGGAAGCATATTCCCGAACATAGAGGGCCTTACAAGGGAGTCATCCGATACCACCTCGGGTTGCTCATTCCCGAACCGATCGAGCTGTGCCGAATCCGCGTAGGAGATGAAGTGCAACACTGGGAAGAGGGCAAGAGCCTGATATTCGACGATTCGTATCGTCACGAGGCCTGGAATGATACGGATGGAGAGCGGGTCGTTCTCTTTCTCGATTTTGTCCGGCCAACTGCGTTTCCCGTGTCGCTCCTCAACCGGGTATTGATCAAAGCGATCGCTCTTTCCCCTTTTATAAAGGATGTCTTCGCGAATCAAAAGAAGTGGGATAGAAAAATTGCGGAGGCAAAGCAGACCTCCGCCGGAATCAATTGACCTAGCAGCCTTTCGGACTTTATGGATCTTTCGAAAGAGTTACTCGGTTTCATTCCGATCCCGGCTTGCCGGGACTAGAATCAATTCCCCAAAATCATACTCAACGCAGAGATGGAAAATAAACGCGATCAAATTGACATTGGAGACTCGCGCAGGGGATTTCTAAAGCGAGCCCTCGCAACCGGATTAGGCGTAAGCGGTCTGGCCGCTCTAAGCGGCTGCGGGAAAAGCCAAAAAAAGGTGGAGTCCGCTCAGACCTCGACCCGCGGAAAGCTCCGAGCCGCCATAGGCAACGCAGGACTTCAAAGCACGTGGTGTGCCCTAGGCAAAACTACCGCTGAACTGTGGGGCGATTTGCTCGACGTTGAAGTGGTATGGTTTGACGGCGAGTTTAACATCGAAAAACAACGTAGCGAACTGGAGAGGCTTGCGAATCAGGATTGGGACTTCGTCGCCGTTCAGGCGTTCCAAATCGACACCCTTGAACCGGCTGTCCGCAAACTGAAGCGAAGAAATGTTCCAGTCATCAGCATGGACACACACCTGGTGGCGCCCGGGCGTATGCGCGAGGCAGGAGTATGGATTCAAGTTGAACCCGACCAGGAGTGCATGGGCCGCACCAGCAGCCAATATCTGGCCGATGCGATCGGTCGTAGAGGGAAAGTGATTCATATTGGGGGTGCCAGCGGCCACTCCGGCGCGCGTGGCCGGCGCAAAGGATTTAACGAGATCGTCGCAAAATACCCTGAGATTGAAGTGATTGGCGGTGGAGTAAGGTGGTGTGACTGGGAGAAGGAAAAAGCGCGTTCAACGTTTGAAGCATTGCTAAACCAGACTCAGGAGAAAATTGCCGGTGCATTTTTCCACAGCGACGACATGGCCCTTGCCGCCGTCGAAGCTCTCAGTGGCAGCCGTCATGAAGGTATGGCTGTGACAGCAGTGGACGGCCAGAGAGAAGGCTTATTGGCGATCAAGGATGGCCGCCTCGCAGCCACAACAGTCAATCCGGTTTGTCTCATCCACATGACGTCACTAGTGATCGGCCAGTTTATTGTAAGGAATGGTGAGAAGATCCTGGACCTCCCGCAAAGGATCGTGACACCGGGACCACTCGTCAGTCGTGAAGCGGGCAACATCGAGGCTCAGCTATACTTGGCAGATCCCAGTCACTGCCTCGTATGAGGACGCTCTTCCGCTCCTCGCATGCTACTCGCCTGTCATAACATCTCCAAGTCCTACTCAGGATTGGAAGTTCTACATGATGTCAGTTTCGTTCTTCAAGCGGGCGAAGTACACGGCCTCGTCGGAGCAAACGGAGCTGGGAAGAGCACATTGATGAAGATCATTTCCGGAGCCCTGCCCGATCACGAAGGTGAAATTCTCCTCAACGGTCGGAGTATCCGGCTGAACAGTCCTCACGAAGCGCTCGAATACGGAATTGCGATGGTATACCAGGAACTTTCGGGTGTAGGGCAATTGAGCGTCGCAGAAAATGTCTATCTCGGACGTCAACCGAAAAGTCGCTACGGCTTGGTCGACTGGAAGGGAATGAGGGAGAGCGCCCTCTCAGTGCTTCATAGAGTTAATCTTGACATCGATATCAGACGCAAACTCGAGGACTACTCACTGAGTATTCGCCAGCTCATCGAGATTGCTCGCTGCCTGGACGCCGGAAGCCGTATATTTATACTCGATGAACCGACCAGCGCCCTCTCCCCACCGGAGAAGGATCGTCTCTTTGAACTGATTCGGCAACTGCGAAGCGAGGACAAAGGGTTAATCTTCGTGAGCCACTTCATCGAGGATGTCTTGGAGATCTGTGACACGGTAAGTATTCTAGTGGACGGGCGAATTCACGCTACGGAGTCAGCCTCGGCCTTGACAAAACAAAGAGTCATTCACGAAATGCTGGACGGTCTCGATTTTTCGACCGAGGAAGCATTCGAAACCGCGGTGACGTTGCCACCCATTCCACAGACAACGCCTCGATTTGAAGTTAAAGATCTCTCTCTCCGCGGTGCTCTTGAGAGGACCACATTCGGCATTCGTCCAGGGGAGTCGCTGGGCCTTTATGGATTTGTCGGCGCCGGCCACCAGGAGGCTGCCGAATGTTTAACCGGTTCAGTGAAGGCGGACTCTGGAGTATTAATCTGGGAAGGCGATGAAATGCCACTGCCAGCCCCTCCCAAGGCAGTCGAACTCGGCATTGCTTTCGTTGCGGCCGACCGCGCCTCAGCCCTTGTTCAAAAGGCGGAGAACTTCAAGAATATCACGCTCATCCATCTCAAATCAGCCGTCGGAAATTGGATTACTCAAAGCCGTGAAGTCGAAATCACACAAACTATTCTCGAAGACGTTGGCTGTAATCCACCGGATCCGCACTTACATACAGGTTCGCTTTCAGGGGGAAATCAACAAAAGGTAGTGATAGCGAAATGGCTTCTGGGGAGAATACGTCTCCTCGTCCTGGCAGAGCCAACGCGCGGAATGGATGTTGGCGCCAAGAGAGAAGTGATGGAACTCGTCCGGCAATTAAAGAAAGACGGAAGTGCGATTCTCATTGCCAGCAGCGAACCCGAACTCCTTCTCGCCCACGCCGACCGCATCCTCGTCATGCGTCAGGGTCGCGTAACCAAAGAACTCTCCGACTGCACGATCGACAAAGCGGAACTAATGAAGCACGCCTAGCCCGAAGATTTCACTACCGATCCCTCTCAGTGGGAGACTTCCTCCTATCTTCGGGCTACAAAGCGAAACCGCATAGTACGTTTTTAAGAATGAAAAGGTTGAAGGAGAATTACAGTCACCTCCTCTCCCGGCGCGCGCGAGATCTGGCGCCGCTCGCCACTTTCATAGCGTTAGTCCTCTTCTTTTCTATTTTCACCACTGGCTTTTTCGACCTCTATACATTCACTTCCGTCTTACAACAGGCAGCGACCAGGGCAATTGTCGCGACCGGTCTCACATTCGTCCTCCTCTGTGCCGAGATCGATCTCTCCGTCGCACTTGTGGCGACGCTATCGGCCTGCCAAATGGGTGTTCTTTATAAGTGGATCCTTGACCACGGCCCGACCATTCTATCCACGATCTCATCCGATGGCACGATCGAGATCACCTTTCCGGGCATCCTGCTCGTCCTCGTTCTCCCTCTCATCTCCGGTCTGCTAATTGGTGTTCTAAACGGCCTGCTTACGGTATGGTCAAGGTTGCCCAGCTTCATCATTACCCTGGCGATGATGGAAATCGCGAGGGGCCTCGGTAGCTACATTACCAGGGGCGCCCAATATCCCGAGATGCCGGGAATTCTTCCAAAGATAGCAAATGAGGGTATCCCTATGGGAGCGACTTTCGAGTTGCCCTACTCCGTATTTGTTTATGGGAGCATCATGATCGCCGCTCATATCATCCTTACCTACACTCGATTCGGTCGTTATATTTATATGACCGGTGGAAATCGAGAAGCGGCCCGGCTTGCCGGAGTCCGCACCGGATTCATCGCCGTTTCCTGTCTCGCCATCTGCGGAATGACCGCAAGCATCGGTGGGCTCATGAACGCGGGCTGGCTCAATAGCGCCGGGATAAACCAGAACCTTCACCTCCTTCTCGAAGCAATCGCTTGCGTTGTCCTGGGAGGCACAAGTCTTTTTGGCGGTGAAGGGGGCATAAAAAACACCCTTATCGGCGTCCTGGCCTTTACCGTCCTTGACGTCGGGCTCGGCTATGTCACATGGGTGGACGAGTTTCTCCGCCGTTCCGTCATGGGGCTCGTCCTCCTCTCAGCGCTCCTCCTCAACGGAGAGCTCGCAAAAATTCGAAGCGACTGATTTACCTCGACGAATCCATTCACGCTCCGCTTCGAAACTGAGCTTGAAAAGAGCCTCATCAAAGGTGATCCAGCGGGGCTCGAATTCCTCTTCTCCGATTCCTTTCGATCCGACGTCTTTTTCTTCCAAACCCATCAGAAAATACACTTCTGTCCTTTGAATTGATTTCCCCTCCCAGGAGAACTCGACCCGCTGCGAACCTAAATCGGCCAAGACATTCAGATTCGCATATCCACTTTCTTCCGTAACTTCCCGTTTCGCCGCCGTCTCGAAATCTTCCCCTTCGTCGAGGTGGCCTTTCGGAAGCCTTACCTCATTGCGTGAAGGCCGGTACAAAACCAACACTTTTCCACCGTAAACAACAACTCCTCCGGCGGCTGTGTATTCGACCTGCTTCATGTTCCGCATTTTATAGTAAAGATCCTCGGGGCAAGCCCCGAGGCATTTGATATTAGACTTTATGAATTAGAAACGAAGCAAGCTTCGGGGAATTAAACCCGAAGCGATTAAAACTCAGCGTTGCCGGGAGTTCGTGGGAAGGGAATGACGTCTCGTATGTTTGCAACCCCGGTGACGAACATGAGCATTCGCTCGAATCCGAGACCAAACCCGCTGTGGGGGACGGAACCGTATTTGCGCAGTTCGAGGTACCACCAGTACTCCTCCTTACTGATGCCGTGCCGATCCATATTTTCTTCGAGGACGGAGAGCCGCTCTTCGCGTTGACTGCCGCCCACGATCTCTCCAATTCCAGGCACAAGCACATCCATGGCTCGGACGGTGGCGCCGTCGTCATTCGCTCGCATGTAGAAAGGCTTTATCTCCTTGGGGTAGTTGTAAACGGTAACAGGGCATTTGAAGTGCTCTTCCGTGAGATAACGTTCATGCTCCGATTGCAGATTCGTTCCGTAGACAGGCGTAAACTTGAAGTCGCGCTCCGATTTATGTAAGATCTCCACGGCCTCGGCATAGGTTATGCGGCGAAAAGGTCGCTCCAGGACAAACCGCAGCCGATCCATCAGCTCTCGGTCAACGAAACGCGCAAAGAGGGCCAGGTCCTCTGCGCAATTCTCAATCGTATCTCTGATAAGAAACTTTACGAATTCTTCGGCGAGATCCATGTTACCGTCCAAATCACAGAAGGCCATCTCCGGTTCGATCATCCAGAATTCACTGGCATGGCGGGAGGTGTTGGAATTCTCCGCCCGAAAGGTCGGACCGAAAGTATAGACGTTGGAAAAGGCGGAGGCGAGTATCTCCGCTTCGAGCTGTCCGCTCACCGTCAAATACGTGGGTCGCGCGAAGAAATCGTTCTCAGGACCCCCTGTTTTTCCACCGTCAGACGGGGCGCCGGAGTCAAGCGTGGTAACCCGAAATAGCTCCCCTGCTCCTTCACAGTCGCTAGCCGTGATAATTGGCGTGTGGACATGAAGAAAGTCTCTCTCCTGAAAGAAGCAATGAATTGCATACGCCAGGCGACTGCGTATGCGAAAGACGCATCCGAAAAGATTGGAGCGTGGGCGCAAGTGGGCAATTTCCCGCAGAAACTCCTGCGTGTGACGCTTCTTTTGTAAGGGATAAGACTGCTCCGAAGCACCAATCAACTCCACTGACTCCGCCGCAATCTCCCACTTCTGTCCCTTTCCCTGCGATGCTACTATCCTTCCCCGGACCGCAATCGCTGCCCCTGTCGTAATCCGGTCGATTCCCGCATAATCCGGGATCGAAGCGTCGACCACAATCTGGATGTTACTCAGGCAGGAACCGTCGTTGACTTCGACGAAGGAGAAGCCCTTCGCATCCCGGCGCGTTCGAACCCAACCCAGAACGTAAACGGAGTCCCTCTCCGATACGCTACGCAGCGCCTCTTTTACCAGGGTCCTTTCAATCATCTCTAGAAATCATAGATGATTCTTCGACCATTGACGATGGTGGCTATTCGCGTTGTGTCCGTGTTTATTGTAATTACGTAAGTCTCGTCGGCCACCTGATCGAGGGTGCTGATATGGAGTTCCGTTCCGATTATTTTCGCGGTCGTCACCTGGGACGCCCCTTCATCGAGCATGTACTGTTGCGCTGCCGAAGCGATCTGGCGCAGGTTATTCGTCACCGCTTTGTCTTGGGACGTCGCTCGCACCTTGTTAAATGCTGGTATCGCCATGGCCGCCAACAAACCGATAATAACGACCACAATCATAATTTCGACAAGCGTAAACCCTTTCAGTTGAGATACTGATTTCATGGTTTGGAACTTATTCTAAGACTCTAGTCCTAAAATAAGCGCGTTTAAAGGTTGAACAGGAAACTTCGTTATTCCTAACGTTATTTGCCATGCTGGCGGTAGTTTTGCCGCCGCCACCCTTGGGCTGGTTTCATGTTTTGCTTTTTTTGAGTCATATCCGTTCTGTTTTAACGTTAGTTCTGTCCCCTTTTTTGGATACGCCGACAGTCCTTCCGTTGTGGCTGTGCGTTCGCGGTTACTTGATCTGCTACCCAGGCGACATAGATCGGAATCGCTCCCAGGTGCTGATAAAATCTCCCATCCACTCGTTCCAGCTTAAAAGCCGATAAACAATTCGGCGCCCGCTTCGGATGATTTGCGCGGGGAGCAAGATGATGGCGTGAAGGAAGCGCCGAAACTCCATCTTCACGATCTCCAACCCCCGCTGGCGGTTGGGCATGAGTAATCCATACCACGCCTTCAGGTTCCAGGCCAATGCTGTCATTACCATATAGGCCCAATTGCTCAAAAGATCATCCACGGGCATACGCATCGCATTAACCCCGTTTTTGAGTTGCTCAATAACGTTCTCCTGATCGCAGCGTTGATTCGCAAAGGCGACCACCTGCTCCTTAGTCAGGTCCCTACGATTTGTGATATAAAAAAAGTAGCGGATCTCATCAAAGAGCACTACTTCGCCCTTTTGCACACTGATGTTCTTACGCACCACCACCATCCGATAGGTCTTTTTGCACTTGTTGGGCCGATAGTCCAACTCGGCCACACTTTCTGCCTCCAGCACCTTGTTTTCAAAACCCTTCTGGTGCACGATCCCTTCCTTCACTCGCGGCGCTTTAGCTCTCGATTCGGTCGCTATTTCATGCTTGGGCAACCGCTCCAGTTCGCTCCAGGCCGTCTCTCTGAACTCCTCGGCCAGTCCCACCACTTTGGGATGCGCATCCATTCCGAAGATAAATCCCGTTCCTTCTTCATCCCACCGATCGAAGTTTTCTGTCAACGAAAAGTCCGTATCCCCTCGCAAGCAGATTTTCCCCGCATGCGCACGCACAAGTTCCACCGCCCGATCAATCCACTTTACGCATCCCTCATGGCTAGTCTCATTGCCCGGTCGATTCACCATGTAGAGCACTTCCCTGGTATTTGCCAAACTCACGATCAGCGGTGCATAGCCCCAGATCCCCTTATAGCTTATTCCCATACCCCCTTTGCACTTCCCTCTCGTCTGCGCTATCGTCCCGTCCACATCGATGAACGCCTCCTCCATGAATCCTTTTGCCTGCTTGTTCCACACCCCTTGCCGTATCCGGTTGATCCCTTCCATCAATTTTTCGATCGCGCCTTCATCAAAGCGTCGGGTGAAGTCTCCACTGGTCGTCGGATCCGGTATCCTCTGCGCTCCTAAGGCATTCAGAAAAACCTCGTCCTTGCGGCGCAATTCGATGTCTTCGAGCCGGATCCCTCCCAATAATGCGTTGTAGGCTATGTTGAGCACATGATCACTCTCATGATACGGCAGGTGGCGCTTGAGCAACTGCACGCTCTGGTCGAGCTCTTCCACCAACCCCAGTCTCTTCACCATCAGGTGAATCGCTCCTATCCCTCCACAACTCACCCCTTTGCCTCGTTCGGCCGTCTCGTAGTGGATGTTGCTCGCTTTGAACATCGGTTTGGCCTGTTCAGGCCAGCCCCGATTTCTAAGCCGCTGCTTTATTCTTCTCTTGCTATTGTGGAGGTTCTTGCGGTATCTTCTTTTCACTCGAAACGTCCTTTTTTTCTGGGTGGTTTTTTTGGTCGATTAACAGTTTTCCCAGTATCTAAGCGCGTTTCGAGCTTTTTATTGCGTTAGGTATATTCCAATCACACTTGTTCGAGGTCTAGTGTCGTGTGTCACAAATAGGCATATCCAATGTGGAGGCGCCATGGGGTCGATAGCAAGGCGGGACAAACCGGGAATGCCCGTCGGCCTTGCGGGTTTGTCCGAACGCCGCTAGCGACCCGATGCCGCTCCACCCTTGGGGCTAGGCTCTTTTCAACCTCAGCCGCGTTGCCCGCGCCGGGCGGGGCCGCACGGGCCCAGCATCGGCGCGGCCGCCTTGCTGAGGCTGAAAATGGCTCTGGCATTGGGATGCTTATTTGTGACACACGACACGAGAAGCTGAAGCGACGCTCGGCCAAACCGAGGGAAGCTCGTCCGAACATTATTTCGCTAATTTTTGCGCAAATATGCCGATAACTATACCGGTTGAGCCACTTCCACGCAAAAGAAAAATCGAGGGAGATATATCAATACGAGACGTCTATGAAGGACTACTATCGCGTCTTGCGAATTTCCCATAACGCATCAGAAGAGCAAGTCAGGAAGGCCTTTCGCAATCCGTTGCTTTCCCGGCTCAGCGACGCTTACCGAAACGAACACAGGAACCTGGATGATTTCATCGAACTGCGTGAAGCATATGAGGCACTGAATCGCTCCGATAAGCGTGAGATTTACGATTCGGCCCTGAGAGCCTACCGGACGAATGGACGAAAGTATCGGTGGAAAACGGTAAACGGAAGCAGCCCAAACGGCCAAATCCGGAAGCATCACCACGAATCCGGAATTCTCACCAGTCACCCGGGCGTCTACTCCCGAGGGGTCGAAGCCCATATGATCAACGGTCCCGCTTTTGCTGCTTGCCCTCGCAATCGAATTACACCCCTGAAAATCACCCTGGAACAATCCATTACCGGTTTCTGCCTGCGTTTTCGGGGGGACCACCCATCAGAATTCCCGTCCTCATTGATTCGAATCCCGGGAAAACTCTGGGAAGGCGCAACCATCGCTGTCCCCGGGTTCGGTTACACGCACCCTTCCTCGCAAGCCGCAGGGGACTTGCACATTATGGCAACCCTCGCCAAACATGATCTTCTTCGGCTTTACGGTTCCAACCTTTACTTTGACGTCAAACTTAAGCCTTGGGAAGCGGCTGGAGGCACAACGATTGTGGTCCCAACTCTCGAGGGAAGGGAGATAATCGAGATTCCCCCGAGTCTCAACGGAAGATCCCTTAGACGTCTTCCCAATCGAGGTATCTATAAGAAGAGCGGAAAACGAGGTGACCTCTGGGTCAATATCGATATCGAAATGGCACCCGCCTGCAGAATTCGAGCCCATAGCCGCCTACTGCCCGGCTGGAAAGCCGGGGCCTAGCGCAATGTAGCCGCATCTGGAAAGTTGGCATCCCACTCTCCCTACCCGAGTAGCGCATGCAGGTTTTGGAGATACGGAGGCATTATCCATGAAAGCGATGAAGGCCACTGCGGCGGTAGCGGTGGAGGAAGCAATGGTCGATTTCGACGCCATCGAACCGGAACCCGAAGCGACTTTTGTCCAGGCCGAACAGCACGAGCTTCCCCACGCATTTGAATACGCCCTCCCACAGCGTATCACCGCGACCTCGGGTAGCGGCGAGACGCTCCTGCCACTCCATACGCGAGAAACGGAAACCAATTTCTTCGTATACTCTGTGCCCAAACTTGACCCGATGCCTTATCTTGTTTGCGGCACGACGGCTGAAAGCACCCTGCTTTCCGGCAGATTAAACATCCATTTCGGCGGGCGCTTTGTCGGCGGATCTACTCTCTCCGAAAAAAGGGCCGGAGAAGACCTCATGGCGAATCTCGGCGTAGAGAGAAAAGTCAAGGTGCTACGTGAGAAGATAACCGACAAGCGGACGGAGACTTTCTTCGGAGTGGTTGACCGCCAAAGCGTCGCCCGAGAGCTCGAATATCGCAACTACCAGCCGCGCTCGAACATACCGAACTTTCGTTCGGGCCCACGCATTAATCGACGTTTCGCTTCAACTTCCCTGAGCCGTAAGACCTGATCGCCTTGATTGATGCCAGGACAATGCTCGCCGGTCTCGTTCCATGTTTCCTCACTCTCGAGAATAGACGGCCAGAAAGGCCACGCCTGACATTGAAGCGGCTTGGCGCCATGCACCGAACAGACTGCCTTTCCCGGTATCCGATTTCTATCCAGGAAAATGCAATCCGAGTTTCCCTCATCATCCTGTGTCGGCTTCATTTTGAGCACTCGTTTTCTCCCGTAGAGGGAAAGCGTAGTGTAGCGCCGTTGAAATTCACGGTGTGACAATTTCAGATGCTTCGCCAACTTTCGGGAATCTTTAACCAGCAGGGTTATCTCGCCATTGGGTCCCGTACAACAATTGCCGCACATCGTGCACTGGAATTTCAAACCCTCCGCATACCAGGACTGTGCTTTCTTCAACATGTGCTACAATTCCACTTCCTTCCCAAAGTTACCTCAATTATACGGAGACTCTCCCCGACAGCAAGAAGCCATTCACTTCTAATAACCTGTCGGACCTTGCCGACAGGTTATTAGAAGCGAAGCGGAAAAACAGAAGCTTCTTAAGGGCATGACCCCGAACGGCGGATAAATCTGCAAAAACTTTAAGACCAAGAGCCTTCACGCTAAACGCGTAGCAAAAGAATTCCGGGTTAGAAATGAGTCGGTTCTCTCTCGAGGAACCGTCCCCGGCCTGGCTCTCCCACGAACTCTCCGTCGCGCACTGCCACTTTTCCGCGCACCGTTACTATTTCCGGCCGGCCTTCGATTTCAAATCCTTCGAATCCGCTATAGTCGACATTCATGTGATGGGTCTTCACTGAGATTACGCCTCTAAAGTCGGGATCATAGACCACCAGATCGGCATCGCTGCCGACCTGAATCGTCCCCTTTTTCGGAAAGAGTCCGAAGATCTTCGCCGCCCGGGTGCTGGCCACATCAACGAATTTGTGAATATCGAGCTTCCCCTTCTTCACCCCATACGAATACAGGATTTTGACCCGCTCCTCAACCGACGGCACACCGTTTGGGATTTTTGTGAAGTCGTCCTTCCCCATTGGCTTCTGCCCTTCAAAATCGAAAGGCGCATGGTCAGTGCCGACCGTGCTGATAAATCCATTGCTCAGCCCGTTCCACAAAGGTTCCTGGTTGCTCTTCTCACGAATGGGGGGCGACATTACCCATTTTGCGCCTTCAAAATCGGGCCGTTCCGCATATGAACTATCCAAGACGAGATATGGAGCGATGGTTTCCACAAAGATCTTAATACCACGATTTCTTGCTGACTGCGCCACTTGCAATGAAGCCTCACAACTCGTGTGCACGACATAGACATGAGCGGCGTGAAGACCGGCGAAAGTGCAGAGATGATAGACACCGTATGCCTCCACTTCTACCGGCCGGCTCTTTTCATGCCATTCCGTTCCCGTTTTTCCCTCAGCGATAAACTGTTTTTGCCGTTCTTCCACTGCGGTGGGGTTTTCGCAATGCGCTGTCGTGATAATCCCGTGGGCCTTGGCAAACTGCAGAGTCTTGTAGAGTTCGATGTCTGTGACTCCGAAGGCGTCCTTGTAGGCGAGGAATATCTTAAACGACGCAATCCCCCGATCGATGGCTTCCTTTAACTGGGATTCAACCGATTCATCCCATCGCGTTACGCCGAGGTGAAACGTCCAGTCGCAGGCAGAGATGCCGGTTGCCTTTGAGCTCCACAGTTCGAATGCTTCGAGCGGCTCATCCGTCCGCGCGGGCACAACCATCTCGATATATGTGGTGGTACCACCGCAAAGAGCCGCCTGACTACCCGTGGCATGGGTGTCCTTCGCAAACGTTCCCATAAACGGGAGATAGAAATGGACGTGCGGATCGATGAACCCGGGAAAAACCTGTTTGCCGGTCGCGTCTATGATATCAGCATCGGAGGGCGCATCCAGATTTTCCCCGATGCGGGTAATCTGTTCATCTTCGCAGAAGATGTCGGCGAAGAAGCGCTCGCTCGCCGTGATGACCTCACCATTCCTGATCAGTAGCGACATGGAAGTCTATCTTACTCGGATGCTTTCACTTCCGCCAGACATCGCCCTCCCCCTCGGCGAACCAGCGTGAAGTCACCACTCTTTGCTGGGTATAGAAGGCGATCCCCTCCTTTCCCTGGATATGCATATCGCCGAAGAAGGATGCGTTCCAACCCGTGAAAGGGAAAAGTGCAACGGAGGCGGGCACAGCGACGTTTAAACCGACCATCCCTACATTCACCCGGTGTTTGAATTCACGTGCTGCCTTTCCGGAATTTGTATAGATAGCCGTTCCATTGCCAAAAGGCGAACGGTTGGCCAATTCGACCGCAGCATCAAAATTCTCAACGCGTATGACGTTTAATACCGGCCCAAATACCTCCTCCCGGGCAATCGTCATACCCTCTTCCACATGGTCGACCAGCGTAGCGCCAACGTAGAATCCGTTCGGCGCCTCTTCCACCTTGACCCCGCGACCATCACTCAAAACCTTCGCTCCCTGCTCTTCGGCATCGGTAACGAGGCCGTTAACCCGATCTCGATGCTCGCCCGTGATGACCGGCCCCAACTCG
The DNA here is from genome assembly GCA_965215885.1 of Candidatus Moanibacter sp. GTDB lineage: Bacteria > Verrucomicrobiota > Verrucomicrobiia > Opitutales > UBA2987 > CBDCEW01. The sequence goes on from CBDCEW010000097.1 coordinate 41,532, forward strand.
GGCTGAGCTCGCCCATGCGCCCCAATCCGTCGTCGGACCCAACTTGATCCCATCAGTCGCCTCTTTGAGAACCGGGATGAGACGATCGGCGGCCTCACCCACCGTCACAGCGGTCGAACTCGCCATGCACCTTTCCCCGGCGCATCCGTAAGCGCCGCCCGCCACGCCGTCCACCGTCTTCGCGATGTCCGCATCCGGCATAACGATGATAAGATTCTTGGCGCCTCCGTTGGCCTGAACTCGTTTGCCGTTCTTCGTCCCCGTCTCATAGATATAACGTGCCACCGGTGTCGAACCCACAAACGAAACGGCCTTGATATCGGGATGCGTCAGGATGCTATCGACACTCTCTCGAGCGCCGTGCACGATATTCAGGACACCCTTCGGGAGGCCCGCTTCGACCAACAATTCAATGATGCGCACAGCGGAGAGAGGAACCTTCTCGCTCGGTTTCAGTACAAAAGTATTCCCGCATACCAAAGCTAACGGAAACATCCACATCGGTACCATGACGGGAAAGTTAAAGGGCGTAATCCCGGCGCAGACGCCGACAGGCTCGAAATACGTCTCACAGTCGATACCGGCAGCAATGTTCTTGATTGAATCTCCCGTCAGAAGTGCAGGAACACCACAGGCATATTCGACATTCTCGAGACCCCGGTAAAGGCTCCCGCGCGATTCGCCGAGTGTCTTCCCGTGCTCTCTCGTGATCTGCTCAGCAATCGCATCAAAGTTCTCCTCAAGCAGCGCGCGATAGCGGAAAAAGAGACGGGCTCGTTCAAGCGGGGGCGTGTCGCGCCAGGCCGGCAAGGCATCGATAGCGGACTGGACCGCCTGATCTACCGTCTCTTTGTTACCGAGGGGCACCTCGGCGATCACATCACCGGTAGAAGGGTTGTGCACCGGCAGGATATCCAATTCGTTGGCTTCGATCCACTCGCCATCAATGAGCATCGGGCACGGGGCCATATCTTTAACAGTGGAGTTCATTATTCTTAGTAATCTTTTCACATACGAAACTCTTCCGCTTGACCCGAATGGCACTAACTTAAGGTACCGTTCCCGTGATCACCGATGTTCCCGAATCGGCCGCAAGCGACCTTCCTACAAAGACTTATCCCGGCTAGCCGGGATAGGAAGCTCGCTTGCGAGCGATTCTTGCCCTAATTTATCGCCATTCCAGCTTGACCCCTCTTTCGCACTATAAGCAAAAAGAAACCGTCGTTCTCCCAACAGCCCCTTCCGTTCAGGTCCGTTCTTCCCAATTGGGGCGCTTCCTATCTTGCCTGCTTGTCTAATAAGATTGCGATGGGCGAATGAAAAGGTTCAAACTATCCGCTCTCCCTACTGATGATTAGACCCGAAAGGGCTATTGCAAGCAAAAGTACGCCCGAGCGCCCCAACCCCCCATTATTCCACCATCGGGTCAATCCATAAGAGGAGGTAACCATGCCAGACGAAGGGAATATTGAAGAGGAAGCGACGTTCGAGTCCTCCGATCTCGAGGAGTTGGCTTCGCGGGTAAAAGGCATCCTTGACATCCAGGATCGTAAATACGGGTTTCCGCCAAAGACTTACGAAAAGTGCTTTGTCGGAAATGAGGCGGTCAAGCAGTTCGTTGAGTGCGAGATCGCGAGCGATGGAGAGGATGCAGTACGAATCGGTAACATACTTTTGAACGCCGGCCTTTTCCATCACGTCCAGTTCGCTCACCCCTTTAAAGATGAATTCCTCTTCTATCGCTTTGCTGAGGATGAAGATCACGGGAGCGTCGCCGAGAGACCGGATGGCAGCGCCGTCAGCTGGTCCGACTTTGTCTCGCCGCTTTCTGCGGACCAGGAAGGTCTGGTTTCGCTTCAGCCCAGAATTCCGGAACGAGATTCGGAATTGGCGAAACTAGCCCAGGATGACCTCGCATCCATCGGCGTATCGCCGCTGGACGAGCACAACACCAGACTTCTCGACCACACCCATCCAAAAGAGTGGGTCAACCCGGAACCAAAGTCAAAATACAATCTGGTCGTTATCGGCGGAGGCACCGGTGGACTCGTCTCGGCCGTGTCAGGGGTCGGGGTGGGTGCTCGGGTAGGCCTGATCGAGACGCACCTATTGGGCGGAGACTGCCTCAATGTCGGCTGTGTGCCCTCTAAGGCGCTCTTGCGTTGCGCGAGAGCAGCGGTGGCAATGCGCGACTCCGGAAAGTACGGTGTTAAAATAGACGGTAAAATCTCGGTAGACTTCGGAGTGGTGATGGAGCGAATGCGCCGCATTCGGGCCAACATCGCGCCTCACGACTCGGCTCAGCGTTACTCTCGAGAGCTCGGTGTGGATGTATTTATAGGCAAGGGAAGGTTTACTGGGGCCAACACGGTGGAAGTCAAAGGGAAAACGTTGACCTTTTCGAGAGCGGTCATCGCTACTGGGGGAACGGCTGCCATTCCCGGAATTTCCGGTCTCCGCGAAGCCCCGTATTTGACAAATGCAAGTATCTTTAACCTGACGGAGCTGCCCGCGCGGCTCGGGGTAATTGGTGCGGGGCCTATCGGTCTCGAACTTGCCCAAGCCTTTCAGCGATTTGGATCAAAGGTCTCGGTATTCTCCCGTAGCGGAAAGATTCTGCCTAAAGAAGACCCGGAAGCGGCCGCCATCGTGGAACAGTCGTTGCGTCGCGAAGGAGTTCAGATCGAATTCAATGTGCGCTATCAACGTGTTGAGTGCGAGGCGGGTAACCCTCCTGTAACGCTGGTTCTGGAGAGTGAAGGCGGTGAACGTCGCCTGGAATTCGATGCTCTCCTTGTGGCTGCGGGGCGTAAACCAAATGTGAAAGGACTCGGTCTCGAGGAGGCGGAGGTGGAATACGACGAACGTATAGGTATAGTGGTAGACGACAGACTTCAGACCACAAATCCCGATATCTATGCCGTCGGCGATGTCGCCAGCCGGTATCAATTCACCCATATAGCCGATTTCATGGCTAGACTGGTCATTCGTAATGCGCTTTTCCTTGGGCGCGACAAGTTCTCAGATCTTCTCATACCCTGGGCCACCTATACCGATCCGGAAGTGGCTCATGTCGGTTTATACGAGAGAGATATGCGGGAGCGAAAGCTGGAATTTCTGACATTTGTGCGTGAGTTTTCAAAGGTCGACCGGGCGATTCTCGATGGCGAGACCGAAGGTTTCGTGAAAATTCACGTCAAGAAGGGAACGGACCAGATCCTGGGCGCTACTATTGTCGGCTCCCATGCAGGCGATCTCATCAGCGAGGTTTCTGTAGCCATACAAGGGGGCATGGGACTCGGCAAGCTGGCAAATGTTATTCACCCCTATCCGACGACCGCTGAGGCAATCAGGCAGTGTGGCGACGAATACAACCGAACGCGTCTCACCCCAACGGTAAAGAAGATCTTCTACAGGCTAATGGCTCTCCAGCGTTGATCGCAAATTCCCCGAAACGATCTTGCTTGTCGATCAATCTTCCAGACTACATGCTTTTAAAATTCAATCAAACCGCTAGGAATTTGTCGGACTTAGTATTCCTAATCCCGGCACGCCGGGAGTGACCGATCGATATTCCGACCCAGATGAGACCGACAGATTCCTTCTAGCAGCCATGGCTATGACAGTGAAATCAACTCCAGGTGGCCATTTTCGAAAGGCCGTCGAGGAGGAGTTTCCTCTCCAGGTCGTCGGGGCGCCAAATGCCTATTGTGCCCTCCTCGCGGAGCGTGCAGGGTTTCGCGCCGTCTATCTCTCGGGCGCCGGAGTCGCCAATGCTTCCTTCGGCCTTCCCGATCTCGGTCTGACATCTCTTAACGACGTAGTGGCAGACGTTCGCCGCATTACCGCCATTACAGAATTGCCCTTGCTCGTCGATGCCGACACCGGCTGGAGTGACACTTCGACAATCGGCCATACCGTAGACGAGATTAACCTTGCCGGCGCCGCCGGTCTTCATATCGAGGATCAGGTAGAGGCCAAGCGGTGCGGCCATCGTCCCGGAAAAGCGTTAGTTCAGGCTGACCAGATGGTCGATCGTATAAAGGCAGCCGTCGACGCACGAAGCGATCACGACTTTGTCATCATGGCGCGCACCGATGCCCATGCCGTTGAAGGCTTGGATAGCGCCATCGCCCGTTCGCTTCAATACCTCCAAGCAGGTGCCGATATGATTTTTGCGGAAGCCCTCGAGAGCCTGGAAGAATACAGCCGGTTTACCCACGAGGTCCCTGCCCCCATACTGGCAAATTTGACCGAGTTCGGGAAGACCCCTCTCTTCACCATCGAAGAACTGCGAAGAGTCGGAATCCGTCTGGTCCTCTACCCACTATCGGCGTTTCGAGCGATGAACGCCGCCGCCCAGAAGATTTACGCAACTGTACGTGACGCAGGCACGCAAAAGTCTGTTGTAGAAATGATGCAAACGCGCGATGAGCTTTATGAAATACTCAACTATCACGAATACGAGAGAAAATTGGACACCCAAATTGAGGAGGAAATTCGATGAGTGCTAGAAAACTGGTCCAAATGTCAGGGGTCATCGCCGGTACCACGGATATCGCTACGGTCGGAAAAGAAGGCAGGGGTTTAACCTATCGGGGTTACTCGATTGAAGATCTGGCTGAACACTCAACTTTTGAGGAGGTCGCCTATCTGTTACTCAAAGGGCAATTGCCGCTGCAGGACGAGTTGCGCGATTATCGGTCAGAACTGAAAAGCAAACGCGGCATCCCCGAGCGTCTCAAGACTGTGCTTGAGCAATTGCCGGCTGCCACACATCCGATGGATGTTCTGCGTACCGGCTGTTCCGCCCTCGGTTGTCTCGAACCGGAGAACGGAGAGAACGACTCAATGCAAGTCGTGAACCGACTCATGGCGTCCTTTCCGTCCATCTTGCTTTACTGGCACCACTTTAGCACAAAAGGGGTGAGGATCGAAGTTGAAACCGACGATGAATCCATCGCCTCGCACTTTCTCCAACTGCTCCTGGGACAGGAGCCAAGCAGCGCAATCAGTCGAGCCATGGACGTCTCCCTCATCCTTTACGCCGAACATGAGTATAATGCCTCCACTTTTGCCTGCCGCATTACCTCAGCCACACAATCAGACATCTATTCCGCAATCACCAGCGGGATCGGCACGCTCAAGGGACCGCTTCACGGAGGCGCCAATGAAGCGGCCATGGAAGTCATCGAGCGCTACGAGAATGCCGACCAGGCGGAAAAGGGAATTCTTGAGGGACTAGCCCGCAAAGAAAAATTCATGGGCTTCGGGCACCCCGTCTACACGGAACGCGATCCGCGATCCGATATCATCAAATCGTGGTCCAGTATCTTGAGCGACGATGCTGAAGATAGACGACTCTATTCCGTATCGGAGCGGATTGAAGAGGTAATGCGGAGGGAGAAGCGCATGTTTCCAAATCTCGACTTTTTCAGCGCCTCCGCCTATCATTATATGGGTATACCAATACCTATGTTCACGCCGGTTTTCGTGATTTCGAGAACCTCCGGGTGGGCCGCACACGTTTTCGAACAGCGCGCAACTGGAAAGATCATCAGGCCCAGCGCTGAATATATCGGTCCCGAGCCGCGTCATTACGTGCCCATCGAGGAGAGGTCAACCGCTTCCCACTGAATGACGTTTTTCACCTGAATTCGATCTCTCATCAAGGGGCTTTCTTGAAGATCGATTCTTTTTTCTTTTCGGCGGAGTCCATTCCTCATGAAGTAACCCCAATGTTTCAAAAAATCGAGAAGTGACGAAGAGCACTTGTCACGGCACAGGCGTCTGAGACAATTGGGTTAATACGGCCATGCCTGACGAAACATTTACTGAAGGACAATCGCCGGACGAAGTCCTCACAGACATCGCCGACTATGTCTGCGATTATCAGATTGAGAGTGCCCTCGCCTATAATACCGCCCGCCTCTGTCTCATGGACAGCCTTGGGTGCGCGCTCCTCGCGCTTCAACACCCGGCCTGCTCCAAGCTGCTCGGTCCCGTAGTGCCTGGTGCGGATATGCCCGGCGGCGCTCGGGTGCCGGGCACTCCCTACGAGCTCGATCCGGTTCAAGCAGCTTTCAACATCGGCTGTATGATCCGCTGGCTCGACTACAACGATACCTGGCTGGCCTCAGAATGGGGCCACCCCTCCGATAACTTCGGCGGTATTCTTGCGGCGGCGGATTTCCAGTGCAGAAAGGGGCTACGCGGAAGTGCACCGTTATTGCTTCGCGATGTGCTGTCAGCTGCCATCAAAGCATACGAAATTCAGGGAGTCATCGCTTTGGAGAACTCCTTTAATCGCGTCGGTCTCGACCATGTCCTCCTCGTGCGAATTGCCAGTACGGCGGTGGTTGTCCGCTTGTTCGGAGGCACAAAGCAGGATGTGGTCAACGCCCTCTCCAATGCCTGGATAGACGGCGGAGCCTTGCGCACCTACCGGCACGCCCCCAACACCGGCTCGCGCAAATCCTGGGCTGCCGGCGACGCTACCAGCCGGGCCGTCAGGCTCGCCCTCATGACACTTCAAGGCGAAATGGGCTATCCCACTGCTCTGAGCGCTCCCAAGTGGGGTTTCAGTGATGTTTTCCTTGAAGGTAGAGATTTACGAATGCCCAAGGGCTACGGGAGCTATGTCATGGAAAACGTCCTCTTCAAAGTGTCGTATCCGGCCGAATTTCACGCCCAAACTGCGTTGGAAGCGGCTATCCAATTACATCAAGAGGTGATCAACCGACTTGAATCTATTGAGCGCATTTCCATTGAGACACAGGAAGCGGCCATTCGCATAATCGATAAGACAGGCCCCCTCCAAAATCCGGCCGACCGGGATCACTGTCTCCAATACATAACTGCAGTTGGTCTCATCAACGGGACGCTAATGGCCGAACATTATGAGGACGAGGCAGCCCGGGACCCGCGTATCGATTCACTACGGGAGAAGATGGAAGTTACCGAAAACAGACAATACAGCACAGACTACCTCGATCCCGAAAAACGGTCCATCCCGAACTCCCTGCAAGTGTTTTTCGCGGACGGCTCCCATACAAAGAAAATCGAAGTGGCTTACCCGATCGGACACCGTTGCCGACGCGAAGAAGCGCACCCTCTGCTCATGGAGAAATTCAGGAATTGTCTGCTTACGCGCTTTTCTCTCGAGAAGACAGATCTTATCTTCAAACTCTGCGCCGATCCGGACCGTTTCGATAACACTGCCCTCGACAAGTTCATCGACCTGTTTGTAGCTACCGAACTGTAGAACTCTGCTACACTGTAGAGGACGCGTTGCCCGGCAACCTTGATTCCAATTTCAATCAGGCTCTTATTTAACATTTTTGTAAAATGTATGGGTCTACAGCAGAATCTGTGGGTGGGTAACGTCGCTTACAAGAGGAAATAGAGTCGGTGAGCACAAGGAGAAGTCAGGGCGCTGCCCTGAATCCCGCTCCTCCACAGCCGGAGGGGCTGGTCGGTGTTTTCTTTGCATATGGGATTGAAAGGTTGAAGCACCGGGCCGTTCCGAGGATGAAAGTAGTACCGAAAATACATCCTGAACACGGAGGACCCAGTGCTCATCAAAACGCTACTGAATCGGTGCTATTGGCTCAAGAGCTTTGTTTACGCAAAGGCGAGTATGGAAATGGTGAAATCGGAGGAGGCGATTGTGGTGCAGATTGAGCCGCGCAAGAATAGAGCGGGTGTGCTGTTCGGGGTGTGGCCGGACGGCCAGCTGGCTACGACCACATGAGCGAGGCGAGGCATTTTGAATTTGTGCCCTTGTGGGGGATGAAGGTGTATTTTCGTTACCGCATGCGGCGGGTCAATTGCCGGCGGTGCGGGGTGAAGGTCGAAGAGGTGCCCTGGGCCAAGGGCAAGAGTCATCTGAGTTGGCCAATGCAATGGTTTCTGGCCCAGTGGGCGAGGCGCTTGAGCTGGGAAGAGACGGCAAGGGTTTTTCGCACGAACTGGCGCAACGTCTTCGAGTCGGTCGAGGCGATGGTGCGTTGGGGGCTCAAACGGCGCGATATGAGCGGGATTGAGGCGATCGGAGTCGATGAGGTGCAGTATCATCGAGGCCATCACTATCTCACCGTGGTCTACCAGCTTGACGAGGGGCGGCGGCGGCTATTGGGCGTATTCAATAAGCGCAACGTAAAATCGCTCTTGCGTTTTTTCTGGGAATTGGGAGCGCAAAAGAGCAGCCAGATCCTCTACGTCTGCTCGGATCTGTGGAAGCCTTACCTCAAAGTGATCAAGAAAAAGGCACCCCAGGCGCTGCACATCCTCGATCGCTTCCACTTGGTAGCCAACCTGAACAAGGCCCTCAATGAGATTCGTGCTGCGGAAGCCAGGCGATTGCAACGGGGCTGATCACGGCTACATCTGGTGACAAAACGCGAACCAGTTGTGGCTTGTACCCGATCACTGGATTGCGGCTGCTGATGTCAAAAGCTCAAATAGCTGTTTCTTGAAACATCCGCAAAATCTCACCCCCACCCAACAGATCCGCCTCAAGGAGGTGCTCCAATACGATCTGAAGAGCGTGCGGGCCTATCTACTAAAGGAGAGCTTTCAGCTCTTGTGGCATTATAAAAGTCCCTACTGGGCCCAATGGTATCTGAAAAAATGGTGCACGCGCGCCATGCGTTCGCGCCTCAAACCGATCAAAAGGTTCGTGCGCTCGGTGCGCAAACGAGCCGCTCATCCTCAACTGGTTTCGGGCCAAAAAGGCCTTTTCCTGCGGCATTGTGGAGGGCTTTAACCGCAATATAAATCTCACTATCAGAAAAGCATACGGCTTTAAGAGCTTCGAAGTGCTTAAGATCGCCCTATTTCATACCATGGTCCGACTTGCCTGAACCCGAAATAACCCACAGATTCTGCTGACGAGAGAGGTTGCAAATGTATAATGAAGAACGCTCCAAGATCAGAAAAGCGAAGGTCGGTTACCCGTTTCGAATGGCCTCTATTTAATCAGGACTTCCTCTTTCTCATCACTCTCTGGTTTTTTTCCTTCTTTGCGGAGCCCACGCGAAGGAATGGCGTCCTTATGCAACTCCATGAGGACACGCTCAGGAGTCATGGGAGAGTGGAATTTGAAATCGGTATCGGGAGCAAAAGCCTTCATGGCGTTGCGAAGAGCGAAGAAGACACCGATGCCGTACATCAGGGGTGGCTCCCCCACAGCTTTGGTGCCTAACGGTCCATACCGATTATCGACGTCCTCCAGAAACTTCACTTCCATGTCGTCCGGCATGAAGTAGACATCCGGCGCCTTGTAGGTGGAGAGTGCATGTGATATACAGAGACCCTGCTCGTCCCACTGCAGGTCCTCCATCGTCATCCAGCCCAAACCTTGAGCGAGACCGCCCTCAACTTGGCCGAGATCGATAGTCGGATTGATGGTTCGGCCGAGATCGTGAACGATCTTGACTTGATCCACCTCATAAATACCTCGCAGGCAGTCGACCGTTACCTCAATCACCGCCGTACCGAAGACATGATAGGCAAACGGTCGACCCTTCCCTCTCTTTGAGTCGAAATAAATCCCGGGTGTCGAGTAAAACCCGTGCGCGGAAAGGCGCTTTCGCGACTGGTGCGTCTTTATCACCACATCCTCCCAGGTAAGGCTTGTTTCGGCGCCACCGTAGTAAACGCGCTCATCTTTAATCTTTGGTGTCGAGCTGCCGCTCACTTTCAACTCCTTAATGATCACTTCTCTCATCCCTTCGAGGATGGAATTGATGGCGACGATAGTGGCGTTGCCGTTCAGATCAGTCGTAGCGCTCGCAGCGCTGGCGGACATGTTGGCGATACGGGTAGTGTTGGTGCTCTCGACTCTCACCCGCGACTCTCGGATACCGAAAGTCCGAGCAGCGATCGCCGCGATATTGCTGCTTATTCCCTGCCCCATCTCAATGCCGCCTGTGCTCACGCCCACGCTGCCGTCCTGATAGACGTGCACTAAAGAATTGCCCTGATTGAGGAAAGTCGTGGTAAACGAGATGCCGAAGCAGACGGGCATAAGCGCGTATCCTTTCTTCTTCTCAAAATTAACCGCGTTGAACTGAGCGACCCTCTTCTTGATCTCCGCGACCCGGTAACCCTCGCTCAATTCGTCCCAAGTCCTTTCCATCCGACAACATTCGACTGCCTGGCCATAATAGAAGTGGTCTCCCTCCCGAAGGAGGTTCCTCCGCTGAATATCCTCGGCAGGCATTCCGAGATTTTCGCCTGCCTTATTTATTGCGGACTCGATCACGAACATCCCTTGCGGACCACCAAAACCGCGAAAGGCGGTATGGGGTTGCAGGTTGGTTCGGCAGGGCACTGCGGTAACACGAACATTGGGAATATAGTAGGCGTTAGTGCTATGCATCAGTGTTCTCTCGAGAATAGCCGGAGATAAGTCCGCAAAAGCACCGGAATTCTGATAGTGAGTCGCCTCATAAGCCAGAATCTTTCCTTCATTGGTCACACCGATCTTAAAATCCGAGGAATAGGGATGCCGCTTCCCCGTCATCTTAATGTCTTCGAGTCGATTGAGCACGAGTTCGACCGGTTTTCCCAGGAGGGTGGCACAAAGAGACGCCATCGCCGCCCAATGCGCACCTTGCTCCTCCTTACCGCCAAAGCCACCTCCAAGCCGTTTCACATCGACTTCGATCTTGTGTATAGGCTCTCCTAAAAGAGTTGAGATAGCTATTTGCAACGTAGTCGGATTCTGGGTAGAGGGGAAGACCAAGAGCCTCCCATCCTCCCTCGGAATCGCCCTCGCCCGGTGGGTTTCCAGGTAGAGATGCTCCTGGCCGCCAATGTCGCACCGGCCTTCCACTACGAGGTCGCAAAGCTTCCAAGCTGAATCCACATTACCCATCTCGACGGTGCGTGGTGGATGAATAAAGTCTTTCCTCTTGAAGGCTTCACGCGCATCGATCACAACCGGAAGATCCTCAATCTCCACCCGTATCATGTCCCTCGCCTTCCTCGCTAAATCCACCCTCTCGGCCACGACGATTGCGATGGGATGGCCGACAAAACAGACCTCCTTTTCCACCAGGAGCTGTTCATCCTGAAAGATTGGTCCAAAGCGATTCACGCCTGGAACATCCTTTGCCGTAAATACGGCTACCACACCTTCTGAATCCTCTGCCTCTTTAAGGTCCAGTTTCTCGATCAAGCCGTGTGCTTTCGGCGACCCGAAGACGGCCGCTTCCAGAATTCCTGTGCGAGGAGGGACGTCGTCGACAAACTGCGATTCACCTCTTACATGCAGATATGAATCAATGTGCTTCATAGTAATCCCTCGCTTTGAATTCTTCCGGAAAGAGCCTTATAAAATGTGCGATCATGAGCTGCTGGGCCAAAAGGCGTTTGTATTCGGCACTCCCCCTGATATCGGTGATCGGCGAGATCTCCTCCTGGGAAATCTCAACCGCTTCCCAGACGGAATCCCAGTTCAGCGGTCGACCGATGAGATGCTCACAGGTCTTATGCAGGAACAGTGGAATCGGCGCTACGCCTCCGAGTGATAATTGTGCGTTCTCAATGAGACCGTCGTCCCTGTAAATCTTACAAGCGCTATTCACCGTTGCGATATCGAGGCAGGTCCGTTTAGATACCTTTTCAAAATTGATCTTCGTGCCTTCAGGAGGATCCGGAAATACAATCTCCGTCAGAATCTCGTTCTCCTTTCTATCCATCTGCTTGTAGCCTTTATAGAAGGACTTCATGGGAACCGTTCGCTCCGATTTTCCATTCTTGAATCTCAGCTCGCATTCGAGAGCGAGGAGCAATGCAGTGAAATCCCCGATCGGTGAAGCATTGATGATGTTTCCCGCCAAGGTTGCACGGTTGCGAATCTGCCACGAAGCTATCAAATGATTAAAAGACTGAATATCCGGGATTATTCGCTGCACATCCGCGTGCTCACCGAATTCTTCAAATGTCGTCAGGGCGCCTACCCGAAAAGCTCCATCATCGCGCCGGATCCCTTTCATCTCGGGGAAGAGATTAAGCACCTTAACCGGTGAATCCGGGATGCTCTCGCCTACCTGCACGTAAAGATCGGTTCCTCCAGCAATGAGATATCTTCCTGCGTTCTTCCCATTACCGGTATGCTTCCCTCCGTCACCGGGAGTTTTCCCCGCAATTCTTTTCAGACGTGCCGGAACGTCTTTGAAATACTCCGGAATGGCTTCCGCTTTGACGAGGTCCTCGATCCGGTTTCTCGAGCCCAACCGAGGGCCCACCTCCTTATTCAAAATCTCCGCACAGTTTTTTAGCGATCGGTATCCTGTGCAGCGGCACAGATTGCCGCCCAAAGCATATTTCACGTCTTCGAGTGCAAGGCCTTTTGTATCATCCATCAAGAGTCCGTGCAGCGATACAACGATACCTGGCGTACAATAACCGCACTGGGTCCCTCCTTCATCAACAATTGCCTGCTGCACCGGCGTAAGATTATCCATGCGAAACCCTTCAACCGAAACGACGTGCTTGCCCTGCATCTCCCCGAGCGGAACAAGGCAGGAAGTCACAGGTTGGTAGCGAACCGAATCGCCTTCCAACTCACCGATGAGTATGGCACAGGCCCCACAATCGCCCTCTTTGCACCCCTCCTTGGTCCCTGTCAGACGCTCATTCTTGCGCAGGTAGTCCAAGACCAGTAGACCCGCAGGGCACTCCGTCTCTACCTCTCGATCATTTAAGAGGAATCGTATGGTCTCAGACATTTCGAAGTATATACGATTTAGACTGGGAATTCAACTCACCTTCCTGCCGACGGCACTCGGCTGGCACCAATCGAGGCAACTTTCTCCAGTATGCTATTTGCTGATAATGAAGAAGTTAAAGATCAGAAGGCAAATCTGGATAGAAGCGTGTGTGGTTTCCCACAGTATAACATATTCTCCCTCTCATTTACCGCCGTCAAACAATTTGTGACAGCCTTCACCCGTTTCGACCGAGTCTCCGCTCTGCCGCTTCCCGGCAAGCCGGGATTAGAAATATGTCGGTAGTCGAATCCCCCAAACGCACCATCACCCCCAGATATCGGAATAGATCCGCAAACTCCGAAAGCTAAGTCTGACAGATTCCTAAAGGAATTTCCCCATGACATTACGTTCCTGCAGAATCTGGGCCGCCACGCTGATCGCAATCTCCTCAGGAGTATCGCTGTCGATCTGCAGACCGACAGGCGCGTAGATCGGATCGAGCCTTTCCTGGGGAATACCTTCTTCTCGAAGCTTGCTATAGATACTCGCGATCTTTGCTTTGCTTCCCATCAGACCTAAAAAGGGAATTGGAAGCTTTACGGTTCCCAGCAACCCGCGAACGTCGGAGAGAAAATCTGTCGTCATAATCAATACCGCTGTCAATTCCGGGTATCGAATCAACCCTCCCGCCTCAATATAGTCGGAGACGATATGAATCTCCCGCGCATCCGTAGCTCTCTCCAAGGTAAAGACATCTTTCCGCCTATCGACGATGAAGACTTCGTACCCCAGTTTCGCCATTACCTGACAGAGGGCTACAGAACAGTGACCGCCCCCCACAATGGCGAGCCGCTTGCGGTTAAGAAGCTGCTCCGCATACAACCATTCTCCATTTCTTTGAACTAGTGAAATCCTTGGCTCTTCGAAGTCCGGTTCAGTGTCTTCGACGCGGAGACCATTGACATCGATGGTCAACCGGCCCGATTGATCCTCCTGCAGAATTCCAATCAGACGCTCGACCGACTCTATCTCTTTCTCCGGATCGCAGACGCAGTATATATTCGTCTGGCTTCCTGAGCAGATCATACCCGACTTCTCTCCCTCCCCCGTCTTTCTGTGTTGCAACGTTTGAACTTCTGGAGAGAACCCTCTGCCCCCAAGAATTGCCTTCGCGCGGTCGATTAAACGGTACTCCATGGCGCCACCGCCTATTGTGCCATGTAGATCGCCCCCTTCGGTAACGAGAAATTTCGCGCCTGGTGTTCCCGGCGATCCCTTAGTATTCTCCGCCACCAGCGAGATGAACGTCTTACTCCCCTGCTGAAGGTGCGACCGAAGAGTTTTCCAAAAATCAATCACTTCTAAAAGCTCCTACACATTCTCTAATGAGAATAAATCAGTGCTCGGCCAAAAATCAATCGTCAACGATAAAGAAGACAAGGCTCCAGGGACCTCTCGGCCTATATTCGTTTTTCGGCGTAATACGAACAATAGAGCTTCTCGAGCAAAACAGGGGTCAAGCTTTGTGACTTTTTCGAGCTGGAAATACTCCTCCCACCTGCACCTGCACCTGCCCTGCACCTGCCGTTGACCGATGTGCTCCGGAATACACTTAAATAATAGGCCTGACCCCTTAGTCATCCCGTGGTGCTTTTTTCTCTGAGCTTCAAAGCCTTAGTTCCAGCCTTTCAGTATGATGCGGCAGAAGTAGGAAAAAGTTCTTACCGCATTTAGTGCAAAACTTTAATTGAACATGTCCACTGCACATAATCCAATTGCTGATACTGAAAAACGGAGCGTTAGACACCTCTTTTATGGCCGGCGCCAGCTTGGATTAATCCTGGTGCAAAATCGAGCTTTAGATAGATGTCTGAATCTTATACGGAAAAAGACATAAAATCGCTGGACTGGCGTGAGCACATTCGGCTTCGCCCGGGAATGTATATCGGAAAACTGGGTGATGGTTCAGCAGCTGACGATGGGATCTACGTGCTCCTTAAGGAAGTGATCGACAATTCCATCGACGAATACGTTATGGGTCAGGGCAAGAGTGTAGACATTACGCTCAAGGATAATACCCTCACGGTACGCGACTATGGCCGCGGGATACCATTGGCAAAAGTGTACGAATGTGCCGCCGGTATCTTTACCGGGGCCAAAGTTTTTCTTGCGCCTTTTGCGCCTCTTTACGACTCGGAAGCATTCAAAAAATCGGTCGGTCTCAACGGTATCGGCCTAAAGGCGGTGAACGCGCTTTCCTCTCAATTCCAGATCGAAGCGTTTCGAGAGCAACAGACACGAGGCTGTGTGTTTTCTCAGGGTAAAGTGAGAAAACAGCACAAGAAGAATCGACCTTCCAAGGAAGGGAACGGAACCAGGGTCTGCTTTTATCCAGATGAGGAAATTTTCGGTAGTTTCAAATTTCGCCAGGAGTACATCGAAAATATGGTTTGGAACTACGCCTACCTCAACGCCGGCCTCACCCTGAAAATCAACGGGAAGCGATACAAATCCAAGAACGGCCTCTTCGATCTTCTTACCGAGAATCTTAATACGGAACCTCTTTACCCAATTATTCACCTAAAGGACCGGGATATTGAAGTCGCATTTACGCACGGCAATCAATACGGCGAGGAATACTATTCATTCGTAAACGGCCAGCACACCACTCAAGGAGGTACTCATCAGGGCGCTTTCCGCGAAGCCATTGTAAAGACAATCCGTGAATTCTACAAAAAGAGCCTCGAAGCGATCGACGTGAGGACGTCGATTATTGCGGCGATCAGCATTAAAATCGAGGAACCTATTTTCGAATCGCAGACGAAGACTAAACTCGGCTCTCAAAACATGGCGCCGGAGGGCCAGTCAATTCGGGCCTTTGTAAACGCCTTTATGCAAGAACACCTGGACAATTTTCTGCATCGTAACCCGGAGACAAGCAAAGCCTTACTTCAGAAGATTCGACAGAGTGAACGAGAACGTAAGGAGCTGAAAGGCATTCAAAAAATTGCCCGGGAACGCGCAAAAAAGGCGAATCTCCACAACAAGAAGCTGAGGGACTGCAGGATCCACTTAAACAAGACCGACAAACGCAAACTGCAATCGACACTATTTATTACGGAAGGCAATTCCGCCAGCGGTTCCATAACAAAATCGCGCGACGTTAACACGCAGGCAGTGTTCAGCCTGAGAGGAAAGCCGTTAAATTGCTTCGGTCTTTCAAAAAAGGTGGTTTACGAGAATGAGGAGTTCAACCTGCTACAAAACGCGTTAAACATTCAAGACGGCCTGGATAACCTGCGTTACAATCGGATCGTCCTCGCCACCGACGCCGATGTCGATGGTATGCACATCCGTTTGCTCCTGATCACGTTTTTCCTCCAGTTCTTTCCAGATCTCGTAAAACAGGGTCACCTCTACATCCTTCAAACTCCACTATTTCGAGTACGCAACAAGAAGCAAACCCTCTATTGCTACACGAAATTGGAGAAAGATGCCGCTCTCAAGAAACTGAGCGGCCGGCCGGAAATCACCCGGTTCAAGGGTCTCGGTGAGATATCATCTGACGAGTTCAAACACTTCATCGATGAGAACATGCGCCTCGACCCCGTTGTGATCCGAAAACATGCATCGTTAGATAAAACGCTTAGCTTCTACATGGGAAAAAACTCCCCGGAAAGGCAGAAATTCATAATCAGGAATCTCAGAATTGATCAGGATCTCGCTGAAGTTACGTGAGAGGGCTGTTCCGGAAGTGGGCCAACCTGTCCAGTCGTAATTGAGGAGGTAAGCGGGGCGGAGGTTGTGTGGGACATAGAGAGCCGCCGGTGATTGCCATTCCCCAAAGCCTCCTTAACAACCCTCAATCCAAAAGATTCCTAATTGGTTATCCGAGTCCCCGTTTTGCCATCTAACGCATTCACAATATTCTCCGGATCAGTGATAATGGCCTCCTTCCCGCCTCCCTCCAGATAGTTGATGACTGCCTGGATTTTCGGGCCCATGCTTCCCTCCGCAAAGTGGACACCTTCCGCCAGGTAGGCTTTCGCCTGCGCCACGGTCATCTGATCTATCCATGTCTGGTTGGGCTTGCCGAAATTCAGTGCGACCCGCTCGACCGCCGTGCTGATAATGAGCATCTCAGCTCCGATCACGTTAGCGAGCAAAGCTGAGGCGAGGTCTTTGTCGATCACCGCAGCGACACCACTGAGATTGCCGGTTCCGTTTCTCACCACCGGAATGCCTCCGCCACCGACCGTGATCACGACAAAACCGGCTTCGATCAGCTCGGCGATCGATTTCTCTTCGACAATTCGAATGGGCGTTGGAGATGCCACGACCCGCCGCCACCCACGACCGGCATCTTCGACAACATCCCAACCCTCCCTCTCGCGCCGTTGCTCCGCGTCCTCTTCATCCATGAACGAGCCAATCGGCTTACTTGGATTCTCAAAGGCGGGATCATCGGCCGCCACTTCGACTTGTGTTACCAAGGTAACCGGATGTCGATTGAGTTTGAGCCTCTGGAATTCATTACAGAGGTTCTGCTGCAGAGCATATCCGATCGCACCTTGTGAATCCGCTCCGCAGACATCGAGAGGCACTTCATGGAGTTCATGGGCTGCCAATTCTGAACGTCGCAAGATGAAGCCCACTTGAGGTCCATTGCCATGACCGATCGCCACGTTCCATCCATCGTCGATCATCGACACGATATGACGGCAGGTCTCACTCGCGGCAATATACTGATCCCGTACCGTCTGGTGCGTTTTGTCCCTGATCAAGGAATTCCCTCCGATCGCTACGACTGCTTTGCGTCCTCCCACAATCACCCCCCTCCCCGATCGTTCATCTGCCGAACTTCAATGGCTTGATCGATTCAAGGGCCCAATTCCGAAGGAAACGAGCTTCCCTGTTGAACACGAGCCCTTCGACTCTTCTCAGGATCTTCGCTTCCTGAACTCTGAATACTTCCCGCGTCATCGCATAGTCAACGCCATCACTGCTTTCTGAACATGCAGCCGATTTTCCGCTTCATCAAAGACGACCGACTGCGGTCCGTCGATGACACCGTCCGTCACTTCGACATTGCGATCCGCCGGTAAAGGATGCATGTAAACAGCGTCTTCGGATGCGAGTTCCATCCGTCGCTCATCCGCGATCCAATCGCTATACTTGCTAATTATCTTCGCACCCTCCTGGTCGTCGGTAGTCGTATTCATGGCTCCCCAGCTTTTTGCGTAAACGACATCAGTTCCCGTAATCCCGGCCTCGAAATCGTCCATCAATTCAAGACTTCCGTGATGGCGCCGGGCGTTGTCTCGAGCCTGTTCGACAACATCGGGCATAAGCTTGAACTCCGGCGGATGCACCAACCGCACATTCATGCCGAAGCGCGTCAAGAGTAGAATGAGGCTTTGCGGCACACTCATCGGCTTCTGATAGCTGGCCGCATAGGCCCAACTCACTGTAATCGTCTTGCCCCGGGGATCACCCTTCTTCTCAATAACAGTCAGAAGGTCGGCAAGAACCTGAAAAGGATGATAAGTCTCGCACTGCATATTCAGCACGGGCACCCGACTCGCCTCCGCCGTCCATCGAAGATACTGCGTCCCGACACCCCAATCGCAATGTCGGATAGCGATTCCGTCATTATAGCGACCGAGGATCTCTCCGATCTCCTTGGTTGTATCTCCATGGGCGATTTGCGTGGCTCGACTCTCAATGAACTGCGCGTGCCCACCCAGCTGAGCCATGCCCGCCTCAAAGGATGCGCGGGTGCGAGTGCTTGAGAAGAAAAAGAGCATGGCGAGCACCTTATCTCGAAGGAGTGCATGCGAGACTCCCAGCGCCCTCTTCCTTTTCAGATCAAGGGCGACATCGATGACTGTTTCAATCTCCTCCTTCGTCCATTCCTGCGTCGTGATCATATCACGACCCCTTAAATACGTCTGCATGATAAATACCTCTCTTATATAACCTATCTACAAATTCTCAAAGACCCTGGAATCTGTCGGACCCAAAGTCCGACGGATTCCTTTCTAGCAGCCTGATCAAAACAGTTCGAATAAGTCCGATCCCGGCTTGCCGGGACTAGCCCTCGACCGCACCCAACACCAACGCGAGCAATGCCATGCGCATCACGACCCCGTTAAAGGCTTCCACCCAGTATCTCTGGTGGCGAGTGCTGTCGACATCCGTTGGTAGCTCGTCCATACGCGGCAGGGAATGCAAAATGATCGCATCGCTCTTCCCTTTTTCGCGCATCATCTCACGCGTTACCTTATAGGCGGCCGGGGTCGTTCCCTTCTCCTCATCCGCCGCTTCATCGCGCGACTTCGTGTAATCGGCCTGGACGACTGGTTCCATGTAAATAACATCGGCCTGATCGATCACTTCCTCGGCCGTTTCCACTTCGCGATACTGCACGTTGCGCTCATCGATCTCCGCCTTGAATTCGTCGAGTAAGGACATCTCCGGCGGGCCTACCACGAATGCTTCAATATCAAATTGCGACAGGGCATACAGAATCGAGTGCATCGTCCGCATTCGCATGTCCCCTACGCAGAGCATCTTCAAACCATCCAGCGTTCCCTTCTCCTTATAAATCGTATACAGATCTGTAAGGACCTGCGTGGGATGTTCGCCCCAACCGTCGCCGCAATTGATCACCGGTACCGATGCCCACTTCGCTGCCTCGTGAGGAGCCCCCTGCTGGTAATGGCGCATCGCGATGACATCGCCGTAATACTCCAGCATGTTTATCGTGTCCTTCATCGACTCCATGTAAAAGTCGCCCGCCCGCGTCATCTTGGCGTCAGAGAATCCCAGCACATGCCCGCCCAGTCGATGCATCGCCGCCTCTGTAGCAAGGCGCGTCCGAGTGCTCGGCTGGTAAAATGCCGTCAGCAGCGTCTTATTCTTGAGCAGGTCGCCATTTCGCCGATCGCGCGCATACGGCTTCAAGTCATCACAGACTTGAAATACTCTCATGAATTCGTGTCGCTCAAACTCTTTGAGCGATAGGATATCGCGTCCTAGAAAACTTCTCATTTTGCTCCGTTTCCATTAATATTTCTAATCAACTAAAAAGGGCCATGGATGTGTGTCCGTCCCCGTCGAAAAAAGACGCTCTATCTGCCGAAGAATCTATAATTATGCAAGTACGAATATGATACAGAACTCCACTCTCACTGCCTTGGTCCGGAAATCTCAGAACGTGTTTAGTGGCCTTCGGTTGTTGGCTGCCCCGGTCTTGTGCCGGGGTTGCGCGCGGTTTTTGCTACATAATGAGTGGCTCCTCCAATCACACCACCGGTCCCTTCTCGCCCGAGTCCCGGCGCGCCGGGACTCGGGCGAGAAGGGACCGGTGGTGTGCTGTGCCCATCGCGTATACTAGCTGTATATCGCGCGCCACCCCGGCACAAGACCGGTGCAGCCTCAAACACGCCAAACAGGTACAAATTTCACAGATTTCCGAACCCGGGCGAAACCCGGCTTGCCAGGTTGTAAATCCAGAACCCGCCTCCGTGATATTTCGCTCGGCAATGAAATCTTCGGGCTAGGATGACCTTATCCGAAAAGCTACTGATTGGCCGCAAAGAGGCGCAAAAGGCGCAAGAAAAACTTGAGAAAAATCATTTTTTGGCTTGATAAAAAGTGTCGCAACATGCTAGTGTTTAACAACCTAAGATTAAGAAAGGAGTTAAACATGCCAACATGTGCGACAGAGGAGAACAAAAGCGATAAGACGCCCCTTAGCAACCTCATTCTGCCGGTTCCAGACACGGATTTCCGTGATTTTCTGGATGAAGTTGAAGAATTGGCCGGGTTCGCGGCGCAAATCATCGAGGCGATCGAGAAGGATCTGGACGCCCATGCGCGTGAGAAGAAGAAACTTCGATTGGAAGATCGCAGGTTCTTTGAAGGGCGCACAGCGGAGCTGCCGGAGCTGGACATCGAGGAGGAGAATATTCTGGCTGCTGAATTGAATCTTGGGGCAGGCCGGCCGCGGATGCCGGCTTATGCGGTATACGTGTTCGTGATGCTTCGAGGGTTTCTGGGTTCGTTGACCACGAAACCGGCACGGCGGTTTGTGCGCGAGTCGATGAGCTTGTACGGATTTTTGCAGAGCGGGGGACTGAGAATGCCGGCGGTGACGACGATTCTGGAGAACGTGAACCTGGTCAGCCATACGACCCGCGAGTTGATCTTTGATAAACAGATTGGGTTTATCCTCCAGGAGCAATGGGACGATTTCGGGAAGCTGACGATCGACAGCACCTCGGTGAAAGCAAACAGCTGCTGGCCCACCGATGGGAAGATTCTGAGCGGTCTTTTGATGCGGGCCAATCGTTTGGGTCAGAAGTTGCATGTCTTCGGGCTGGAGGATTTTCGCAAGGGATGGGTTGGGCGTTGGCTGGAGGAAATGGACAAGCTGGAGTTTCAGATTTGTCTGGCCGCGGGCAAACCGAAGTCGAAGGGCAAGCTGAAGAAACACTACCGGCGGTTGCTCAAGCGGGGCCGCAAGGCGGCCGACTCACTAACGGGGGAACTGAGCCATCTTGAAGAGGGCCTGTCGATGGATTCACTGCCTCCCACTCGCCGGGAGCTTCTGGAGCGGGCATTGAGCCAGATCAGGGGCGATATTGCCGACGCCAAGCGGGTTGTTGAGTATGCTCATGATCGGGTGTTTCACGAAAAGAAGCTACCGTCCACACAGAAGGTCCTGAGCCTCTCGGACGGATCGGCGGCCTACATCAAGAAGGGCAGCCGCAATCCAGTGATCGGGTACAAGCCACAACTGGTTCGCAGCGAAAACGGTTTTGTCACCAGCCTGATCGTACCGCAAGGCAACGCGGCAGACTCCATTGAGCTGGCGCCGGCCATCGGCGATTCGATCAAGCGCACCGGTGTCATTGCTGAACTGGTCAGCACCGATGACGGATATGCTTCGGCGAAGGGACGCAAGGAGGTGCTGAGCATGGGGGTAAAGCAGATCAGTATCAGTGGGGCGAAGGGCAAGAAGTTGACCACCCCCGAGGACTGGGAGAGCGAGGCGTATCGCGAGGCACGCCGCGATCGCTCCGCAGTGGAGTCGCTGATGTTCACGATTAAAGATGGATTTGCCTTTGGCGAACTCGGCCGCCGCGGCATCGATGCGGTAGGCGATGAACTGCTCGAGAAGGTTCTGGCCTACAACTTCTGCCGCATCATACTGATGAAGAAACGCCGAGGGGAGGAACTGGAACAGGCAGCCTGAATCTGACCGCTTTGAAGCTCAGAGAAAAAAGCACCACGGGATGAGTATGCCTCCAGACAGCGGCAAATATACGTATTGTGCAGCAAGCCACGCCGATGGCCGCTCAATACCTGCTCATCGGCAGCGCCGGCAGCCTAAAACCCGAAACCTGCCAGCCATAGGCTGGTCCGCCCGTGGCGGAGAACCTTAAACCGCCCGCTCGCTTTTCGAATGGGGTCTAGCTGTATATCGCGCGCCACCCCGGCACAAGACCGGTGCAGCCTCAAACACGCCAAACAGGTACAAATTTCACAGATTTCCGAACCCGGGCGAAACCCGGCTTGCCAGGTTGTAAATTCGAAAAGTTGTGATATTTCGCTCGGGAAATCTTCGGGCTAGGATGGCTCTCTTGACAGAAAACAACAAGATACCTACCGCTTCTCGATGACAATTCTCATAAAGGACGGTACCGTTGTTACACTTGGAGAGCGTAACACGATCTTGAAGCAACACTCCCTTCTCTTGCGGGACGACAAGATAGAGCGCATTGCGCCCACTTCCGAATTTGCCGACGTGGAGGCGGATACGGAGATCGACGCGAGTGGACAGCTGGTGCTTCCCGGTTTCATAAACACGCACACGCATTTTTACAGCGCGCTTTCACGAGGTCTGGGAAAGGTGCCCCCATCGAAGAATTTCGTCGAAGTGCTGCAGAACCTCTGGTGGCGGCTGGACCGGCAATTGACACCGGAAGATTGCTACTACAGCGCCCTCGTCAGTTGCATCGACGCCATCAAGCATGGCACGACCACGTTGATCGACCACCATGCCAGCGAAGGCCATGTTCGCGGTACTCTCTGGGAGATCGAAAAGGCTGTCCTGGAGACGGGAGTTCGGGCCTCGCTCTGTTTCGAACTAACAGATCGCGAAGGCTCTCAAATTGCGGAAGACGGTATTGCGGAAAATGTGGCGTTCATTGAGGAAAAACAGAGAGAAAATTCATCCCGGATAAAGGCGCTATTCGGACTTCATGCAGCGTTTACGATTGAGGATGACACCCTCGCTCAGGCCGTTCAGAAAGGAGCGGAACTCGGCGCCGGTTTCCACATTCACACAGCGGAGGATCAGGCGGACCAGGACCACAGCATGAAGAAACATGGTATGAGGGTAGTCCAACGCCTCCATAAATTCGGGGTTCTCGGTCCGCGGACGATTTGCGCCCACTGCATACACGTTGATGAGAATGAAAGAAACCTGCTCGCGGAGACCGACACCATAGGCGTTCACCTTCCGCAATCAAACATGAACAATGCCGTCGGGGTAGCGGATCTGGTCGGCCTCGTGAGCGAAGGGATTCTCTACGGATTGGGCACCGACTCGATGACTAACAATATGCTCGAGGAACTGCGAGTCGCCCTCTGGGCCCAGCATCTTAGTAAAAACAATCCCAGTGTCGGTTTCACGGAGGTTGTCGACTCGCTTCTTGTGAATAATCAGAAGATCATTTCGCGTTATTGGAACGACGGAATCGGTGTGTTGAAGGAGGGATACAAGGCCGACATCGTGCTGATGGACTATGCCTCTCCCACACCGTTCAACGAAGATACCTTCTACGGGCATATTGTCTTCGGTATTGCTCATTCCTCGGCGAGAACGACGATTGCCAATGGTCGCATCCTCATGCGCGACCACCAACTCGTCGACATCGACGAGGAGAGAATCGCGGCCCGCGCCGCGGAGCTGGCCCAAGCGCTCTGGGATCGGTTTTAACCGAGAATTCTCACACACTCAACCAATCTTAATTGTAATCCTAATCGTCGTCGAAAGTCGAGAAGCACTACACGACCATTGACTACGACCTACGCACGTACCAATCTTTGTCGTCAGCTTTGTCGTTATCTTCGTCGCTTCAGCTTTCCTCCTTCATCGATCGATCACCGCTAGGAACAGTGGTATGGCTACTGCATCAGTGGGCTAACTCTCTGCGGTTTATTTTGCACCGGGGACTTCCCAACGTCCCCCTCAATCGTGCCCTCCTGTCGACCTTCTTCTCCTTCGATCTCAGATCGCGACGAAAGATTCAAACAACGGTCCAGTCGATTTCTAATGAGTTCTTGACTCAAAATGAGCCGGCAAATCTAATCAGCTGCGCATTGAAATCCGCAAATTGCACTTCCCGTGACGGCGAAAAGTAAATGGCATCCACTCAAGCGCCTTTTTTCGAAAAAGAAGCCTTCGACTTTAGCGAACGAAGTGCAATAAGCTCAATAGAAACTGAACAGAAAGTCGCGAAGCAGGTTCTAAGCGACCACAGTTAGCCGCCATGTCTGAACTTAAGCCACTACGAAAAGAGGCCATTCCGGCCGCTCTTGAGAGAGCCATGAGATACCGGCTTCTCAATGAATCCCGCGCCGCGGAAAGCATCTGCCTGGACATCCTTGAGGTCGAACCCGATAACCAGGACGCCCTTATCGCTCTCCTCCTCTCTCTCGCTGATCAGTTCGGCGAGGGGCATCCTGTCAGTAAGTCGAGAATTCAGGAAGTCCTGGACCGGTTTGACGATGAGTACGAGCGCTATTACTATTCCGGGATTGTATGTGAACGGCGTGCCCGGGCACAGCTCACGCACCCTTCTCCGGGATCCGCTTTTGATGCTTACGACTGGCTCCAGGAAGCCATGGATTTCTATGAACAGGTCGAGAAGATTCGCCCCCCGGACAACGATGAAGCGATTCTTCGCTGGAACACCTGCGTCCGAATCATTCAGCGCGATAAACTCAAGCCGCGGCCCAAAGACGATTTCCAGCCAATGCTGGAGTGATTCCGTCTTCGTCATGGGAGAGACGGTATCCCAGTTCTTGCAACTCCAATCGATTCGAAGAATCCGTTCCGCCCTGTTTCACCGTGAGGGTAGGAAGCTCGCTCGCGAGCGATCCAAATTTATCGGTGTTCCCTTCGGCCGCAAGCGGCCTTCCTACGCCTGACGGTCTTTCAGATTCCTTTCCACGATGACTCATCGTCCACTCCTTACAGCAATTCTCATACGATTCACTGTGTAAAGATCTCGATTCACGGTATCTTGTCCCAGATGCCAAAACGCATTCTGAAATCGCTGCTTCGTATAGCGCTCGCTATTGGGGTATTCCTCTTGTTCGTATGGACAGTGCTGGCCCAGCCCACTCTCTGGAATAGCCATTCGGAACCAGCCGTCACGATAGATCCGACCCGACTCGAGACACATGTTCGAATGCTCTCCGAGACACTTCTGCCACGAAACTCGTCAAATATCGAGAATTTGGATAAAGCAGCAGCCTATATCGCGAGCCATTTCGAGCAGGCTCAGGCTGCTGTCTCCGAGCAGTATTATGAGATCCGAGGTCGAGGATATCGAAACGTAATCGCTCACTTTGGCCCTGATAGCGGCGAACGGATAATTGTCGGCGCGCACTACGATGCCGCCTTTGAATTCCCGGGAGCCGACGACAACGCCAGCGGTGTCGCCGGGTTGATAGAACTGGCCTACCTCCTGAAGGACAAGGACCTGCCCACACCGGTCGACTTGATTGCCTTTACCCTGGAAGAGCCACCCTACTTTTCCGGTCCTAATATGGGAAGTGCTGTCCATGCGAAGTCGCTCTTGGACCAAAACATACGAGTGCGATTAATGGTTTCCCTCGAAATGATCGGTTTTTACACTGAGTCGAAGAAGAGCCAGGAGTATCCAATGCCGATCTTACAGATCCTATATCCATCGAGAGGAAATTTCATCGGAATCATAGGGCAACTCGGTGAATGGTCATTGGTGTCGACATTTAAAAAGGCGATGCAGGCCGCATCACCACTGCCCGTTCACTCGATCAATGCTCCAAGCTATGTCCCAGGAATCGATTTTTCGGACCATAGAAACTATTGGGAAGCAGGTTATCCCGCCATAATGGTCTCTGATACTTCCTTTTTCAGAAACGGTAACTATCATACCGCGAACGATACGCCCGATACCCTGGACTACGAACGGATGGCCATGGCAGTGAAAGGCGTTTATAATGCGATTCTTGCAATAGCGCGGCTCGATGATAGCTAGCCCGAACATTTCACAAACCATCTGCTGCGACTGCGGATCTCACTGCGCCTCAAAGCCTTCCCTTGCCCGGCGACCTCAGAGGGTTTCAACACGCTGTCACCCGCCGGACTGCGAAAAGGCCTTGATCCGCAGCAAGCTACGCATTCTCGCTACGATGTGTGTGAAATGTCCGGGCTAGATCGACCACAAAGAATCATGGAATAAATAGCTTCCCGTCCCCGACGCGGTAATTCATAATCACAATTGGAATGCATTGTGTGAATTTGAGTTTAATAGGCATTTGGCCGGAACAGTATTTTAACAGTATTGTCATCCGGCTATTGGGGTTATGTTTAATTTGGTACTGTATAGATATTCTAGAGGAGGAGGACGAAGTATAGGATATCAGGGGCAAGAGGGAATAGACCTCGGCCGATTCTAAAACCGAGGGTGAAACGGCATGCTACTTCAGGAGTCGACAAAATCTAACGGGGCAGAGGCCCGGGAAAAGGGGCAGGAGGCGGCTTTCGCCAGGCTCGTGCATCGGATAAATCGCGATCTCGTTGTCCACAAGCCCTGGATATACTGGACCGATTTATCCATTACAGTGACGGTGGCTCTTACCTTTCTGCTGGTGAGCGTTCGGTCTCCCGCAGGAAGCGTGCAACAGATTCTTGCGCTCGTCGCCGCCGGCTTCGCCTTTTACCGCGCTTCCATCTTCACGCACGAAATCACCCACATGCCCCACGGTTCGTTTCGCACTTTTCGGGTGGTTTGGAATCTGTTCATCGGCATACCCCTAATGACTCCTACATTCCTTTACTGGGACCACAAGTCGCATCACGTCAATCATTCATACGGCACCAGCACGGATGGAGAGTACTTCCCAATGGGACTCGGTCCGGTGGAACTCATTTATGTTTATCTGGCCCATATCATTCTGGTTCCCGCCGCAGCCATTTTACGGTTCGTTCTATTGACGCCCCTGTCTTTGTTGCATCCAGGTCTTCGGCGCTTCGTCTGCCAACGGATGTCTTCCATCGCCACCATGAATCCGCGCTACCAGCGGCCTTTGCCCCGCAGTCGAGATCGCATCTGGTGGGGATTGCAGGAAGCAGGGTGTTGCCTGTTCGGCTGGGGCCTCGTTGCTCTCACCGCCTTCGGCACAATAAAGTGGCATGGATGGGTGTGCGTCTACGTCATTTTCGTCATTGTCGCGACCTTAAATTACATCCGGCAACTCGGTGCGCACCGATACTTGGGCGAGGGGGAGCAAATGACCTATCGCGAGCAAATGCTTGATTCCACGACAATCGCCACCAATCCCATCAGCGGAGAATTGTGGGCGCCGTTAGGTATGCGTTATCACGCCCTGCACCATCTGTTGCCGTCCCTTCCCTATCACTCCATGGGCACGGCCCACCGGCGCCTCATGAGTCGCTTACCGGAGGATTCCCCTTATCGCCTCACTATTCGGCCCAGTCTGTGGGCGGCCATCGCGGATGTCATCCGTAATGCGGGAAAAGAGAAAAAGCACGATTAACTATGTGTGGCATCGTTGGTTTTACCGGACATAACCTGGGCCGGGCACGCCTTGGGAGAGCGGTTCGCTCTCTTCATCATCGGGGACCGGATGGTTTTGGAATCTATATCGATCCTGTCGAAAGCGCCGGACTGGGCCATGCACGCCTTTCGATCATCGACCCGAAAAATGGGGCTCAGCCCCTTTTCGCCCGAGACGGGGAGTTGGTGTTGGTGTGTAACGGTGAGATCTATGAATTCGAACGCCTGAGTGATGAACTGAAGAAACTCGGGCATGAATTCTACACCAAAAGCGATTCTGAGGTGATTTTGCATCTCTACAGCGAATACGGGATGGATTTTGTCCACTATCTTCGCGGAGAGTTTTCCTTCCTGCTATTGGACAAGTGTAAATGCAGAATGATCGCCGTGAACGACCGCTTCGGGATAAAGCCGCTCTTTTTCCACGAAGAGGACGGGAATTTCGTATTCGCGTCTGAAGCCAAAGCGATATTTGCGACGGGATGCCTTTTGCCAAAGATTGATGTCGTCGCGGTGCGCGATTTTCTGAGCGGGGTGATTCCGGACTCTCTTTTCGAAGGCATTCAGGTGGTTTCGCCAGGATGCTTCCTGAATGTCGACCTCGAGACAGGTGAGCATGAGATGCAACGGTATTGGGATCTGGATCTACCCACGGAGGAGAAACAGCAGAGCGACCCGGGGCCTGGAATCGAAGAGAACGCGACGGTTGTTCGAACGGCTGTCGATCGGGCAGTTAAACTGCGATTGCGGGCCGACGTTCCGGTGGGTGTATATCTGAGCGGTGGAGTGGATTCCTCGGTGATTGCGGCGTCGATGGCGAGACAACACCCCGAGGCGATCAAAGCGTTTACGATTGCATTTTCCGATGATGAGAACTTCAACGAACTCAAAACCGCGGAACGGATGGCTGAAAAGATAGGAGCGGAACTGCACTCCGTCTCCTGTGACCACCAGTCGATGCTGGACCATGCGGAAGATTGCCTGTGGGTTGCTGAACTTCCGTTTCATAATCTCCACTGTATTGGGAAGTTCCTCCTCTCCCGCCTCGCCCGAGAGCACGTGAAAGTCGTCCTGACTGGCGAAGGGGCCGACGAGACCTTTCTCGGATACATCTGTTTCCAGCCGGAGAAGGGAGCGATAACGGATCAGATGGGCAACAGACTGAAATCAAAAAAGTTCCTCCGGAGGTCTCACATTCGAAAGATTCTCGCCGCCATCGGATTCGTGCCGCTACACGAGCACGCTGAGCTCTTCTCTGCTCTCCACCAGAGGGTAATTAACCACGTCTTTCACGCGGATTGGCGATCCAACCTTGTCGAAAGCCATCCCTTGACCCGGTTAATGCGTCGGCTCAGGCCCGCCCAGACCGTAAATCGATCATCCGCGCGCAAGATCCAGTATTTCTGGATCAAGTCGATGCTGGCGACTTATAACCTTACGATTATTGGGGATCGTCAGGAGATGGCACACTCCATCGAAGGACGCCCGCCCTTCCTTGACCACAGGCTCTTTGAGCGGATGCGCGGGATTCCGGACGATCAGAAAATACATAATGGTATTGAAAAAGCGGTATTGCGAGAAGCGTTCAAAGAAGAGATTACGGAGGAAGTCTACAGCAACAAGAAATGGCCATTTTCCGCGCCTCCCCTCTGGCTGAAAAAAGGGCTCTATCCGAAGCTTGACCGACTCCTGGATCGCTATCTTTCGAAAGAGGCAATTGCGAAGAGCGGAATCTTTGATTACCGAATGGTCCGCGGGCTTCGCTTCATCGAGCGACTCCTGTTCTTTGACTCTAAGCTAAAGCGCCGGCTGAACGAACTGTTTACCATTGTTCTGACCGTACAGATGCTTGAGCAATTGTACGTGCAAAATTTCGCGCTCAACTCAGAGAGCCGCCAAGCTGATAATTTGCCGCCCATACGTGAAATGACACCGGAAGACTTCGGATCCACGCGAACGGCGGATGAACCTGTCGCGGTGTAGGCCAATGGTCCATGGTCTTATGCCGGGCTGGAATTAATGCCTGCGGTTGGGACACAATTGAATCGAAACCCCTGGTGGATTCCCCGCCTGCTGTTTGGTTTAGCGCCCGAGGTTGAACGCCGCAAGTTGACGCTCCTCGGCTGTGTCGCCATCGCCATGTTTTACGAGAATTACGACCTCTCCCTCTTGAACACTTCGCTCAAGCACATCGCCGAGTCTCTCCGCGTGGAAGAGACGAATCTTGGATATTTTGTCGCCAGTATCCGGTTTGCCGGGCTCTTCGGATTGCTCCTCATTCCCGCTGCCGACTTGATCGGCCG
This sequence comes from Candidatus Moanibacter sp., assembly GCA_965215885.1. Taxonomy (GTDB): domain Bacteria; phylum Verrucomicrobiota; class Verrucomicrobiia; order Opitutales; family UBA2987; genus CBDCEW01. The sequence goes on from CBDCEW010000097.1 coordinate 71,421, forward strand.
TCGACGACTTTTCCTCATATCGGTCATCGGAATGAGCCTAGGCACAGCCCTGACAGGAGTCAGCCAGAGCCCTGAGCAGTTCGTGCTCCTGCAGATGGCAACGCGCGGATTCATGATCACGGCGTGCGCCATGGCAGTGGTGATCCTGGTGGAGGAGTTTCCCGCGGAACACAGGGGTTGGGCTATAGGAATGCTCGGCACCGCCTCCGTGGTGGGTCATGGCGCTGGGACGCTACTTTTTGCCTGCATTGATGCGATGCCCTTCGGATGGAGAACACTCTATCTCCTGGGTTTCATTCCGATAATAAGGTTGCCGATGTTCAGGCGGGGGATCTATGAACCGGAGAGGTTCCAACGCTACCAGCGCGATGATCTCGGAAATCGTTCTCTCGGATACTCCTTTACTTCCTGGCTTCGTCCTTATGGCAATCTTATACGGCGGTTCCCGCTTGGCTTCGCCCTCATGGCCGGGGTTGTCACGTTGGCCTACGGTGGCTTCGCCGTCGTGTTCAGCTTCATTGGATATTTTGTGCTTGTCTATCGAGGATTGGAACCCTGGCAATTTGCCGCCCTGTTAATCCTCTCCGGTTCCTTATCCATACCGGGAGCAAGCTTCAGTGGTCGTATGTGCGATCGCTATGGCAGGCGACCGGTTGGCTGTTTCTCACTGATTACTTTCGCCGTTTGCACCTGGGTCTTTTTCCGGGGTACCGAATGGGCAATGTATGCAGTTGCTGTACCCATGATGTACTCGGCGATCTCTGGATACGTCGTAATCATGGCCCTTTCATCGGAACTGTTCCCCACCCCATTGCGAGGAACATCGTCGGGATTGGTAATGCTCCTGGGAGCCACTGGTTCGGGTATCGCCCTGTCGTTGGTGGGCGCCTTGACCGTGGCTCCGGGTGACATTATTATCTATGTCCCAATTCTCGCGCTTTCGACCGTCTTGAGTGCATCTTTGATGCACTATCTACCAGAAACGAAAACTCGCGAACTCGAGGAAATCTCATGGCAAAAGACGACACCAAAGGCTAACCGGAATTCGGGCTCGCGCGTGGATGAGGCGCTTGCAGCTGGCGATGCGAAAATTGAGATCTGACTACCTCACCCTCGGTATTCGGAGGCCGACTCGCGTCGCTGACCTTTGTTGTTAGACAGAATTAACAGTATGCTCGAGGAAATCAGTGATCGGGTACAAGCCACAACTGGTTCGCAGCGAAAACGGTTTTGTCACCAGCCTGATCGTACCGCAAGGCAACGCGGCAGACTCCATTGAGCTGGCGCCGGCCATCGGCGATTCGATCAAGCGCACCGATGATGGAGAATTCACGAATCTATATTACTCGAATTTTCGCTGTTTCATTGGTCGTATTAATCTTGGTGTCCAGCAGTGGATGGGAAGACAAAGCTAGTTTTGTAAGCACAGCTCTGTTTTTTGTTGGTACGGTTTTAGCAGGAATCGCTTCTTTGGGACGATTATGGTGCTCTCTCTATATTGCAGGTTATAAGACGGATAGATTGATCACGGAAGGGCCATATTCCATGTGCAGGAATCCCCTCTATTTTTTCAGCTTTTTAGGGGCACTCGGTCTAGGCTTCGTTTCCAAGACTATTCTTATTCCACTAATCATCATAGTAGCCTTCGCGATATATTATCCGTTAGTTATCAAAAGTGAAGAAGAGGAATTAGGAAGAATACATAAAAAGGAATATGAAGTGTATCTCGATAAAGTGCCGGGCTTTTTTCCAAAACTATCGTTTCTGACGGAACCCGATGAATATATCGTAAAACCTCTACTGTTTAAAAAGCACATATTCGACAATCTCTGGTTTATCTGGTTCATCGGGATTATAGAGGTTATCGACGGGCTGCATAAACTGAACGTTCTTCCCACTATATGCAAAATCTTCTGACTGGTTCACACTCGCAATGATTTCGACCGCCTCGCCTCTACAATCGAGACGATGGGCTTTCGGGCTGTCTTGGCAAAACTCGTTATGGACCAGATTGGCCTGGCGCGCGAGACCGGAGTTATCGATCGGGGAATGCTTGAAACAGAAGGAAAGTCGTTAATGGAAGCAGTGGCGGCGCTTTCGAAAGGCGAAAGCGGTCAAATTCAATGCCTTAATTTGCTGGGCCGATTATTTTGGCCCTACAACCTGGGCACGAGTCAAGTCATCATACCAGTTACAAAGTAACAGCTGCGATTCCTGAGGTGAGCAATCATACCGACACCAGGAAAAATCCGGCCATGATCGTACCCAATACTGCAGTTCCGTAACAGGCGAACGCAAGTATGCCAGCCAAATTTTTTAAACCCAAATCGGCAAGCGCATACCTGAAGCGGTGTGCCCAGTGAAAGAAAGACAACGAAATCAGCACGAACAGGCACACCCGTGTAAACGAATGTGCGATCAGCTGGCGCAAGCCCTCCGCCTCAATCCAACCCGCCGGGACAACAATGCTGGTCAGGACGATGGTAACCGGAATCAAGAATGCAGTGACGACGCCTCCAGCTGAAAAGAGCGACCACAATATCGGTTCGTTGGATCTGGCCATGTCTTTTACCTATGAAGAAACGCGATCCACATAATGACGATTGAGACACCTGCCCATATGACGTAGTTGGCGCCGGCAATCAGGAGCGGGCTGACCCGTTCCTCACCCCGCCAGAGAACCATCACTTTCGGCGTCAAGTTTATCCATGTGATGCTGTGATACAAGACCATCGGTAGCGCAATGATCTGCAGGGCGATCAGCAGCGGAGAGTGTAACAATGCGGCGAACGCCTGGGGATCGTCATGCCGCATCGCCAGCATCAGCAGGAAAAGCGCGTAGCCGCCGACAAACACGCATGTCAGTTCACGGACCATGAACAGAAAATACGTCTTCTTCTTCAACCACCAGTTGGCTGGCATGGACTGAGTGTACTCCTTGCTCATCTTCACTTCTTTCCCCATGGCACCAACATTGACCGGAACCAATCCTTTGTTGCAGCGACCTTTGCTTGCTGGATCGCTCCGGCCGGATCCACGTCCTTTGGGCATACTCGCGTGCAATCGTCCACGAATGTGCATTTCCAGATTCCTTCATGACCGAAGATCACCTCCGCCCGCTCGTCCGCGGCGCCGTCACGTGAGTCAAGGTTGTAGCGCTGAGCGAGGGCAATGGCTGCCGGTCCGATGAATTCCGAATCATGGCCGAACACGGGACAAGCAGAATAGCAAAGCATGCAGTTGATGCACATACTGAACTGTTTGTAGTGGGCCAATTCGGCCGGTGTTTGCAGATATTCTCCTTCAGAAACGGGCTTTTCCTCCTTTGGCACCAACCACGCCTTAACCTCCTCGAGCTTGCCCATGAAGTCGTCCATGTTGATCACGAGATCGCGGATGACGGGAAAATGACTCAGAGGCTCGACTCGAATCGGGTTGGGATAGTAGTCGCTCAGGAATGCTGCGCAGGTTAGCTTCGGTTCGCCGTTGACCATCATCCCACAACTGCCGCACACGCCCATCCGGCAGGACCAGCGGTAGCTGAGCGTGCCGTCGAGCTCGTCCTTAATGTAATTCAATGCGTCCAGAACGACCCAATCAGCGCGGTAGGGGACCGCGTAACGCTGGAAGGTGGCTTCCTCTTCCTGATCCGGCCGATAACGAAAGACTTCCAACTCGATCATGGGCTTAGTCTGGTTCGTCTTACTTGCTTCCATAGACTCGTTCTCCAGGCGGCCAACGGGTGATGACCACTTCCTGATATTCGATGCGTGGGTCGCCCTCAGTCCGATAGGCGAGCGAATGTTTCAGGAACCGCTCGTCGTCACGCTCGGGGTAATCAGTGCGCTGGTGGGAACCGCGAGACTCGGTGCGCGCCAGAGCGCTGTGAGCCAGCGCCTCCGCCACGTCTAACATAGTTTCCAGCTCCAGGGCCATGGTCAGTTCCGTATTGAAGGTCAGGCTGTGATCCGCCAGCTCGATCTGGTGGAACCGTTTCTTCAGCTCTCGAATCTTATCACAGTTGGCCCGCAATGATTCCTCGCTTCGGTAGATACCCGCCCCGCTTTCCATAGCATCAGTCAGTTCCCCGCGCAGCCCGGCAATCGATTCTTTACCACGCCCGGGTTGGAAGAATTCTTGTCGAATTCGCCGCTGTTCTTCTTCCGCCTGGGCGGTGATCTCTTGTTTGGCAATATTGCCAGCCTGCACGCCAAAGCGAACGGCCGCCCGAGCCGCCCGTGCACCGAACACTAACAGTTCAGTGAGCGAATTCGAACCCAGGCGATTGGCCCCGTTGATGCTCACGCACGCGCATTCGCCAGCCGCAAACAATCCCGGCAGCAGCGTTTCACCTTCAATGTTCGTGTCTACGCCGCCCATCAAGTAGTGAACCACCGGCCGCACCGGAATGAGTTCGTTCACGGGATCAATGCCCACGTAATTCCGACACAACTCGCGCACAAACGGCACTTTCTTGTCGATATTCTTTTCGCCCATGTGCCTGATGTCCAGGTGCACGTAATCGCCGAACTCTCCCGGGATTGTGCCCCCCTTTTGCCGTTCCTTCTCAAAGGCCTGTGACAATCGGTCCCGTGGTCCCAGCTCCATCGACAGTTTCAGCGGGTGTTTCGGATCCTGGACATCCAGCGGTTGGCCTAAATCGTAATCCTGCAGGTAGCGGTAACCGTCTTTGTTGATCAAGATACCACCTTCGCCTCGCGAAGCCTCAGTGATCAGTATTCCCGTACCCGGCAGACCGGTGGGATGATACTGCACGAATTCCATATCCTTCAATGGAACGCCAACCCGATAGGCCAAAGCCATTCCGTCACCGGTTTTGATTCCCGCGTTGGTAGTGAAAGGAAAGATCCGCCCCGCTCCCCCCGTGCAGAGGATTGTCCCTTTCCCGGCGATAGCCCGGATTTGGCCAGTGCGCAACTCCAGTGCCGCAACCCCCTGACACCATCCGTCGTGAACCAGCAGCTTGGTGGCAAACCATTCGTCGTAGCGCGTGACGTTGTTATACTTTAAGAGCGTCTGAAACAGCGCGTGAAGCATGTGAAACCCAGTCTTGTCGGCGGCAAACCAGGTTCGTTCGATCTTCATGCCGCCGAAGGGCCGCACCGCTACCGTTCCATCAGGATCGCGACTCCAGGGACAGCCCCAGTGTTCCAGTTGGACCATTTCTCGAGGAGCCTCGTTGACGAACACCTCTACAGCGTCCTGGTCAGCCAGCCAATCCGAGCCCGAAATCGTGTCGTAGATGTGGTCCTCGAGGCTGTCGTTTGGCTTGATGACCGCGGCGGCCCCACCTTCAGCGGCCACCGTGTGTGAGCGCATCGGATATACTTTTGAAACGACACCTACACTTAGATTCGGGTTTTCCTCCCCGATCGCGATGGCCGCGCGCAAACCGGCCCCTCCGCCACCCACAATCAATATATCGTGGCTTAGCAATTCCACCGCTGGGGTCTACCTCGAGATTTCATTCTTATGAAATGGCCTCACTCCGCATTGCATGATCGCAGATACATTTCCTAGAAAGCACGGCCGGATGACGATTTCAAGATCCATCTTCGGCAGGAAATCAATGAAGCCGACGACGATCAGAGCACAATGCTCCCTGACTGGGCGAAGATACCCGCTCAATGGGAGAAATCCGCTGTCGAATCCCAACGCGAGGCGGAGCTTCGCGTCCAGGTCCCCCCACGTTCTTCTCCATGCGATTCGCCCTCGCTTGTCGGCCCTGGCCATAACGTTTAGTATATAGGTAGACTGAACGCACTACCCATTAGGTTCATTGAACAAAATACTGAATTATCAGTGGGAACAGGATAATCTCTTGGTACCAGCAATCAGGTGTTTAACCCGTTAGGATGCACCTCATTTTATAGCTGCGTTTATGCTGCCTAATGCGAAGATTTAGTGCAATCTAATCTTTTAATCGCTTCGGGTTTAATTCCCCGAAGCTTGCTTCGTTTCTAATTCATAAAGTCTAATATCAAATGCCTCGGGGCTTGCCCCGAGGATCTTTACTGAACGCAGAGTCGATTTACGACGCATCCCGCCTCGCTATCGCGAAATTGCTGAGCAGTGGGACTCGAGGATCAGATCGGCTCCATCGAAGAGGGAAAACGCGCCGACATCATCCTCATCGGCCGAATCGGTTTGCACAATCAACCCATGGTTGAGTGCAACCCGTATGTTCAGCTCGTCTACCAACACCGCTCCAGCGATGTGGATACCGTCATTGTCGATGGGAGCGTAGTCTACAGCTTTGGTGAACTATCAAAATTGGACACCGAAGAGGTGCGAATCCAGGTGAACAAATCCATCGAGCGTGTGCTTAAACGGGCGAATTTACGCGGGTAACCCGTGGTCGATCCTCCGTTTATCAGGAATCGGCTGATCCGACCGTAGGACCGCGCTCTGCCGTAGGGCAGAGAGCGTGGCTTGCCGAAACCCGCTTTTCAAAGCCATTCTGGAAGTTCGCCGCAACCGTCACCAGGGTGCTTGCAAGGACAGCCATCATCTCACAAGTCTGGTCCGGCGCTTTGTATACTTCCGGATCACGCCTTCATCGAGTTTGACGGGCTCCTCTTTCATACAATCGACAATGCCACGCTTACTCATTTCCAGATAGGGGCTCACAATATCGGATTCCAGGTAATTCTGGGGCGGGCTAAGATCATGGATCGTGGTCGAGGGAAGGCGACTGGCATAACGCAAGCTCGCCCTCCGTCCGACCCCGGTTTCGAACATACCTCCAATCCAGGCAGGGAGTTTCCTCGCAGCGCAATAATCCATAATTGCCAAAGTCTCCAACATACCGCCGACTCTGCCTGGTTTTATATTCACTTCGTCAACAGCGCCCAAAAGGTGCGCTGTATTCAGATCACCTAAACCGCTAATACTCTCGTCAAGGCAGATCCTAATAGAGGGGTATCTTTCTTTCAGAGCGACGCACCAATCCAAACAGTCAGAGGGAAACGGCTGTTCGACGACGATCGGACGTAAGGCGGCGAGCTCCTTGAGGATATGCCCGTCACTTTCACGCAGCGAACCGTTGGCATCGAAACCGAGAGGAGCATCAGGATAGGCTTCGCGCAGTTCCATTAGAATATTGATATCCGTTCTGTTCGCGAGTTTCAGTTTTATCCTGCGGCAACCAGCAGCGACCGCTTCTCCAACTTGAGAAATTGCCGCCCCCCGATCCGTGAACTCACTGAGGACAACTCCCACGGAGACTTCCTCTACACGTCTAACAGGCCAACAATCGAGTGGATCATCCCCTCCCCTACGCCGGATCAGGTCGCATAGCGAATCGAAGAGCGCCCCAATAGCGAACCTCCAGCCTCTTATCTCGTTAAAAACCTGAATGATTTGGCCTACTGAACTTCGTTGAGGTAATCTGGGAAACAGTTGGTCTTCGATCAGCACGACCGCGCCTCTCAAGTATTCGGACGTGTAGCTTGGCTCCTCCCAGCAGGCACACTCCGCAATTCCCCAATTGTCTTCGACGTCATTCCAGCGGATCAGTAGTGTTCGCCTCTCATTGCTATTCGATATAGCGGAACGGTGTGCCTCCCGACGAGGAATACTGAGCTCACGAATCTCGAGGGATTTGAGGGAGACTTCCCTTGCGAGGAATTCCTCTAAGAAACCAACGAAAACCTCATCCCGACATTTCAAAAGGCTTTCCAAAGCCCTCGTGGATGATCGTTTATCCATTGCCTTCAAGAATGATCGGAAAACCCACCCTCGCAAGCTGTACCGCGATGGAAGTTTCAGTCAGCAACGAATGAATGGAGAGCAACGAATAGGAAGAGGGTTCCCCAAGGGATACGACAGGACTTCGACGAGACAGTCGAGTCGCTCGCCGCAAGTGGATTAGGAAAGAGCATCGAACGCTGAACGTCCAACATCGAAGTAAAGAACTTCGGCGTTCGATGTTCGATCTTCAATTCTTTGTCCTACGAGTTTGGCTTTAGGTATCCAGCGCCTCTTTCGCCGCCGCCTCCATGATGTCCGCCGGCACCGCGCCCTGACTCCATATCTCAAGCGCCCGCGCTCCCTGCCAAACAAGCATCGATAAACCGTTAGCCGCTCTCAACCCACGGTCTAAAGCCGTGCGAACGAGCGACGTCTCGTCCTGATGGTAAACCATATCGAAAACCTTTAGATCCTTGCCAATTTTCCCGAGTGCAATGGGTGCCGGATCTCCACTCTTGAGTCCCAGGGAGGTCGAGTTGATCAGTATTCCCTTGAATTCGAGCGTGTCCTGCGGGCTCTGCAGGTCGAAACCGCAAATTTCTGAAACACCATATTGCTCTTTCAGATCCCTCAGTAAATCGTTCAATCTATCCTGGCTGCGATTTCCAATTTTCAGCGAGCGACAACCGCTTTCCAAACACTGAACGGCCGCGGCGCGAGCGGCGCCGCCTGCCCCTAAGAGAATCACCTCCGAATCTTTGAGATCGACATCCAGATCGCACTTCATAGCCCGCTCCAATCCGAATCCGTCTGTGTTGGTGCCCCAATATCCGTTCTCCTTCCATACCAGGGTATTCGCGGCGCCGATCCTTCTGGCGGCGTCGTCGACCTCATTTACAAGACCCAGAATATCAACCTTATGAGGGAGCGTAAGATTGAGCCCCACAAATCGCTTTTTGTGAAAGAGAGCCGCTGCTTCCGCCAGCCGTTCCGGCGGGACCTCGAACCGAAAATACTCCCAGTTCCGAAAACGGCTATCCCTTTCAGCCATCTTTCGAAGAGCGGCATTGTGCATCTGCGGACTGATGGAGTGCCCGATGGGATGACCGATAACCGCCAGTGAAGTCCCCGCGAAAGCCCACTTCTCCAGGTCGGCCAAATCGTAGGTAGCCATTGAATCGGATAGCCTGGAAATTCCTTGAAGATTCTTTTTGAAGAAAATGAAACTGAATTATGGGTCCAAATGACTCACTTTACCCGTTTCAAATAATCAACCGGCAAGGAAAGCGAATGCTTTTCTCTGTCACCGTAGCATATTGGTCCTGATTTTCGCACCTTAAGCGCTCTTGAGGTTTTCTTCCACCAAGATTCAGTTTCATTTTCTTGTTTCTAGTCCCGCTGAGCGGGATCGGAATGAAGCCGACTAACTCTTCTGAAAAAGGCATAAAGTCCGGCAGGCTGCTAGGGGTTTGCGTGCCGTTGGTAGTTCCGATCGAACTGGTCGAGTGCTGTCGGCAATGAGAACCCGTTCAAAGCTCCTCATGCAATTTGGAACAGCTCTGCCCACAGGCCCAAATTCGTCTGCGTGCTCCAAACAGGTTCAACTTAAGATTCAGGCCTATTAAGGTATACTGGTGGTTAAGATCCCTCAAACAGTCGTGCGTGGGAAAGATCGCTGCTTAAGGTATACTGGTGGTTAAGATTCATACAACATCTGCACAGCACCTCACCAACTGGAGTGGGTGCCAGATGGCAAGTCCGCGGCTTGATATTGTTCTTCGAAAGTACCTCTTTCAGTTCGTCAGCCGTCCGGAATCCGCCGCGCGCAAACGCATCAATATAAAAGGGAGTTTTTTCGAGGAAACAGCCAACCATAAAATGGCGCGGCATGGCAACCGGTTCGAGAACCAGCTCGCAGCGCTGGCCCACAAGAATATACAGTATTGATAGTGTTATCGGTATCCCCTTGCGCCGCTTCAGTAGCTGGGACAGGAAGCTATTCAGCGGATCGTAATAGTTCTCCGTATTTCCGCGAAAATCCCACTCATGGAAAATCACCCTATTGAGCACTTTGCATTTTTCCCAGGGCGAACTGGGTAAGACCATGAGTTCCCGGCATCGAGCTGCAATAGCATCAAGTGTCATACAACACTCAGATGGATCGATATCCGGATAAACGGTGCGGTCTAATAAGAGACACCCGGTTTCGAGTTCGTAATTCAAAGAGCGAATGAATTGGACAAATCGCTTTATGGTATCGGGCCCTTCAATCTCCTCCAGATAATCCCTTGCGTGCGAGGCGAGGATGCGATTTCCGCTTCTGCCAAGTTTTTTCAGGAATTCAACCCCCAGACCCTCCAAGCGCTTTAGTTCGTCCCGTATTGCCGCCTGCACAACCGGTGAATCGTCATCCAACAATCCGATTATCGCTCTTTCTCTCTGTGCGCTGAGGATTCTTTCCGCCACAAGATTCATTGAAGCTATTTTAATGCCTTGGGCAATCCTCAATTCGAATATTTATGAAGACTCTCCGTCCCGGCGGGCCGGAGGACGTGTCTAGCGTGCCTTTGATTGCTGGCTGCCCCGGTCTTGTGCCGGGGTGGCGCGCGTTCCCTGCTATAAACCGTGTGCCTCTACCAAGATCAACCCGGCCTCGCTCCGAAAAGCGCTGTTCCTACCCGCAGGCAGGTGCTACCCGCCTTAACCGCCTCCTCCACATCACCGGTCATACCCATCGATAACTGCGGGAGCAGCACCTGGTATTTGCTCGCAAGACTGTCTCGCAGCTCTCGCAGACGTCGGAAAGCTGCCGCCGCTACACTTGAATCTTCGTCTAAAGGTGCGATCGTCATAAAACCCTCCACTCGCAAGTGTGTGAAACATAGAGCGGCCTTAAGAAGATCGGGCGCTTCTTCGCAGCTAACGCCCTGTTTCTTTGGATCATCGCCCGCATTTACTTGAAGCAATATTGGTAGAACCTTACCATCCTCGCCACAGTAACGGTCCAGGGTCCGCAAGAGTTTGATACGATCGACGGACTGAATACGGTCGAACAGAGAAACCGCCATTCGTGCCTTATTCGACTGCAGATATCCGATCATCTCCCACCGAATCGCGGCGTCGCATTCCTTCTTCTTCGCATACGCTTCCTGCACCCGGTTCTCCCCAATACTCTTTAGTCCGTATCTCGAGGCAAACTCAACAGCCTGAGCGGAATGAGCCTTAGTAACGGCCAGCAGTTCAACCTCGTCAGGATCTCGGCCACAGGATCGACAAACATGGGCAACTCGAGCTTTAAGCGCGTTTGCCCTTTCTGCGAATTTGCTGTAGCTGAGTTTCATAACCGGTGCGTTATTAAACTCTTCAGATGCGTTGGGAAAGAATTTCCGAGAGGCCGTTAGGAAGACCGGCCCCAAGCCCAGCGAATCTGAAGTCGGATCATGGCGAAAATGTGATACACGTCTTGCAAATTCGCTTTCCCCTTTCTATATTCTAATTTCCAATGGCGGATTGTCTACGTAATTCGATCGCGGTTACCTTGATCACGGCTTTTAGCTACCCTCTTTGTTGCTGTCTAGGACAATCCACTATTCAGACTGTTTCTCAAAGCGAAGTGGAAGAGGGTTCTTCCCACCCCTGTTGCGATTTCCCGATTGAGGATCCTGGAAAAGACGACCAGAGTCCCGAAACGTGTCCCCATAATGACGCGGATCCTCTTTATTCGATCTCGAAAAAATCGGATGAGATTGCGAAACCCGCGCTTTCCACAATGACGCATCGGACATTTCGCGAGGCATCTAGGCTTGTCGAATTACCGGTCTCTCTCCAAGCAAAATATAGCCGGCGAAGAGACCAATTGCGAACACCGAACCTGTCGTTTCAACAGGTATACTGTGTCTACATAATTTGAGGCGACAACGGTCTCCCCTCAGTAGCAGCTTGTCGGACTTAAGCCCTTCCTCAGTAGGTTTACTCGGTTTTCGTCCGACAGGCCGTATTTACCAATCCTCAATCATCAGCGAAGAAGACCAATGGACACAGTAAAAAAACATGATACTTGCTCGAACCGCAGGCCTCGGCGCCGCTATCGGGCTCCCTCTATCGCTTCTATCTTGATTTTGGTATCAGGGTTGCCCACGGAAGCAGAGCGCTCACCCTCCTTTTTCGAAGAGACGATCGAACTTCCAACCGAACCGTCTTTAAAGGATTACATTGCCTACGGCACCCATCGCAATGCGAGGCTACAAGCAACCTATCTCGAGTACTCGGCCGCGTCCCAGCGCATCATTCAAGCAAAGGCGCTACCCGACCCGGTAATGCGCATAACTCACTTCATCGAGGCTATTCAAACCAGGACCGGTCCACAGGAAAATCAATTCTCGCTCACTCAGACGATTCCCTTGTTTGGTAAGCTTCACACAAGAGTATCCATCGCCAGTGAAGAGGCGAAGTCATTCTGGTGGCGCTTTGCCGAAGAAAAGCTCCAGCTTATCCGGCAAATTGAGACGCTCTATTACGAGTACGCATATCTTGGAAAGGCAATAACGATCAATCGCAAAAGCCTCGAGTTGCTTCAAACGATCGAACCAATCGTCGAAGAGCGTCTACGCACCGGGGGCGACCTTAACTCCCTCCTGCGCCTGCAGGTGGAAATCGGAAGGACGGACGACGCGCTCCGATTGTTGGAGAAGGATGGACCCGTTCTGAAGGTTGAGTTTAACGTTCTTCTCAATCGCGATATGGAAGCCCCTCTTCCCTGGCCTAAGATGGCCGAAGATATATCAAATACTGCACTACCATACGCCACCTGGTTAAAAGTAAGAGAGAGGAACCCAAAGCTCGTTAATCTTCGGCATCGACGTGAAGCCGGCGACTTTGGCACCAAACTCGCACGCCTGCAGAGATTTCCCGATCTCACCCTTGGGTTCAATTACCTTCAAACGGGAAGCTCTTTCATTCCAGGAACACGAAATAGTGGAGAAGATCCATTGGGTTTCACCTTCGCTTTTAACCTCCCTCTCTGGAGGGGAAAATACAGGGCTGCCGAACTGGAGGCAAGAAACTCCTCAGACGCAACCGCATCGCTCCTCCAAGACACCGAAAACCAACTCTATGCCGACTACAAAGATATCGTGGAGAGCCTGACTAATAACGCGAGGCGAATCTCTCTCTACGGCCAGGATCTCCTTCCCAAAGCTCACCAAGCCCTGGAATTGACGGGCGCGGATTACCGCTCCGGCCGAGCCACCTTACTGGAGTATATCGACAGCCAACGGTCTCTTCTCGATTTGGAACTGATCTATTGGCGCGTCATGACCGATTACCGTGTCAATTACGCAAGACTCAAAGCGCTCTATACGGAGGACTAACGATGAAGAAAGCGAATTGGACATTACCCAATCTTAGAAAGAGTAAGTATATTCTCCCAGTCGCCGCAGTTATTCTACTGATAATCGGTATATTCATTGGCTCGCGATTCCCATCCAGTCGATCTCTTCACAAGGAATACGGACGCTCTCATGAGCCGGGCGAATCCGGAGGGCACGCCGCCGAGACCCTCTACACCTGCTCGATGCACCCTCAGATTCAAGCATCGGAACCGGGTAAGTGTCCGATCTGCGGTATGGAACTCATCCCGGTGACTCACAGAACACGCCCAATCGAAGAGGGGCCGCCTGTGCTCACCCTCTCTCAAACGGCGAAGAGGTTAGCCAGAATCGAAACTGCTCCAGTGGAAAGGCGTTTCCTGCAGGCGGAAATCCGAATGGTCGGAAAGATTGAATACGATGAAACGAAATTACGCACCATTACCGCCTGGTTTCCTGCCCGCATCGACCTGCTCTATGTCGACTTCACCGGTATTGAAGTCCGCCGGGGCGATCATTTGGCCAGAGTTTACAGCCCGGAGCTGGTCACAGCTCAAAGCGAATTGCTTACAACCTTGAGATTTCCCAACAACACTGCGGCGATTGAAGGAGCCCGTGAGAAACTTCGTTTATGGGGTCTGTCCGCTGAGCAAGTAAAGGCTATCGAAGAACGCGCAGAACCCTCCGATCTGGTCGAGATCAACGCACCCATAGGCGGCATCGTTATTCACAAGAATGTAAATGAAGGTGAATATGTCGATACCGGCTCGGCCCTTTTCAAGATTGCCGATCTGAGTAACGTGTGGGTCTTTCTCGATGCTTACGAAAGAGACCTGCCGTGGATTCGGTACGGACAGAAAGTCGTATTTCGAACGGAGGCATATCCGGGGGAGAAATTCGAAGGAAACGTTGTATTCATCAATCCTACCGTCGATTCCAAAACGCGAACAATCAAAGTGCGGGTGAATCTGCCCAATCCGGATCGGAAGCTCAAACCGGGAATGTTTGTTCGAGGGGTCATCTTCTCCGAGATTGCGGAAAGCGGGAAAGCGATCACGCCCGATCTGGCGGGCAAATGGGTCGGTCCCATGCACCCCGAGATTATCCGGGAGCAGCCCGGAAAATGCGACATCTGTGGAATGGACCTGCTCCGTGCGGAAGATCTCGGTTACGTGCCCGCCGTGAGGGAGTCTCCACCGTTAGTCGTTTCCGCCAGCGCCGTCCTCAAGACCGGTAAACGCGCCGTCGTCTATGTCGAGTTACCCGATCGGGACGATCCCACCTATGAGGGCCGCGAGATCGAATTGGGGCCGCGAGCCGGTGACGCCTACATAGTTGTGGCCGGGCTTGAGGAAGGGGAACGCGTCGTTGTCAACGGAAATTTCAAGATCGACAGCGCACTGCAAATTCAGGCTAAGCCGAGCATGATGAATCCTGAGGCGGTCAGGCCGCCGGCTGGACATGATCGTCACGAAACGGAAACTCTGTCGGCCCCGAAAGGCGCGGCGCAAGACGACCGGTTCATCAGAGAGCGAAAGTCCAAAGACCGAGAGCGGCTCGATGAGCTGCTTGAAGCCTATTTCAAAATTCAAAAAGCGCTCGCTTCGGATGATCTCGACGAAGCCCGAAATCGGACGAACGACATTTCACGTCTCCTGGGCCGGAGAGAAGACGGGACTTCGACATCTACCGTTGGATATTACGGGGAGGAGATCCGAGAGACACTTGAACCTTCTCTCCAGGAGTTTCGGGGGGCAACCGACCTCGGAGTCGCTCGAAGCGCTTTTGGTGCGATTTCTCTAAATCTGAAGGAACGGGTAGAGCGATCCGGAGAAGCCGGCCGCTTTGATGTGTATCTTATGCACTGTCCAATGGCGCTGCAAGGTGCTGGGGCGGAATGGCTCCAGCAATATCAGGAAGTGGAGAATCCTTACTTGGGACTTGCCATACATGGCTGTGGCAGCTCCAGGGGAAAATTGACTTCCGCTCAAAACCCAATCCAAGCGGAATTATAGGAACCGGCGGGAGGACGTCTGTTTTCGGTTATAGGAAAAGAAGATAGATACATGGAGAAAATCAGATCAATTAGGGACTTAAGAGTATATCAGAAATTGAGGGCGCTTCATCTGCAAGTGCACACGGAAAGTCTGACGTTTCCAAAGTTTGAGCTCTACGAACTCGGTTCACAGGTAAGACGCTCATCGAATCATGAACGAGCCGAATTGAAGAGCAACCGACAACCGATAACCTAAAACCTGCAACCTGAAGAGTAACACCCAAGACCGACAACCCAGAACTGAAAGGCCATGGCCGACCACCGAACACCAAACACCGAACACCCTGATGCGGAGTCCCCCCTCGCCGATTCGAGCAAAACTCCGGGCGCCGATTCGTCGCCCTCCCTCCTCGCCCACTACATCCTGTTCTGTCTCAAGAACAAGCTTGTCGTCTTCCTGGTAGCGCTCTTTCTCATCACGTGGGGAATCCTTGTAGCGCCGTTTGATTGGGAGATTCCGGGTCTGCCGCGCGATCCGGTACCAGTGGATGCTATTCCCGATATCGGAGAAAATCAGCAGATCGTGTTTACCCGATGGCAGGGACGCTCGCCACAGGACATCGAAGATCAAATCTCCTATCCGCTCACCGTTGCGCTCCTCGGACTGCCGGAGGTACAGACCATACGAACTTTCTCCTATTTCGGATTTTCCAGTATTTATATCATCTTTAAGGAAAGAGCGGATTACTACTGGACGCGAAGCCGCATCGTAGAGAAATTGAACAGCCTGCCGGCGGGCACCTTACCCGAAGGCGTTCAACCCACCCTCGGTCCCGATGCCACAGCGCTCGGTCAGGTTTTCTGGTATACGATCGAGGGGCGCGACTCTTCCGGCAATCCTATCGGAGGCTGGGACCCCCAGGAATTGCGCAGCGTCCAGGACTGGTATGTCCGTTATGCACTACAGGGAGTCGAAGGCGTCGCTGAGGTGGCATCGATCGGCGGTTTTGAAAAAGAGTACCAGGTCGACGTCGATCCTGACGCAATGCGGGCTTATGAAGTGACGCTGGAAGACGTCTTTAAAGCGGTTCAAAATTCCAATATCGACGTAGGAGCACGCACCATCGAACTGAACAGGGTGGAATATGTCATCCGTGGTCTCGGATTTCTGACGAGTCTTGACGATCTCCGCAATACAGTGGTGAAGGTGACCGAAAACGTACCGATTACTCTCGGTCAGATCTCCACCATTCATTTCGGCCCCGCCCTTCGCCGCGGCGTTCTCGATAAGGAGGGCACGGAGGCGGTAGGAGGAGTTGTCGTTAGCCGATACGGTGACAATCCCCTGGCCGTCATAAAAAGGGTTCAAGCCAAAATCAAAGAGATCGAACCCGGTCTTCCGGAAAAGGTCCATCCTGACGGCACCCGCTCTAAGTTGAGCATCGTTCCTTTCTATGACCGCACCGGTCTCATCTACGAAACGCTCGGGACTCTCGAAAAAGCCCTCTATGAAGAAATCCTCGTCTCCATCATTGTAATCGCGGTTCTCGTTCTGCACCTTCGGAGTTCGCTCCTTATCTCATCCATTCTTCCTCTGGCAGTGCTCCTGACATTTATCGGGATGAAAGTTTTTGGAGTGGATGCCAATATCGTCGCACTCTCCGGAATCGCCATCGCCATTGGCACAATCGTCGATATGGGGATAGTCATCTGTGAAAACGTCCTCAAACACCTCGAAAATGCCGGTCCCGGCGAGGATCGGCTCAGCATCGTATATCGGGCAACGACTGAGGTTGGGGGCGCTGTCCTTACCGCGGTGCTCACTACCGTTGTCAGTTTTCTACCCGTCTTTACGATGGAATCGGCCGAAGGAAAGCTGTTTCGGCCTCTCGCTTACACTAAGACTTTTGCCCTCGTCGCTTCCATCGTAGTAGCGCTGTCTCTCTTACCGCCCCTTTTACATCTTATTTTTGACACTCGGATACGTAGCGATCGATTGCGAAAGGGCCTGTTTCTGGTCGTCATTTTAGTGGGAGTTGCCCTTCCCTTCCTCTTCGAATTTGTGTCTTTCTGGGTAGGAGGATTTCTCGCTGCCATAGGGCTCTTCCAACTCTTCCGAGACGGACTTCCGGAGTCCTCCCGGCGATGGGGCACTCTTGTGTTCAATTTTGTTTTCGCAATCATCCTTGCATGCTTTCTCGCCCACGACTGGTTGCCCCTCGGTCCCGAGAAAGGTCGGCTCAACGCCATCTTCGTCATCGCCGTAATTGGGGGCTTGCTCGGGCTGATCTACCTCTTTCTTCGCTCCTATGCATCCATCCTTCACTTGTGCCTCTGGCATAAGAAGCTATTCCTTTCTATCATCGCACTCATTCTGATACTTGGGGCGAATGCATGGATCGGTTTTGAATCCACTTTTCAGTTTCTCCCCCGGTTTCTGCAATCAAATCCAGTCTGGACCAGCCTGGAGCGCACATTTCCGGGACTGGGCAAAGAGTTCATGCCGCCTCTGGATGAAGGTTCCTACCTCTTCATGCCGACAACCATGCCGCATGCATCCATTGGCGAGGCCCTCGATGTGCTTCAAATCCAGGACAAGGCTATCAGCGCCATTCCCGAAGTAGATACCGTGGTCGGGAAAATAGGTCGCGTTGAGAGTCCGCTCGATCCGGCCCCGATCTCCATGGTCGAGACCATCATCAGCTACAAACCTGAGTACATCGTTGACGCAAGTGGCCGGCAAATGCGATTTCGATATGACCGTCGCTCCGGTGAATTTGCGCGGGACGAAGGAGATAACCTCATCCCCGACAAAAGAGGCAGGCCATACCGTCAATGGCGCGATCACATTCAGGAACCGGATGATATCTGGAAAGAGATTGTTGAAGCCGGAAGGGTCCTCGGCTCTACTTCGGCTCCCAAACTGCAGCCTATCGCCGCGCGCCTCGTCATGCTCCAAAGTGGAATGCGCGCTCCCATGGGTCTCAAAGTCTATGGCCCGACTTTCGAGACCATAGAATCGGTTGGTCTCGACCTCGAACGCTTACTCAAAGAAGTCCCCTCCATTAGTCCCGATTCGGTCTTCGCCGATCGAATCGTAGGGAAACCTTATCTTGAAATAGATATTAATCGTAGTGCCCTGGCCCGCTACGGAATGAGCATTCGACAGGTTCAGGACGTAATTGAGATCGCCATCGGCGGACGAAAGATCACTTCAACGGTCGAGGGCCGCGAACGCTATTCCGTGCGGGTGCGCTACCTTCGAGAGTTGCGTGGCGACATCGAGAGCATTGAGAAAATTCTTGTGCCCGCCGCCGACGGTTCCCAGATTCCGCTCGGCCAGCTGGCAACTATTCTCTACGAGAGGGGGCCCCAAATGATCAAAAGTGAGGATACCTTTCTCGTCGGCTACGTTATCTTTGATAAGCGGGCAGAATATGCCGAGGTCGACGTCGTTGAGGAGGCCGCCGCCTATCTCCAGGAATCACTGGAGAGCGGCAGGCTCATCATTCCGCCCGGGGTGAGCTACAATTTTACCGGGTCCTATGAAAATCAAATTCGCGCGGAACAAAAACTTCGGCTCATTCTCCCACTGGCCCTTTTCGCCATCTTTCTCATCATCTATTTCCAGTTCAAATCCGTCTCTACCACCCTCCTCGTCTTTTCCGGAATTCTCGTCGCGTGGTCGGGTGGCTTTATCATGCTCTGGCTCTACGGCCAGAGTTGGTTCCTCAATTTCAGCCTCTTCCAGACAAACCTCCGCGAGCTCTTCCAGATCCAACCCGTCAACCTCAGTGTCGCTGTCTGGGTCGGCTTCCTCGCCCTCTTCGGCATCGCTACCGACGACGGTGTGATCATGGCAACTTATCTCCGCCAGGTTTTTCGCAGTGAATCGCCCACTACCGTCGCCGCTATCCGAAACGCCACCATCCTCGCGGGACGAAAGCGCATTCGCCCCGCCATGATGACAACCGCAACCACCATTCTCGCCCTCCTCCCCGTCCTCACCTCCACCGGGCGCGGCGCCGATGTCATGGTCCCATTGGCCATTCCCACCTTCGGGGGTATGACCCTCGCCATCCTCACCGTCTTCGTCGTCCCGGTATCATACTGCGGACTGGCCGAACTGCGGCTGAAGTTTAAGAGGGATCAGACTTGAATGGCGCTAACTTGACCTTATCCGAAAAGCTACTGATTGGCCGCAAAAGGCGCAAAAGGCGCAAAAGGCGCAAGAAAAACTTGAGAAAAATCATTTTCTGGCTTGATAAAAAGTGTCGCAACATGCTAGTGTTTAACAACCTAAGATTAAGAAAGGAGTTAAACATGCCAACATGTGCGACAGAGGAGAACAAAAGCGATAAGACGCCCCTTAGCAACCTCATTCTGCCGGTTCCAGACACGGATTTCCGTGATTTTCTGGATGAAGTTGAAGAAGTGGCCGGGTTCGCGGCGCAAATCATCGAGGCGATCGAGAAGGATCTGGACGCCCATGCGCGTGAGAAGACGAAACTTCGATTGGAAGATCGAAGGTTCTTTGAAGGGCGCACAGCGGAGCTGCCGGAGCTGGACATCGAGGAGGAGAATATTCTGGCTGCTGAATTGAATCTTGGGGCAGGCCGGCCGCGGATGCCGGCTTATGCGGTATACGTGTTCGTGATGCTTCGAGGGTTTCTGGGTTCGTTGACCACGAAACCGGCACGGCGGTTTGTGCGCGAGTCGATGAGCTTGTACGGATTTTTGCAGAGCGGGGGACTGAGAATGCCGGGGGTGACGACGATTCTGGAGAACGTGAACCTGGTCAGCCATACGACCCGCGAGTTGATCTTTGATAAACAGATTGGGTTTATCCTCCAGGAGCAATGGGACGATTTCGGGAAGCTGACGATCGACAGCACCTCGGTGAAAGCAAACAGCTGCTGGCCCACCGAGGGGAAGATTCTGAGCGGTCTTTTGATGCGGGCCAATCGTTTGGGTCAGAAGTTGCATGTCTTCGGGCTGGAGGATTTTCGCAAGGGATGGGTTGGGCGTTGGCTGGAGGAAATGGACAAGCTGGAGTTTCAGATTTGTCTGGCCGCGGGCAAACCGAAGTCGAAGGGCAAGCTGAAGAAACACTACCGGCGGTTGCTCAAGCGGGGCCGCAAGGCGGCCGACTCACTAACGGGGGAACTGAGCCATCTTGAAGAGGGCCTGTCGATGGATTCACTGCCTCCCACTCGCCGGGAGCTTCTGGAGCGGGCATTGAGCCAGATCAGGGGCGATATTGCCGACGCCAAGCGGGTTGTTGAGTATGCTCATGATCGGGTGTTTCACGAAAAGAAGCTACCGTCCACACAGAAGGTCCTGAGCCTCTCGGACGGATCGGCGGCCTACATCAAGAAGGGCAGCCGCAATCCAGTGATCGGGTACAAGCCACAACTGGTTCGCAGCGAAAACGGTTTTGTCACCAGCCTGATCGTACCGCAAGGCAACGCGGCAGACTCCATTGAGCTGGCGCCGGCCATCGGCGATTCGATCAAGCGCACCGGTGTCATTGCTGAACTGGTCAGCACCGATGACGGATATGCTTCGGCGAAGGGACGCAAGGAGGTGCTGAGCATGGGGGTAAAGCAGATCAGTATCAGTGGGGCGAAGGGCAAGAAGTTGACCACCCCCGAGGACTGGGAGAGCGAGGCGTATCGCGAGGCACGCCGCGATCGCTCCGCAGTGGAGTCGCTGATGTTCACGATTAAAGATGGATTTGCCTTTGGCGAACTCGGCCGCCGCGGCATCGATGCGGTAGGCGATGAACTGCTCGAGAAGGTTCTGGCCTACAACTTCTGCCGCATCATACTGATGAAGAAACGCCGAGGGGAGGAACTGGAACAGGCAGCCTGAATCTGACCGCTTTGAAGCTCAGAGAAAAAAGCACCACGGGATGAGTATGCCTCCAGACAGCGGCAAATATACGTATTGTGCAGCAAGCCACGCCGATGGCCGCTCAATACCTGCTCATCGGCAGCGCCGGCAGCCTAAAACCCGAAACCTGCCAGCCATAGGCTGGTCCGCCCGTGGCGGAGAACCTTAAACCGCCCGCTCGAAAGGCTTTTCGAATGGGGTCGAGCTAGTTTTAGGCAGTATCGATAATCTGCCCCAAAAGCTTGCCCAGGCTGCACAGAAAGCACCCCCCTTCAGTCACTGGCGGGCGAACAGAAAAACCCTCGCCGTGGGTCGATTGCCCAAAAAGCTCCTGCGAAAAGAAAACTTCCTTGAGGAACTCTTCGAAGTCTGTAATCGCCAGGATCAATCCTTAAACCCGCAACCCCATCGGATTGCCTCCTGACAACGACTCCAGTGCCCTCCCTCTGCTCCCCATTTTCTTCATGCTCTAACTAGAGAACTCCACGCAATTTGCGTGCCAACCGAAATTCAGAACGATGGCGCAAGACTCGGGGGAGCCTGTAGCGAGAAAAAGCTCCAGATGCCCACAATCGTGATGACAGTTACGGTACAGGCAATCATGACACCGTTCGCGTTGAAAAGAGCCGCATCAAAGGGTGTACTGAAGTTGAAATGTGAAGGTACACCGCGCCACTGCTGTATTGAAACCCAGCACACCTCCATGAAGTTGGCAACGCCGAGTGTGCCCAGCAGTAGCCAACCCCTGACGCGCTTCCTAGGCAGAAAGGTCGTGAACCATGCGACAGACAATGCCGTCAACCCAAATGCTTCACCGAAAAGGATTGGCTTGCGCCAGGAGACATCCCCTTTCAAAGAGCCACCCGTAACAACGAGCACGCCTGCGTGAAACACTGCGCTGAGGATCAAGAAGGCCCCAATAATATAGGCGAATTTCTGGTAGCCCTCCGCTTCAGTCCAGTAGCGCCTCAACGTGGTCAGCATGGCGCGGATCAGCATGCCCAGATTATTGGCGCCCCTTTGTGGCACAACCAGTTCGGACATTCTTTGAATCCTCCTTTTCTGTTTCTTCAGCCGTCGCTCTTTCTCGCCTGTCTATTCGCCCCCTGAATCGTTGAGTACGGGCGGGATTACAATTGAATTCACACGCGGAACTATGGCCAGCCACATTTCCCGATGTCTTTTTTTAGTGTGGCGGATGAGTTCTCCGCTCGAATGGCATGCAAGAAATTCCCTGTAGTCATAACCTCCACCTTAGAGAAAGTGGGGATGAGACTTGTGGGTAGCAATTGCGCGAACACTCACATCGATGTCACACGTAGAGACCTTGACTTGCTGGTTTTCCTCTGGTCATGATCGCGCGAGCGGTCTTCCGCAAGCGGGTTTAGATTGAGCTTTGAGCCCTGCAGTGTGGGTGAGCGTTTGCACCGGTTGGGGTCTTGGACATGGCAAAGGAATTCCGGCAGTTGGCTCTCGTGGCGGTCTTCAGCCTGACTATTCTCGTGGTGGTTGTCTCCATTTGGGCAGGTAGCCGAGCCGACGAGATTCGGGGTCCCACGGTGTTCGTACGGGACCACGCGGGGGACCTCTGGATCAGCGTCAACCGCGATCTCTACGAGATCAACACCTCGGGTGAAATCTTGCAGACGATCGAAACGCAGGGAGACGAGGTGCTTGAAAAGGGTATTCAGGCGCTCGATGTCGACGCCTGGGGCGACCTGTTGGTGGGGTACGGAAAGACGGAGAAAATTCACCGCCTCTCGCCCGAGACTGGAGAACTGTTGGAAGTACTGGCGATTGCGTCGAAGGCGCCGACGAAGTTTCCCGGAGACGCTTACAAGTTCGCCATCGAATCCGAAACCGGTGATCTCTTTCTGGCCGACACGCGCAACCACCACATCCGGATTTTCAATGCGGAAAGGGAACTCAAAGGGACTTTTGGCGAACAGGGTGAAAACCCGGAGCAGTTTCATTTCCCCAATGATATCCGCTTCGGGCCGGACGGGCTTCTTTACATTTCGGATACCAACAACCACCGGATCGGAGCGTTCGACCGCGCCGGGGACCATCGGTTTTCGGTTAAGACAATCGACTCGGAAGTCTCCTCGGAGATGGTCTGGCCGACACGATTCATATTTGCTTCCGACGGCTCGATCTTCGTGATCAACAAGGGGCCGATGTTAGTCGGCGGCGAGATAGTCCGGCTCCACCGGGAGGACGGAATTCTCGATCGCATCGAACTGCCACCAGGTGCCGATCCGATGAAATTGTTGCCGGTGGACGGCGATCTGTGGGTGACAGACGAGGCGCGCTGCCAGGGTTTGCGCTACACATTGGAGGGCGAGCGGTTGGAGAACGTCGAATCAGGCGAATTCGAGGAACTGCTCTCCGCACTCCACTTTGAGCGAACCTATTATCGATCGATTACGTCCAAGGCTCAGCGCGGCCTCTTCATTCTCCTATTACTGCTCATTGTCATTTATTTTTTCGAGCGCAGGCAGAAGGCGAACGAGGTCGCGGTGGAAGATCCCCTGGCCGGACGGTTGGACCTGCGGGAGATACCGATGATTGCGTTTCCGCTTAAGAAGAAGCTCAAATGCGCGGCGCTGCTCGTCGGGGTATGGTTTGGCGGGAGTATCCTAATAACGTTGATCGTGATGGGCCTGTCTGTCGTTGGCGAGAGCACAGCAGACGGAGAAGTAGGCTCCCTGGCTTTCCGAATCGTGACATGGTTGCTCCTGCTAACTCTCGCTGTTGCCATTTTTTTTATATTTGCCGGCGCCGTTCGAGACGGGGCTTTTCACCGAATGAATCTGAAGAGGGTCGAAAAAGTGTTCGACAAGCAGAAGGGCAACCTCGGCAATACCCTCGCGCCCGACGAGGTCATCCGCCTTCGGGGAACGCCGAGAATGCTCGGACGGGGATTTTTATTAACACTCCTGGGGGCCCCTTCTTCTCCGATGTCAACCTCTTCGTCGTCACCACCAGACGGATTCTCCTTCTCACAACGGACCTCTTCGCCACCGGTCTGCGGAAGATCCAGGAAATCTCCTTCGCACGGATTGAAGAGATGGACATGTCATCCACGCTAACCGTGCAGCGGTGGTTGCACCGATGGTTCGGATCCGGTTTCCTTGCCATAAAACTGACCGGCCAGGTCCGCCCTCTCCGCTTCGTGTTCACCGATGCCGCGCAGGCCGAAGCAGCCCGCGAGGAGATTCTCGATCGCGCTGCGCAGATCGAAGACGGGGATTTCCCCAGCCCCGGACGCATCTGCCTCAAATGTTTCCAATCAGCGCCCGCACACTTAATCGCATGCCCAGCCTGCGGCCATGCCGAGCGACCCGCCTGGATCCCGCCCCTCTGCTCGCTCTTATACCCGGGAGTAGGGCAACTCCTCAATCACAACCTAATCAAAGGTGTGATATTGTTTACCATAGCTTCGTTTGTCCTTCTCAGCGAAGCTTCCCTCACATTGATCGCCGTTACCGGTACCGCGGAAATTCTCGACGAAACCCTTAACGACCTTCTTCTCACCCATCTCCTCCTCGCTACCATCGCCACGGCGGACGCGTATTTCTCGGCGAAACGGTGAAGAGGAGGATTTTTGTGATCCGATTGGATTTACCTGATTAGCTGGGCTTTCAAAATTCCCTATCATTCTGCAACAACTGCCGATTCGTCATGGCAGATCAACTCCAGCTCATTTCCCTCGGGGTCGTTGAAAAACAAAGCCTTGGCGTCCATGTTGGGAAATTTCACGGCACGTGGCGTTAAGCCCAACGCTTCAAGTCTCTTCTGGTGCGCTTCATAGCTTTCGGGTGGAATTTCAAATGCCAGGTGATTCAGAGTCGATTTCGTGGGATCGTGTCCGGTCAACCGCTCCCTGGCAGCGGCGTGGCGTTGGAAGTCAATCACCACGAACAGCTGAGGGTGCCCATGTCTGCCCAGCGGCGTATCGAGCTGTTTGATGGTGAGAAAAGAAATCGTCGGCGCCCCATCAGGTGTCGGCTCCAAACCCTTGTCATGGCATGCTTCAAAAAGAAGATCGAAGCCGAGAACTTCTCGGTAAAAATCCCGCATCAACGGTAAATTACGGACGCTGAGAACGATCTCCGCGATTCCTGTTATAGGGAGAGCATCTTTCATCGGTCTCTCTGACTCTTCATCCCTCAGGGATAGGAATGCCATTAGGAATAACTTTCAATATTTTATACGGCGCATAGGCAAAGCGGGATGCCGGATACAATCTGCCGGACTAAGCCGCTGCTGGGCAATGCAAAAGACTGAATTCGGAGCCGTTGGTCATTTCAATGGGAATTGCGTGTGAGATCAATGGCGGCAGGCGCGTTGCCACGAAGATAGCGCTTCCACATTAACCGGTACCCTCTTTCCAGGTACCTGGTGTATCCCGGGGTATCAAACAACGGTTTGGACATTCTATATTCTTCCAACCGTACCTTTATCTCTTCGAGTTCCCTGCGGTCGAGGGCAAGCCGAACCGCTCTCTCAACATATTCCTCCAGATCGTTCACAACCAACTCGGGCAAGCCAACGGCATTGAGAAGGCTGGCGCTCATTCGCGTAATGAAATTCCCGCCGCGCATGGCCAATACGGGAACCCCGCCGCGAAGTGTATCAATAGTTGTTGTTCCCCCACTACAAACCATCGTATCGAGAGCGAGGTCGGCGACTGAGATTCTTTTAATGTGTCGGGCGACTGGCAGACGGTCGGCGAATCTGACCCGGTCGGCATTCACGCCTCGAAGTTCCGTTTCTTTCATCAGGTTCTTTTTCGCCAGTTCATTGAAAGCGATTAACCACAGGACACTCCTCGGAACCCTTTTTAGAATGCGCATCCAGGCATCGAAAATCGAGGGATCAATTTTAACGGGCCGGTTGAAGGAGCAGTAGACAAAGTCCTCTTCGGGTAGGTTGAGCGATTTTCTCTCAAAGACCTCATTGGAAATAGGCTGTCTCCGATCCGACGGCATGTAAGTGTCCGGCATAAAGACCAACTTTTCACTGAAACAGTGTGCCTCCTCCAGCGGGGTAACAATCTTATCTCCGATAACGTAGTCAATAAAATCGGCCCCTGAGGTACCGGCAAATCCCAAATAACTAACTTGAATCGGAGCCGGTCGAAGAGCAAAAATCCCCAACCTGTTCATCGGCATGTGAACTTGAAGATCCACCAGTATATCTATCCGGTCGTCAAATATTCTCTGGGTTACTTCCCTATTGCTCAGAGTTTCAATATCCCGAAATTGACAGCAACACTGAGCAATTCTCTTCCTGTAATTTCCGGTGTCCTCCGGTCCATAAGAATAACCGAAAATTTCGAAATTCCGGGCATCATGTTCTTCGAATACCCCCGCCATCAGATGTGATAAGGGGTGTTCCCGAAAATCCCGTGAGAGATATCCTAATCGAATGTTCTCATTAACCCGCCTCTCGGCGTGGGAGAATACCAATGCCCCGGATTTCGCCGCTTTCTCGCTGATATGGCGCGCCCATGATATTGCCACTTCGAGATTCAGTTCCGGGTTGGCATGGCGGTAGAGATTCATAAAGGGATTCTCTCCCGTGCGCCGCCCTTCCTCTATTGCCGCGGCGGTGGCGGAGTCTACCCTCTCACCCAATTCCCGTACTCTGTCCCACGCGCACACATTAATCAAAACATCCAGAAGACTTGCCTGGAAAAGCTCGCTTTCAGGGCTCTCTTTAAGGGCGGTCTTATAGGCATCAATCGCTTTCTCCAACTCTCCTGTCTGGAAATAAACGCTTCCCAAATTATAAAACGCACCGGCATACCTGGGGGACAGCTCGATCGCCTTCCTGAAACATTCAACAGCTTGAGGAAATCGCCCCATCTCCTGCAGGACGATTCCCAGGTTGTTGAAACCGAAAGCGTATGACGGTTCCACATTCAGCGCTTTCCGGTAAGCCGCGCCCGCTTCACGCAAGTCGCCCTTCTTAAAACAGGCATGGCCGATCTTATTATGAGTCTCAGCATTCTGTGGATCAATTCTGGCCGCTTCCCGATACGAAATAATTGCTTCGTCCAGTTTTCCGAGTTCCATCAAGGCATTACCGAGATTCAAACGCGCATGAAAATACCGGCGGTCAGTATTCAGTGTCTTTTCAAACTCCCTGATCGCCTTTTCATACTCTCCATCATCAAGGTAAATCACACCGATATTGTTGAGCGCAGATGCAAAATTCGGCTTTATCTTCAACGCCGTTCGATACGCCTTGAGCGCCTTCTTATCATTTCCACTCTTGTGGTATACTAAGCCCAAGAGGTGGTGCGCGTCGGCAAAGCAAGGCTTACGCTTGATTATCTCCACGCAAGTGCGTTGGGCATCTTTCAAACGACCGGACCGAAAATCTTCAAAGGCCTTCCTCAAAGCATTCGAGTCATCGGAGGATCGTCCTCCCATAATAAATCTGTCCTCTTTAGCACTAATGCCGCACCTGCGATAGTGTTATGATCCTCGGCGGTTGTGCGATGCCAAAGGTGAAAATCCTCGATATCTTCTCGATTCCAATGAAGTTTCGAACCACACCCGGTCAACGCGCTATGGTTCCAAATCAATTCTTTGGTGAAATCAGTAGATGGTTAGAAAAGAGAGAGTTGGGAGGGGTGTATATTAGATTCGAGGCGGGGTTTGGTGAGAGCGTGGGCGTGGATGTCGACGCAAAGCTCCCGGCAAGCCGGGACAAAGAGAAGAATATATCAACAGGACGCACAACGGATCCGGAGAGCAGTCTATTCTTGCCGCCTTCTTCTTCGCGCTCGGGGCTTCGCCCCAAACCCGCTCGGCTCGCAGGTTCCCTAGCTCGCAATGAGTTGGATTGGGAGATCTCTCTGGAACAATGCTTGAGAATTCTCAAGAAGACGAAGAGTGATATTGAGGGAGAGAGAAAATCAGCGCAATGGAAATTCGCACTCGCCCTAGTACTGAAAGAACGCACTTCGGCGCCAAACGGGTGGAACCCCGGAAAGCTCAATATGGGTGGACATAACTCTTTCAGCCACAACGTCAGTCTCTTTCGGCCTGAACAGAAGTAAGTCCCCCAGAGCACTGAGAAAATTCCAACATTTCGCAGTCTGACCCGAATGGCGCTAAGATAAGCCAAAAATAATTGTAAGAAATATGTAAAAAAGCTTGTACTATGACCGTTAGTAGGCTAATCTTGTTGTATGAAAAATATGACAAGATTCCTGCCTGGGTTTAATCACATTCTATGCGGTCGCCCGCCTAAGTCGGCCCTGGCACAATTAAAGCAAAAACTGGCTCATCTAAGAGAGTCAACTCTATCGGAGTTGTCGGATCTGTTTGATCGGTGGATTCCTCTGGGAGTTTTGCAACCCAAGAGCGAAAAGAAAACAGCCGGGAACGAGTCTACTCACTCAGAACGACCTTCTGGGGCTTTCTGTTCCAGGTGCTCTCCCCGCAGACAGCCTGCCGGGAGGTCGTCAGAAAGGTGCAGAGCTACTGTAGTGAGCGGGAGTTGAACCTGCCCAGTTCCTCCACCTCGGCCTATTGCCAGGCACGTCAGCGCATAGGTATAGAGGACTTACAAAAGATCGGTGAAGAGGTCAGCGAGCAGATACACAAGGAGGTAAGGCAAGCGCAGCGGTGGAAGGGGCACGAGGTCAGAGTGATAGACGGTACTGGGATCAGTATGCCCGATACCGAGCAGAACCAGAGGGCCTTTCCCCAACCCGGGGGGGCAGAAAGAGGGGTGCGGATTTCCCGTCATGCTTCTGGTGGGCTGTTTCTGTTTGGCCAGCGGGGCCTTGCTGCACGTAAGCGACCGGGCAACGACCTTGTAGCGCAAAGATGCCGACCGTGATATGATTATGGGATGGGAGAAAAAACGAGAGGGCGGACACGGTCGAAGCGAATCGTTCGACGAAGTCGGCAGGAGCGCAGGCGACTGATAAGCGCATACCGTCGCAGCAATCAGACGCAGAGGGCGTTTGCCCAGCGGCACGGTATCAAGTATATGACCTTTATGGGATGGCTGCGCAAGGACCGGGCCGGGCACAGAAGCAGCGGGGTAAAATCGGCGGGGGCGCGGTTTGCCGAAGTTACGGTGCAGAGCAGCGCGGTCACGGAGGATCGGATCGAGATCGTCTTAGGGGACCCGATACGGGTGGAGGTGGACTGCGGTGTTGCGGTGGAACAAGTGGCGAGTCTGGTGAAGGCGTTGAGGGAATCGGGATGCTGAGCTTACCGGGAACGATGAAGGTTTTCCTGGCCGTGGGAGTAACGGATCTGCGAAAGAGCTTTAATGGTCTCTACGCCCTGGCGGCCAATCAGCTCAAGGAAGACCCGTTGAGCGGAGCGGTCTTTGTCTTCTGCAATCGCAGCCGGGACCGGGTCAAGATTCTGTATTGGGACGGCACGGGGTTATGGGTTTTCGCAAAGCGATTAGAGAAGGGTCGGTTCAGCTGGCCGCAGGGAGTGGACTTGAAAGATCAGAAGCTTCCATTGCGCCCTGAAGCGTTGAGCATGCTCTTGAATGGGATCGACCTGAGGGAGGGGAAGATGCGGCCCTGGTATCAGCGTTAGGTCAAAAAAAGTGATTTTTTTGAAAAAGTATTGCTTTTCTTATTACCGTTAGTTTAGTATTGTTTTCATGCCTGAAGTCGAGGTTTTGCAAACAGAGCTGGAGCAACTCCGAGAGGAGAATCGGCTTTTACGTCAGAAGATCGGCTGGCTCATTAAGCGCTACTTTGGAGGCAACCAAAGCGAGCGGATCGATCCGGGACAGCTGGAATTGCTCCTGGCCGGGCTGGAGCAGGCCGAGGAAAACAAACCCGCTGAGCAAACGGCAGAGCCACCACCCGAGCCGAAGGCGCGCAAAGGAGCTGGGGCGAGGCGACAGCGTCTGCCCGAGCACCTGGAAGTCGAAGAGATCGTAATCGAACCCGAAGCGGTGAAGGTTGAACCGCAAAAGTGGCGGTTGATCGGTGAGGAAGTCACTGAAGAGTTAGATTTGCTCCCGGCCCGATTTATCAGGCGGCGCTATATACGGCGCAAATATGTATCTCGCGAAAAGCCCCAGGAACCTCCCGTGCTGGCGCCATTACCATCGCGGCTGATTGAAAAAGGGATCCCTGGGGTGGGGCTTTTGGTGCACATATTACTGAGCAAATACGTCGATCACCTGCCGTTGTATCGACAGGAGAAGATTTTCCGGGAACGCTACGGAGTAAGGGTGGCGCGCCAGAGCATGCTCGATTGGATCCACCAGGTAGCGCAATGGCTAAAACCCATCTACAACTACATGTGCTTACAATTGTTCGAGGGCGGTTACATCCAAGCGGACGAAACGCCCATCCGCTACCTGGATCCGGACGCAGGCAAGAAAGAGGGCTGCAGGAAAGGATACCTGTGGGTCTACGGGGCGACCCGGCGGCGAGGTGCTCTACGACTGGCACACAGGCCGTGGGGTAAAATGTCTCGAGCAGTTCCTCAACGGATACGAAGGGTTGCTCCAACCCGACGGTTACGCAGCCTATGGCAGTTTCGCCCGGGAGCATAACGGGATTACCCTGTTTGGGTGCTGGGCACACCTGCGACGCAAATTTGTGGAGGCGATGGATGAGAATCCGAAGCTGGCCGGCTGGGTGGTGCGGCAGATCCACAATCTCTACAGAGACGAGCGCCATCTGCGCGAACAGCGGGCCGGTCCCGCCTTGCGCGAAGCCTACCGGAAAAGCCATGGTCGGATGATCGTGGAACGCTTGGGCAAAGCCTTGCCTATACTCAAACGGCGGGCCTTGCCGCGGAGCAAAATGGGTGAAGCCGTTGAGTATGCTCTGAACCAGTGGGAATCACTCAAGCGCTACCTCGAGCATGGCAAGGTTGAAATCGACAATAACCTCATTGAGAATGCTATCCGGCCGACCGCCCTGGGAAAGAAAAACTGGATGTTCATCGGCCACCCCAAGGCCGGTTGGAGAAGCGCCGTAATTTACTCGATCATTGAGAGTTGCCGGCGGCACGCAATTGAACCATCCGCTTACCTCACTGACGTCCTCAAAAGATTGCCGGACATGAACATCACCGAGATCGCCGAACTCGCTCCGGCGAATTGGAAGCCGACCCGAACAGGCGAACCGCTCGCAGCCTCTTGAACCCGGACACTGCCAGGATCCTCGCGCATGCCGCGATCCATAGGGCAGTTCACCGGTCGTTTACTGCTGCACTGTGTCGAGACCACCTTAAAAAACCATGAAAGCGGCATTTTGCGCAAATTCGTTGGGTATTTGAAAAAAGCAGAGGTGGTTCTGTGCGACCGCGGTTATTGCTCTTATGCCAATCTTGGGCTGCTTCTAAACCATCAAATGGACGCGGTCATGCGCCTGCACCAAAGGCACAAATGCGACTTCCGTAGCGGCCAAACACTGGGCCGATACGATCGGCTGGTGACCTGGAAAAAACCGCAGAGACAGCACGGGTTCAGCCCGGAAGAATGGGCTCAATTACCGGCCGAACTGACTCTGCGAATGGTGCGTTTCTTCGTTCAGATCAAAGGATTCCGTACCCGAAAGATCGATCTTGTGACACCCCTTTACCGACCCCCTCCAATACACCGTAGAGGATCTGGCCGATCTCTACTTCCGCCGCTGGTCAGTGGAACTGTTTTTTCGCGACATAAAACGACTATGAAGATGGAAACGTACGCTGCCTTACTCCCGAAATGGTGCATAAGGAAATCCAGCTGTTCTTTATCGCCTATAATCTCATCCGCGCCCTCATGCAACACGCCGCCACCCTCTATCAGCGTGACCTGCATCGGCTCAGCTTCAAGAGCACGGTCGACACCGTTCGGCAGTACTGCACCGCTCTGAACGCCACCCGCAAGCAACCTCGAAAGCAACAACGCATCATTGACGAGATGGTTCTGATTATTGCCGAGGAGACTGTTCCACTACGAGAACACCGCAGCGAACCACGAGCGGTCAAACGAAGACCGAAACCTTACCAATTACTAACGAAGCCGCGAGGGAAAATGAAAGTCTCGCGCGCTCGCAGAAACAAAGGCAAAAATCGTCGTTAATCGGGCTTATCTTAGCGCCATTCCACTCTGACCCGAATGGCGCTAACTTAAGGCAAGAATCGCTCGCAAGCGAGCTTCCTACCAGTTTCACAAGGTGTTGTAGGAAAGCCGCCTGCGGCCGAAACCGAGCACCGCCGTAATTACCGTTTATGCCCGTTATCTTAGCGCCATACCATTCTGACCCCACGCTCCCGCCCCGGACGGCCCTCTGGGGGCATTCTCTCCTCGATAGTCCTGCCAGACTACCGTATCCCGACTGTGCGCGGCGATCTTGATCGGAGAGCGCGTATTATGGGGGGGGATACCGGAGCTCCACAGATAGAGGAGCCGGTGCCCTGTCCCTCCCCTATTCATCCTTTTTTCAGATAAAGCACATTCTTTCTTCGGGTAACTTTATATCCTTTCTTTTCCCACTGCTTTTGTTGCCGCTTGGCGTAGTCTTCGTTTTTATACTCTTTCTTCTCACTCTTCTCAGCTGCCATTATGTTCCTCCCTTAGATTATAGTTGAGATGACAAGCCATAGAATCAATTCATAGCCACAAGTCAAGTCCGGCTTTACGGCGTGTACAAGCCGCTTCATCGGGAAGCGCTGAGGGGGGTTTTGTTGATTCATTGCGACCAGCACCAGCGTAAACGCACCCAAGCCCAAGACGATCTACACATACGCATTCGTCCCCGACCCCAGATTCGCGACAAAGAATGCCACGGTTAAAGCGGCGAACAATCCGATGAGCGTGTTCAGCAAACTCGTCACCCGCGCCTTCTGCGCCTCAAGCTTCGTCTCGCAATCAAGGCGGTATTGGAGGTTGGTGAGTTCGGTTTGGAGGGTTATGCGGTCTTTGGGCCGGAGGCCATCGTCACGGGCGAGGCGCGATTCCGAGGTTTCGATAGCGGTGAGGGTGCGTTGGGGCATTTAACTAAGCTTCTGGCGGCCAAGTCCACCCACGCCACGAATTCAGCGTGGGAGTTCAATATTTACGTTCTCGAAGGCTTTTGGGACGCATCGGGTGAGACTGCGAAGTGTTTGATTTTCTTTACTGCTCTGCAGGCCATACTATTCGTTTTCGCGGAATGGAATCGATCCCGGCGAAAACCACCTCACGGGGCAGTCCCGCTAGCGGGTCGGAGTCGTCGGACCACGTCAGGTCCCGCTGGGCGGGATCGGCCTCGCCGAAGCAAAGACAGACCTGTCACGGCGAAGCAGAAGCGAAGACGGATCGCTACCTTCAGTCCTTGGCTTGCGATCCCTCAAATTGGAATTTCAGACACCTCAAAGCCACTTTCAAATTAAACAACTCGCAATCTGACCTCATGAACTCCGGGACAGGATTAAAAGCATTAGGTCGTCCAGAATATTGGGGAGAATCTAACACTTCGCAAACTGACCCCATGCTCGCGCCAACGAAAGGGTCGGGGGCCTTTAGCAAAATCGATCCGACCGCTACTTGCTGAGCAGAAAGCCATGGCGGGTACCATCGGTATAAGACCCGGCCATGTCGCCGCGATCGTTGATGCCGAAAACCAGGGTCCGACTACTGCCGAGGACATCGATGCTGGTATAAACGTCCTTGCTCAGCAGAAACCCGTGAAGGAATGGTTCGCCTGGTAGAGCATACCGTCCAACGATGTCGCCGCGGTTATTGATGTCACGGACTATGGTCCGATCGGCTCCGGGGAAGTCGATGGTGGTGAAGACTTCCCTGCTCAGCACAAAACCATGTGTGGCACCTGTCGCATCGATATACCACCCGACGATGTCGCCCAGATCGTTGCTACCGATCGCTAAAGTATGGATGGCTCCGGGAAAATCAATGGTGGTGAAGCTGTTGGGAGGGGCCGCTGTAGTTTTGGGCGTGACTCCAAGCAACAAGATACATGCGATTAGGTATACTTCGAGGCGGTGGCTCATCTTTGGCTCCTTTCGATGATGTCAGATGAAGAAACGGTGAGATGCGATACTAACACAATTAAATAACCAATAAGAAGCAGACCGTCAACATATAATCTGCGCTTTTACTCCGATTCATCTTCGAGCTGATTCGTCACAGCGCGGGATGCAGCAGCAGGTTCATCATCGGGCTGTCAGCTCTCCGAACCATCTCCTAATAAGGCTGTGGCGGGAGCTGAAGAAGGGGATTGAGGGGTTTGAATAAATGTCTTCTATAATAACTCCACCATCAACCGCATAAAATAGCGATTCGCGTCGATAAAAGGCACCTTCAATCTCACTGTGACAGTTTCGGTTCCATCTTCGTTATCAACGGGTTGATCGACTATCTCTACGAAATTACTGCCGGATATCCAACTCCCCGGTTGTAAGGTATCGCTGACTTCGACCACATACATAAGGCCTTTTGCGACGTAATCGACACCGACAGTTCCAACACCTCCTCTTCTTTGACGATAGGTAAGGGAAAGCTGGCCCGGATCGTTGTCAGACGTAAGGAGGACAAATGCATCCTGGCTCTGAGGATTCAGGTTGAAGGCAAATTCCAGCAGGTTTGGAAATCCGTCTGCGTCGGGATCTTCAAGGATACCGGAAACCTCGGAATTATCGAGTTCGAGAGCGGTAAAGACTGTATGCCGCCAAAACTCAAACTGAGTAAGTGCCACGAACTCTTGGCTATAGGTCGTGCTCTTATTGCCACTTTGATCGATCAGGCGCAGGTATATTCTAATTGCAGTATCGGGATCGTAGCTTGACAGATTCACAGGTAAATCGATTACGACTGCGTTAGAAGGTGAAAACTCGGTATACGTAACCGTTGTAGACACTGAACCACCGGAAGAGAGGAAATATTCAATGCCTGCAATCGGTTTTAGAGGTTCCTGGCGATCATTACTATCCAGGTAAAAGGGCCTGAATGTAGTATGGCTCCAATTGCCTTTATCATCCTGCAGACGAAGGAATAGGAGGTGGGTGCCATCCGCCATATTGGAGAGATCAAAAGAGATTGAAGAATCCAAGGTTGAACTCCCGCCAACATTTAAGGTAGCGCCGTTACCCAGGCCAGGATCGGAATCGAGGAAATACTCCCCTGTCGTAATAGCGGGTTGTCCGATTAGAGATTTGTTCAATACAAAAAATGATCGGAATGTGGTCAAACCCCAGTCCCCTTCGCTATCTTGCATCCGAATTCCCAGAAGGTAAAAACCTTCAGGTTCGCCTGCAAAGTCAATAGTATGGGACAAATCCAGTGTTGATGCGGGACTAACAGGGACCTCAATGCCCTGCCCAAAACCTGGATCACTATTCAGAAAGTATTCTACGCGCGTTATTGTGCGCGCGGCCAGACTAGCAGACACCATGCAGATAAGCGCGGTTAGAAAAGCCGGTCTGGCTTCCGCTTTCATTGTCGGGCAGCTATTGGAAACCGGGAGTTAATCGTTGGCCTGACCACTAAGATGAATAGTGAGGCCATCGTCGATCGTTCCGAAAGCGGGGACATCGATATCCGTTACGGTCGGGATAGGCGGAATACCGGAAATCACGTAGGGTTCACTCCCACCAAACATTCCAATGTCATCGCCATTCTCTCCCGTACCGTCAGCGGGACCGGCCGGTAATAATTGAAAACCACCATCCGGACTTTCTGAATCGACGAAAACAGTCGTCATATCCACGTTAGACTGGTTTCCGTTCACCGTACCAAATTCTTCGCCCGACCCAATGTTGAAACGCAAGACTACGCCTAGATTATCAAAAAAAGTAGCTGTAGCTGATCCTGTTGCCCCAGTTGTGATGTTCTCCTCCACGACAGAATTGTAAACATCGATTACACCTCCCAAGACATTATTTCTGACCGTGTGCCCTCCACTTACCTCTGTGGTATTAAAGAAAATTGAGAATATGCTATTATTGATATAATTGTTGGAAATTAAGAGGATGTCAGACGCGAGATCTATATTGATTTGATTTACGTAATTCTGGGAAAGAATAGAATTCGGAGAAGCGGTTGCGCTGCCAACGATAAGAATATTACCAACCCGGCAACGATTGACGGTCACCGAGCCCGCATTTAAAACCACATTCTGCACGACATGAATGCCAATCAGGAGGCTACCTTCAGCGCCTGATTCTACAGTGATGTTGTTTACCTGGGCAGAGAGGAGGTTAGCTTGCAGGCCGGGGTTCTCGGACAGAAAGTATCCCGGCCCGATCAATTTCAAGGGCCTATCAAGACTGGCATCTGGATAGACGGTAGCTGCGCCTTCAATCAGCAAGGTATCTCCATCATTGACCGAAGCGGAGTCGATAGCTTCCTGGGGAAAATCGAAATCCGCTTCGCTCCCCAGTGTCGAATTTACACGCCAGACAGCTCCCAAAACCATCGAGCATGTAATCGTCAGTCCTAAAGAGAGGGTCAGAATATGGTATTTCATGTTCAATTTTGTATTTTCCTGATTCTATTCTCTATTATAACACATTTTCACACACTACTGTCCGGTTGTTTTTCTAGGAACGCAGGTTAATCGATTGATAACCAACATTTTACATATGATTTCTGCTGTTTTCGACTTGAAATTGCAAAAAGCCTTGTGGACTCTCAAAAATTTCGAGGGTCCAAATCATGTATACAGGTCGATTCGTTTTTTCTCAAATCATAGATTATCTTCCGCGCCATCAGTTCCATCGTTGCGTCCAACGCTACGGAGGCGACTACAAAGTTCAAAAGTTCAGTTGCTTCGAACAATTTCTCTGCATGGGTTTTGCCGAGTTGACCTACCGGGAGAGTCTGCGCGACATCGAAACCTGCCTGCGGGCAGTACAACCAAAACTATACCACGCAGGGATTCGAAGCGGAGTATCCAAAAGCACGCTCGCCGATGCCAACGAGAAACGAGACTGGCGCAGCTACGCCGACTTTGCACAGGTCCTCATCGCAATGGCTCGTCCTTTGTATTCAAACGAGGATCTGGGCATCGACCTGGACAATACGCTCTACGCTCTGGACTCCACCACGATCGATCTATGTCTATCACTCTTCCCGTGGGCACGTTTCCGCAAGCACAAGGGGGCGGTGAAGGTCCATACGCTTCTCGATCTCAGAGGCTCTATCCCTTATTTTATCGAGATTACCGATGGAAAAGTTCACGACGTAAACATTCTGGATCTCATCATCCCCGAGGCCGGTGCTTACTATGTAATGGACCGAGCCTATCTGCATTACGAGCGCCTCTATCGGATCGCACAATGCGGTTCTTTCTTCGTCACACGCGCCCGCCGCGGCTTTCAGTTTCGCCGCCTCTACTCTCAAAAGGTCGACAAATCAACCGGTCTGCGTTCGGACCAGACCGTTGCCCTGGTCAGCTTCTATCCTGCCAAGGCCTACCCCGAAAGACTCCGGCGTATCACTTACCTCGACCCCGACAGTTCCGAGCGCTTCGTGTTTCTCACCAACCAGTTTGCCCTCCCAGCCATAATCATCACCCAGATTTACCGTTTACGCTGGCAGATCGAATTGTTCTTCAAATGGATCAAACAGCACTTGCGCATCAAGAGCTTTTTCGGCACCTCCGAGAATGCTGTGAAGACTCAAATCTGGATTGCCGTCAGCGTCTATGTGCTCATCGCCATCATCCGCAAACGCCTTCGCCTGGAGATCAGTTTGCACAAAATCCTACAGATTCTCAGCTTCACCCTATTTGAGAAAACTCCTATGACTGAACTACTTACAGAAACCGATTACACTTTCAATGAACACCGCATTCCTAAACAGTTGGAGTTGTTTGACTTATAACCGGACAGTACTGATTTTCACACTGTTGAAAACAACCAATCGGCCCTGTTCCTTTTCAGATAGCCGCCGGGACGAAGACTCTGCTGTACGGCAGTGCCGCCAAGAACGCAAAGATTGGGAGAGACCATTCGGCGGATATTCTGACTCTCTATCATCCCTCAGCGCGCGCCTCGCGCGCTGCTCAGATTTTGGCATCGCCAAAATCTGGCGGAGAGGGCGGGATTGACTCGCTCGCGCTCGGGGTTTCGCCCCAAACCTTCGGGGACGCGTGCGGTCCGACTGCGAAGTGTTTGATTTCTTTACTGCTCTGCAGGCCATACTATTCGTTTTCGCTGAACGGAATCGATCCCGGCGAACACCACGTCACGGGGCAGTCCCGCTAGCGGGTCGGAGTCGTCGGACCACGTCAGGTCCCGCTGAGCGGGATCGGCCTCGCCGAAGCAAAGACAGACCTGTCACGGCGAAGCAGAAGCGAAGACGGGTCGCTACCTTCAGTCCTTGGCTTGCGATCCCTCAAATTGGAATTTCAGACACCTCAAAGCCACTTTCAAATTAAACAACTCGCAATCTGACCTCATGAACTCCGGGACAGGATTAAAAGCATTAGGTCGTCCAGAATACTGGCGAGAATCCAACACTTCGCAGTCTGACTGGAATGGCGCTAAGATAAGCCCGATTAACGACGATTTTTGCCTTTGTTTCTGCGCGAGCGCGAGACTTTCATTTTCCCTCGCGGCTTCGTTAGTAATTGGTAAGGTTTCGGTCTTCGTTTGACCGCTCGTGGTTCGCTGCGGTGTTCTCGTAGTGGAACAGTCTCCTCGGCAATAATCAGAACCATCTCGTCAATGATGCGTTGTTGCTTTCGAGGTTGCTTGCGGGTGGCGTTCAGAGCGGTGCAGTACTGCCGAACGGTGTCGACCGTGCTCTTGAAGCTGAGCCGATGCAGGTCACGCTGATAGAGGGTGGCGGCGTGTTGCATGAGGGCGCGGATGAGATTATAGGCGATAAAGAACAGCTGGATTTCCTTATGCACCATTTCGGGAGTAAGGCAGCGTACCGTTTCCATCTTCATAGTCGTTTTAATGTCGCGAAAAAACAGTTCCACTGACCAGCGGCGGAAGTAGAGATCGGCCAGATCCTCTACGGTGTATTGGAGGGGGTCGGTAAAGGTGGTCACAAGATCGATCTTTCGGGTCCGGAATCCTTTGATCTGAACGAAGAAACGCACCATTCGCAGAGTCAGTTCGGCCGGTAATTGAGCCCATTCTTCCGGGCTGAACCCGTGCTGTCTCTGCGGTTTTTTCCAGGTCACCAGCCGATCGTATCGGCCCAGTGTTTGGCCGCTACGGAAGTCGCATTTGTGCCTTTGGTGCAGGCGCATGACCGCGTCCATTTGATGGTTTAGAAGCAGCCCCAGATTGGCATAAGAGCAATAACCGCGGTCGCACAGAACCACCTCTGCTTTTTTCAAATACCCAACGAATTTGCGCAAAATGCCGCTTTCATGGTTTTTTAAGGTGGTCTCGACACAGTGCAGCAAGGCCCCGCTGGCCAAACAGAAACAGCCCACCAGAAGCATGACGGGAAATCCGCACCCCTCTTTCTGCCCCCCGGGTTGGGGAAAGGCCCTCTGGTTCTGCTCGGTATCGGGCATACTGATCCCAGTACCGTCTATCACTCTGACCTCGTGCCCCTTCCACCGCTGCGCTTGCCTTACCTCCTTGTGTATCTGCTCGCTGACCTCTTCACCGATCTTTTGTAAGTCCTCTATACCTATGCGCTGACGTGCCTGGCAATAGGCCGAGGTGGAGGAACTGGGCAGGTTCAACTCCCGCTCACTACAGTAGCTCTGCACCTTTCTGACGACCTCCCGGCAGGCTGTCTGCGGGGAGAGCACCTGGAACAGAAAGCCCCAGAAGGTCGTTCTGAGTGAGTAGACTCGTTCCCGGCTGTTTTCTTTTTCGCTCTTGGGTTGCAAAACTCCCAGAGGAATCCACCGATCAAACAGATCCGACAACTCCGATAGAGTTGACTCTCTTAGATGAGCCAGTTTTTGCTTTAATTGTGCCAGGGCCGACTTAGGCGGGCGACCGCATAGAATGTGATTAAACCCAGGCAGGAATCTTGTCATATTTTTCATACAACAAGATTAGCCTACTAACGGTCATAGTACAAGCTTTTTTGCATATTTTTTACAATTATTTTTGGCTTATCTTAGCGCCATTCGGGTCAGAGCGTCAATTTAGATTCTGCTGAAAAAGTCGTCTTTTCCTAATCCGCTACCACGTTCTTGCGAACGCGGCTACAAATATCAACGACTTACGGAGCACAGTAGCCGCCTTCGCAAGAACGTGGGGGTTTTCAGCAGAATCTAATCTATTCTATTAGACGCCCGAGTTTAACGAATCGCCCCAGAATACGTCCCTCAAATCGGTTTACCATTTTAACGGTGTCACGGTGTTCCGACTCGTCAGCCATGAACTGAACGCGATCGATGCCATATTCGCGCAGATTGGTGAGAGAATCGTACCTCAGGTAAATGTTCGCCCATCCGCCGCGCAGTTTTGGCGCCACAGCAAACCCATCGCTAATCTTGATGCCGGATTTTGTTCGCCCCAGTTGAACACCGGAGACTTCATTACCGACTAGGAGGACTGACGAGACTCTATTTTCGAACGCCCCTTCCCTTTGTCCTAATCGGCCCCGAAAATCATGGATCGACCAGCCCAGGTTACTTAATACGAATTTTTGCAGGACGTTCGGCGACACTTCGCTGAGAGAGACGATCCGCGCCTCTGAGGGTATTTTCCCTCTTTCCTTCAATCGCCGAAATAGTGGTTCCAGAACGGCACTTATCTTGTCAACCAGTATCTCGTAAGAGGTCAGGCGAACCTTTTCCCGGTCGAATCCGTGGCTGCGTAGAAACTGCTCAAAATGACTCCCCTCGGCGACCAGATTTTCCGTCACGAGCTCCCGAACACGCCCCTTTCTAGCGGAAACGACAAGCCGCTCGATAAGATTTGGATCCACATCAGGATACCCGTCCAGGGCAACCG
The DNA here is from genome assembly GCA_965215885.1 of Candidatus Moanibacter sp. Lineage (GTDB taxonomy): Bacteria > Verrucomicrobiota > Verrucomicrobiia > Opitutales > UBA2987 > CBDCEW01. The sequence continues at coordinate 112,271 of CBDCEW010000097.1, forward strand.
CTCGAAACAGGAACTCCGCCACTCTCTTTTTGTTGAATCCGGGCATCTTCCACAACGCAATCAGGGCGATCAGTTGCTCAGTCTCTTCCACGACCGCTAAGTGCAGCCTGGGTCTCCTGTTCTGTTGGAACGCCCTAGGAACGATCCTGCAAAATTCGGGTGTCTCAGACTTCGCGGGACTGAACTGAAGATATTTAACCACCATTCCCATAAATTCCACTCTATCTGCGCTGTCCGCAAAAGCCGGTCTCTTGCCAGTTTTTTCAAGATAGTCTTCGATCTGGCCTCTGCCAAGATTAACATTTGACTGCTCAAAAGGTGAATTCGTGGACCGCAATTCCGGTAAGTCAGATCGATCCCAAAAAAAATCTCGGTTCTTCAGAGATAAGTGTTGCCTAAATCTGGAAAGGCTAATTCTTTACACGCCCGTGGGCCGCCTATCCTCGAAGCCAAAAACCCGATCAAAGTTCTCTCTGCCCGCAAAGTCGATGCTGGCAAGCGCCCGGAAATCCGTTCCAGAGGTGCCGCATCGCATGTGATGAACGTGAAATGAAACTGCCGGGGTTTATCGACATACACGTTCATATTCGCGAACCTGGAGCGACGCATAAGGAAGACTGGGAGAGCGGGACCGCAGCGGCCTTGGCGGGGGGATTCACTGCCGTGCTGGCAATGCCCAATACCCAACCGCCGATCATGGACGATGAGTCCTTGATGCTCTCCCTGAACGCGGCGGGCGCGAAGGCCCATTGTGACTACGCACAGTACATAGGCGCGGGCGTGAAGAACGCTGAGTCACTCGCCGATTTCTCTTCAGAAGTGGCGGGCCTGAAGATGTACCTGAATGACACATTCGGAGATCTTCGCATCGATGATATGTCGATCTGGATGGACCACTTCGCGCATGCTCCGCAATCCATGCCGATTGTCGCACACGCCGAGGGAGAGACTGCCGCCGCATTCATTCTCCTCGCCGAGCTTTACGATCGCCCTGTTCATGTCGCCCATGTCTCGCGCCGGGAGGAAATCGAGTTGATTCGTAAAGCGAAGGAGCGGGGAATTAAGGTCACGTGTGAAGTAACCCCGCATCATCTCTTTCTGACAAGTGAGGATATCCCGCGTTTGGGTCAGGGCCGATCTGAAGTCCGCCCCCGACTGGCGAGTCGGGATGACCAGAAGGCCCTGTGGGAAAACCTCGACGTAATCGACTGCTTTGCAACAGATCATGCCCCGCATACTGTGCAGGAAAAAGACAGCGCCGAGCCGCCGCCCGGTTTCCCAGGCCTCGAAACCATTCTTCCCCTGCTACTCACCGCCGTGCACGACGGACGCCTGACAATCGAGGACATTGTCGATCGGCTTTACACGAATCCTCGACGGATATTCGATCTGCCTGAACAACCTGAGACCTGGGTTGAAGTGGATCCCAACAGGCGGTGGACAATACGAGCGACCGACCTTCGATCGCGTTGTGGTTGGACACCGTTTGAAGGGTGGGAAGTAACCGGTCGTGCGCAGAGAGTGGTGATCCGCGGCCGCTACGCCTATAGAGACGGCACTATTATAGCACAGCCCGGAACCGGGAGAAATCTTAGAAGCTTTGAACATGAGAATACACAATCGACAGCAATAAATGAAAGGAGTATGACTATATGATAACCTACGCCCCACCCGTGCGTGAGACCAGTCCACATATCCCATTCGGCGACCGCCAGGACGCCCTCTTTTACGGAAAGGACATCCTTTCCGTAAAACAGTTCGATCGGGCCGACCTAAACTATATATTCGGCGTCGCACACGAGATGCGCGAGATGGTGACCCGAGTCGGATCATTCGATCTGCTGAAGGGAAAAATCCTCGCGAATCTCTTCTATGAACCCTCGACACGGACATCGTCCTCGTTTATTTCTGCTATGGAACGCCTTGGCGGAAGCGTGATTTCGATCAACGAAGTCACTTATTCTTCGGTGGCGAAAGGCGAATCCCTTCCAGACACGATACGAACGCTCGAGTGTTACGCCGACGTAATTGTATTGCGCCATCCGGAGTTGGGCGCCTCAGCGATGGCTGCCCAGTACGCGCGCAAACCGATCATCAACGCCGGCGACGGTGTGGGCGAGCACCCGACACAGGCCTTGCTCGATTTGTTTACGATCGTGGAGGAATTGCAAGAGGTCGACAGTCTTACTGTCACAATGCTCGGCGACCTCAAGTATGGGCGCACCGTGCATTCTCTTGCCCGTCTGCTCGCGCTCTATAATGTAAAGATAAACTTCGTTTCACCGGACATCCTCGCGATCCCTTCTGAAATTGTAGGGGAGCTCAGAGCGGGTGAAATTGAGGTGGCCCAATACTCCGATTTAGCGGACGTTCTTTCAGAGACGGACGTCTTGTACGTAACACGGGTTCAAAAGGAACGCTTCGAGAACCCGGAGGAATACGAACTCGTTAAAGGCGTCTATCACATCACGCCGGAAACAATGACCGCTGCCAAGGATCGCATGGTCGTCATGCATCCCCTTCCGAGGGTCGGCGAAATCAGCATGGAAGTGGATGCGGACCCCCGGGCGGCCTATTTTCGACAGATGGAATACGGCCAGTATGTCCGCATGGCGCTCCTTGCGCTGGTTCTAGGCAAAGCATAAATCAACCAATCGTCATTGCGAGGAAGAATGACGAAGCAATCCAGCACTCGGACGAAACCGTATCAAAATAGCTCTAGCCCGAACATTTCACAAATCTTCTACTACGATCCCGGCAAGCCGGGACGACCTCAGAGGGTCCTAACACGCTGTTCCCGGCTTGCAGGGACTTCGGAAAGGCTTTGGCACGCAGCCATCTACGCCGTCTCGCTACGAAGTGTGTGAAATGTCCGGGCTAGCAGCCTGTCGGACTTTATGCTTCTTTCGAAAGAGTCACTCGGTTTTACTCCGACAGGCTGCTAGAAACAAGAAAATGAACCTGAGATTTGAGGGAAGGAGGATGAATTGTTGAATAGCGGTTTCGCTATGGGCCATTTTGACACAATCAACCCGAATGCCACAATCTGTCACCATCAGATTCGAAGTCGACGATGGAAAAAACATGACATTGCGTTTCAAATCTCAGGTTCATTTTCTTTCAAGGAATCTGTCGGTCTGATCAAGATAGGAATGTCGATCCTTCACCATGGAATCTACCCCACGAGAAAGTTAGGAATTCAAAGTCCGACAGATTCCTAGGTCGTTTTCGTGCCATCATTCATCACAGTCCTGGAAGAACGCGTGCGGAATGCAGGTTCCTTACTATGCATAGGGTTAGACCCCCACCCGACCGATCTTCCCACCAGAACAGCGACGGCAGCCCTGGAATTCTGCCTGCGATTAATCGAAGCAACGGCGGAGTGTGCCGCGGCTTTTAAGCCAAACATCGCATTCTTTGAGGCTTTCGGTCCGGAAGGCATCGACGCCCTGCGACAGGTGATCGCAGCGGTACCGGACGAGATCCCAGTAATTCTAGACGCGAAGCGCGGCGACATCGCCAGCACCGCCAACGCCTACGCAGAGGCCGTATTTCAGACGCTTGGCGCGGATGCAGTAACCGTGAGTCCGTTTCTCGGACACGACAGTGTCGAACCATTTCTCAAAGACCCCGGTCGTGGCGTGTTTCTCCTTTGTAAGACTTCAAATCCTGGTGCCACGGATATCCAGGACCTGGATGTCTCCCTCGGAGCTGAAGAAGCGTCTATACCACTGTATGAACACATCGCCAGACTCGCTCAGAGTTGGAATCGCAACAACAACCTTGGCCTCGTAGTCGGAGCCACCCAACCTGAATCGCTCGTAAATGTGCGTCGAGCGGCGCCGGATCTCTGGATTTTGGCCCCCGGTGTTGGCGCACAAGGGGGCGACCTGGAGACATCACTGGTTTCCGGCTTGCGGTCCGATGGCATGGGCGTGCTCGTAAACGTGTCTCGCAGCATCTCACGGGCAGAAGATCCGGGCCGTGCTGCAGCGGAACTTAGGGATTCGATCAACCAGGTGCGGGATAGAGGAATAGAGAGCATCTCGAAGCCCGCACCCGGAGAAAACTCGGGCACCGTCCCCGATGCGCTCCTCGAAGCCGGTTGCATCAAGTTTGGCCACTTCACCTTGAAGTCCGGCAGGCAATCGCCATTCTATATCGACCTTCGGCTTTTGGCGTCGCATCCGGAATTGCTCAATCGAGTTGCCTCCGCTTATCTTCCGATTCTGCGCCGCCTGAGATTTGACCGCATCGCAGCCCTGCCTTACGCAGGCATGCCCATAGGCACGGCCATAAGTTTGCAGGGCTGTTGGCCTATGATATACCCTCGCAAGGAAACGAAATCTTATGGCACGGCCGCCCAAATCGAAGGTGAATATTCACCCGGCGAGCGGGTTGCCGTGATCGATGACCTCACCACAACCGGTGGTAGTAAGCTGGAAGCGATTGAAAAACTGACCTCCGCGGACCTCCAGGTAGAAGACATCGTGGTGTTGATCGACCGGCAGTCCGGCGCCAGAGAATCGCTCGCCGCCGCCGGATGCCGGCTCCATGCCGTATTCACCCTCACGGAAATGCTGGACGGCTGGGAGCAGAGCGGAAGGCTGCCCATTGAGCAGATCGATAAGGCCCGAGCTTTTCTGAAAGATTGATTTCCACTAACAGGCCTAGCGTGCGATACTCCACGGAATCTCTTGCCATCGTTGCGTTGCTGGCGGCGCACATCGCGTCTCCAATTAAGTTGGTTGGGGGAGAGTTTACGACTCCGGCCCTTGGCAAAATCAAAACCGTAAAGTCTGAAGAGTGGGAAGCGGCGCGCCTGGCGCATCTCGATCCTTTGAAAGACGGTTGGGATACGGAGGAATTCAGCCGGGAGGCTGATAGACAATTGATCCGTCTCTCCGCGTTGCTCCGGCAAGGACTCCCGGGACAGAGCGAATTACCGGCCGAGATATTCGCGGATCGATAACGAGGCGGCCCTCTCATACCGCAGGACCTACAGAGCGTTTATGACGATGAGGCGTTTAGCGTTCGTCGCGGGATCTCGACCTTTACGTGGCAAACGATTTCGGCCGCAATAATCTCTACCGCAATGACCGCGGCCGCTTCTCCGATATTGCGGCAGCAGCGGGAGTCGAAGATATTTCCGCGGGAATGTCCGTAACCTGGGGGGATTACAACCGCGACGGTTGGATAGATCTCTATGTCAGCAACATGTTTTCCAAAGCTGGCAACCGGATCGCCTACCAAAGAAGGTTTCAGAGCGACCTAAGTGAAGAGTCGCGGGCTCTCTATCGCCACCACGCCCGAGGGAACTCACTCTTTGAAAATCTGGGAAACGGTAATTTTGCCGATGCAAGCGTCTCTTCCGGCACGACCATCGGGCGGTGGGCCTGGGCGTCTCTCTTCGCCGATATAAATTGCGACGGCGTCCGCGGCGAGTGGCTTCGATTTCATCGACGACGGTCGCGCCCTCACTACGGTCGACTGGGACTTCGACGGTGATCTCGATTTCTGGCTCACCAATCGAACCGCCCCCCGGCTCCGCTTTCTCCGCAATGACTATCCCACGAGTAACCATTTTCTGGTCGTCGGGCTGGAAGGTGTCAAAGTGAACCGGGACGCGATTGGAGCGCGGGTGGAACTCTATACGAAAGGGGCGAGCGGTGCCGTCGAAAAGCAGATCCGGACACTTCGAGCCGGTGAAGGCTTCCTCGGGCAGTCGAGCAAATGGATTCACTTTGGTCTGGGCTCGGATTCAGAGATCGATCGACTGGTGGTGCGTTGGCCCGGCGCCTCTGCCGAGGAATTCAGCGGCCTATCACGCGTTGGGTCTCAAGCTTCAGGAATGGGGTCACCTCGATGAAGCACTGGCCGCTTACCGCAATGCCGTGGATGCGGACCCGAACCTTTCCAAGCCCCATTTCATGCTCGGCCTCGCTTTGGTAGAACAATCCGGTGAAAGGAAACTCGAAGAGGCAATTGTGCACTTCCGGTCGGCCGTGCGCCTCGAACCCGATAATCTCTACGCGCATTTCTACCTGGGTATGGCGCTTGAAAAATCGGGAAGGCAGGCCGAAGCTCTTCCTGCCTACCGGGAGGCCCTGCGCATTGATCCAAGGTTCCAAGCCGCGAGGCAACGTCTCTCGGCTCTTGAGAGAGTGGGGGCTGGAAATTAATAGAGACAGAGTGCAATTCGGTGGCAATCGCGTATTGTAGCTGTATACCGTGCGTCACCCCGGCACAAGACCCATAATTACGAAATTGGGTTGGAGAACCCAAAGTAAATGTTATTCAGGCACTTGCAAGATTCTATTGATTACATAGTATGCCAGAATGGAGTTTCAACGATTGTTGTGTGTGGGTTCGTTAGAGGTAGAGAGCTTTTCCTGCAGGTTTGTTTTCAGTTAGAAACTTGTTGAGTATTAATCAGTTACAAAAGCGCTTTGAACGGGGAGTTGATTTCTGGTGGCAATTGAGTAGAAGCGAAGGGAGCTGGAGAAAGTTGGTATTGGCATTGTATGTAAAATAAAGTTTGCAGTTTTGCCTCCTTTCCATACTGTGCCGGTGCATGCAAGAAGAGCTTTCGCGTAAAGAGAGGGAGGTGGTCGAAGCGGTACGGCGGGATCGGGTAAGCACGGTGTGGAGGCTGATGAAGGAGCAGAGGGTGTCGCGGCGAACGGTCTATCGGGCTTTGCAAAAATATGGCCATTACTCCAGTTACAATGCCAATTGTGGCTACCTGAGCTTGAAAGACATTCCGCGCTTTGACGGGGCCGGTTTGTGGCGTTTTCGCAAGGGGCGCTTTTCGCGCCACGGCACCTTGGAGGAGACCGTGGAGGCGGTGGTGGGAGCTTCGCTTTGCGGCTACACGGTGGCTGAGTTGGAGACCCTCCTTGGGGTACGGGTGCACAACCCCATAAGCGTGCTTTGTAGAAAGAAGCGGTTGAGTCGATACTATGAAGGGCGTCACTGCGTGTATGTCTCGGCCGGGGAACAGGGCGGGGCCGAACAGAAAAAGCGGCGGCAAGGGCGAAGAACAGCGGCACAAGTTCAGGCAGGGGACCCCGGGGGCGCTTTGCAGGCAGCTCCCGAAGGGCTCGAAACGATGGTCGTGATCGCTTTGCTGGTCGCCTGTATCGGCCATCCCGAGGCCGGGGTCAAGGAGCTTGTCGAGCTTATGCAAGAGCAGGGAGTAGAGCTGAGCGGGGAGCAAATTGAGCGGGTGATGGCGTTTTACTCGCTCAAAAAAAACCGGACCGATCGCGGTAGCGGAGCTGTTACATGATTTGCGGGCAGAGGCTGAACGGGCCCTGCAAACGGTGGGGGCTGTGCCTGCGCAAACGAGTTATCGCTTCGATGCCCGGGAGGACGAAGAGGGTCCTTCAGAGGTGCGCAAGACCCTGCGCCGCAAGGTGGTCAGTTTCTCCTATGGATGCTTCCAGGCGGTGGAAGTTGTGCGCGAGCAGGGGCAAGGGAGCCACCGCAACAGCTACCGTTCTGCTCGCCTGGAACAGATCGTGCCCTCGCATAGTCGCTACGCTTACGATCTGATTGCCTATGTGGGCAAGCGATGTTTGTGCGAAAGCGCCACCCTCAAAGAGGTGCACAGGGAACTGCGCGAGGGCCCGGGGCAGCTGCAGATTGCTCAAAGCAGCCTCTATGAGATGCAGCAGAAGTTTCTTTTTTATCTGGGTCGGCTGCACGCCGCGGCCGCTCCGGTGCTTAAAGATTACCTGAGCGCTCGCCCTTGCCTGCGCTGGCTGGTGGATGGGACCGTGGAACCGCAGACGCCGGTTTTCTTCGCTGTTCAGGAAGCCGACGAAGGGATCCTTTTGGGCAGCTGGAAAATGCCTTCCGAACAGAGCGAAACGATCAGTGGCTGTTTTGCCCGGGCGGCCCGGGCTTTTGGCCAACCCCACCATGTCTATCATGATTTAAGCGCTCAGATCAGCAAGGCCTGCGAGAGCGAAACCTTCCAGGCCCCCCATGGCGTCTGCCATTATCATTTCGCCCGCAATGTGGGCGAACAGCTTTATCGAAAACCCCAGCAGATGCTCAACGGGCGCTTGCGGCAATTGAAGCTCATGGAGCGCATGCGCGAGCAACGCAAACACATCACCGCAAAGCTCCGTGACGCCCTCCGTGAAAAACACGCCCTCGTCCTGGCCGATTTGCTCACCGCCAAAGCGCTCGCAGTGCCCTTCGATCCCACCCTTGCACGGGAACTGCTCATGGCCCTGCAATTGTGGATTTTGGATTATCCCTGCGACGGTCACCGCCAGGGCTTTCCCTTCGATCCTTACCTGCTTTATTGGCATCGGCGGGTCGTGCGCGCCCATGCCGCCCTGGAGCAGTGGCTTGCCCGCGCTCCTGCCAGTTGCTCTGTTCTGCGAAGCTTCTTTCATCTTTCGACCGGGTTGAAGCAGTATCTGGCTGATGCCCTCGTCATCGAAGCCGCTACTATCTATGAAAACGCTTTTTGCATTTTCAGCGCTTTGCGCGATGCCCTTTGGCTCAGCGCCAGCGGCCCCTGCCCTTTAAGCGACCCTTATCTGTTGCAAGCAGGACAAGCCGCTGAGCTCACCGAGGCTCTCCAGTTGCTGCGTGCCCAATATCGCCAAAAAGGCGCCTCCCTGACCAACCCCTCGAAAGCCAAACTCTACCGCACCGTGGTCACTCATCTGGACAAATACTGGCAGCGGCTGCTTCCCCCACCGGCCCATCCAGACAGCGTACGCACGACCAATGAGCTGGAAGGCACCTGGCGCACCTCCAAGCGCAAACGCCGTCAAACCCACGGGCGCAAAAATCTGACGCGCGACTTTGAAGCGCTCCCCGAAGAATACATGCTCCTGGCCAACTTACACAATCCCCGCTATGTGGAGCTGGTTTTAGGCAGTATCGATAATCTGCCCCAAAAGCTTGCCCAGGCTGCACAGAAAGCACCCCCCTTCAGTCACTGGCGGGCGAACAGAAAAACCCTCGCCGTGGGTCGATTGCCCAAAAAGCTCCTGCGAAAAGAAAACTTCCTTGAGGAACTCTTCGAAGTCTGTAATCGCCAGGATCAATCCTTAAACCCGCAACCCCATCGGATTGCCTCCTGACAACGACTCCAGTGCCCTCCCTCTGCTCCCCATTTTCTTCATGCTCTAACCAGAGAACTCCACGCAATTTGCGTGCCAACCGAAATTCAGAACGATGGGTCTTGTGCCGGGGTGGTGCGCGATCTAAAGATACAATAAGCCAATGGCACCTTACGCCCCCCGCGCCTTCTCGCCCCAGCGCGGCCGCGCTGGGGCGAGCGTCGGGGAGGCATCCGGTGTGTAGCAAGAAACGCGCGCCACCCCGGCACAAGACCGGGGCAGCCAGCAATGGAAGGGAAAGAGGCTAAACAGGTACTACGGCAGACCGGTTCTCATCTTCTCTTTTCGTTGCGGCTTTGGTGCGCTGGGAGATCTTCGGGTCAAAAGTCGAGTGACTGTAGAAATGCGAGGAATGACTCGTTTGCGAAGCCCGTTAACGTTCTCTCTCCAACCTGCAGATTCATCCACGCTTCCTTCTTCGGATCAAGGACGGCAATCCGGGAAGTAGCGGTGTCGATTCGGATTACCTGATCTCCACTGCTGAAGATGCGAAATCGTCCGCCGCTCGCGCCGAGGATTTCGTCAATTTTGTTTTGAATATCATACGACTGCGAGTGTGGTAATTGGGTCGGGACAGCAGGATTCTCTGGACGTTTTCTAAGAGGGGATTCAAGAATCCCCGAAGAAGAAGCCGATAACCATAACGGTTAGGAAAGCGAACAATAAGTTTTCAAGTATTTTCATAGGGCCGGAATGATCGACCGATTCTGAGGGTTGTCAATCACGGTCATCAGACAGGAGGAATGGTAAACAGCAGTCGACGATCATACTGATTTCGCTGAAGACCACCACGTTCTTGTCCCGCTCGACGCATACGCGTAAACCTTATTTTCGCAACTTAGTCAGATTCAAAGACTTGCGAGGTATTTTGCGGCGGAGTATGAGGGTGTCTCTATCCTCGAGGTTCCACTCCATTTGTTCGCCCTTTTCTATTTGCTTCGTTTCGACCACAGCGGTGAGGAAATTCGCAGTTGAGCGAGTGCATTTGGGCCGGGTTATCTTCTCTACTTTTACCGTCTACCCCATTTTTTTTCACTTTGGCAGCATTTTATGCTGTACATTCGTTCATATATAGAATTTATCCTTCGGATGCAAAGTATAAAAAAAGCTGATTGTATCCGTCAAACCTTCCGTAAGTTGAACCTCACAGCCCTCGCTAAACAGAGTGGTTTTAGAGAGAGGAAATCGCGCAAGATCTCCCCTCTGAACTTTGTTTTGGCTTTGCTGGCGATGGCTTCTAAGGAGGCCTTGTCCCTTGGCAAAGAAGCCGAGCTTATTGGATTCTTAGCCAACCGCACCATTTCCAGACAAGCGGTCCAAAAGTGCGCCAAAAAAGCCACCGCTTTTATGACCTTAGTGCTCCTGAGGCTTTTAGAACTTAAAGCTTATGGGCCTGTGGGCAGAGCTGTTCCAAATTGCATGAGGAGCTTTGAACGGGTTCTCATTGCCGACAGCACTTCGATTGGCTTGCCTAAGGTCCTGGCCCCCTTCTTCCCCGGAGCGTCCAATCAGACAGGCTCCAAACAGGCTCAACTGAAGATTCAGGCCTATTACGATCTGCGCAATGGATCCTTCGTTGACTTCAGCCTCAGTAGCTTCCGAAAAAACGATCAGGCTGCTTCCAAAGACATTCTCGCTCTCGCTCAACCCAACGACTTGATCCTGCGCGACTTAGGCTATTTTGTCCTCGATGTCTTTAAGCAACTCGATCAGCGCGGCTGCTTCTTTGTGAGTCGTTTGAAAACCGGCACTTGCCTTTTAGCCAACGAAGGCGATGAAGAGCTCGATCTACGCAAACTTTTACGTGGCCAAAAGCTTCTCGATATGCCCGTTCGGGTGGGTAAAAAAGCCAAGCTTCCGGTTCGTCTGATCGCCGTCAAACTCCCTCAGAAGGTGGCCCATAAACGCCGCCGCGAGCATAGACAAAACCGCGACAATAGACTTCGATATACCAGCCGCACCAGCTTCCTTCTCGGTTTCCAAATCTTTATTACAAACCTCCATCAGAAAGACTTTAGCCCTAAGCAGATTCTGAGCTTTTACGGGCTTCGCTGGCGCATCGAAATTTTCTTTAAGGCCTTTAAGCAACATCTTAATCTCGGTCAGGTCAAAGAGACTACTCCCTACCAGGTTGAGCTTCTTATCTACGCCCGTCTCATCCTCATTACCCACTTACTCAACTTCGTCTATGGTCCCCTTAGACACTATTCGAATACCAGTTTGTCCTCTCCTCTGAGTATCCTTAAATTCTCCTACTGGTTTGGCTTCTTTGCTCCCTACTTCTTCATCCTCTCTCACATTCCCAAAGATCAGATCATCCCCCGATGGCTCAAACAAATCCCCAAACACTGCACCTATGAAAAGCGTTCTCGACTTGATTTCCTCTCTTGTTTCTTCTCCTTAGGTTAACGCAAATGCGCTCGACGGGACGGCTACGGTGCTCCGTAAGTCGTTGATAAATGGAGCCGCCCTGCCGTACGCCAGGGTGGTCGCGCATTGCGCGACGGAGACTTTTTCACAGGATTCATTAGCTTGCTACGGGGTCGCTGACTTTTTCAGGCATCATCGTGCGCGGAGCGCCCGATCCACCCGTAGCAAGGATGTTAGTGGTGGAACGGCCCCTCCGGGGACGTTTGTTTCAACTTCGAAAATAGCATAGGCAATTAAGTTCCAAATGGTGAAAGAGTTAGATACCCCGTCCCCTGCATGCCGGGACGGGGAGTTTTCATTTTTGAGGTATGATCGTTGAGAGTTTATGGCTTGTGTCTTGAGTCTTAACGATCAGGTCGGCGTCGCGTGTTACCTTTATGAGGCTAGATCCAGTTTTCCTCACCTGATTATCCTTCCTAATTGGGTCAGAGCTAAAAAAATATCACTGGGGCCAGGTAAGCGTAGTTTGGGAGTTGAATTCATCGATGGTGTCTTGCAGCATGTGTATCTCATGCTGGAACTCGCCTATCCACCGATCGACTTCGTCGCGCTTGATGTCTGCCACGTATTTGACTTCGCGAGGGTCCCGGCGTGAAAAGAAGCCTCCGCTATCCGCGGCGTTCCCTTCCTTCGTATCGAGCGATTTAAGAAACTCGATGAGTCCGCGTAGTTCGGCCTGGAGGTTCAGCATCGCGTAGATCCCGCCGCTCAATTCGGGGGTGCCGGTATTTGCTGTAGCGATGAGAGCTTTGAGCGTGGCCAGATCTCGACACTTTCCGACCAAATCGGTAAAGGCGGTCCTTGAATTCGCGCGTGCCTCCTCGGTTTCAGGGAGAGAGTTTTCGCGATTTATAATATCGCGCATTCGCGAAATCTCACCGGCCATACGGTTCTTCAGTTTCAGAGCTTGGGCGAGGGAGATCGTTTTCATCGTAGACAAGCGGGTTGAATGGATTAAGACTCTGAACCGTTCGCTGATCTTATTTGTTCTGTGCCTTGGATCGCTAACAGGCTAATCTTGAGACACGATTCGGAAACAGGGAAACCGGAACAGGATAACATTCTAATAAAGTATCGGTACCGATGCCGGTAGGTCAACCCTTAATTTGAGAATATATGGGTCGACCGGGAAAGAGCGGGTCAGGGGAGGGACGTACCGAAAGTCTTAAAAAGGCCGACAAGAAATACTGGAGCAAGCGCAAACGCGCCGGTTATCGGCAAACAAAGTTGATTGTACATGAGAATGTCATAAAGGCCTACGAAGGTGTGGTAGCGGAAGATCCCGGACCCTATTCACGAAATCGGGAGATGGTGGCCGCCTTGGAACGGTCTGCCGAGCGAATCGATCCCAATCTTCGCAAGGAGATTATTCGTGCGCTCAAGGGACAATGCGAACTCTGCGAAAGTGCCGCCCCATTCAAGGGAAGTGATGGATTGCCTTATCTTGAGATGCACCCTCTGACGGCACTTTCGGAAGGGGGCGAACTGAGCTACGAGAATCTGGTGGGGCTATGCCCAAACTGCCATGCGCGGCTACATGACCTGCGAGAAGATGAAGATATCGCGCGTCTCGCGAAAAAGCTGAGTGCGCGAATTAAAAGACGAAACTGAAGCACCAGCCTGGTAATTACACACAAATTCCAGGCTGACCTGAACCTTCACTGTCCATGCGGGTTTCCGGGCGATACTTTCAGGCGTTTCAATAGCGAAAACGGCAAATATCGTCCTCGTCCTCGTCCTCGTTCTCCTCCTCGTCCTCGGAGCGCAGCGATCTTTATGGAACGATCTATCCGAGAAATCACTCCTTCCACTCTCCGATTCACTTTGAGCGAGGAATCGAGGACGAGAACGAGGACGAGGTCTCGGGTGGCGGGAGACATGGCCACCGGTTTCACTCTGCCGTACGGCAGAGTTTGATCCGACCAGCCCACACGCCGGGGATCGCACTGACTTTCCAAATGCGATGGATCCTTAGAAAAATCCGTCTAGAGAGGTTCGGTACTCGTCGAGCAGTGGAAGCACCGTTTCGCGATCAGCTGGTGGGAGGCGGAGAATGACTCGGTCGATTCCAGCCTCAGCATAGGATTCCAAAGTGGGGATCTCCGGCTCCGGTCCATAGACAGAAACCGATATAGTTTCCAGGTCGCGACCTGCCCGTGCTGCCCGGTCCTTAAGGTCCGCGTAGTCCTGAACAATGTTTTCGGAAAGGAAGGCGAGAGGAATCCAGCCTTCACAGAAGTCGACCACGCGCTGCCGAGTAAAATGGCTGTTACCCCCCAGAATAATGGGCGGGTGAGGATCTTGCACCGGCTTGGGCCAGGACCAGATTGGGCCGAAGTCGACAAATTCTCCATGATATTCGGCCTCCTCACGTGTCCAAATCTCCTTCATAGCCAGAACCTGCTCGCGCAGCTTCCTGAATCGCGTCTCGTAGATAGTTCCGTGGTGGCTCATCTCCGCGGAATTCCATCCGCCTCCAATTCCAAAAAAGAGTCGGCCATCTGAGATGTGGTCGAGACTTGCTGCTTCTTTGGCTGTTGTAATCGTATCGCGTTCGATAATAAGACAGATGCCTGTTCCCAATTTTAGCTTTCCTGTTACCGCTGCCGCGGCCGTTAGGGTTACAAGGGGGTCGAGAATGTGGGAATACTCCTTTGGTAATGCCTGCCCACTCGGTAGAGTAGGTGGGCGGCTCACTGGAATATGGGTATGCTCCGGCACCCAGAGTGACTCAAAACCGCGCTCCTCAAGCGCCTGGGCCAGCTCGCAGATCCCAATAGAGTAATCTGTCACGAATATGCAGGTTCCAATTTTCATTCCTGAGTTGCCTCCTTTTGTGGCTCATCCTGAAGCAAGAGATCAAGGCCGCGAATCATGTCCAGGAAAGTTCGAAGTCGCGACCTGTTCATCTTTCCGAAATTATGCCAGCATTCCCGCGATAAAGCCGACCGAAGTCGAGCGGCGAACTTCCTCCTCGCCGGCCACACTCTGTACTACAAACTCGAAAAGGCTTGTTTCAATAACAAGAAATCTCTTACTCGAAAATATAACCCGTTGATGTTCAAGAATTATGGTTCTGTTTCTCCGAAAAGAAAGTCTCGCTAAAAAAATCTCAATGGAACATCCTGCTGAGCGGGACCGTACGGCAGACTCTACGAGATTGAAATTTGAATAAGGAAAGCAGGAAATCCGCGGGCACGCTGATCCCGATCGACCTCACGTCGAATGATGTTTTCTGGTCTCGCCAAGCCGGGATTGCACGTTGAATCAATGCGCGGTGTTCCCTGGCGCAGCGAAGACGGCTCGAATCCGCGGGAACACCCGTCCGACCACTTTCCACTGCTGAGCGCAGCGAAGTCCCGGCTTGCCGGGATCCACTGATTACTTCCCCTCCCCCTTTGCGACTTTGCGGCTTCTTGACAGGGCGGAGTACCGCTTGCGAGTCGAAGACCGTTGCGTGAGAATTCTTTCCTCTTTCTCTCCGTTTTCTTTGTTTCTCCCGGCTCGCCGGGATTCAATTGTCTTTTCTCAGCATGCGTCTACCAGTTTGGTTGCGGCTTTGCTGCGCTAGGCCACACCCACCCCCAGCAAGCCTTGCGTCAAAGGATCCATATCCGTAATTCGATCAGCCAACTGGCATACTTAAACCGCTACACCCAATCGCGAAATGGCCTTGCGAAGGCAAACCGGCACGTGAGAGAATGATCGTTCCGTCGCTCGAATTCTATCTCTTTCGGAAGTAAATGGAGATAATTCCTTACCGTAAGATTCCGCCGGATGCTGAAGTTCCGTTGCTCCATCCGGACTACAGGAGCACCGTTCTACGCGCGCCCAAGCGACCCCTGATACCGCTGGAACGCACCCTCTCAGAGATCACTGGTCCGGTGTTTGGCCATGAGAGAGTCGGTCTGCTCGACCATGACCTCACTCGACAGCATGAGGGAGAGCTATTGGGTGAGCGCATCATCGTGAGCGGACGCGTTATGGACGAAGGCGGTAGGCCTTTATTTCGCCGACGAGGACTTGGCAAACTCGGAAGATCCAGTTCTCGCGTCGATTTCGGACGAAGCGGCACGAGTTTCGTTCCTTGCAGAGCCCTTTGTAAAGGAGGGCAGGAAGATTTACAAGTTCGATATTCATCTTCAAGGGGAGAAGGAGACGGCATTCTTTGATGTCTGAGCACCATGCCCACCATTAAGACAGACGACAATGTAGCGCTTTATTATGAACTTGAAGGGGAGGCGACAAGCCCGGTCCTCCTTTTCTCAAATTCACTAGGCGCCAATCTGAATATGTGGGAGGCACAGAGAGACGCTTTCGACGATCGCTTCCGCATTTTACGTTACGACAGCCGCGGACACGGCCGGTCAGAAGTGCCGACCGGGCCCTACTCGATCGAGCGATTGGCCAGAGATGTTTCTGCGCTACTCGACGGCCTCAGTGCGGAGAACGTCACTTTTTGTGGAATTTCATTGGGCGGCATGGTGGGTATGTGGCTCGGCGCCAACCAGCCGGAGCGTTTCGACAGGCTTGTTCTCTGTAACACCTCAGCCCATATGCCGCCGCCCAAAAACTGGACCGAGCGCGCCAATCTGGCGAGAAACGGGAAACTCAACGAGATCGTAGAACCGGTAATCGAGCGCTGGTTCACGGCGCCATTCCGCGAGCGCAGGCCTGAAGTGGTGGAAAGGATCCGAACTCAATTCCTGGTTACACCCAGCGAGGGATACGCCGGATCCTGCGAGGCGATCGGTTCCATGGACCAGCGTGAAACGATCGGTAGTATACGAGTTCCGACGTTAGTCATTGCCGGTGAAAAGGATCCTGCAACGCCGCCGGAACAAGGCCGGTTTATTGCGGAACGTATTCCAGGAGCGCTCTACCACGAGATTTCGGATGCGGCACACCTTTCCAATATCGAGCAGGGCGACCGCTTCAATTCGGCACTGGGCGACTTTTTGGCGGAGTGAAGATGATTAAACTTGATGTGTCCAGATGGCGAAAGAGTTAGATACCCTGTCCGCGGCAAGCCGGGACCGGGAGTTTTCATTCGGCAGAGGTATGGCACAAAGTTTAGATATATCCTCTAAGAGCCTGTCGGCGAAGTCCGACAGGTTTTTAGGGGGCTTCTTTTCAGCGGTATGCCTCGCCCTGCCTTTCTTAGGGGCGAATCTGCGGGCCGAATCGGGACGGAATATCTCGGGAAACTAATCTAATAGTCGAATGGCCGGAGGATGGGCCAGGGATCGTCTGGTCGCGCTCGATCGGCATTGGGGCTTCCTCAATTGCCGTCAAGGGCGATCGAGTATACTCGATGGGGAATGAGAGGGAACGGGATATCGTGTATGCTCTTGATGCAAAGAGCGGTGAGGTAGCTTGGAAGCATCAGTACAAGTGTAGCTTCGAGTTCAACACCGGCCGTGTCCTGTGGTCCCAAAATGGCTTCGGCACCGGTGGGATAATAATGGTCGACGAGACTCTGGTGATCCTGAACGAAGGAGGAGAATTGGTCCTGGTTCGACCCGATGGGATCCGTTATAATGAGTTGGCTAGAGGTCAGGTTCTTGGGGGGCGCAACTGGGTGGCACCGGCATTCTCAAACGGTCTTCTATATTGCCGGAAAAACCGCGGTAAGATCGTCTGTATCGACCTTTCCAAGAGAGGAGGAATTGGAGAGACGCGGAGACGCGGGGATGCGGAGACGGGGAGAGGGGGATGCCGATGGATCTTCCGTCTAATGATAAACGAGATCGAAAGTCGATTTCGGACAAAGACCCGAAAGAGAAAACGGAATACTCTCTGTCCCTTTCGCGCTTTTTCGCGTGTTTAGCGGGCATCACTCTTTTCCTCTTTTTCACGCTCCCTTCTTTGTCCCGGCTTGCCGGGACAAAGTGAAGAAGGGAATCCGGTTGGAACTTCCCGTCGTGATCATAATCGTGATCTAAATTCGAAAGCATTGCGCCTGAGTCCGTTCATATTCGTAGCGGAATCCGCCTGCCTCGGCGTAGCTCTGCCGCAAGGCAAAGCAAAGCGAAGACGGGGGAGGATTTCGGGTTTGGTAGGAAAGGATTCAGATTATTCATCAGTAGTGATCCTGTCGTGCCCATCAAATTCAGGGGCGTGCAGCCATTCAATCCGGCGAATCCCAAATAGCTCGAGAGTTTTGTGAGTAATTCGACTTACACTCCTTTCGGACGGCGTCGTTCCTCAGAAAGTGTTTTGCAATAAGCCCGTCGACTTGAGCATCTGAAAGGTCGAGATTAAAAGCCTCTTCGTCCATCTTTAACTGTTCCACGCATGCTTTGAAATCGGCAAGCGTCATCTCGACGATTCTTTCAAACTGTTCAGGATAGACATTTAGCTCGATCGCTAGAGTCATTCCAACGCCTTTGAGTAGTGCTAGAACCGCACCGTACTGTTCCTTATCTTCCCGGGATGTTGGCAGACCGTTATGATGCTCAATCCCAGGAAGAATACTGATCGGGAGGTTCGCCGTGGGACTCCAATACTCGAACCTGATTAGACGTGGGATCGGGCGGATCGACTTTTTCCAGTTTCAAAAAGAACTCCCAATTATCTCCGAAATCGAAGTTGAAATCGACTGTAGCCCTCGCACGCAGGCCCATTCCTCCGATTTGTACGCTTTTACAAGATGGACCTTCCTCCATGCCGGGATGGTAGGCACTGGCGAGTTTTCCGTATTGGTTGTTCCAGACGAATCCATACAGATGACCCTTATCCGAAAACGCGAAGGCATCGAGGATGGCATCGGCCATTTCGTCGAGCGTCGCTGCGGCGGAGGCCGCAATTTTCCGGTAGGCTCGGTTGCTGTAAAGGCGCGGCTCTAGAGCGACCTTGAAAATGTAAAGACCGTCCCTGAAGGACTTCACTTTACGAGGCCAGATCCGCTTCAACTCGGGGAAACTGGTGTTAAAGGCGGGCACAAGAAATCCGAAATCCGAATCGTCTGGAAGTTGCATGGCGAGTTGAAACATCTCATCCCGAATCGTCTCAAAAAAAGCCTGAAGCACCTCTCTCATGGCGTCGCCGAAGGGAGTCAGTCTTGCCCTGGAGGGGAGCCAACCTTTTGGGTAATCGGGACTACGGGGTTTTCTGTATTCTGTTACCTCAATGAGTCCGAACATCTTCGCCGCCAGCATGTTCCAAGTGGAAGTGTATCCGGGAAATTCGAAAGTAAACATCATTGGTTCGTATGTTTTCCAACTCTTTCCGACCCCGCGGGTTAAGAAGAGCCAGACGGAGCCAAACTGATTATAATAGGTCTGCTCTTGAGATGCAAAAACGCTGGGATCGGCGTGGATGACCCAGGCTTCCAGACAGGCGAAGTATCTCTCCGTCTGATTCATGGCTTTCCATCGTTTCATGGCGGAGGAATTTATCCGAATTCGAGCTGTCTCTGAAGTTCGGCTTCCTTTCTTCCTCACGATTCGGTGCTCGAGTAGCCCGAGGGATCGAAGGATGACGAAAAGCGCGGTAATATTCGGGTAGTGTTTCAGAAGCGCGCGCTTCAGTTCCAGATTGATGGAAGTGTGCAGTGCCTCATTTATTCTGGGCAGAATCGACGGTGGGATGTTGCCCTGTTTGCTTTTTGTTGTGATCCCCTCACTCCCAATGAATTCCAGAATTACCTCAACATCATGCAGGAGTGAGCCGGGCGCGGTCTCGTTGATTTGAAACGACTTGAGATATTCGTCGGCTTTCATTCCAGATTCGTCCCCGTAGAAAGTAGTGCTCCGCTTGGAGGAATACAAGGTGGGACTGACCGAGTTTAGCAATCGCAAGTTCAGCGATGCGGAGAAGTGCTTTCAGGAAGTGATCAGAATGCGAAGAGATGGTGACGGACCATCGAAATGAGTGCGGCTATATTCGTTTTGCAGAAGGGCGTTCGAATGACTATCCCTCCAGGCGAAGTTGGAGGGGAGGCGTCCGGTATCTGAATCACTTTGTGAATTTGTCTGCGCCTCCGATATTATTTATATAATCCGGGTTAATTCCCCAAAAATGTTAAATAATATATTTTCGTTACCGCATGCGGCGGGTCAATTGCCGGCGGTGCGGGGTGAATGAAGAGGTTGGGCCAAGGGCAAGAAAGTTGGCCAATGCAATTCTCGTTGGGGGCTCAAACGGCGCATTAAAGGGTGTGGTGATGGGAGTCTCTGTGTTGAGGTCGGAAAGAACTGATCGGCTAGTATAACCACCGATCTCCCCTCTGCTTGAGGCATCTTACAGTTTCCAGAGTGCGGAAAGCGATTGGGTGATTCAGCGTGAATATGGAACAGTGTGAACCTTGAATAGGCTTTACAGCCCCGGCGTTCGATATTGGTCTCTAGTCCGTGCATCTCACATCAACCAGAACTGGATGGACAGTGCCTCTCTGGTTTCTGACTCCGTTCATTTTGTTGACTCAGGCGGACCTCGGTCAATCGGCGACAGATCCGGTCGATCGATATATCGGTTGGAATCATTGGCGCGGACCTGAAGAGAATGGGACTTCACGTGAAACGAGTCTTCCGGATGACTGGAGTTTGGAAGGGAGGAATCTGCTTTGGACTTATGATATTTCGGGAGGGGGAACACCGGTTGTCGCAAATGAGCGCGTCTTTGTGTTCGGATACAGGGGAGAAGGTTCGGATCTTCAGGAGGTGCTTCTCTGCCTGAATGCCCAGACGGGAGAGCGTATCTGGGAGCGACGGTTCAGCGACTTTCTGAGTGACATCGTTTATAATCGCTATGCTATCGGCTCTCCCGCGATCGACCCGGAGACGGGAAATGTCTATCTGTTAACCAGTGCAGGCCTCCTTTTGGGAATTAGCTGGGACGGGGAAGCGCTCTGGGAACGCTCCATGATGGAGGAGTATGGACGCCTTACGTTTCCTAACGGTCGTACAGGAAGCCCGTCAATTGCGGGGGATCTTGTAATCGTTCATGGTATCACGACGGCCTGGGGCAAGCTCGGACCTGCGCGGGACCGCTACTATGCTTTCGAAAAGAAGACCGGCGATCTGGTGTGGGCATCCCAGCCCGGGGTTCAGCCAAAAGACAGCTCCTTTACTCCGTTAACGTTTGGCTGGTTGGATGGGCGCAGGGTATTCTATTCCGGTACCGGGTGCGGAAACGTAGTCTGTGTCGATGTATTTACGGGTCAGCCCCTTTGGCGTTTTCAGCTCTCTCGAGGCGGAATCAATTCGGCAGTCCTGTTAGCGGGAGAAGATCGAGTGGTAGCGATTCACGGCAAAGAGAATCTCGATACATCCACCATTGGAGGGATGGTGGCGTTGAAGGTACCGCGCAGTATTCCGGAAGACACCAAGCTGCCGCTCGTGCTGGGCGAGGAGGCTGTTCTCTGGCGAAATGAACTCGAATCATTTACCAGTTCGCCCGTGCTTCACGGCGATCGAATCTATCAGATCGTGCGAACGGGGGAACTGAAGAGTGTCGATCTTAATTCCGGAAGGGTGGAATGGTCGTTAAAGCTCTCGCAGGATCAATTGCACGCATCACCTCTGTGGGCGGACGAAAAACTCTACGTGCCGATGTTGGACGGCGGATTCTATATCATTCGTCCCGGGGAGAGAGATGCTGAAGTAATCAGTAAAGTTCAGCTGGAGGGAAACTGTAATGGTGCGCCTGCCGCTTACGGTGGACGAGTATTCGTACTAACAAAAAAGAAGCTCTATTGCTTTGGCTCGGTGGAGCGGCCAGTCGCCAGAGAGAGCGTCAGGCCCGTTCTGATTCGATCCCAACGGCCCGGTGCGTTACAAATTGTTCCCGCGGAATTCGCTGGCAGTCCCGGATCCAGTATCGAATTATTCACCGTCGAATGGAGTGATTTCGGCGGAATCCGTAAGCTCGAGCAACCCCTTGCATGGTCTGGATTGAACTCCAAAACGGGTGTGATAAACTCTTCCGGGCGGCTCACAATTCAAAGGGACGCAAAGGTCTCCGCTATTACTTTAACCGGGGAATCCAAAGATCGACGGGGGAGGGTGCGAGGGCGAATTCTACCCAATCTTCCCTACGCGGAAGATTTTAATTCCTCTAATCTGACTGAAAATTCACCAAAGGGGTATGCGTTCTCTTATCCGCCTGCGCCGTGGTTGGGGGCGCGGTTGCGTTGGCAGATAATTGAACACGGAAGTGAAAGGGTCCTGGCAAACACTCTCGAGCGCGTTTTGTTTCAAAGAACTACGACATTTATCGGGCACCCTGATATGAGCGACTATATCATGCAGGCGGACGTCATGAGCGACGGCAATAGACGGGTGCTTTCAAATGTCGGCATCATTAATCAGAGGTATAATGCCTCCCTCATAGGAAACTGGCAGATTCTCGAAATCGTATCGAACCATGATCGGCTGAAAGTCTCCGTGCCTTTTGAATTTAGAGCTTCTGTGTGGTACCGCCTGAAGATGAAGGTCGAAACCGAGGCAGACGGTAGCGGGGTGATTCGGGCCAAGGCTTGGGAGCGGAGTCTACCTGAACCTGACGAATGGACGATTGAAGCTCTCCACATAAACGCACATCGAAATGGATCACCTGGACTCTACGCCTTCTCTCCGCAAAGCCAGAAACGCGTCTACGTTGACAATATTGTTGTTACCCCGAGTGGCCGAAAAGAGTAGCCCAGCAAGCCAGGATCGGTCTTTATGACTCTTTTGAAATGAACTCATTTTTCAGAATCAGCTTATTCCTGGTGGTAGCTACGTTATCGCCATCCGGACAGGGTGCCGAATGGCCGATGTGGGGGCGCGACCACACTCGCAATATGGCCTCGCCCGTTCGCAACCTGCTTGACGAATTCGATCCAGGAGAACCAATCGAAAATAGCGAGGAGATAGACCCGGCGACTACCAAAGGCGTGCGATGGGTGGCAAAATTGGGTTCTCAATCCTACGGAAACGTGTCCGTTGCTGGTGGAAAAGTATTCGTCGGCACGAATAACGAGACGCCGAGGGATCCCGATATTGTTGGCGATCGTGGGGTCGTCATGTGTTTCGATGAGCGTTCGGGAGAATTACTCTGGCAGCTGATTGTTCCTAAACTTGGAGCGGGCAAAGTAAGTGACTGGGAGTATATTGGAATCTGTTCTTCGCCCGCCGTTGTAGAAGATTCAGCCTACGTTATTACAAACCGGGGCGAGGTCGTTTGCCTGGATGTAAATGGATTGGGCGATGGAAATTCCGGACCTTTTATGGATGAAGGAATTTATATGGCAGGACCGGGAAAAGATCCCGTGGAGGTAAAAAATCAGCATGCCGATATCGTTTGGACATTTGATATTCGCGACGAACTTGGAGTGTTTCCTCACAATATCACGAGTAGCTCCGCACTCGTTGTCGATCAACGGTTGTATACTTCGACCTCTAACGGAGTCGACTGGTCTCACACTAATATTCCGGCTCCGTTTGCGCCTAGTCTTATCGTACTCGACAAGAAAAATGGGGGGCTAATCGGCGAGGAGAATACAGGGGTCAGCCGGCGGTCACTTCACGCCAGCTGGTCATCGGCAGCCTATGGTGTGGTGAATGGTAAAGGAATGATCATTTGGGGTGGCTCGGACGGTTGGTGCTATGGTTTCGCTCCAGCCCCCGAGAGAGGAGAGGACGGGCTGAGCTACCTCAAGGAGTTATGGCGATACGATTGTAATGCGCCGGACTATCGGTCCAAGGATGGCAAACCGATCCGGTATGCTACCTATGGAGGTCCGAGTGAGGTCATCGCCACGCCGGTCTTCTACAATGGTCGTGCCTATGTATCGATCGGCCAGGATCCGGAACATGGTGACGGAGTGGGCCGGTTGAGTTGCATCGATTTGACAAAACGAGGCGATATAAGTCGAGACGGCGCGGTGTGGACCTACCGGGACATCGGGCGGAGTATATCAACCGTCTCTATTGCTGAAGGCCTCCTCTACATCGCTGAATATGCCGGAAAGATTCATTGTCTTGACGCCGATACCGGCGAACGTTTCTGGGTTCATGAAACAGACAGTCGTATCTGGGGTTCCACTCTCGCAGCTGATGGTAAAGTCTACGTCGGCACGGAGGATGGAGATCTCGTCATTCTGAAATCGGGTAGAGAGCGGAAACTGCTTAACCAGATTCATTTTGGCTCTCCAATCTATAGTACTCCAGTGGCGGCCAACGGCGTACTGTATGTTGCCACTCAGAGCCATCTCTATGCCATAGGCGATGACCATGAAACAGGACCCTGATACTCGGCGTGTTTTCGCATATCTCTTTTTGGTGTTACTGTTTATTTTCCACCAGGACTTCTGGTTGTGGAAAAACGGTACACTTGTGTTTGGCTTTATTCCCGCCGGTCTTGCCTATCATATGGCATTTTCACTGTTGTCGGCATTGGCCTGGTATCTAGCGGTTCGCTTTGCCTGGCCGGCTGAATTGGAAGAAGGTCAATGAAAACTCCCCGTCCCGACTAGCCATGGACGGCGTATCTAACACTTTCGCCATTTGGATAGAATTTGCCTATGCTTTACTCGAAGTTTTTACGAACGTCCCCGGAGGGGCCGTTCCACCACGAGCATCCTTGCTACTGGTGGATCGGGCGCTCCGCGCACGATGATGCTTGAGAAAGTCAGTGACCCCGTCCCGGCGTGCCGGGACAGGGAATTACCAAGTTAAAGAAGACGATGACTCCATTGATAATAATTGCCGGCTACCTGCTCCTCCTATTCGCTTTGGGGCAGCTGAGCGGTCGCTACTTTCGCGGCACGACGAGCGACTTCTTCGTCGCGAGCCGTTCTATCGGTCCGTTTGTTCTCCTGATGTCGATATTTGGCACGACGATGACGGCATTTGCAATGGTTGGGAGCACGGGAGAAGCCTATCGGGTGGGAATCGGTCCTTACGGATTGATGGCATCCTGGTCCGGCCTGATCCACTCGGGTTGCTTTTTCTTCATCGGATTAAAGCTCTGGTCGATCGGCCGAAAGCACGGTTACCACACGCAGATTCAGTTTTTTCGGGAGAGATTTGAAAGCAATGCCATCGGTTATCTCCTGTTTCCCATCCTCGTCGGACTCGTGATCCCCTACCTCCTGATTGGACTGCTGGGAGCCGGAATTCTGCTGCGGGCTGTTACGGTTGGTGCCTTTCCAGAGTTATTTCCGGACACCCGTGGTGCGATTCCACCTTGGCTGACAGCGGCAGTGGTGTCTCTTGTCGTTTTAACCTATGTCTGCCGGGGTGGAGTCCGGAGTGCGGCCTGGGCCAACACATTTCAAACTCTCATTTTCATGGCGATGGCACTGTTCGCATTTTTTGTGATAGCACGAGAACTGGGAGGCCCGGTTGCGGCCACTCAGGCTGCGGACCCGAGTAAGCTGATCCGCGAGGGAAATATGTCACAGGTGCAATTTTTTACCTATTGCTTCATTCCCCTCTCGGTGGGCATGTTTCCCCATCTTTTCCAACATTGGCTCACCGCACGATCGGCCAAGACTTTTCGACTGACCCTCGTCGCGCACCCTCTCTGCATTATGATTACCTGGATTCCTTGTATACTTATTGGATTGTGGGCGACCGGCGCGATGAAACATGGCGTTCCGGTCATCTCGGAAGGGGTCAGTCCTAACGCGGCCCTAGGCCTCATGGTAGGGAAATTGACTGACCCGCTGATCGGCGGGCTCGTTGCCGCGGGCGTTCTCGCCGCCATCATGTCATCGCTTGATTCTCAGTTTGTTTGTCTTGGCACGATGTTTACTCAGGATGTTGTCCTCCACGCCTGTGGACGCGATCGTTTCTCGGACCGCCAGGTGGTGATGATGGCGCGAGGATTTATTTTCCTGATAGTATTAATCACATTCGGCTTCTCCCTCTTCGAGCCGCGTCAGATCTTTGCTCTAGGAGTCTGGTGCTTCAGCGGGTTTGCCTCCCTCTTTCCACTCGTATTCGCGTCGCTTTACTGGAAACGCGTTACTCGCGCGGGGGCTCTGTCGGGTATTGTTGCTGTCGCTCTCGCCTGGTTTTTCCTCTTTCGCGCTTCCGGATATGGGGCGCAACGCGAATTTCTGATCGCTGGCGCGATGCCAGTAGTCTTCATTTTTTTGGCGGGTGCGCTCGTTCTCGTCGTCGTGTCCCTTTTTACAAGTCCGCCCGAGGAGAAGACCATTCGAAAGTTTTTCGCGTAGCGGTAATTCCCTGTATCTGTGGCTGAATGGCTGCTGATGTGAAACTCTGATTTGCTTGTGGGTTGGCGACCGATTGATTACAATGATTTTATGATGGGAACTGGCTTGGAAAGAACCCACCCCTGGCCCCTCCGTGGAGGGGATAACCCACCCCTGCACCTCCCGGGAGGGGAACTTGATCAATGAGTTCAGAGACTCAATCCATGAAGAGTGAGATAGAGAAGGCAGTCGAAGCGCTCGACGTCCATACGCGCGAAATCGTGGAATGGCATTTTTCTCCAGACACGGGAACTCCCTTCTGGCTCAACTGGGCTGCCGGTCAGGATTGGAATCCGGCTGACGAAATTCAGACATTTAGTGACTTGAGGCGTTTCCCACACTTTGAAGACGTGTGGTTGAGAGACGAACCTAACGAGAGCTGGATACCGAAGGCCTATCGAGGAAAGCCGTTTAAAGTTTTCGAAACCGGTGGCACCACCGGCCTTCCCAAGCAGCGCCTCAGTTGGGAAGATCATCTCATCGATTATGACGAATTTTCCAGGGAACTGGATGAGGATGCATTTCCGTTTGGTGGCAACTGGCTCATGCTTGGACCAACCGGACCGCGCCGGCTTCGAATTGCGATTGAACACCTGGCGAACAGCCGGGGAGGGATATGCTACTTCGTCGACCTCGATGCTCGGTGGGTTAAAAAGCTGATTGCCTCGAGAAATTTCGATCAGGCAAACGCTTATAAAGACCACGTCGTTGAACAGGGTGTCCAATTAATCAGACACCGGAATATCTCCTGTCTCTTTACGACGCCAAAACTCCTTGAAGCGCTGGGAGAGCGACTCTCTATAGCTGATCTGGGAGTTAAGGGAGTCTTCTGCGGAGGAACTACGATGTCGCCGCAGGTGGTAAGGTTTCTCATCGAAGAAGTGCTCGAGAATCGAGTCTCTCTCGTACCTACTTACGGCAATACCCTTATGGGACTGGCACGCAGTCGGCCGCTTCGGCCGGAGGACGGGTATAGCGTGACCTATGCTGCGCCGCAACCGCGGGCTGTCTTACTGGTAGTTGATAAAATGGATCCGGAAAGGCAGGTGGAATATGGTGAGTGTGGTCGAGTCGAACTTACGACGCTGACGAAGGAATTCTTCATGCCGCGATTCCTGGAACGCGATGAGGCCATCCGTCGTCCTCCTTGCCCCGGTTTTCCCTGGGATGGTGTAGGTGAAGTGCGGCCTCTCGGGAGTATGGAGAAGGATGTGGTAGAAGGAGTATACTAGGAAGTTTGTTGAATCGTAACTAAAGCGGGGTCACAGAGCGTCACAGAGAACCAGGGAGAGCTGAACAGAAGGAAACACAGAGAGAAACTGAGAATAGAAGCCGAATCCTCCGGGCGCGCCAGGATCTGGAAACATCTTTCGACGTGAGGTCGATCGGGATCAGCATGACCGCGGATTTCACGGATGGCACGGATAGAGAGAAGAATTAGATCTAGCAGTCGCAAAATGGAGAATAGGGAGTCGATCCAGCTGAGCGGAACCAACTCGCTTATGCGAGTCGAGAAACGCGAAGAAGAGCTTTCCCAAAAGCGCTATTCGTGGTTTAAAATGCATTCGCGCTCTTGGAAAAGCTCTTCTTCGCGTTTCAGGCTCTGCCCTACAGCAGAGTAGTCCCGCTCAGCTGGATCGACTCCTACCTCGGCCTATAGTATGGGCAATTTCCTGCTTTCCTTATTCAAATATCAATCTGTGGTCCATTGAGATTTTCTTAGCGAGACTAGAAAAGGGCGAACAAATTCTTTTCGGAGAAACAGAACAATATATCTTGAAACTCAACGGGTTATGTTATCGGTTGAGAATTTTCTTCTTACGAAAACAAACCTTTTTGAGTTTGTAGTACAGAGGACCTGCGAGAATGGTAGTTGGAAATATTGTTCTGTTCCTAAGAATAGGCTGTTCTACCAAGAAAATTGCGATTGATCACCAAATACTCAGATGCCACAGACAAAGCATTACCGATTCGTTCCCCATCCGTGGTACTGCGGAGCCATCCGTGGGTTACTCTTCTTCACGTATTTCTCTCCGTTTCTCTCTCCTGCCCTGAGCCCCGTCGAAGGAGTTTCCTTCTGTTCAATTCTCTTCTGCACAGAGGGACCAAACAGTTTCGTTGTGGCCTCTGGCTGTCTTAGGATTCCCAACGCTTGAAAAACCAGCATATACCCGCTTTGCGTCGGGGCCTACCCTACGAGAGTCTTGATACCTTAGAGCTGGCCAGTCTTCAAGGAAGTCGGGCGCTTGCGAAAATCAGCTTGGTTAATTCCGGCCTGATAAAGCGCGATTTGACGAAAATTGGGAAGAGCCGGGAGGTTCTGTCAGAAATACCAGTAGCGAAGCTTTTGAACATTTGCACCGAAGCGGCCGACCAATTTCTCCAATCAGACTTGCCGGGAGGAACCGATTCTGAGTTGCAGAAGCCCGAGGATTATGTGCGTTTACTCTCCTCAACCACCGGATTACCTCATACTTTGTGCCGGGCGAATATGGCAAAGGTATACGATGTCCTCACCAACATGGAAACTATCCTCGGTGGGTTGACGCGCGGCTTGGACAATGAGATTCTGGATAGCGGTTACGGTCGAGAAGACGAGTATGAGTTAAGCTTTTGTCCGGCTACTGACTGCCTCGGCGTCGTGCTGCCGAGCAATTCGCCTGGGGTTAATTCCCTTTGGTTACCTGCCGTCCCTCTGAAAATCCCCGTCGTTCTCAAACCGGGCCGTGAAGATCCCTGGACACCGTATCGAATCGTTCAAGCTCTTCTCGCTGCCGGGTGCCCTCCCGATGCATTTTGCTTTTACCCAACCGACCATGAAGGTGCAGATGCGATCTTGAGATCCTGCGGGAGAGCGATAATATTCGGAGATGACAACACTGTGAGACAGTATTCGGGTCGACCGCATGTCCAGGTCCACGGTCCCGGGAGGAGTAAAGTGCTGATAGGCGAGGACTGGTCGGATCGATGGTCTGAGATTGTCGATCTTCTTGTGGAATCGATCGCCGGAAATAGCGGGCGCAGTTGTATAAACGCCTCTTGCATCATGACGCCGAGAAATGCGGATGCAATCGCTGACGCGGTTGGCCAAAGATTGTCGGATATCAGGCCACTTCCACCGGAAAACGAGAGAGCAGAATTGGCGGGATTCGCCAATCCCGATGTGGCGCACGCCATTGAAAACAGGATCGAATCGGGTCTTGCCGTCGCTGGCGCTGAAGATGTCACGACAAAATTTCGAAATGGACCGAGAGTAGAATCGGCAAATGGGCAGACCTATCTGATGCCCACCCTGGTTCGTTGCGGAGATATCAACCACCCGTTGTCGAACACCGAGTTTCTCTTTCCGTTTGCGAGTGTGGTGGAGATTCCTCAGGACGAGATGCTCGCACAGATCGGTGAAACCCTTGTTGTAACCGCGGTAACCGATAACAGTGACTTCATTCGAGAGCTCTTGCGTTCCCCGCTAGTTGACCGACTCAATATTGGCCCCGTGCCTACCAATAGAGTGCAGTGGGATCAGCCTCACGAGGGAAACCTCTTTGACTTCCTTTACCGGAGGCGAGCCATCCAGCGGGCATTATGAAGCCATTCGAAATCAGACCGATGCCGCGGCTTATCTTTGGAGATGGTTCCGTTGAGCGGGTAGGGAGCGTGGCGGTTGAGATGGGATGTAGAGTTGCCCTGCTCGTAACCGATCCGGGAATTGTAGCGGCCGGCCACACTGAGTTTGTCGAGAAGTCCCTTCAAGAGGCAGGGATTGAGGTAACGGTTTTCAGTGGAGTCGTGGAGAATCCGACAACACGGGAAGTGTATCAATGCGTCGAGGCGGCGCGGAGTGCGAATGTCGACACAGTAATCGGTCTTGGAGGTGGGAGTAGTATCGATACCGCTAAAGGGTGCAACTTTATCCACACTAATGGAGGAAGGGTGCAGGATTACCGCGGTTTCGGAAAGGCGCAAAAGGAGATGCTGCCGTTCATGGCCATTCCTACGACCGCTGGGACCGGAAGCGAGTGCCAGTCGTATGCGCTTATCAGCGACGTGGATACCCATGAGAAAATGGCGTGCGGAGATACCAAGGCAATGGCGACAATTGCGATCCTCGACCCGGCCCTCACTTACACCCAACCCAGATCAGTAACCGCCTCGAGCGGTATCGACGCCTTGGCACATAGTCTTGAAACCGCGGTTACCCGAACTCGCAATGAATTCTCATCGCAGTTTTCGCTTCAAGCTTTCCGAATGATTGAATCTAACCTGGAAAAGGTACTGAACAATTCGAACGATAGGGAAGCACGAGGGGCGATGCTGCTGGGAGCGGCCTACTCCGGATTCGCTATTGAGAACAGTATGTTGGGTTGCGCCCATTCCACCGCTAATCCTCTTACGGCGCGCTTCGGATTAACTCACGGACATGCGGTGGGACTGATGTTGCCACACGCAATGAGGTTCAATGCCAAAGATCCCTCTACGCTTTCCATCTACGTCCGCTATGCAATTTCCGCCGGCCTGGCATCTGACAGAGATGATCTTGCTGACGCCGGCAAACATCTTATTGATCGAGTGAGCAACCTGATGAAGCTGACAGGTCTGAGCGTGTCTCTTTCCGAGTGTCAGGTAGATCGGGATAGTATACCAGAGCTTGCTGTCGAAGCGTCGCGACAGTGGACTGCCGGGTTCAATCCCCGTCCGGTAAGTGAAGATGATTTTGTCCACCTCTATGAAGCGGCTTGGGAATAATCTTAAATATTTGATGATCAGGAAATTACAAATCGGTTTCGCCCTTAACCCGAAAATCTGTGAGATTTTCGGGTTAGCGTCTTTCTTGCTTCTGACGTTTCTCTTGGACGCCGGGGCCGATGAACCTTCTGTAAAGGAGGAAGGTGAAGATTCGGCAGTTTCCTCCTGGCCGATGCATAGAGGGGGTCCGCAACTTTCGGGGCGTGCCGCTGTGAAGATTGCCGACGCCATAGAACTCGTTTGGACGTTTGATACTGGCCAATCGGTTTACTCTTCGGCGGCAATCGAAGACAGGAGAGTGTTTGTCGGTTCAAATTCAGGAAAAGTCCATGCCCTCGATCTCAAATCCGGAGAGGAACTCTGGTCATTTTCAACCGGTGGTCCGGTGGAGGCCACTCCCTGCCTGATCGAGGGTATCGTTTATGTGGGCTCTTCCGACTCGGTCTTTTACGCATTGGACGCGGCTTCGGGCGAACTACGATGGAAGTTTCAAACGAGTGATCGAATTCTGGGAGGAGCTAATTGGACACGAATTCCAGAATTTTCCAGCAACTTGATTCTGTTCGGCAGTTACGACGGCAGCGTTTATTGTCTTGATGCCGTTAAGGGAGATGCGCTCTGGAAATACTCGACCGGCAGTTTTGTGAACGGAACTCCGGCGATCCTGTCGGGTGGACGGGCCGCAATCGGTGGCTGCGATAATTTCATATACGTGATTCGGATAAAGGATGGAGAGCCGCTCGAGAAAGTCGACACGGAGGCCTATATCGCGGGTTCCATTGCGGTATTTGAAGGAAAAGGATACCTCGGCCATTATAGTAATGCGGTAATCGCTTTCGATACGGACACAGCCGATATTCTCTGGACCTATAACAGCGGTAGTTTTCCTTTCTTCTCTTCGGCCGCCGTCACTTCGACGAATGTTCTGATTGGGGGACGTGATCGCCTTCTTCATTGCCTCGACCGTGATAGTGGTAGAAGCGTCTGGACCTTTCAGACAAGAGGCCAAATCGACAGTTCTCCGGTCGTCGGTGAAGAAAGGGTCGTTTTCGGTTCGAATGATGGGCGCCTCTACGCTGTCGATCTCTCGAATGGCGGGGAAGTCTGGAGCTACGAAGTAGGCGCTCCCCTTGTTTCGTCACCCGCTGTGGTTGATGGCTGGATAGTGATCGGCTCGGAAGACGGCAAGGTGTATGCATTCCGGGGGAAAGCACTTCGTCCCGCTGAGCGGGATCAGGGCGGGTGAAAGCTCTTCGGCTCACTCAGCGGGATCGGGACAGGAGATTGTCGGGGACGAGGGAAGTAAAAGTGGTGAGTGTGAGATGAACATTGTCTTCATAACTCCGGGAACGGGCAACTATTACTGTGGGGTGTGCATGCGGGATAACGCTCTCGTCCGAGCCTTAATGGGGTCAGGCGAAAACGCTGTGATGCTTCCCATGTATTTGCCTATTATGACGGACGAGCCATCGGTGGCGGATGACTCGCCCTTGTTCTTTGGCGGTATAAACGTCTACCTCCAACAGAATCTGTCCCTCTTTCGGCACACTCCGGTCTGGTTCGACCGCGTATTCGACACACCCTGGTTGCTCAGTCTGGTCGGCCGGCGGAGCGGTATGACGGATAGTTCCGTTCTTGGTGAAATTACGGTTTCGATGCTGAAAGGGGAATCCGGCAAGCAGGTTAAAGAGATTGACAAGCTCGTCGACTGGTTGGTGCGGAATCTGGCGGTCGATATCGTATTTCTATCCACCATCCTGCAGGCTGGTCTGACCCGTTCTCTGAAAAAAGCGCTTTCCGTTCCGGTCCACTGTTTTCTACAGGGTGAAGACATCTTCCTCGACAGTCTTAACGCGCCTTATGCGGAGCAGGCATGGTCAACTCTCAAGTCTCGCGCCTTGGATATCGATCGGTTCATTGCACCGAGTCATTTTTTCGCGGATGTTATGCAGAGGCGTCTTGGGATCGAAGATGAACGAATTTGCGTCATACCCAACGGCATCACGATAGAGGGTTACGACTCAGCGTTAAAAACGCCTGATCCGCCCGTAATCGGCTATCTTGCACGCCTCTCGAAAACGAAGGGACTTGGGACCCTTATCGAGGGTTTTATTCTGTTGAAGAGTCGAGGGCGATTTCCAACCTGTCGCCTCGAGGTGGCGGGAACCGTCACAGGCGGCGATCTGATTTACATCGATTCGCAGAAAAAGAAGCTGGATGAGGCAGGACTCGGTGGAGAGGTACGGTTTCGTTTCAATATCAGTAGGGCGGAAAAGTCGGATTTCTTGCGGCGCCTGACACTTTTCTCCGTGCCGGCTCATTATGGAGAGGCCTTTGGACTCTACCTGCTTGAAGCGATGGCTTCGGCCTTACCCGTTGTGCAGCCTAACGTATCTGCTTTCCCTGAAATCGTCAATGCGACAGGCGGAGGGATACTGTATGAACCCGATACTCCTGAGGCCTTAGTTGATTCGTGGGAATCACTCCTGGCCGATCCTGAGTTGGCGAGAGAGATCGGAATGCGTGGGAGGGAATCAGTCCTGGCGAACTTCACGATCGAGGGTATGGCGGAAACTATTGTAGGCGGTTTGAAGGAACTGGAATGATGGGCGAGCGATAATCCCGTTATCTTGGCGACATTCCTGTCGGACCCCAAATCGGAAAGATTCCGAGTTATCAGTGAGCTATTCTGCAGATCTACCTTTACTGGATATGATATAATACCCACTATTCGATCATTCCACCATTCCGATCTTCCGGAACGACTCGGAAGAGATATTCGAAATCCAAGCACGGAAGAACTCGTACCATGACCTGGCTCTATTACGCATTTATGACCGTCCTTTTCTGGGGATTCTACGGAGTGCTCTTGCATGGAGGGCAGATCAATATGTCAGACCCTGTAAATGGGCGCTACAAAGCCTTTCTTTTTGTCGGCGTCGCCTACTTCTTAACGGCAATACTGGCGCCATTGATCCTATTAAAAGTCAACGGAGCCACTTGGAGCTTCCCCAACAGGGGAATGGGCCTGTCGCTCGCGGCCGGAATCGTGGGCGCCGCCGGTGCGTTCGGTGTGTTGCTGGCGTTTGGCGCAAAAGGATCTCCAGCCGTCGTCATGACGATCGTCTTCGCGGGCGCGCCTATTGTGAATGCGATAGTCGCGATGCTGCTGCACCCTCCCGCCGGTGGCTGGACCGCAATCCGCTGGCCCTTCTACTTCGGCATCATGCTGGCCGCTCTCGGCGGCGGTTTGGTGACGCTCTACAAGCCTCCCCCGGCGCCGGCCGCTCATCAGGCTTCCGTAGATACCCTTAAAATGGAGGAGGAGGCAGACTAACCTGAACCGCTTTCGGCCAAGCGTGATCGTTTTAGGCTAGCGCGCTTTTCCTCAGTGGGTAAGCGTCATGGACTATCGGAAGCCGCAATACAGGCGAAACGCTTCAGAGAAATTAGTGAGAAAAGCGGGCTGATTTGTTGCTACGAAGTCAGGGCAGAATTCAAAGCGAAGGTTCTTTCATATTCGATCTCAGAGGCACGCCTAACGCCGTGTTGCTCGACCCACTCGCGTAGGGGCCGGCTGTCAATCTGGGAGTTCGATTGCCGCAAAGCGCCAATCAACTGCCTGCCGATGGGTTCGCGAAACCTTTCCAAGACATCCTCGGTCTGCACGACGAAGTCATTGGGGGAAAGCCAGGCATAGGAATAACCGAACATCAAAACTTTGCGAGTCTGTTGAGTGCGGTTAGCGCCTCCACGGTGAAAGGTTCGATTCTCGAAGAGAAACGCATCACCCGCTCGCAATTGCGGTTCAAATGCATTCGCGGGATCCGTCTCACCCGCGGGAATTTCAAGCGGTCGGGTGTAGTTATTGCTTCCGGGTGCAAGCCAGGTATTTCCGCTATCCGGCACCATGACATCACTCAAATGATAGGCGATCTTGATCTCGAGCCGGGCATTGCGTGCCGGACCCAGATCATCGGAACTGTTTGCGACATCACGGTGCCAGTAAGTGGGATCCGGCGTTTCCGGCAGATCCGGGTACTTGTAAATCAAGTGCGCCTTTGTCAGTCGGATATTGTAGCTGAGCAATTGAACCACCAGCGGCACGGTCGTGCCCCAGGTTAGCAGAGGAATGAATTCATCCTCCTGCGCAATTACGTTCGAGAGACTGGCACGGCGCCCACCCGATTCGAGGTAGCGTTGGGATACCAATCGATCCGCCGC
Source organism: Candidatus Moanibacter sp. (assembly GCA_965215885.1). Classification (GTDB taxonomy): domain Bacteria; phylum Verrucomicrobiota; class Verrucomicrobiia; order Opitutales; family UBA2987; genus CBDCEW01. The sequence goes on from CBDCEW010000097.1 coordinate 147,026, forward strand.
CCCGACAACGCGCTGAAGCATCTCTTCATCCAACGCTTCGCGCACAATCAGATATCCATTTTCGTCGAAAAACTGCCGATGCTCTTCGGTCAGTTCGATAAACTTCATGGAACACACTCGTACTATACAAGCGGCACAGCAGTCAAACCAATACCGTGCCACAGGAAAGAAAAAGAAATGGTTGGTCTTGTCGTTAGGCGATGGTGCGCGGGGTGGAATGGGATCACTTCGATCTGCGAGACTTACCGCATTTATAATTTGACTTTGGAAGACAGAATAGGGACCAAAGAGCTGATGCAAATCAGCAAGGAGCAGAGCAGGCAATTTGATAAAGAGGGGTATTTCATTCTGGAACGGGCTATGCCGGATGAGATGCTGCAGATGCTGAGAGAGGAATGCAGCTATTTCCTCGGCCGAAAAGACCAGGAAATGGATGACAAGGGCGAAGACACGATCGGGATCACGCACAAGCGGAAGCGCTATTTCATATCCCAACTCTATCGCAAGAGTCCTCGCCTCTGGCGCTTCATCTACTCCGACTTGATGGCCGAAATCTGCCGAGCTACATTGGGAGAAGAGGCCTATCTCTTCAACGAGCAGTGGGTAGTAAAGGGCACCGAAGTAGGAATGAAATTCGGCTGGCACCAGGATTCGGGTTACGTCAAGTTCCGCGATCCCCAGACGAAGCACAAACCTTATCTGAGCTGCTGGGCTACGCTCGATGACGTCGACGAGACCAACGGGACCGTTTATCTGCTGCCGCATTCCCGTGCGGGAACAAAGAACTGCATCCATGATCACAAGCGCGAAGAGGGAACGAATGATCTCATCGGTTACACCGGGGAGGACCCCGGCATCGTGGTCACTGCCCCGGCGGGTTCGGTGGCCTGCTTTTCCAGCACTACATTTCACCGCAGCGGGGCCAATACGACCCACCTCATGCGCCGCGTTTACCTGACGCAATATTCGGCCGAACCGATCGTGGACAGTGGCGGCACCCTATGGGGACAGGCGGTGCCGTTTGTGAAAGGCGGGGCCAATGTCTACGACCCGAATGAGGACGATCTGGAGTAGGAATTGGCATTCGGAATTTGCGGAATAAGTTCGAATCGAGGCGTAACCGTCTTCGCGCGCTATGCCGTGTCGAGAAGCCTCTCCTACAGCCGGGCGGAAATTAGGAGTTCAAAAGCCAGCTCGAATACCCGTGAGGGTTGTAGGAGCGGGTTTATCCCGCGATGGGGAAAAGGTCCGAATCAGCTCGAATAAGGACGATTCCGTCGAGGGATTTACCGGACCTGCATCCCCACCATCACGCCCCGTAAAACCACTTGATCGGAAAGATCTTCAGGTTGACCTCCCAGGACCAAACCGCGCTCTCCGAACACGAATACCAGCCGACGAACACTTCGTCATCGAGAAAGGTGATCGATGGATAGCCATTGTTGTAGCCCCGCCGGTCCTCGACTGAACGAATCGAATCCCACGTCTGCCCGCCATCCTTCGAAATCGCACTGCACAACGGATTTCGCGGCCAGTGCAGCGTCGTGATGCCCTTTTCTTCGGCGCCTTCGCGCAAGCCATAAGGCACCGCGTTATTCCACAGCAAGAGGAGGTGATCGCTCCCGGGGATCGTTTTCATGCAGGTCGCCACGGAGGGCGAGTCCAGGCCGGTCGATTCCGCCGCACTCCAGGTTTCGCCACGATCCTCCGAAACGGTCGCATACAATTTCCCGAGACTGGTGCGCAGGACAGCGAAAAGCGAGCCGTCGGGCCGCTCCACTACTGCCGGTTCCTCCGCGCCCGGTTCGGGAAGGTCGATCTTCTCGCGGCTCTCCTCCCAGGTTCTTCCCTCGTCGTCGGAATAGAAGCAGAAGGCCTTCCAGTGGCAGCCCTTCCGAGGGATTGCTGGACCGGCGTGACAGGGCAGGATAACCCGCCCGGAACTGTGCCGCAGGATGTGATCCGCGTTGGTGAAGTAGACTCCTCCGGTCGGTGAGATCTGCTCGATGGGTCCCCAGGTCTCGCACTCATCGGATGACCGTTTGACATAAATGCGAAGATCCTCCTTCCGAATATCACGCTGCGTAAAAGAGAAGAGAATCTCGCCGGACGGCAAACGGAGAAGATTCGGATGTTTCACATTGTTGACACCCCGGTTTTCCTGAAGTGTGAATCGCCCGCTCCAGGTGCGTCCCCGGTCCCGCGAGATTTTTGCCGATATCTGGCAGGGAGCATCATCCATACTCCCCCCTTCGTCGTAGGAAGAACGAAAGACGAGGCTCGGCTTTCGTTGATAATACTCGCACCATACGAACATCAAACGATCATCGCTCAACGGAAAGATGAGCTGGTGGTCATTTCGTGGGTGCACGGGCGACCACGGTGTGAGGGTCAGTGAGTGGATTTCGTTCTGTGAGATATTTGTTGGCATAGCGATTCCTTCTTGTGTCCTACAATTCGTGAGAATCTAGCGGATATAGGCCTTCATGGACTCGCCCGGACGATAAATAGGGATCAACGGATCGAGCGACTCGGGTTGCTTTCCTGAGGTTTGAGCCATGAGGAGATTGCCAAGCTGTTTTCCCAACTCCTCCAAAGGCGGAGTGATCGTAGCCAGGCTCTCCCCGGTCGGCAGTGGCGGTATCTTGACACCGTCGAGCAGATTCAGAACGATCGACATCTTTGAAAGCCGCTCGCGCAGAGTTGAATTCATCAGGTCGACAACCGGTTTGATGGAATTGGTGGCAAGAAGGAGCAGAGCTTTCAAATCCTCTCGCTCCTCAAGGAACTGCTTAAACTCCGCGGTGGCCTTTTCGACTTGGACCAAGTCCGACTTGAGCACGAAGCAGTCGGACTGCTTCACACTCACATTCAGGGTCGCTGCCACTTTCCGCAAGGCGGCAATCTTGGATAAAAAATATTCGTCGGAATCGGGATCTCGAATGACCATACCAATACGCGCATGACCTCGCGCATGAAACTGAGAGAGGACAATGGAAGCATACACCAAATCGTCCTCTCGAAGCAATGGAAGATCGAACTCCGGGAGCTTGCGAATGGTCGTAACCAACGGGATTCCACGACGCTTGAGCTCCTTCAGAATTGGCATATCGAATGGAGAAACGTGCAACCAGGCGATCGCATTGGGGCGCGCGGCAAGAATATTCTCCAGGTCTCTCTCCGAACTCTCCTTATCGTAATGATGCGGCGCGACTGCCTTTCTCCTGTAAACGGTTACTGCCGTATCGCGGTGCTCGGCTGCATGGATCACCCCTGAAATGATCTGACCGGTAAAAATCGGTTCGTTCGGCTCTACGTAAGAAGGAATCACAATCAGCAACTGCTTGATATCTTTGAAGCGATGATCGTTTGCCTTCCGGGTCACGTAATAGCCACTGCCGGGCTGGGAAGAAAGGAGCTTCTCTTCGACTAGAAAATTGATCGCCGAACGAACCGTCGGCAGGCTGCGATTCGTCCGTCGGATAAGATCCCTTATCGAATAGAATCGCTCGCCCGGCTGAAAATCCGTCAGAATTTCACGGCGCAACCTGTCGGCAATCTCGAGGTAGTAGGGGCCTCTCTTTGCTTCTGCTGTCTTCACTCTGACTGATCAGTTTGGTTTCTCTCACACACTGGTCGAGCTTTTTAACAGATTCTTCCTCGAAGAGTCGGGTCTGAAACTCGGAATACCGGCAGGCTGTAGGAGAGGCTTCTCGACACGGCGTAGCGCGCGAAGACGGTTACGCCTCGATCCGATTCTGGTCTTCCCTACCGTGAGCCTCCCTCCATGCGGATACGAGGATCGAGCCAGAGGAGAAGGAGGTCGCTGACGAGGGTGCCGAGGACCCCGAGGAGGCTGAGGACCATGAGCATGGAGCCGGCCAGGTACATGTCCTCGCTCATGAGGGCGCTGAGCATGAGCGGTCCCACCGTAGGCAGGCTGAGGACCATGGCGACGATGGCGCCCCCGGAGACGAGTTGAGGAAAGAGCGAACCGATCCCGGATATAAACGGATTCAGGGCGAGCCGGACAGGAAATTTGAGGAGTAATTTGAAGGGGCGGACGCCCTTTGCCATGGCGGTGAGGACATAGGGTTTCTTGAGCTCATCGAGAAGGTTGCCCCGCATCACCCGAATCATACCCGCGGTAGCGCCGGTTCCCAAAACGACAATCGGAAGCCAGATATGTTTGAGCAGATCGACCACTTTTCCCCAGGTCCATTCCGGGCGTGCCGCGTAATCGGGGGAAAAGAGTCCGGTCATGTCCATTCCGAAGTAGCGCCCGCTCCAGTAAATGAGGAGGAGGGCGAGAAGGAAATTGGGGACGCACATCCCGATAAAGCCGATGAGGGTGAACACGTAATCGCCGATCGTGTATTGGCGGACGGCGGAATAGATGCCGATGGGCAGGGCCGTCGCCCAGGTAAAGAGAATGGTTCCGAGCGATATCAGAAACGTCAGGAGGATGCGATCACCGACGACATCGTTGACCGGTCTCTGGTTCTCCATGGAGAAACCCATATGGCCCTGGAGAAGCCCCGAATCCTTTTCGTCAAAGCTGACGAACCAGAAGAGGCCCATCCAGCGCAGGTAGCGCAGGGCCGGCGGCTCGTCCAGGTGGAAGAGGCCGCGCAACTGTTCCAACTCTTCGATCGCGCTTTCATTGCCTTCCATCTCGAGGATCTTTATGCGCGTTTCGATGAAATTCCCTGGAGGCAGCTGAATGATCGTAAAGGCCACCGCGGATATGATAACCATGGTGGGAACCATGATCAGGAGCCTTCTTCCTACGTAGGGATGCTTGCATCCAGCGAGAATGATAAGGCAAGTCCCGATAGCGATAAACGCCAGGCGAATAAGACGGCCGAGGCTGCCTGAACTCTCCGGCCTGAGCGTTTCCGTATCGACCGCATTCGGGGCCGGTGTGACTTCAAGCATCTCATTCTTGATTCTGGCGACGGCGCCCGGTGAGTCTTCCGGATCGTCGAAGAAGAAAGTCTCCGAAGCAGCGTTGCCCGGCGTCCGGTAACTCCCGCCGTTGGTCATCTTTTTCGGCACATTGCGGAATCCCTTTTTTATCACCGCCAACTGGGGCGGCGGTGTCGCGATACTGATCGTCCAGAGGTTCTCAGCGGCAATTTCGAGCGCTTGCGAAAACGCTTCCCGCTGCTTTTCGAGAGTGGGCGCGCGAATCGCTGCCTCAAAGGCCCTTCGGCTTTCGTAGAGGGGATGGCCGTCGGGCGGTCTAATGCCGCCCGCTCGCTCCACGTCCGGACTTCCCCAAAGGCCCCCGTTGGCGAACCACCGGCCAAACCCGTAGGCGAAATGAAGCAGGGCGTTGAATCCGGGGGCGAAATTGCGCGGTTCCACCAGGGGATGATATTCCCCCTGGCCGCGATAGACGCTGAAGTCCTGGCTGAGGGCGCCTTTTTCGGCGATCCACAGAGTCCGTGAACGCTCCCGAAGGACCGCGCGTATCCTTACCTCCGCCCAGTCGTCGATGATGAACTGATCCGGTCCACGGCCGTTAAAATCAGTCAACTCGATGTACCACACCATGCGCGAACCGTCCGGAAAGGTGCGAAATCCTTCCGGGTCTCGCCGCGTCAGCCCGATCTCGTCGAGAAGCCGTTTCGCGCGCATGGGATCGTATTCCGTAAAAGCTTTATGCAAGCCTTCATGATGGAAAAAAGACTCCCGTCCCGGCGACATCTGGGCGGGTTCGCCCTCGCCGTTGAATACCGCATCGATGATCTGCCGGCGGTTGATAGCGAGGGAGAGCGCCTGCCGGAAGCGGCGATCGTTTAGCAGTTCCCATTTGAAACCGCTCGCTTGATCTTCCGCATCCACGCGGCGGTTGAGATTGGGAAAGAGAACCCAGACCGACCGCACGGCGGAAAACCAATGGTAGACTTCATAGTCATGCGCCTCACGCTGGGACATGAGCAGAGTGTAATCCTCATACCGAATGTGCCGGGTCTGCATGGAAAGGGAACCGCTCGCGGCGGCAATTCCGATCAGTTCCAATTTCTTGATATCGTAGAAGACACGGTCGATGTAGGGGAGTTGATTGCCTTCCGTATCAACCGCGAAGTAGTAGGGATTGCGCACGAAAGCGAAGGGCGGATTTGGCGTGTAGGTCCGGTATATCCACGGCCAGAGGCGCGGGTGTTCGGGATTGCTCCAGGCTTTCAGGAGGCTGTAGAGGCCGCGCCGGGTGGGCAAGCGGCGGGAGCGCATAGTCGCCTCGATCAACGCCTCATCGCCAAATTCCGGATGGTACTGTGCAAGGTAATGTTTCGGAGCGTAATATTCCCCTAGCATCGCCATGTGTTCGAGGAAGAGACCATGGGGCACAGGGAACAAGTAGCGCACCGTGTAATCGTCGACTTTCTCAACCTCCACCGGCTCGCCGGCGATGTTCATCCAGAGGGGCCGACTCATTTCGAGCGCCTTCACTTCCATCTCCCACCAATAGAGGATGTCCGCTGCCGTGAAGGGATGCCCGTCGGACCAACGGATTCCTTTGCGTAGATGAAAGGTCCACATACGTCGGTCCTCGGAGACTTCCCAACGTTTCACGACATGCGGAACAAGGGGGTACCCCTGGGGCGACCAGCGCACCAAATGAGCGTTGAAGACCCTGCGGTTGCTCGGGTCGATGTCACTCGCCGCCGTCGCCGCCCGAAACCAGGTCCCCCCGTACCTGCCGGTACCCTCAACTCCCTCGAGAACCACCGGCTCCGGCCCGACCCGCTCCTCGACCGGGGGTAGCCTTCCCTTTGCCACCAGTTCCGCGAGGATGGGCGACTGGCCACGTGGAAGCCATGGAGCCGATTTCCCGGCAATGTAATCGACATCCTGCCAGATCAATGGTCCACCTTCAGAGTCGAGCGATGTATCGCGAAGGGCTTTGACTGCGGCGACCGATTCGGGTGAAAATTGATTCGGCTCGGTCTCGAGGTTCGGTTTGAAGATCCATCCCCAGAACGCGAGAAACCCACAGACGCCCGCGGCACAAAACACGTAACTCAGCAAGTGCCGGGTGGGAATTGAGCGTCTCTTGGCCATGTTCAGGTTACAATAGGGTTCGGGTAAAATAGCCTACACTCGGAGAAAATCGAAACAAGCCCCATCGCGGGATAACCACCGTCGCCATAAAGGCTATGGTGGTCAAGAACCCTCCCTGGCCTGAGTCAGTCGAAGGCCTACAACCCTCCCGGGTGCTCAAGCCTGTATGGAACTCCTGATTCCCGTCAGGCTGTAGGAGAGGCTTCACGCCTCGATCCCTACTTGTACCATCGCGGGATAAACCCGCTCCTACAACCCTCCCGGGTGCTCAAGCTTGTATGGAACTCCTGATTTCCGTCACGTTGTAGCCTCCATCCCTACCAACCTTGTCTCATCGCTACATCCCTAACGGGTGCTCGAGCAAGATTACGCCCTTCCTCACGAATACCCCGAAACGCATGAAAAAAAAGAAGGGGCGGCCGAAGCCGCCCCTCAAATTCTCCTTCGTTTGATCGGCTTAGAAGAACGTCTTAACCTTGAAGTAGACCTTCAGCGGGTCGCCCACGGCGAGACCCGTGTGCCACGTCTGGTCGAACATGTTCTCAAGATTGAGACTGAATACGGTGCGCTTACCGATCTTGTCCGTTTCGTATTGGATCAACCCATCCCACACGCTATAGCCGGGATTGAAATGAGTCCGGAAGGGCTTGTTGTTTGAGACCTCCGCCTCGCTCGTGGCGCGAACACCCAGGCCGAACGCGAGGCCCTTCAACTTCCCCTCCGTGAGCTTGTATTTTCCGAAAACCGCCAGATTGTGCGTAGGCGCATTGTGCAATTGACGGCCGTTCTGAAACTCAACTTCGAACGGAATGCTGAGCGAGGTATCACTTACGATCTTCGCGTCGTAGAACCAGCCATAGGTGAAGAGCATCTGGAAATTCTGGTTCGGCGTCCAAACCAGATCCGTCTCCACACCTCTGACCCGTTCCAGCCCCGAAAGCAGATACCAAACGACGTTGTTCTCCGGCGTATCGTCGGTATTGCGCGGATCGGTGTCGTTGCGCCTGCCGTCCTGCTGGCGGATGTTTGCGCGCTCGAGAGTGAACCAACTGATGGTTCCGTCCAGCTTATGGTCCTTCCAGTTCGTTTTGATTCCGATATCGATGCCGTTTCCCGTTTGATTGGCGAACTTGAACGGATTATCCGCCGCCGTCACTCCCGGACCGCTAATATTTTCGCGATTCGGCGCCCACCTCTCACTGTAGCTGCCGAAAATATGCCAATCCGGTAGCACCTCGATGACGGCTCCGTAGCGAGGCGTCGTCCCGGTGTCGCCATCGTCTTCTTCTTCAAAGCGCATTCCAACCATTGTTCGCACGCGATTGTTAAAGAAGGATCCCAGGTGCGTGAAGTAATGGCCGGTGAGCCAGGTCGGCGATTGCGGCGTGGTCTCAACCAAAGTGGTGATGGCATCCGAGTAGTTTGGGACTTCGTGAATGTAGGGATTCCATCGCTTCCGGTATTCTGACCCCTTTACCGTGATCATGGGAGTTCCAGGGGCGATCGGGCCACCCTTGAAATACGGATCCGCCGGCACCTCCAGGTCCGGAAGCAGATCCCAGTCAAACCTGTGCACTCCCCTTCTCCAACGGAAGTTGTGCCGGTTTTCGTGCCCGTAGATTAGGGTGTGATTACCCGCCTTTTCTGTTTTGAATCTGAACTTGATGTCGACCTGCTGGTTGATACGGCGTTCCCTGTTGCGATGGTTGAAATTATCGCGCATATACAGCGTGTAGTCGGCAAGTGCATCTGTGAGGAAGTTTAAAACCTCATTTAGCTCCGTCTCGATATCGTAATACTGGTAGCGAACGTCGATCCACTCGGTCGGACCCCAAGTCACATTGAAGTGATGGCTCTTGCTGATGTAGTCAAAGAAGGCACCCGTTCCGTTGCGGTTGAAAAAGTTGCCACGCGGCGAGATCCTGAAGGGATCATCAAACCCGGACCTGACGAAGACATATTCGCCTGTGGCCTCTCTATGGTCATCAGCCCATCTTACCACCCCTGCAGAGGGGCCCGCTATCCAGCGGTCACGCAGGTAGTTTATAGTCGTTTGGTCGTCGGGATCATCCCGCTTATTGCGGAAGTAATCCACGATGTTCTGTGGGATATTCGCGTATTCCTCTTGTAACATTGGGTTCCCAACGAGGTCGTTGGCCCCGTCGTTGCGCCTCGCTTGCGCATGCTCGTATTCATAGAATACATCGAATCTCGGCTTCGGATTCCAGCGTATCGCGCCGGTAAAATATTCCTCCTCCATCTTCTCGAAATCGCGCCAGTCCTCGGAGTTGATATAGGTTCCGTTCAGACGCACGCCCAGCGTATTGTTCATCGCCTTGGCCTGGGCATCGATCGCGACTCTATGATGATTGTAACTGCCGTAGGTGTATGCCACGCTGCCGCCATTCCTGAATTGGGGCTTCTTGGTCACCACATTAAAAACTCCGCCCGGCGAGGAGTTGCCGTAAAAGACGCCGACCGGCCCCTTGATCACCTCGAGGCGATCGACTGCATTGAGGTTGGTTGCCTCGAAGGTCCCCAGTTCCAACCCATTGCGCCGCTGGTTCACGCGAAACGCGCGAACGTAGACGTGCCCTCCAGTGAAGCTCGAAACGCGTTCGTCGGCGAGGGCACCCGAAACGTAACGCGCCACCTCCTGGGGGGTGTCGAAAGCCAGATCCTCGATGAATTCTTCCGGTAAAATACTGATATTCATCGGCAGATCGATCGACTGGGTGGTCAGGCGGATGGCCGTATGGCTACTCGTGCCACGGTAACCGTATTCCTGCGATTCATCGACCCGGAATTCGGGCAGTTCTTCCGGGTGAATCTCTTCTTCTGCCAGGTCAGTCTCTTCTTCGCCTTCCGTTGCCTCCTCTTGAGCGGCAAGAGGCGAGAAGGCTAACAGGCCCGCGACGACAAAGGCCCGCGACGACAACAAATAGACCGCCATTCCGCAAAGCCAGATACCAAGGGTGTTCAATTTCTCTTTTCATATCAATCCCCGTTGAAGTTTTAGGAGCAATTCTCCTGGTTTCAGTTAGAATATACCCACCCTACCATATACAGTTGAGATACGATCAGGGGTGAAGTCTAATGCAATTGCCTGAAATTGTGGGGTGGGGGGGCTCAATGCCAAGGGGGTTTTAAAAGAGAATCTTTCACGGTCTATGGAACCCTTATTCCCCAGCTCTACAGACCGATTCGCCTGACAGGGCAGGTAGCGGAATGCGGCAGGAATTCGACCGTAATTACTTGACTACAAATGCCTTATAAAATTCAATGAAGTGTTCATATCAATCTCCATCGAGGTTTTAGGAGCAATCCTCCTGGGTTCAGTTAGACGATACCCACCCCACCATATACAGTTGAGATACGATCAGGGGTGCAGTTTAATGCAATTGCCCGAAATTGTGGCACTCGCGGGGCTCATTAAGTCAACGGTTGCAGGACGAAAAGCTTCCGCTTTCCGCTACACACTTCGATTTGGAATGTAGCGGAAAGCGGAAGCTTTTCGATCCTAGCGAGTTTTCGAGAACGAGGACGAGCACGAGAACGAAATCTGCAATTTCCGCTTTCGAAAGGGCTGAGAATTTCGCCCGCAAACCCGCTCTGCCGTACGGCAGAGAAGTTTCACATTATTCCGGCGTTCAGGACAGAGGTAAATTGGCTTTGCGTTTGATTCCGAGCGTGACTGATTCTATTTGATCACACGATGGCGTCAGGGCAAGGCCTATGCGACGGATCTTGACACCAAGGCGACGCGTGAGACGGGTTGGTCATGGGGGAGGAGCGCCGCGTTTGATTTTGAAAACGATGGTGACGCGGATCTCTACATCGCCAATGGTATGATGAGCGGGGAGTCGGCGCAGGATTACTACACGCAGTTCCGGCGCTGAGCGTTGTCGCAAGCTTCGTCAAAATCCTCTTTAGGCAACTACGATCAGGACAATGACCTTCGAGTGCACAGCGGGCCGAATCGTAGTCGTTGACAGAAAGCGGGAGCTTTTCGTTGAATCCGTGACAATTTGGCCCAAAACTACGTAAAATGGGCCGCCGGTAGGGATGGTATCACGTCAGGATCCGTAAATATGCTTCTTGAACTTCAGGAGGTCTCCAAACGATATGAATCACCCGATGGAGTGGAGGCCGTGGAAATCTTCTCGGGCCTCGAATTTGAGGCGGCGGAAGAGGATACGGTGGCGATTGTAGGTCCTTCGGGATCGGGGAAGAGCACTTTTCTCAATCTGGTCGGCGGTCTCGACCGGCCTAGCTCGGGGCGAATCCTTTACAACGGCGCGGATATCTTCCGCTTCGATGAGCGGAAGTTAGCCGAATACCACCGACAGGAGGTCGGTTTCGTCTTTCAGTTGCACCACCTCTTGCCGCAGTGCACGGTCTTTGAAAACGTCCTCGTTCCGACGCTTACCGATAAATCTCGAAATGCGCGATCTGAATATGAATCGCGGGCCAGGGATCTATTGGAAGAGGTCGGGTTGGAGCATCGCATAAATCACCGGCCGGGAGAGCTTTCCGGCGGGGAACGGCAGCGGGCAGCTGTCGCTCGGGCTCTCATAAATCGACCGAAGTTGCTGCTGGCGGACGAACCGACCGGGTCGCTCGACCACCGATCGTCGGGCGCTTTGGCTGATCTGCTTGTCGACCTCAATCAACGCGAGCATGTCACTTTGATAATGGTGACGCATGCTCTCGAGGTGGCTCGACGAATGAAGAGGGTGTATGAGGTGAGTGATGGGAGACTCCTGGCACCAGCTGGCGCAGCGTAGCCGCAACCAAAAAATAAGAAGAGAACCGTGAATGAACGCAGATGGACGCGAATTTGAAAGGAAGACTCCTCGGATTCGAGAAAACCGCGGATTTGATAAAGAGGGATTCCCAACGGTTCGACAGTCTGAACCTGAACTCGTAAACAGTGAGGACATTCTTGATCGAGTCGAGAAGGAAACTCGGAATACCCTGGTAACTTTGTCCCGATCCCGCTCAGCGGGACCCGAACCTTGTCGACCCCACAGCTTTGAATATCAGCATGTTACACTCCAAACCGGGTTCAAGAAACTGAGTTTTGCAGATACATGCCTTTGGCTAAATATTGCCAATGGTTCGGATGGTCTTTCTTATCCGTGTCAATCCGTGAAATCCGCGGTCTCTCTTCTATTGAGTTTAACATCAATATCTTATGAGTATTCGTAAAGAAAAGATTGCTCAGAAAACAGGAATCTAAGGGATGACGCAGCTGAATTTGATCCGTCAAAGTGTTCGCTTTTATTGGCGGACTCACCTTGGAGTCGTGGCGGGAGCGGCAATCGGCGCCATGGTACTGATTGGCGCTCTCATGGTGGGCGACTCGGTAAAGGCGACTCTCGTGTCTCTGGCCGAGTATCGTATTGGGAAAGTTGAAGTATCGCTGTACTCGCAGGATCGGTTTTTCCGCTCCCGACTTGCCCGCGATCTCCAGTCGAAACTAGGGGGAACTGTAGCTCCCGTGCTGATGTTCAAAGGCAGCGTTTCGACTCCGGGAAGGGAGAAACGGATAAACCGGATTCAGGTTTTTGGTGTTGACGAGCGGTTCTGGCAACTCTCAGTGAGCGGCCGAGAGAGACCATTCAGCGAATCTGGGGTCATTCATTTGAACGAGCATCTTGCGGCTCTCTTGGAAGCAGCAGGAGGGGACACCCTAATTCTTCGCCTCGAGAAACCCAGCGAACTAACCCGGGATGCACCCCTGTCGGGAGAGCGACACGCTTTGGTTGCCATTCGAGGGAAGATTGACCGCATAATCGGCGACGAGGATTTTGGTCGATTCAGTATGCAGTCGTCGCAGCTTCCCCCGCTGAATCTCTATATATCGATGCGGGTGCTGCAGGAACGTCTGGCCCTTGAGGGCAAATCCAACCTTATCCTGGCCGGTGCGTCTGCGGAAGAGGCACTTACTCCCACCCGCGCTGACTCGGCGTTGGAAGAGATATGGCAATTGGAGGATGCAGGGTTGCATTTTCGCAAAGTGGATCAGGGACGGTTCTGGGAGATGCACTCAGACCGAATATTTCTTGAGGAACCGATAGTTGAAGTGGTGCGAAATATGGCGGCCAAGTCAGAGTCGAAGTCGCCGGATATCGGACAGATTGGCAGTCCCCAGGGTGTGTTCTCCTATTTCGTTAACGAAATACGAAATGGAGATCGCGCCACCCCCTATTCGATTGTCACTGCGGCCGATCCGGGGACAGGCGGAATTCTCCCGGTTGATATCACGATGGATGAGATCGTAATAAGTGAGTGGTTACAGGAGGATCTGGGCGCAACCGTGGGCGACAAAGTAATGTTGAAATACTTCGTCGTGGATGAGCAGCGAAATCTCAAGGAAGATACCCGGGAATTCGTAATCAGGGACATATTACCGATGAGCGGTAGCGCCATTCAATCCGATTGGATGCCGCGGTTTCCCGGACTGGCGGGTGTTGAAAATTGTCGGGATTGGGAACCTGGACTTCCGATTGATTTAGAGCGCATCCGAAAGAAAGACGAAGACTACTGGCACCGGTATAGTGGCGCTCCCAAGGCTTTCATCTCTCTTGAGGCGGGTCAGGAGATGTGGTCAAATCGCTGGGGAAACCTTACCGGCTTGCGTTTTCTGAAAGAGTCTCTTTCGCGTGAAAAGCTCCGCCACGAGATTCGTAATCGACTGACGCCGTCCCGTCTCGGCCTATTCTTCGAACCACTGCGAGAAAGGTCCCTGGCCTCCACCCAATCTCCGATTGATTTCGGGCAGCTCTTTACCGGTTTCAGTTTTTTTCTTATCGCCGCCGCCGCCGCGCTCACCGGTCTCCTCTTCGTTTTTACTCTTGAGCAGCGGAGCCCTGAGGCGGGGATCTTGCTCGCCGTGGGCTGGCATCGACGGGAAGTTAGAAGACTGCTTCTCATAGAGGGGGCTGTTTTGGCTGTGATTGGAAGCGTCATCGGAGCTATTGCTGCTGCTGGTTACACCCGGTTAGTGCTCCACGCTCTATCCACGGTGTGGCGTGGAGCGGTCGGTTCCGTCGAGTTCCTCTTCCGGGTTTCACCTTTAACGGTGGGACTTGGTCTGTCGGCTAATATTATGATCGCACTTATAGCGATGTGGCTTGCGAGTCGAAGACAATCGCGGTTCTCCGCGAGAGAGTTGCTTATTGCCGATGGAATATCGGTGCGGGGCGGTTTGAGAAATCCGAGGAATGCGGCAAAATTCAGTTTCTGGATGGGCCTCGTCTCTATTGGCGGGGTTCTGGGTCTTCTCGTTTTTGCGACAGAGTCGGCCTCGACTCGGGATCATTCAGCGGCCCTCTTCTTTGTCGCCGGTACCCTCCTTCTGGGTGCGGGAATCGCTTTCTTGTATGATTGGCTAGCTCGTGCGTCGCAGATTCGCACACCTCTTTCAAGTCTCGCCGCGTTGGGCCGCAGAAATGTCTCGAGAAGAAGGGGACGCAGCCTCACCACAGCCGGTATTCTTGCGAGCGGCGTTTTCGTCGTAATTTCCGTTACTGTATTCCGCCAGGACTCCGCGGAGATAGAGAGTGACCGCACTTCGGGAACAGGGGGATTCGCCCTCCTTGCGGAGACAGCTTTACCGCTCTACGCTGACCTGAATACCGCGAGCGGGAGAGAAAGCCTCGCTTTGGACGATGGTATTCTGAAGGGTGTCTCCGTGGTTCCGATGCGGGTGCGCGATGGAGATGACGCCAGTTGTCTCAACTTGAATCGCGGCCTCCAGCCACGTTTACTTGGAGTTCGCGCCACGGAACTTGCTCAGCGTCAGGCTTTTCGTTTCTCGGGAGTGCTGAAGGATTCCGCTCTTTCGGACGGTTGGAAACTGCTTGGGGCAAGACATGCAGATAGCGCTGTACCTGCCATTGCGGACGAAGCGACAGTGAGATGGGCTTTGAAAAAATCGATTGGTGACACGCTGACTTATACTGATGAGAGGGGTGAGCCCTTTGATATTCGAATCGTGGGCACTGTGGCCGGTTCTGTTCTACAGGGGAGCCTCTTAGTATCTGAAGATCACCTGAATCGGAACTTCCCTTCTATTGCCGGCTATCGTTACTTCCTAATTGACGCACCCTTACAGGAGGCGGAACACGTTGCCGGACACCTCACGAGAGCGCTCACCGACCAGGGAATTGAGGTTATTCCGGCGTGGAAGCGTCTGGCTGAATTTCAGAGGGTGCAGAATACCTATCTTTCGATCTTTCAGGTCCTCGGAGGACTGGGTCTGGTCCTCGGAACGGCCGGACTGGGAATCGTTGTGGCTCGCAATCTGGTTGAACGCCGGCGGGAATTCGGGTTGCTCCGTGCCCTCGGATTCGACGAGCGGGCGATCCGATCGCTAGTGTTCCTCGAATACCGCTGGCTGATTGTATGGGGGCTCACCACCGGATTCTGTGCGGCCTTGGTAGCTGTTTGGCCGGAGTTTGCCAAGACCGGCTCCAATTTCCCGTTAGGGGGTTTCATGATGTTCCTTCTGGCACTATTCTTCGGATGCGTCTTTTGGGCCTGGATGGCAGCGCGCATTGCCCTCCCCGTTGGCGATTTCAACGCGCTCAGAAGCGAGTGAATATTACCGTCCTACTGTTAGTTAGTGGCAACCGGGACGGTTGCCCTACGTAGGACAAGCGTCTCGCTTGTCGAAGGTTCTGTAGCCCGCTTTTAACCTACGCTCTTCCGCAATCGATATGTCACATATAAACGACCGAAGCGCGAAAAAACCTGAAAAGGCACGCTCCAGCCAAAGTTTGAGCTACATTTGGACTACTGTAGCGTTAATCTTGGCGATGATTTGCGAAAAACCGACTGTAGGAAGGGCGTCTCTCTCTCGATCAGTTGCTATGCTTTCATCCGCTGCTCAATCTTCCCTGAGATCGATGCACTTCTTTTCGCTTCCCTTATCATCTGTTTGGACATATTCATTACCGAAATCTAAACCGCTGACTCTTTGGACCAACAGAGAAAACCCCGTTTATTACCACATTGGCTGCTTTTATTCCTGGTGCCGCAGTTGGCTTTTACTGATGATTCGGAAGAGCAGCCGTCTGACCTTCCCTTATTTCTGGCTGAGGAGCAACAGACGGCGCGGGACTCCAATCAATTGGCCGTTTCGGTACTAGACGGAGAGGAAATACGCAGGGCAGGTTTCGGTTCCCTTGAGAGCCTGTCCGCTGAAGTGCCAAACTTCAATGTCTCGAGCAATTCTCTCCGGTCCTTTGGTGATATATTCACCATTCGTGGGTTGAGCAATACGGCATTCTTCAGCGAACCGGCGTTAGCCCTTTATGTCGATGGCGTACCGATGGGAGATTCATATACCTATGCGATCCAATTGATGGATATTGAAGAGATTGCAATTCATAGGGGGCCTCAGGGGACGCGCTATGGGAGGAATAGTGAAGGAGGAGTGATTGATATCCGCACGAAGGGTCCGGATGATCAATATCGCGCGAGTGCATCTTTTAAGGTTGGGAGTTTCGACCGAAAGATGTTTCAACTCGCGGTGTCGGGACCAATAGTAGAGAAGAAGCTCTACTTTAGGTTGGCAGGATTGTATGAGGAACGTGGGGGATACGTTAACAACCGGCTTCTTGACAGACATACCGATACCCACGAAGCGTGGGGAGGCCACTTCAAAATTGGATGGAACCCCAACCGAGATTGGAGAATCGACTTCGGCTTCAATCTCGACCGTTTCGATGATGGATCCCAGCGAGTCACTTCTTTGGATAGTGATCCGTTTGAAGTCAGTTCAGACTTTGAGGGATTGACCCGTATTCGCCGTGACGGGGAACACGTTCGTCTGGTTCGCACATTTGACTGGGGGACATTCGCTTCGATGAGTTCTCGGCAATTCTGGAAACTTGAGCCTAACGAACTCGATTTGGACCTATCCCCGGTTCCCGGATTCACTTCCACTATCAATCAGTGCCAGGAGCAGTGGTCGCAGGAGTTTCGATTGGAGTCGTCCATGGAGAGCAGAAGCCCATGGATGTGGAAGGCAGGACTTTTCTTATCTACCAGCGAAACGTTGGGAAATTCCCTCCGGACATTTTTCACTCCTCCGATTCCCTTTCCATTATTTGTCAGGCAGCTAAC
>CBDCEW010000098.1:0-148956 GCA_965215885.1 Candidatus Moanibacter sp.
GAGAATCGCAACACCCTGGTCATCGATCTACGGCTGGCGGAGCGTTATTTCCCAGAAGGAAATGCTGAGGGCCAGTATCTCACCTTCTCCGGAATTCCGGAAAACGACGAAGATTGGCCGGCCATCATTGGAGTCGCTAAGGATGTTCGCCATCTGGGATTGACCGATGAAAGTGGCCGCCCGTTTGCTTACGAGTGTATGTTTCAGCACGAACGGCGTGTTTTTAGTATTTTTCTTCGAAGCAAAAGAATGGAAAAAGATCTCCTACCGATCGTACGCCAAAAAATGCGGAAACTGGACCCTCAATTGCCCCTATTTCTGACCGGACAGATGGAATACTTCGTCAACAGGTTCCTAAGTAATCGCAAAACTGTATTGGTCCTAGTGGTAGCCATGGTCGTCATCGCCTTGACCCTCATGTCAGTTGGAGTTTATGGAGTATTATCCTACGATGTCTCACAACAGAAGAGAGAGCTGAGTATTCGCATGGCCATCGGGGCTAATAAGGTTAATATCGCTTGGCTCGTTCTGAATCGCGGATTGTTGCGAGTCGGTTTTGGGTTGGTTGTCGGTATTTTTGGGATATGGGTTCTGCGCCAGTTTTTGCAATCTTTCCTGTTTGGCATCGAATCGATGGATTGGTCCTCGATTGTTATCACAATCTTCATTTTGGCAGCCGTTTCGTTTACGGCATGTTACATTCCCGCCCGGCGAGCAAGCCTGCTTGATCCGGCTGACGTGCTGAGGGAAATTTAGACGCCGACCGCCACGAAGTTAACAGGTCGAAAGACTAAAGAGAATTGAACAGAAGGAAACAAAGAGAAACGAAGAGTATGCCCACGGATGGCTCAGCAGTACCACGGATGCGGATTGATACGGTGGGGATTTGATGGTGTCATCAGAAATTCTATGATCCGTCGAATTGTGGGAGGGACTCTTCGACACGGCGTTGCGCTGCGAAGACGGGTTTGCCTCGATACAAACCACGGTGTTCGATCGCGGCATAAAGCCGCTCCTACATACCCTCCCGGGTTCTCTCAATCGTTCGAAGCCTCTAATCCCCGTCAGGTTGTAGGAGCGGCTTTATGCCGCGATCTGGACATTCCAGCATCTCTATCCATTAAGCGACCATTGATAAAGCGATGGAGGATGCTGGCCATGAGAGTCTGGTAGGGAATTCCGTCTGCCACAGCAAGAGCTTGAATCTCTTCAAGATCCTTTGAGGAAATCCTTATGTTCACCCTGCGATCTTTTCGGAGCGTATTCCTGGCATATTGCTGGTGTCGTCTAACTTCGCGTTTGAGATTCTGTACAGATTTCCATTCGCCACGATCAACGGAAACCAGCAGTTCTTGTTCTTCCTTATTCAGTTTAATTTTCTTCATTTTTCTCTCCCAAATACAGCCGTGTCGCTTGGCGGCTGGGTATGATTGTTTTTAAGAAACGACCTCCTCTAGTTTCGACAAATGGTATCAAGTAAGCATATTCTTGAATGCACACCACAAGAATCTGCTGATTGGGATATCTGACTTTGTTTGGGTGTTCATAGATATCGAGGATATCTCCACGCTCAAGGTGCAAGACAACCTGCTCAAAATTGACCCCGCGTTCGGCTTTTAGTTGCTCATTCTTCACCTGATCCCATTGGTAGTAATCCACAATCAGTTCTTAGCACATTGTGTGCTTTATGGAAACAATTCTTTTGATCCCGAAAGTCGAAGATTCCCAATCAGCCTCTTATCCGTCTCCTCGATCTCGGATAGCTCAGAGAGTAGTGCCTTTACAGCTTCCTCCGAGTATTTCAGTTGAAACCGGAGCAGCTTGTCGCAGGCGCAGGCCATGTAGTGGTCAGCAGTCTCCGGCCTACCACGATATCCGTACTTCAAAGCCCCAACAACGTTCCAGAAAGCAGAGTTTGGAACAGACCAGTCGGGAAAGGGGTTCGGCCACTTTTCCCGGCAATCTCTGACGGATTTAACAACAATTTCCATCCGCCAGAAAATCGGGTGGTCGTAGAAGGCAACTCTCAGATCCTGAGCCATTCTATCGTCTTTGTATTCTGGATCGTACCTCACCGACAGGTTGCCGAACCGTCCGCGTAAGCGCCGTATGAGGCCATCGTAGAAATCCTTATCCAGTTCCCGGTCGACCTCTGCCTGGAGATCGACATCGCTGTATTCGTCCATCTGACCCGAAGCGAATGATCCCCGAAAGGCTACTCTACCCGGAGCCAGATGCTCCTGGATTACGGAAAAAATCTCGTTTCCAAACTCTCGAATGGTCATCGTTCCTTGAGTTGCAACAGATCCCATAGATTACCGTACAAGTCCTTGAAAACCGCTACAGTGCCATAACTCTCGTCTTCGGGTTCACGGACAAAGACGACGTCCTTCTTCTTAAGAGCTCTGTAATCGCGCCAGAAATCATCTGTGTGAAGGAACATAAATACTCGACCACCTGTTTGGTTTCCGATGCTAGCGGATTGTTCCGATCCGACCGCACGCGCCAGTAACAATCGCGTTTCAGTAGAACCAGGCGGGGCAACCAATACCCAGCGTTTATTCTGCGTTTCAAGGATTGTGTCTTCGATCAAACGAAAGCCGAGAACATCAACATAGAACCTGATTGCTTCGTCGTAATCCCTCACGATAAGCGAAACGTAGCCGATTGACTGTTTCATTGCCCGCCTTGAAAGGGTTCGTCCGGCTCAAGACGCTTCCCCATGCTGACTACCTCGTCGACCTTGAAGCCTATACTTTTGTAAAATTCGATAACATCCTGATTCCTTGCCCTGATCTGCAAGTTGATTTTGGGACAACCCGCATCGGACAAGAGCCTTTCTGCCTCTCTCATCATTTCTGCCGCATACCCTCTTCTTTGGTAACGAGGGGAGACAGCCAGGTAATTGATCCAACCCCGATGACCTTCATAACCGGCCATGCAGGAGGCGATCAGGTCTCCGTCGAATTCACCCACCAGGAACCACTCGGGATTCACCTTGCTCTTTCTCTCGATGTCCCGAATCGGATTATTGTGGGATACAACCAAGCCGCAATCGACCCAGAGTTGAATGACTCTCTCCTGGTCGGTGGGTTGGTAGGTTCGTATTTGGAGATTACTCAATTTGCTATGTTGCGTAGAATAGCGCTCGAGCTCACAGGTCAAAGAAATTGATTCTGCTGAAATAGTTCTCGACTCGGGATCCTCGACCACGTTCTTGCGAACGCGGCTACAAATATCAACGACTTCCGAAGCACAGTAGCCGCGTTCGCAAGAACGTGGTAGTGCTAAGCAAAACCATTCCCTCTCCTATCATGCCTCACAATCGTGATCTCCCTGTCTTCCTCTTTCGAATTTAGATAACGATTATGATCACGACTGAGGGTCATAACGGTTCCCTTCTCCCTTCGTGGCTCTCAATCGTGATCTCCCAGTCGATTTTCTTACTTTCGACTTTAGATTACGATTATGATTCACGACAAGAAGATCGAAGCGATATCCCTCTTTCGTCGTGTCTCTCAATCGTGATCTCCTAGTCGATTTTCTCTTTTCGACTTTAGATCACGATTATGATTCACGATGAGAAGATCGATGCGGCACCCCTCTCCCATCGTGGTTCTCAATCGCGATCTCCCAGTCGATCTTCTCTATGGCCTCCGCCTAATCCCTGTCCTTAGACTTCGGGGCGCAAGCCGAAGTCCTCAAGTTTTCCCTCAGTTTATCTATCTTAAGCACCACAAACTCCATGCCGTCACTCTTCCTCGGGAACCTTTGATCTTCCTGAAAACCGATCCGTCGATGAACTTTCAATGCCCTTTCATTGAATTCGGCGACAGTCACACGGAACCGCTCCGTTTCGAACTGCTCGGATCCAAACTGAAGGGCTTTTACAATTATCTCGGCTCCCAACCCCTTACCGGTCAGATCCGGTCTCGACCCGCCACCCGTGTCCAAATAGGAGTCATCGTAGCTTCCGCCGTCTACCCGCCCGTCTTCGCCGAAAGAGCGAAACCCGACAAGACAGCCTTCGTCGAGGACAGCAAAGAACCTGTTTCTTTCATTGATAAGATAATCGACAGCTTTTTCTCGATCATCAGCAGCGTAGTTATAGAGATCATACGGCGCCTCATAGCGCCAGGAAACGATTTCGCTGGCGTATTTTTGCGACATTGGCTCGAAGGTTAGGTTCATGCTTCTCAAGAAAGGTTTTTTCCGTGACAATTTGAATTTGAGCCTCGTCAGCAGAATCTGTGGGTTATTTCGGGTTCAGGCAAGTCGCCCATGGTATGAAATAGGGCGATCTTAAGCACTTCGAAGCTCTTAAAGCCGTATGCTTTTCTGATAGTGAGATTTATATTGCGGTTAAAGCCCTCCACAATGCCGCAGGAAAAGGCCTTTTTGGCCCGAAACCAGTTGAGGATGAGCGGCTCGTGTTTGCGCACCGAGCGCACGAACCTTTTGATCGGTTTGAGGCGCGAACGCATGGCGCGCGTGCACCATTTTTTCAGATACCATTGGGCCCAGTAGGGACTTTTATAATGCCACAAGAGCTGAAAGCTCTCCTTTAGTAGATAGGCCCGCACGCTCTTCAGATCGTATTGGAGCACCTCCTTGAGGCGGATCTGTTGGGTGGGGGTGAGATTTTGCGGATTTTTCAAGAAACAGTATTTGCTTTTGACCAGCACGTTGATGTAGCCGTCCCGTTGCAATCGCCTGGCTTCCGCAGCACGAATCTCATTGAGGGCCTTGTTCAGGTTGGCTACCAAGTGGAAGCGATCGAGGATGTGCAGCGCCTGGGGTGCCTTTTTCTTGATCACTTTGAGGTAAGGCTTCCACAGATCCGAGCAGACGTAGAGGATCTGGCTGCTCTTTTGCGCTCCCAATTCCCAGAAAAAACGCAAGAGCGATTTTACGTTGCGCTTATTGAATACGCCCAATAGCCGCCGCCGCCCCTCGTCAAGCTGGTAGACCACGGTGAGATAGTGATGGCCTCGATGATACTGCACCTCATCGACTCCGATCGCCTCAATCCCGCTCATATCGCGCCGTTTGAGCCCCCAACGCACCATCGCCTCGACCGACTCGAAGACGTTGCGCCAGTTCGTGCGAAAAACCCTTGCCGTCTCTTCCCAGCTCAAGCGCCTCGCCCACTGGGCCAGAAACCATTGCATTGGCCAACTCAGATGACTCTTGCCCTTGGCCCAGGGCACCTCTTCGACCTTCACCCCGCACCGCCGGCAATTGACCCGCCGCATGCGGTAACGAAAATACACCTTCATCCCCCACAAGGGCACAAATTCAAAATGCCTCGCCTCGCTCATGTGGTCGTAGCCGCTGGCCGTCCGGCCACACCCCGAACAGCACACCCGACTATTCTTGCGCGGCTCAATCTGCACCACAATCGCCTCCTCCGATTTCACCATTTCCATACTCGCCTTTGCGTAAACAAAGCTCTTGAGCCAATAGCACCGATTCAGTAGCGTTTTGATGAGCACTGGGTCCTCCGTGTTCAGGATGTATTTTCGGTACTACTTTCATCCTCGGAACGGCCCGGTGCTTCAACCTTTCAATCCCATATGCAAAGAAAACACCGACCAGCCCCTCCGGCTGTGGAGGAGCGGGTTTCAGGGCAGCGCCCTGACTTCTCCTTGTGCTCACCGACTCTATTTCCTCTTGTAAGCGACGTTACCCACCCACAGATTCTGCTGTAGACCCGAATTTGATAATTCTCTAAGAGACACCTCGGAGGTCGACAGCCGATTTCAAAGCACAGAATGAGTTAGATTTCCCGTATTTGCGGCTGTCGTTCAATTCTTCTCTCTGTTTCCTTCTGTTCAATTCTC
Organism: Candidatus Moanibacter sp.; assembly: GCA_965215885.1. Taxonomy (GTDB): domain Bacteria; phylum Verrucomicrobiota; class Verrucomicrobiia; order Opitutales; family UBA2987; genus CBDCEW01. The sequence continues at coordinate 5,844 of CBDCEW010000098.1, forward strand.
TTGTTCAAAGCTGGTCTTCATCATGATGTAGTTATACGCGATTCCCAAACCACATGATTGCAGGGTTGACGCGCTTTTAGCATCAATATCTGAGACGGAGAATATCCTAGAACATCCCGCATCCCTGGCATCTTCAATCCGTCTCCGGATTAACGCAGTGTGACAACCCCGCCGTCGATACCGTTCATTAGTAAATCCCCACACCAGATATCCAATTTGGTCTTTGATGAATAGTCTCGCGATGGCAATTGGGGTCTCATCCACCGAAGCGATATAGTTCCTCCAAATGCCAATTGACTGACTGAATTTGAGGTATGTTTTCGCCGTTTCACTCTCGATTTTTTCCTGAACTTTCAACTCCAGGGGATAGAACTGGTCGACTTCGTCTGATGAGTACTGGTCGATACGGATGGACTGGTTTGCGCGCTCGGTACTGGAATCATTGCTTTCATCGTAGATCCATACGCAGCGCATCTCTCCAACTTGAAACCCTCGTGCGATTAAGTGAGGTAAAATCATATGCTCCCAGAAGGGATGCTGACTCCGGCTGAAATTCGAAGGGTTGATTTCGATGAAACAGGCGTCTGAATTCTCCTTGAAGTGAGCGATAATCTCATCGAGCAACTCGAAGGATTCGTTTCCGATTAGGATGGCGCGACTTGCAAAATTGGCCTTTTTTTGCAGGAAGGTGCGGGTCTCGCCGAATTTCTTGATCACTACTCCGTAGGGATCGCCAGGAATCCGGCTCAGGCCGGTAAATATCGCCTCAATGTGATCGGCATGCGCCTGTTGCAGCTGTCGAATGCTATAGCGGTTATGTTTGAATTCCCTCATTACTGATGGTGTGTCTAATTTTTCTGTATATCAGGATGTGCTCGACCCTCGTATCATTCCTTCGGGCGATGAGCGCAGTAGGTAATGCTTGCACTACTGCCACTGGCTGGTTCATCGGAATGGTTTCCATAGAATCGAATGTCCGTATATCCAAGGCTCTCCAGCATCATGACGAATTCTTGTTTGAAGTACCAGCGGGTATGCATCGTATGCAGTTCGGTGCGTCGGATTTTCCCGTTGACGTGCAATTCATATTGACGCTTCACAACTCTAACCTGTTCGAAGCAATCGAGGGACTCCACCCAGTTTTGCACATGAATCTCACCTTCGCCCGCTGGCCGCGAATGAGGTTGCCATGACCAGCGCGTTCCTAACGGTTTACCGTAATCCCGGCCAATGACATCTGAAGGGACAAATAGATCGACCAGCAACTGGCCGCCAGGGACAAGATGACTCTGAAACCGCTGGAGCGCCTCTATTGCAAGGGCTCGATCGCCAATTAATTGAAATGATCCGCCGACGATAAAGATCATTTTATAGCGATCAGGAAGGTCGAGCCCCTCCATTGATTGTCTGTGTAACTGTGGCGTAACACTGTTCTGTTCTGCCGCGAGCCGAGCGAACCGCAGCGCATCTTTTGATGTGTCGGCTCCTTCGACTGGTAGGCCGCGAATAACCAAGGGAATCAGATGTCGACCGGCGCCGCATGCGAGTTCCAGGGCTGTTCCACCCTGTTCACGGATTCGACGTTCGTAGAAATCGACTTGCTTCTCAGGGTAATTGAAAGGTGAGTAGAGGCACTCAGCCGCAAGACTGTCATAGCTCTTGCTAAGCAAAAATGATGGTTCAGACATAGTATGATCCTAATTACGGTTAGAAGGGAGAGAAGGCATCTCCAGGCGAAACTCTGATTCATTTTACCGTGATCGATCACGGAACGAAGAACCGGTTTCGGGAAATGCGTGGGCATACAAAAAATCGCTTCGCAAAAGCGTTTTTTCAGTATGCGGGACAGCTATGGATCAACCGTGCGTCATGATGGGAACCAAAAATCACCGAACTGTGAGAAGGTCCAGGAGAAAGCCTCCTCTCCTATCGTGTCTCTCAATCCATTCGACGGGCTCATGGCAGGCTGTGATCTTCCAGTCGAACTTCCCTCATTCGATTTTAGATTGCGATTATGGTGCACAACAGAAGATTGATTGGGATTCCGCTCTTCCACCGTGATTCATAATCGTAATCTCCCGTCGATCTTTTCTTCTTCGACTTTAGATTACGATTATGATGCACGACGAAAGATTGAACCGGTTTCCCGTCTCCCATCGTGACTCTCAATCGTGATCTCCTTGTCGATCTTTCTTCTTCGACTTTAGATTACGATTATGATGCACGACAGAAGATTGATTGAGTTTCCGCTCTTCCATCGTGGCTCTCAATCGTGATCTCCCACTCGATCTTCCCTCTTTCGACTTAAGATTGCGATTATGATTCGCGACATGGAAGACTGAAGTGGTACCCGCTCCCGTCGTGGTTCTCAATCGTGATCTCCCAGTCGATCTTCCCTCTTTCGACTTTGGATTACAGCATGCCATGAGCCCGTCGAATGGATTATGATTCACGACAGGAAGATTGAAGCGGCAGGCCAGGACGGGGATTCTTATTCTTCTTTTGTAATCTTATAGACAACCTCGTCCAAGATACCTCCGCTCATTGTCTCTACCCTGTTCTCTTCATAAACGGTTCCACCGAGTGATTCCGCTATCTTCCGGCTGGGAATATTCGCTCGATCGACCGGATAGCGCAGGTAATCGAAGTCGACATTCTCAACCGTCCATTGAACCAGGAAATTGATGGCTTCCCTTCCATACCTGTTACCGTGGGCTCCACTCTTCAACCAGATGCCTAGCCCGGACATTTCACACACTTCGTAGCGAGACTGCGTAGATAATTGCGTATCAAAACCTTTCCGCAGGCCGGCGGACGACAGCGTGTTGAAACCCTCTGCGGTCGCTGGGCAAGGGATGACTTTGAGACGCTGTAAGATCCGCGGTTGTAGCAGAAGGTTTGTGAATTGTTCGGGCTAGCTCCGGCTTCCGAGGATCCTCTTTTCCATGGAGACCACAACAACCCAGAAATTCCTCGTTCTCCTTCTCCAAAACGGCAAAAACCAACTCCCGGCAATCTTCCATGCCTTTTCTGGAGGTAGAGATGAAGGCCAACACTTCCTCAATACTCTCAGCCGGTTTGGGAAACATGTACCGTGTAATCTCCTCGGTGAATTCCTCCCGCATCTCCGATGCATAGGTCTCATTGATGGATCGAAGCCGAATGCGATCACCGTTGAGGCAGAGTGATGTCGGATCCACTTCAATTTTGAGACTGAAGCTCCTTTCTTCCATTCAAAATCGGGGCTAGCACACTGACCGGAAAAAATTCAAAATCGTACCCATAAACCGAAAACGCAGCCGCATTCCATTTCGGCCGCAACAGTCTTCGTCCTGCTGCGCGAACTGCGCCCAGTCAAGAGCGGCCTTCCTACAGAAGTTATGCAATTCGTAGGAAGCTCGCTCTTGACACGGCGCAGGCCGAAGGCCGGAGACGGTTGCGAGCGATACCTTCTTAGCGCTACTCCAGTCTCACGTTGGACCCTCAACACATCACTCCGGAAGCTGCGCACCGACTTTCTGAACCTCTTCGTAGGGTTGCAGCCAAGCGGTCGACTCATCGTGCATGTCGACTACCTGAATCCGGTTACCCCAAGGGTCGCGGAAATCGCACCGAAATGGCGGAATCACTTCCAGTCCGTATTTCTTCGTAATCTTCTCACGGACCTCGGCGACCTGGGCATCGTCACGCACCATAAGACCGAAGTGCCTGTGATCGTCAACATGAGGCCTATCGGAATGAAAGAGCGCGAAGAACTGGTGATTGCCGAGTTGGAAAAAGGCATCCCCCTCCCCTTCACTCTTCCGTTCCAGATTGAAGACATCGGTATAGAATTCGATCGCTCGCTCGAGATCACCGACCTCGAGAACGATGTGGTTGCAGCCAAAGACGTGAACAGGCATTGGATTTTCTCCTTCTATTTTAGAATCGTGGACGACAAATATCGAAATCAATCGAGTGTCCGTACCGATCTTACCTGCGCAGGGCACCAACACAAGTAAAACCAACTTTCCATCGAAGTATTAGCGAGGCTACGATACACCCACGCGGATCATTGAGCAGATCGAATCCCCCAATTTGGAAACCTCGTTCTGGACTACCTGGTTTCATCGACGGACAAATCAATCCGCGGTTTTCCCTGGCTCGGAATCAAAATACCGTGGAAGTATTAGCGAGGCTACGATACACCCACGCGGATCATTGAGCAGATCGAATCCCCCAATTTGGAAACCTCGCATCTGGCTCAGCGGGAGAAGACGGCTCGAATCCGTGGTCAATTCTCTTTCATTCGCGACAATTCGCGTTGTCTGCAGTACGGCAGACCGGTTCCTCTCTTCTCTTCCCTTCTCGTTCAGAGAACTTTCCCTCTTCCCATCAGTAGTACAAGGGAGTCCCGGCAGGGTCTTCCTCTCCCCCTTTGCGTCTTTGCGGCTTTGCGTGAGAATTCTTTCCTCTACTAACGCACCGTCACAATTCGCCGGACAAAATCCGGTTTACTTCCTCAATGTCAAATCGCTCAGGATCGAAGTCCTCGCCAGCCCACTCTGCAAGTTCCTCATGTTCGGGACGGGTTTCGTCGTTATAGGCTTCCAGTAACCTCTCATATCCCCATACCCCACCCACGTCCTCTGGTGGACATCCCCGCCGACCGCCGATGCACTTTGGAACCGATTCACCTAGCCTGGAAGGGAGGATCTTCTCGAGGACAATTTCATGCTCCCACCCGTCGCCGAAGTCATACTCGTAGGTTATCCATTGGTTTACTCTTCTCAGTATCGCGTCAATCGGAATGCCTTCCTCTGGAATTGTATCATCCTCAAATCCTAGATCCGACATCCCAAATCGCTCGTCGCCAGCGACAAACTGATGCAAATGTGTGTGGGTCCACCCCATCGCGATCTGGATTACATAATGTAGCTCGCTTAGATCGGTTGTCCTCGAGATAACCAGTCGCCGCCATATCGACGGTTTAACACCTTCCAGCGAGACCTTGATTTGATACAGATTGTGGAGATCCCCAGCCATTTCTAGCTCCTCATCTATTCGTAGAACGCTGTTTTGAGACGAACAAATAAGGATCGTATCGAACAACGGGTACGTAATGTTAATTCTATTATTAATTTGTTAAGAATCAAAAATGAAAAAGACCATTACGCTGCCATCACCCAGTGCAACAACACGCGCATCGAAATCCTCGAACCTCTCTAACTCGATAAGCGCTCTTCTAGCTATTGAAGTAATATAGCCTTCATCGTAGATCGTCCCTATGTCAGCTTCGGTTATCAAATGCAGATTACTCGAATCCGGCTCTTTCTCACCATCAACGAAAAATTCGACCCTCTTTAGTATCGATACCCGGGATCGATCACTTTTGGACGGAATCTTATGATCCACGGCCATGAGCACTCCATCATACCTGCAGAGAACGAAATACGTATCCTCCTCTCGAAATTTCCGCAGAACCTTAATCCGGTCGATCTTTTTTCCAATCTGCCCCCGAAAGATTCTTCCGCTGCTCAATTGCACGATCCAGAAAATATCACGATCGTGATCGGCACGATTCACCAATTTTAGGTCGTCGGAAATTGGATAACCTCCCGGTGTTCCGGTTGCCCTATCAGTTGGTACGGGCGTTGATGCTGGGTGGGAAGTGCCGGATGCCTCTATTCGCGAATTCTCTACGAGCTTCAAAAACTTAAGCTCGGTGAGTCCTCCAGTGCCACCCTCGTTCTCGGGTTCCGATTCGCTTTCGGTTGTAGAACCTACCAGGATAACCTCATCCAAGGAAATCGCGATGGAGTGAGAGAATTTATGAATTTGAAATAGTGGAATCAAGGCACCGTTTTCATTTGCGAGGAACCAGGATTTTACCTGCGTATTCGCATAATCAATCACTATCGTATGGTTCCGCCTATCTCCAGGGCGCATTCTTGCTGAGAAGTGGACACCGATATCTCGCTCCTTCCATTTGATTGGTGCACCATTGGCGGCAAACGCATTTCCGAATCGGATCGTATTCAATTGATCAATAATCACCTCTCCACCTTCCTCGATTCGGACCTGATGGAAGTCTATTACCTGTACACTTTCCCGGCTCAGGAGGTTTTGGAGAAGATTGCTGTGGTCGGTTTTCGACCTTCCCTGAAGGATATCATTCAAGCCGGGCTGAAATTCTGCTAAATCCTCGTCCGGAGCAGCCAATCGATAAAAGGAAAGTGTGTAGTCGGCATCAGTCTCAGCGGCATTCAGAAACCCACCGAAAAATACAAGAGCGAAGATGTATGAATATGAATTCCTCATGATCTCAATCACTTTCTGCGAGACCAGTAGCATCATTGACCAGCATATTGGGTCGAGCCTGTGGAAATTTCAAGTTGTGTCTGCCCTGATAAAGTATCGATCAGCCGCATCGCGGGGAAACCCTCCTTGGCCTGAGGCTGTCGAAGGCCTACACCTTTGCGGGTAGTCGAGCTGGTCCGACCTCCTAAATTCCCGGCAGGTTGTAGGAAAGCCTTCTCGACACTGCGTTCTTCGGTTCCGGTTTTGAGCTTGTGCCGCACGGTCACAGTTCCCCGGATAGGATCCGGTTCACTTCCTTAAGGTCATATCGCTCAGGACGAGAAGGAAATTGATCCTTCAGTAGATAACGGCGACTAAGCTTACGACAAAGGACCGACTGTAGCCTTGCCCCTCCTGCCCTTCTCCCCGTCTCCGTCTCTCTCCCTCCTCTCCCCCTTTGCGACTTCTTGACAGGGCGTAGTGCCGCCTGCGGGTCGAAGACCGTTGCGTGAGAAATCTTTTCTTCTTCACTCCGTTCAAATCTTCTCAGAGAGCCGTTTAATCCATTGGTTCTTACTTAGGGGATGGTAAGAGAGGAGCTCACCGTTATAGATGACATTGAATACACCATACGCCGATGGCGCGGTGTTATGGACCTGTCTCGCGGTTGTCAATTCGATCTCCTTAAAGGCCAGATTCATTGATTCCGCAACCTCTCGAATGTCCGCAACGGATTGATCGATGTAGGGACATTGATCGGTCCTCAATACCGTAATCTCATCACCGTATTTCTTAACCCGTCTCTCCAGGTTCTTCGGAAACTGTGGCGATTCAGAGTGCTTATCAAACTTCAAGGCGGCCAATTTAAAGGAAGGTGGCGACTCATCAACGATCTCAAATCCCTTCCGCAGGAAGAAACCTTCGGCAGCCAGCCAGTTTCCGCTACTGGTAACCATTACCACTCCTTTCAAGTTCTGCTTCTTTGCCTCTCTTTTGCACGCATTGAGCAGAAATCCGCCGCAGCCGTTACCTTTGCTTTTCCCAATAACCCAGATGCAATGGATTACCATGTAGTCCGCTGCCTGCACCGCTCTCCAGGCGTATCTGCCGGGTATATACTCAATAAAGGCGCGTCCCCCAGTTTTGAGGATTTTCATCTTCATCCCCTCGGCGAAACGCTTCTTCAGCCACCGCAGTTTTCTCTGATAGCCCTCCGTATTGACTTTGCTCTTCTGGCAGAAGAATCCCACTTCTTCCACGTTCTGTTCATTCACATCGATAACGCTGAACTGACTCTTTTTCATCTTTCTAAATTTTCAGACAAGCTCTGATTAATGTGATCGTGGTCCCGGGTTTCATATGTCGCTCAACCAGATTCTCCGTCACCGAACTAACACGATTTTTCCCACTCACGTACCACGGAATCTCCCATACTCATCCGGAATTTCAATCCCGAATCGTTCGCTGAGCGCCGACACGTCGTGGTAGTCCTTCATTTTGAGGTCATAACCTGTGTGAAACTTGACCATCCACTCCGGTGAAATGCAATCGACCGTATAGCCATCAATGATCCCTTTCCCCGCCAGCGATTCGGCCGGATACGGGAGCCCAAAGATACAATTACCTTCAGCATCCAAGGTATATGAATGAACATCCACCTCATGTCTGGATTCATCAGCCAGGACAAAGTTGCACTCCCAGGAGTCATCCCTTGGGATTTCTCTGTAGCCTCGTGATTCGAGGAGTTCCCGCAGCTTCGGAACACCGGCATGCTCCATGGCGATGTCGAGGTCGGCATGCGGACGAGTTTGCTCGCCCAATAGGGCATCGACTCCCCAGCCGCCATCGACGTGAACGTTGATGCAGTTTTCAGCGAGAAACTGAATGATCTCCACTGCGTCTGTCGCTGTCATTTCGGTGTCCATCCTGTTTCTGTGAGAACTACGAATGACGCGAATGTTTTCTATGTTCTTTCCAGCGACTCTCACTCCACTGATCGCATAGAGTTTCCGCTGAATTCTGCACCCTAATCGATCGAGCACCACAAGGAACAGTGGGATGGCTACTGCATCAGCGGGCCAAGTTTTCGTGCTTTCCCTATTTGCCGAACCACTTCTGATTCGGTTCTTGCTGTTCAGCAGAGTCTTCGACATTTCGGCTTCTCGACAGGGCGTAGTCCGCTTGTGGGTCGAAGACCGTTGCGTGGGAAAATCGAAGCACCTGACTCTTCGTTCAGGAAGCGTCCTTACCTCCGGAAAGGCTCGAGATCCAACCCCGGATAACGCAATGCAAGCGCCTTCAGGTTCTCTTCGGTCCAGTAGGGATGACCAGGTGGAGGAAATCCGAAGAGCTGGAGCTGTCGGACTGAGGCACGCTCAACAAAGGCGTGCCATTCTGGTTCGTGTGCCTGATTGGCCCACGCAATCCGGCCGGCCCATTCCGTAGCAGCGGAGCGGTAGCTCACGTGGATTGAAAAGCGTGCGCCTCGCGGTTCCGTGAGCGCTGTGCCTCGATGAAAGGTCCCGATGCTGTAGGCTGCGACCGAACCCGCGGGACCCTTGCCGGAGACCTCTTTAGCATACCAATCCGGGCGCTCCTCGCGCGACAGCCAATTCGGAAGCGCGGGAGCGTTCTGGGTGACTATCCTGGATACATAATGCGGCGGACCGAGTTCTTCAGGAACGTCACACAGATAGAGAAAGATCTCAATCTGCTTGAATTCTCTGTGCTCGCTCGGAACCAGGAGAGTGTGGTTGAGGTAGTCCCGGTGATGCGATTGATCGTAATCGGCCGCACCGGTGTATTTGGCCCATGCTTCAGCTGAGTAGATACGAATGTCTTCGGTCCCGAGCATCGCTTCGGCGAGGGCAACCAGGCGTGGATGAACGGCAAGAAGACTCAGCTCGACGCTTGTGAACGGAAAGTTGGTAATTCCAGCGAACTCGTCGATACGGTACTTCTCGTTGCGTTGCTCGTCTGCGTCATCGTGAAATTCGTCGCGGCGAGGAAACAGCATCGGAAGCTCACGTTGAGCAGGCGCGAGTTCACTCAAAGGGACGTAGCCGATTAAGATCGCAAAGCCGTGTTCCTCCCAATGCGAGATGGCACGGGCAATTTCCGCCCTACGACCGCGAGCCGGTGGTATCATGGATTGCTTCGTCATTCTTCCTCGCAATGACAGGTGAGACATAGCGTAACAAATCTACACTCTTTGCATTGAAGTCGATCCGCATTAAGGACGAGAACCCTCAATCGCCCGTCCTTCCGCCACCTCACGAAAATAACTGGTTTGCGCGTTCAGCAATCTCTTCCGGAGAGAGGTCTTCAATCTGTTGTGAGAAGGACCACCGGTACCCGAAAGGACCTCGAATCATTGCGGCACGCGACCCCCAGAATTCGTCCTTTGGCTTGTTCAGCGAAGTGGCGCCTGCCTCCATCGCTCTTTCGTAGGAATTATCACAGTCGTCCGTCGAAATGCTGAAAAGGCATGAGGAAGTTCCATCCTCCGGCATGGCAACAGCGTGCCAATCCGGCGCCTCATCTGACATGTAAATCCGGGTATCTCCAATCATGAATTCGGCATGCGCTACACCTCCGTCCGGGATCGACATGCGGTATAATTCCTTCGCGCCGAGGGCCCTGGAATAGAAATCCAGCGCACTTGCCGAGTTTTTTACGGTATGTGATAGCGATACAGTAGGTTCTTCTTCCGGGTCCATATTCTCACCCTGTTAGATATCCTCTTCAATTACATACGTTCTAAGAACGGCGACAAGCTTTCCAGTCAGGCGTTTGAAGAGAGCCTCGATTCGTCTCTGTTGCTGATATGCTTTAGCTTCGGTCATTGATTGATAAGACTCGAACGGAGGCGTTCCCTCAAGCCATATCGCGTCATTTGAGGTACTGCTTCATGGCCGGAGAGAGGCAAGAATCGAAAAGCTTCCGCTTTCCGCTACGGGCTAAATCCGAGCGTGTAGCGGAAAGCGGAAGCTTTTCGCCTTCTTGGACGCCAATAGTTTCACCCTGCTGTACGGCAGAGTTTGATCCGACATGCCATAATGCGCCGGGGGACCGCCTGACCTAAATCCAGCCGATGAGTCATCTGTTGACCGTTCTCAAAGTAAGAACTGACTCATAGTGCTTTTGAACCTTTCCGCCGAATTCGCCGTTGATCAAGTCCGCAATTCCCGCAATAAGGGCCTTCCTCTGCGGGTCGGGCAGATTGATATGGTCCGAATAAGTGCTGAGCAATTCGATGTACTCCTTCGCAGAATAATCCATGGACCAGGGATACCGGCGTATAACCGGATCCTGAAACAATTCCTGACCGACAGGATTTTGCCGGCTTTTTCCTTTCGTTGACTGACCTCTCGCCATGGAAGGAGCGTGAGCGTCATAGACATCCTGCACACGTGCGAAGAAGCCTTCATTCTTTCGAATGTGGGTATTTGAAAACACCGCAAGCGCTCCTGTGGACTTGAGGACCTCCGCGCACTTGATATAAGCAACCTTCGGGTCTACCCAATGAAAAGACGTGGCTGCGATCACTAGATCATACACCTGGTTGCGGGGTTCCCAGTCTTCAAATGAGCTCACCACGACGCGCACATATTGGATTCTTTCAAATTTGGTGGCCGCCACAGCTGCCAGGTCGCCTCCAATGTCCAAGCAGTCCATCGAATACCCCCGGTCGGCGAAAGCTTCGGTCGCTTTCCCGGTCCCGCACCCTATCTCAAGGATTCGACCCTGTTCCGGGATTTGGGAGAGGCTAATCACGTCCTCGATGAGCGCCTCCGGATAGCCCGGACGAATCCGATCGTAAACATCTGCGCTTCGGTTGAACGTCTCTCGCAGCTGTTCTCTATTTTTGTTCATCATCTTTGACTGAAGGTAGGGTTCTGGCTTAATATCTCCCATCGTTACACAGCAGCGATTCATTCCTGATTCTGCCGAAAATTCCCCGAGACGAGAGGTTCCCTCCCGGGAGGGGCAGGGGTGGGTTGAGTCAGATCCTCAATCATGTGTAATTCTTGAGACGGCTTGGCGAGGAAACCCCTTCTTTGCCAATTCGATGATCTCTTCCACCATAGCCTTCTTCCCACCCATATACTTCTGCCGATCAGAATCGAAGCGTTCATCCAGCTCGAGCTTCAGGTTCGAGAGTCTCTCTCTCCATTCCCTGTTCTCTTTCAGAAACTCCCGAAAGGCCCTCAATCCATGAAGATGCGGATGGTCCGGGTAACAGGTGTACAAGTGGTGTCTTGGTAATTCGATATGCCGTGGAAGGTAGTCGTAGGCTTCACGGCCTCGAATACCGAGGTCTCCCTGATGGCGATACTCCAAATCTCCCAGTTCGGCGATCGCCTGCTCCATTTTGCCCTCGGGCACCACCATCATGATGTCGATGATCGGTTTGGCCACCATCCTCGGAATTGAGGTGCTGCCAAAGTGTTCTATCGATTCGTAAGTCCGCACCCCAGAAAGAAGATACTCACGAATCCTGCGAAAATCATCCGGCCAACGATTCTGATATTCTGTTACTAATGACATCGAAATGAGACATCTCAGTCCATGCGGTTCTGCGGGGTCGAATTGGGGCGATATCTGTAGAGTAGATCTTCTATGTTCATATTTCGCCGAAATACGAACATAGGGCTGTTAAGATAACCTCATTCCGTCGTCCAACTTGCACTAAGTCCTTCTACGGAATCGAAATAGTCGACGTCCTTGTCCCGAATACTTTTCCTCTCTTATTTAGCTCCGTTTCTCTCAGTTTCCTCCTGTTTAATTTTCTTCGTGATTTCTTTTCTTGCTTCCTAATTGAACTACCAGAGCATCTCGTCAGCATCCAAATCAAAGTACCTCCCGTTGTCCTCTGCTTCCAGGCTATCAATCTTCTCTTTCAATCGTACGGCCGCATCGGACGGATCCGTATCTGCATCATAGGCCGCAGTTTCGGTCATCAGTCTTCCGGGATGGATACTGCAAACGATACATTTTTTGAGTTCCTCGTCTTGCGACATGCAAAGCGATGCCATATTTTGAGCCGCTTTGGCGATTCTGTAAGAGTAAGAGAATCCACGACCCTTAAACTCTTCTTTAGCATTGCGGTAGGCAGACCCCAGCCTGGAACTGATATTCACAATCTTGGATTGCCCATCGACCAGGAACGGTTGACAGGCCTGCGTAACGCGGATTGCTCCCATGCAATGTGTAGACAACAACAGGTTGAGGTAGGAGCAATCGATCTTTGACAGGTTGATTCCCTTTCCGCCTATACCGGCGTTATTGATAACGAGTGACAGAACAGCTGAGTGACCCCTCAATACACCAGTGATTGTTTCACCGGCACTTTCGCGAGTGATATCGCAAACAATTGGTCTGCAGTTCGCATCGAATTCGCTCCTGATATTCTTGATAGAGGAGGCATCACGAACGATAGGATAAACGATCCAGCCGTTCGAAAGATACTCCATAAGCAGGTGGTGACCTAACCCTCGGCTACAGCCGGATATCAGGGCCTGGCTCATATAGGTTCACAAAAGACTCAGATTTTTCGATTACAGCAACAGTCAAGATTCAATTCGTCCCGTCTATTCAGCTCTCACCTACGGTCAGCCTCTCAATTTCATGCTTTCCTTATTCAATTCTGCCTTTCTTCTGTTCTCCTGTATTTCTCCTTCGTGGTGTACCATTCGACAGCTGCTTCGTCAGGTAGAGGGCCAAATCATCGTCGACAGTGACTTCATTTCCATACTTCAAGAAGGATCCTCGTTGAGATACACCCTTTCCGTCCGGTACATAACCTCGTTTTACATACATGATCTGCGCATTCCCGTAGTCATCCGTAAGTCCGAAACCGATACCTGCGATGTCGGATCTTTTCGACACTCTGTTCTCTGCCTCATCCATCAATGCCGTGCCAATACCCTTCCGGCGATATTTTATGAGAACATTGAAGTCCACAATTTCCGGGATCTTTGCCTCTCTAAATGGAGGGTAAGCCGCATCCCAATCGATGGTCAGGTAACCGGCAAATTCGCCATTGATCTCTGCAATCAGAACATCCCGTCTTCCCGCTGTCTGCTCTTCAAGATACGTGTCGTACTTCTTCTTCGGTTTATTCCACCCTTGAGCAGTAAAAGCGTCGGATATCACGACGCTGTCGCTTTCTTTAATTTGGCGAATATAGACTTTGTTGCTAATCACTATTCATTTCGGTGGGCTAGGATTTTTCCCGTATAACATACTTAGGTCGGCTGTATTCCTCAAAGCCGAGTATTTCAGCAACGTGCAATGATGCCCAATTGTCTGACCCTGTCGACCAGACCGGCGTGCATCGAAAGCACTCGGTTCACCCAGCACGTACGCTCTGGCAAGGCCGCGACTAAGGCAGTGAATATCCATCGTCGTCTCAGGTCCGCTCTCGAGGGCTGCCGCCAATCTGCAGGATTGGTCACGGTCGAGGGGCTCATGGGTATCCGATTCGAGCATTTGAATGTCTTCTTACTCAAACTTATCGCCTCCGTCCGGCTTGTCGCAATCCTCCTGACCCGGATAGCTTATCTCGTTTCCCCAGCTTTCAACCTCCGCAAGAAGCCCATCCACGCCTAGAAGACCGGCTGCCCAAAGGAACACCCGATCCCGTTCAGGGATTTCGGTCAGCTTCAACCATCGGACGTCCACCAGAACCTCCTGCCCAACTGGAACTTCAGGATCGTATCCCAGTGACGGGTCCTGATCTTCGACGTCGACGAGGAATGAGACAGTCTCGTCATCGGGTTTGTAGCAGACATGGGAGGTTTCTCTCACAATCGTTCCCTTTACATTGCATTCCTCTCTCAACTCACGCAACGCGCCTTCCATTGGCGTTTCACGATCTTCCAATGCTCCTCCAGGCAGACACCACCATTCTTGCTCGTTATGGCGGTGTTTTACCATGAGCACCCGGTCATCACGAACCACTATCGCTTGAACCCGCGGCATACTTTCCTCTACCAATCAGATTGGTTTTCTTCCAAGAGTATATCCGCACCTTAGATTCTCTGGATATTTCCCGCCGGCGTCATGCGCGAGTAGTGCATCTTTGAGATCGGCCTGAAACGCCCCAACTCTACCACCCAGGACTTTCTTCGAACAGACAGAAGTAGAGAATAGATTTCCAATAACCGAATCCACTGTCCAGACATGCGGTTCGACAAAGGAATAATTAAAAACTTCCTCAAATCCAGCTTCCTTTAAGACAAGCTGACTATGGTCAGGTCCCCTGCCCGGTTCTGGAAGCATTGAATCTTTTTCCCGCCCACCCTTACGATTCACCCATTTCCCTACCGTGTCCGAGACGATTCGTTTCCACGTCTCCGTCCCACTTCTGATGTTGTAGCACCCTATCGTGGCCAGAAAGCACCCGGACGACAACCACCGGAGCGCCTGCTTGGCGATATGCCACTGATCGAGTCGGTGGAATGCCTCTCCGATTGTAATCAACTCAAAGGATGCTGACTCTGCTTCCAACTCCTCGGCTTTGCCGACCATCCACCTGATGTTACCTATTCTCCGTTGTTCTGCCTCTTGTCTGCCGACCTCGATCATCTCGGGTTCCAGATCGATGGCCCACACCTCCCGAAACCGAGAAGCGAGAGAAAGAGCCACGCGTCCCGGACCACATGCCAGATCGAGCAGCCTACCCTCGCCCGTAATACCTGATCGTTTCGTGAGGTCCTCAATAAGAGCATTTGGATACGGTGCACGGTAGCGGGCATAGTAGCTCGCCGTACCGGCAAAAGCATCAGCAGGATAGTCCGGTTTGACGTAGCGGGTAGGTCTCATCTCTTGGTATTCTGTCAAAGGCGTGACGAAATGCTCCCGCATTCCGCTACGGCTTGCTGACCCTACCGTAGCGGAAAGCGGAAGCTTTTCGATCTTCACATTCCCCGAGCTGACACAGGATCGCGTGATTTCGTCGAAACCGATCTAACGCAGAGATCCGCTACCTCCATCCGGCTTCATCTTAAACGTCTCCGCGCAGTCGAGGCAAAGGACTTTACGGGAGGGAATCGGAACGAAGATGGATAGAATCAGTAAGATCGCACTCCAAGGGGACAGTTCCATCATGTGCACATTCGATGAACCGCAGTATGGACACTCCATGATTCCCTTCTCGTGTTCGAAATCCAGATTGAGAATCTCTCCTGCCTCTTTGACTGATTCCTCCGGCACTTGCAGGCGAATTCCGCCCATTGCGCCGATATACATCCAGTTTACTTGAGCGGAATACTCATCGGGAATAAAGGCGTCGATCCCACACGCCTCGAGCACCGATCGTTTCAAATAGGCCTCAGAAAGAGTGCTGAATCTGGCAATTGTCTCCACTAACCCGCTTATCGCACAAGACCGGAAATCCCTGAGATTTCCGGTCTAATGTCTCTCCTCCACCGGTATGTACGTGACTGGCGGTGTGTGCTTCTTCAGTAACTTACGTGTCTCAGGATTCAGCTTTCTGAACAACTGTGGTGTAATCGCGAGTCCGCTGGAATTCAACACGGCGGCAGTCATGACTGTCTGGCCAAACAGATCAAGCCGCTTCTCTCGCTTCGTTCCGAGAGGACCGCACATGACTGGGCCGTAATGTGCCTTTATCACGTGGCGACACTCCGCACCCTGCGAACGCAGCCATTCATCCCCTCTATCTTTTAGCTCTTTCAAGTGGCACACTGCAAGGTCCGCCCTATCGCCCGGATAGGCCACAAGACCAGCATCGCCGATGAATTTCACGATTATTCCCCCATCCCTTTCGATTATATCACCGACGAATTCGTAGTATCGTGACATGAAGTCAAACATGCCGCCCGGCGAAAGCGGTCGGGCAAATCTCGCAAACCGGGTCAGGTCGAAGAATGAAACAACGAGTTCCACCTCCACGGGCGATTCGATTTTATCAAATCCAGTCATCTTTCAATCTCCTTATCGTGTTATTGACGTTTAACAGCGGCCCATTTTGTCCGCCTGGAAGAAAACAAGGGATCGCCAGCCCACAGGTCTGGCAGTTAGAAAGTTGAGCCTATGAAGCTCCTCTATGAACCGAAGCAAGCGTGTGACTCTCGCCCAAAGCCGATGCTTTCGCATCGATGTTGTTCAAAGTCGTTTCCATTCGATTCATAAGTTATTCTGGAAGAGGGTAATACACTACTGTATCGCCAATTCAATGTCAAGAATCTCGCTCCGTTCTTCCGAATATTTCTTCTAGATAGACCTTATCCGAAAAGCTACTGATTGGCCGCAAAGAGGCGCAAAAGGCGCAAGAAAAACTTGAGAAAATCATTTTTTGGCTTGATAAAAAGTGTCGCAACATGCTAGTGTTTAACAACTTAAGATTAAGAAAGGAGTTAAACATGCCAACATGTGCGACAGAGGAGAACAAAAGCGATAAGACGCCCCTTAGCAACCTCATTCTGCCGGTTCCAGACACGGATTTCCGTGATTTTCTGGATGAAGTTGAAGAATTGGCCGGGTTCGCGGCGCAAATCATCGAGGCGATCGAGAAGGATCTGGACGCCCATGCGCGTGAGAAGAAGAAACTTCGATTGGAAGATCGCAGGTTCTTTGAAGGGCGCACAGCGGAGCTGCCGGAGCTGGACATCGAGGAGGAGAATATTCTGGCTGCTGAATTGAATCTTGGGGCAGGCCGGCCGCGGATGCCGGCTTATGCGGTATACGTGTTCGTGATGCTTCGAGGGTTTCTGGGTTCGTTGACCACGAAACCGGCACGGCGGTTTGTGCGCGAGTCGATGAGCTTGTACGGATTTTTGCAGAGCGGGGGACTGAGAATGCCGGCGGTGACGACGATTCTGGAGAACGTGAACCTGGTCAGCCATACGACCCGCGAGTTGATCTTTGATAAACAGATTGGGTTTATCCTCCAGGAGCAATGGGACGATTTCGGGAAGCTGACGATCGACAGCACCTCGGTGAAAGCAAACAGCTGCTGGCCCACCGATGGGAAGATTCTGAGCGGTCTTTTGATGCGGGCCAATCGTTTGGGTCAGAAGTTGCATGTCTTCGGGCTGGAGGATTTTCGCAAGGGATGGGTTGGGCGTTGGCTGGAGGAAATGGACAAGCTGGAGTTTCAGATTTGTCTGGCCGCGGGCAAACCGAAGTCGAAGGGCAAGCTGAAGAAACACTACCGGCGGTTGCTCAAGCGGGGCCGCAAGGCGGCCGACTCACTAACGGGGGAACTGAGCCATCTTGAAGAGGGCCTGTCGATGGATTCACTGCCTCCCACTCGCCGGGAGCTTCTGGAGCGGGCATTGAGCCAGATCAGGGGCGATATTGCCGACGCCAAGCGGGTTGTTGAGTATGCTCATGATCGGGTGTTTCACGAAAAGAAGCTACCGTCCACACAGAAGGTCCTGAGCCTCTCGGACGGATCGGCGGCCTACATCAAGAAGGGCAGCCGCAATCCAGTGATCGGGTACAAGCCACAACTGGTTCGCAGCGAAAACGGTTTTGTCACCAGCCTGATCGTACCGCAAGGCAACGCGGCAGACTCCATTGAGCTGGCGCCGGCCATCGGCGATTCGATCAAGCGCACCGGTGTCATTGCTGAACTGGTCAGCACCGATGACGGATATGCTTCGGCGAAGGGACGCAAGGAGGTGCTGAGCATGGGGGTAAAGCAGATCAGTATCAGTGGGGCGAAGGGCAAGAAGTTGACCACCCCCGAGGACTGGGAGAGCGAGGCGTATCGCGAGGCACGCCGCGATCGCTCCGCAGTGGAGTCGCTGATGTTCACGATTAAAGATGGATTTGCCTTTGGCGAACTCGGCCGCCGCGGCATCGATGCGGTAGGCGATGAACTGCTCGAGAAGGTTCTGGCCTACAACTTCTGCCGCATCATACTGATGAAGAAACGCCGAGGGGAGGAACTGGAACAGGCAGCCTGAATCTGACCGCTTTGAAGCTCAGAGAAAAAAGCACCACGGGATGAGTATGCCTCCAGACAGCGGCAAATATACGTATTGTGCAGCAAGCCACGCCGATGGCCGCTCAATACCTGCTCATCGGCAGCGCCGGCAGCCTAAAACCCGAAACCTGCCAGCCATAGGCTGGTCCGCCCGTGGCGGAGAACCTTAAACCGCCCGCTCGAAAGGCTTTTCGAATGGGGTCTAGATACCCCTTTTTGGTGCCGCACCGCTCCTTCAGGATTGGTCGGTCGATCTCCACTACCGTCTCGTTATCTCGCTTGATGCTGAGAGTCCAGGGCCGCTTCTGAATAACGACATGAACATACATAGCATAGGTCTCGGCAAAATCATCATATATGTTCGTCGCTGCATAGAGCGATACAAAGTCTGTTCGAACAAGACTCTGGTAGACGCCGGGAATATCTTCCGAGCGCAGTTCAGCATCATCGAACCTGTAATATCTCACACTTTTTCTCTGTTCAAAATCATCATCGAATACACTTTCATAATCGCCATTAGACGATCGCCATGACAGTTTTCAAAAGGGCCAATTCTCGGGATCGCCCCCTTTAAACAAATTAGGGTGTGCCTCCTTCGCAAAGCCAACCATATGCCCTATTTCGTGTAGAAGAATGTATTGAATGGCTTGGATCCGATCGTCTGACTCTTTCTCTTCAATCACGGCTTCCAATCGATACGAAATGTTACCTGAAAACGCGCTGCTCTCTTTCCAGGTGGCCCACTCGTTAGCTGCTCTTTTCAATGGATCCACATCGAGAACTATAAATCCTTTTCTAATATCCTCGTATTCTCTGAGGGCTTCTCCGTAAGCTGTTCCGCCCAGCTGTCGAACCAGGAAAACGGCGACTGTATACTCCCGAAAATGCTTCTGTACCGCTTCCGGAAATTTCACAAATGCACTGACAATATCTGCATGAAACGCGGGATCGATTCGAGCAGCTTCCGGAATTTCTTCCCATCCATTGTAAATATTATCCTTCCTTAGATAATCGATAATCACATCTGGTGCCGGAATGATTCGGTCGCTTATATCTCGTCTGTCCCATCCTTCCCAGGTAGCGTGATCTCGCGCTTCGTGCTGTCGCAGTTCCCTGAACAATCTGTCCCTTGAACCGCTGCAATCTCCGAGCAACGCTACAAGGGAGCACCCGAAAAATATCCAACTTGGAGCCTGTAAGACTTTGGTCGGCAGGCTCCGAGCAACAAGAAATCTGTCGAACTTATGGTTCAACAGATTTCTTGTTTCCGATTCCCCATCGAAAACCAATCCCCAATGGATGCCCGATCACATCACGGTAGGTGCTGCTCATTTTGCCCCATCTTGCCGGAACGTAGCTCTCCTGTGTTTCAAGCAACTCGAACTCGACATCAACAGCTGTGTTCAGGTAGTCAGCATCTGATCGTAGGAACTCGCCCAGATTTCATAGCCTCGCTCGACATCTGCTTCTTCAAGCCCCAGGCCCTTGTCCACCTTGAATGCCTTACTCATGTCGCAATCCCGACGATGTTTTTACTCCTAAAGATCGTTCAGCTGCTATAACGGCCATTATCAAGACCGAAATTTCAGTAGCGCGGTGCTTTAGCCCGCGTCGATGCAGAAGCTCGGGCTAAAGTCCCGAGCTACGAATCGCAAATCTTAGCGCCATTCGGATCCACCAACCTCTTCCGATTCGTTAGTTCAGTGCCGTACAGAATCTCCCAAACCGGGGCTGCTACTTATCCAGCTTATTAAAAGAGGCGATCACGTTAGTAGCCTCCACAATTATCAGCCTGCGTTCTGCAAAACCGAAAAAGCGCGAATCCTTGCTGATATCGCGATTATCTCCCATTACAAAATAGTGCTTTTCCGGAACGACGATTTTTTCAAAATCTCTCTTGTCCGTGGGAATTACTGGAATACTCATAACCGCGTGTTTTCTACCAACTAGATCCTCTTCAGCGAATTTTGCGTGGCGCTTGAGTTCGGGCATCAAATCCCTCGTGTATTCACCAGGTAATTCCGAATAGTCCAACCGCTCACCATTGATGTAGAGTATATTTTTCCTCATTTCGATTTCATCATGGGGAACTCCGATCACTCTTTTTACCAAACGAATGCCGTCTTCAGGGGAAAACAAGACAACAATATCTCCTTTCTCGGGCTCTGACCACTGCTTCAAACGGTGTAGCGTGAGGGGAATGCGGAGACCATAGGCCAGTTTGTTTACATAAACCAGATCTCCCTCCAGGATGGTTGGATTCATGGAACCCGAAGGAACCCAATTCCAATCCGCCAGGCTTGATTTCAAGGGAATAAGAATGAATACGACAAAAAAGATCGTGCCACGCCATTCTCTCCACTGATTCGCTAGAGATTTCCTGATATTTTCCCTCATGACCTTTCTCGACCAAACCCGGGACAGATTTGATCCATTATTTATGGTCGAATTTCAACTACGATCATGACGACAATGATAGGGCGGACAGATTCACCAGATGTGAATACCGACAAGGCGCTCACCCGAATCCAATTAATTTGAAGATGAGAAACCAAATCTCACCGGACAGAATGATAATGGAGTATTATTTCTAATTTATTGAAAATCAAAAATAACAGAACCATGGGTCAGGTTTCCTCTTACTTTGATCGGTCACCGCAAGGATCGGTGGGTTGGCTACTGCATCAGCGGGCTAACTCTTTGAAAATGCTCTCCAGCGGGGACCACTCCATCGTCTCCTGCTGAGCCGGGCTCGTGCCTTCTCCAGGAAATACTCATGGCTCCACGTATATCGTCTGTGGATTGATTTTCGGAAAGAACGCGATGGAGTGAGTATCTGTATCCCCTACGTTCTCGATTCTGTGGACGATACCTGAAGGGATAAAGAGCGAAAACGGAGCGGATAATTCCCTTGGTGCGTCGTCTCCAATAGTCACCGATGCTCTTCCCGCCAGGACCACGATCGTTTCTTCTACGTCGTGGTAGTGAGGATTTATTACTCCGCCGGGTTCTTGGTGCTGCTCCCAAACTTCACTCTGTTCGGCGCCGACAGATGCGGTGATTGTTTTGCGTCCCCGAATTCGGCTTACGGGATAACTCCTCCCCTTGGTGAAAGGCTGATCTGAGTCGAGGATAATGGCCATTGTTCGAAGTCTTCTCCCTGGTTTCGTTAAAACGCAATTGGTAAGCCCCGCTCCCCGGGAAATGCACGGCAACGGATTTGGCCCAAAGAATTTTCGTTGAGAGCAGATGGGGATTCGTAGCTCAAAGCAAGAATCCTATGTCTTATCAAACCAGAGCATTCTTTTGCACAGTTTCCGATGTTCGATATGTGATTTCTCGCAGTATCCAGTTGGGGTGTATCCCCAAGAACGCACCATCGCTTCCATTTCCCGGCTTCCCTGTTCCTCGGTTAATGGTCCCAAAATAAAACGGCCGCCAGGTGCCACGACATCGGACAACAGATGTTCCATCAGTTCATGTTCCCTGGCCCTCGGCACATACTCGAGTTCGGCCACACAAACGAAGTCATACTTCTTCTCAGGCGTCCAGAACATGGCGTTTCCGGTGAAGAATCGATTTTCCCACTGCGGAAGCCGGCGTTTTGCCAAATCGAGCAATCCTTCGGAGATATCGAGGCCGTAAAACTCCACTTTCAAACCTGAGCCGCCCAACCACTGATCCAGCATCTCAATGAGATGTCCATTGGCACACCCCACATCGAGAAAGTCCCCATCGCTGTCGATTGCCTCCAGAATCATTCCGCGGGTATAGCGATAGACGGATTCCCCGCCACTGTGCCCGGACTGGGCGCGCGGATTGTCCGCCGCGAGGTAATACTCTGTAAAGGTCCTGTTATGAATATCGAACCACTCCTTCTCAGTAATCCGACCTTCGTCCAACGCGGTCTGTTGTTCCTCACAGAACTTATAGGCCCTGTTTTTTGCGAACTTGAGAGATTCAGTCATTCTCTGATTTTTGAAACAATGGAGTTTGCTGCTCAAGCCTCGCACCTACTCATGTCGATGGTGCGAGCAATTCGGCGTTATCCATCTGGATCATTATTGCCATCATTCCTGATTCGCTTCCTTTCGAATGTAATTCACCTTCCTCAAGATATGCGCCTTGACCGGCGGAGATCAGCACTCGAACCCTATCAGATCCAGAAATCCATCCCGTTCCTCTTACCGCGAGGAAAATCTGGCAGAATCCGGAAGGATGCTCTCCGATGGATCCTTCTGGATCAATATATACGCAGTATACATTCAGAGCGCCAGATCCCTGTGCAATATATACTGAAGCGCTCTTGCAGCTCTCGAATTGGGTGATCGGATCGGCAATCTCTGAATCAAACGAGAAAATCTTCATTAATCGATTGTTTGCAATAAGTGGCAGTATGCAGCAACCAAACTAGTAGGCACTTGCACGCCGAAACGAATCAAACAGCCTCTAAATAGTGGATCACGAAACTGTGTTGCCCACGGTTTTCTTTTGAATTGCGTTAGTATATTCCAATCACACTTGTTCGAGGTCTAGTAGGCACTTGCACGCCGAAAGCTCAAACAGCCCTAAATAGTGGATCACGAAACTGCCCACGGTTTTCTTTTCAGCTCTCTTCTCGACCTAAATTCCGGTGAGAATGCTCTCATACATCCCCCTACGGTAAGCCTGGACAAAATTCTCCAGTTCCCGTTTCCAGCCCTCAGGCGAAGCAGAAATTGATAGAGGAGCTGAAGCGGGGTCGTTGAGCCACCCTTTCAGCATTGAAACCCGTCTATCAACTTCCGAACGCACGACTGCAAAGTTCACCCTCCTGTCTTGGGTGTATCCCGTCAGGAAACCATCAATGATTCCGGAATCCAGAAGTCCTGCCGGATTATGGCGCGTATCGAACAGCACCATGTAGATTGAATTGGCTAGTTCGTATTCGTATGACGAATAACAGGCGTTCTCGAAGTCAATAACCGTATGGGAGGCGTCGCTGGACAGAACGTTGGTCGGGTTGAAGTCACCGTGGATCAATTGGTCTTTTTTCAATCTGTTCTCCATAACGTATAGATCATAGCGACAACTCAGCTCAGATAAGACGGTATGAAACTCGGCAAGTAGCTCTCCAAGTAGCTCTCCGTAATCGAAGGCTTTAGCAAATGACGAGATGTCGAAGGAGGCTCCTTCTATGTAAGGGAATAAAACTGCACAGTAGAACCTACCCTCGTATCGGGTTTCCTCTATAAGTCGGCCCGATGGAAATGTCAGGGGCTTGATTACAATACTCGTGACTGCCTCGAGATCCCTCAGTAATCTCAATTCTTCGTCAAGAGCCTCACGCGATCGATGGTCAGGGTCCGTCAAGCGTAGGATACACGTTTCGCCCTGCACCGTCGCTTTGAACACTTCATTCTGACACCCGCGAATGTGCTCAAGTATCTCAATACCGTCTAACATTTCTGTCAGGCTGAACACCGAAGGTCGTAGGATTCTGCCGTACGGCAGAACGGAGGGCGTTCCAGTTTCGATTTGCGAATTTGGTTCATCCTCTGCCGTACGGCAGAGTCCTACACACTTCCTCCCTTATTCAATCTTTCGCGAATGGCCAAGTTCTTGATGGTCGGACGGCTCATTCATATTGGTATGCGCCTGTTATCTGTGCTCAGCAACGGTCTTCGGCGCAAGTGCCTTAATGGTCAACCGCGGAATCATGATACGCAGTAGCTTCGGATATTTTCCGTTGGGCCATGGCTTTGGATCCGTAGCTAACGAAGGACGCGCGCGGAGCGCTTTAACTACCAAGGGTGCATGTTCGATGAACTCCGCAACCGTGCCGATCGGAGGCAGCGGCGCACTTTGCCAGTAGTCGTCGCCGATCCAACTGATGTAGTAGGTGCGATCGCCCTGATAATTGACTAAGAGCCCATCGAATTCATCCGATGGAATGCGAACCCGTGTGCCGTCTATGATATCGATCTGGAAGGCACCTTCTCCAAAGGCCACGGTGAAACCAAAGTCCTCGAGTGTAAGGTCCTCGTGACGCCAGTGATCGGTGATCCGATAGTCAGGATACTTACCAATCTCCCTTCGCAGGGCATCGTACTCCCGATCGTACCAAAACATCCTGTAATAGGAATACCCCAGAAATGGCAGCGCCACAAGAAAGGAAAGAATTCCAAGGGTGTAAAAGATGATTCTCATTCGCTGTTTCCATTCACACTTTTCCAATAAACGTTCCCGCATCTTTCTGTATCCGAATGGCACCGGATTTCTGCAACCTGGCTTCGAGAAATTCCCGAAAATCCTCCTTCCGGTCTGCAATCGGTTCGGAGAGTCTACCGCTCGAATTGTAATAATCCATCAAGGGCGCCACTTCAGTTACATGGAGATGATCTTCGAAGCGTAGTACCTCTACATTTGAGAAATACTCCGACAGGATTGCGACTCCGTTGTCTAATCTGAATCCGAAATCATCACGACTGTTGTGAACTCGCCGACCAAGGAAATCCGACATCAGCTCGAAGAGCTTTGCCATATGAGCTATTCCATTTGTCGCCGCATAGAATTTCCCGGCACCCTTTAAGACTCTTCTAACTTCCAGTAGTCCCTTCTTCAGATCGGGCACATGGTAGAGCATGTGATTTGCAATGACAGCGTCAAAGGAACGATCTTCAAACGGCAGATCCTGTATATCGGCGACCTGGAAAGAGAAATTCGAAGATGCCTCAGATAGGTTGGCTCGGGTCTGTTCGAGCATGCCTGAAGAGAAATCGGTCAGAGTGAGTTTCCAGGAGCTATTGAGCTTTTCGATATTCTTCAGCCACAGGGTCCCCGGACCGCAACCTGTATCCAGAATCGCTGCATCCGTCGGAAATTCAAAATGACTGAATATCCAATCGATCCAGCCCTGCCGATTCGTCGAAAATCTGGCGTGCAGATTCGCACGCGCATTCAAATTTGAGGCAGTCTTGTACTGGTTCTCCAGGAGGTAGGACTGGTCATCAACTTTTTTCATCTTACTTCACCGCAACTTTAAGCTGAATTGCGAGGCTCCTATATGGATTTGCGCAGCAATATCCATTTCCAAAATAAGGCCTTTAGAAACCAAGAGGAAGAGGATAATCTCAGTACCTTCCGCGAATGCATTTAGGGGTCATCGTTGATCGGATTTTCTAGAGCTTCCACCTCAAATAGATGGGAAAGTCTATCCGGCAATCCACGTTTACTAGAGTAATTCCTTCCATCCAGATAGTTGCCAGAAGAATCGTAGAACATCTCGGAAATTCGTATCATGTCATTCCTTGAATAGCCCACTGGAAAGCGAAGTTTATCATTAATGGTTATTCTTTTCTCGGCTTGTCCAAAGTAGCTGAAGGCTTCATTTAGTTCATTGCCTGCCTTTCTAAAGAACTGATCAGCCCTCGCAATTCCTAAGGTTGTTTGAAAGTGCTTTTTTAGCTTACCACGCATCTGTTGCCCCTTTTCAGAAAACATGGGTATTCTATACTCAGCAGTATCACCATTTTTCCAAACTTCCTCCAAGTTGAGTCGTTCATAGTCTCTAATTTCGCGATTCAATCTTTCAAGGGTCTTTTCTATGCTCGCACGTTCTCCCTCGGTAAATCTCATAACTTCTGATATTTCTTCTGTAAGCTTGAGACCACCAAAGGAAAACACAGGAATATGAATCACCTCAAAGGCTCTTTTGGTGAGACTGACGAATCCCTCTGGTTGAGACCACCAAAGGAAAACACAGGAAATCTTGTTGACGAATCCCTCTGAATCTTGTTTTCTTCTGTTCGTTCCCTCTCCAACTTACCAATACGCAGCAGCAGTTCGGAGTTTCGCAACTCAAGATCGGCCACTTTCTCCCCGAGATGTTCCAAATCTCCCTTGGCTTGATCGCGGTATTCATCGACTGCGAGCGATCGCTCCGTGTCGCATTCTACATTTCCTGGAATAAGAAAAAAACCCGGCCAACCAAGACCCCTGCGGCAAAAACACTCAATAGTCCGAGAGTCGCCCCAAGAAACAAGAGTCGCTGAGATTTAATCATGACTTGAATTTTCAGGTGAGTGCGGCCACCCCTCCGGGCAAAGGGAACCCACCCCTTACCCCTCCCAGGAGGGGAACTTTATCAATGAGCCCTAAGTGCAAAGATCCCCTCCTGGGAGGGGTAAGGGGTGGGTTTCTTCAAAGCAAGATCACACCTTAGGAATTCGTAGCCGATCGACTCCGGCCACACCCCGAACAGCACACCCGACTATTCTTGCGCGGCTCAATCTGCACCACAATCGCCTCCTCCGATTTCACCATTTCCATACTCGCCTTTGCGTAAACAAAGCTCTTGAGCCAATAGCACCGATTCAGTAGCGTTTTGATGAGCACTGGGTCCTCCGTGTTCAGGATGTATTTTCGGTACTACTTTCATCCTCGGAACGGCCCGGTGTGCAAAGAAAACACCGACCGCCAGTCGAAGCGCATGTTACTGTAGACCCCAAAAATCAAGTGGGTAGCGTCAGACGCGGGCGTTCGCCAAAGTCTGGCAATTTCGGTGGATTCTCATCCATCTGTTTCAGAATCTCTTCGATCGCGCGATCGAGCTGCGGGTCGTTGCCCTCTTTGAAGTCCTGAGGACGATAATCGACTTCGATGTCGGGATCGGTGCCGTAATTCTCCACTTCCCAGCCGACATCGGTGAACCAGAATGAATATTCGGGCTGGGTCGTGAGGCCACCGTCAACGAACCGCGACTGAGGATTGATGCCGATCACCCCGCCCCAGGTCCTCTTACCTATGAGGAGCCCCAACTTCATCAGCTTGAAGCAATGCGAAAATATATCACCATCCGAACCCGCGAGTTCGTTGGTTATTGCTACCAGAGGTCCCAATACCGAATCATAGGGATACGGTACGGGTTTACCCCAACGTTGAATGTCATATCCGATCCGTCGCCGTGCAAGTTTCTCCAGAATGAGCGGTGAGACATGCCCGCCCCTGTTAAACCGTACGTCAATGATCAAGCCGGGACAGCTTATCTCCGCGAGATAACCCCGATGAAACTCGGCAAAACCATTTCCAACCATATCGGGAATGTGAACGTAACCGACTTTTTCGTCTGTCTTCTCGCGGACATAGGTACGGTTTCTTGAGACAAATTCCCGATAACGGGCTTCACGTTCACTTCGGAGGGCTTTGACGATGACTTTCCGGTTTCCGCCACTCTCCGAATCACGAATGGTCAGCTCAACTTCCTGTCCACCGAGGTTCACCAGGAGTTCACCGGGAGAACGCTCCCTGTTAAGTCCTTGACCTCCAACCGCAATGATGCTGTCGCCCACCTTGACGTTGATTCCGGGCTCGTTAAGTGGAGAGTCTTTCGTTTCTTCCCATGCATCGCCGTGCACGATGTGGGTGAGGCGATACTCGCTCGTCTTCTCATCGCAGACGAAATCCGCGCCGAGAAACCCCTGTTGATAGTTCGGTGAAGAACGGTAGTCCCCGCCAAACTCATAGGCGTGCGAAGTACCGAGTTCTCCCTGCATCTCCCACAACAGGTCAGAGAATTCGGAACGCGTCGCAATCCTCTCCAGCAATGGCAGATACCGCTCATAGACGCGCTCCCAATCGACATCCGACATGTCCTCTGTCCAGAAATAATCACGCTGGAGCCGCCATGCTTCCCGATACATCTGCTTCCACTCGGCGGTCGGCACGATGGAAGCTTTGATCCGATTGAGATCAAGCCAACCGCTGCGCCGACTCGGTTCATCACTTCCTTTAGATTTTCCGTCCTCGCTCGGTTTCTCGCCCGCCTTAATTGCGCGGAGTCGATCACCGCTTCGATAGATGAGTACTTTGCTGTCCCGCGAGAGGACAAACGAATCGACGCCAGTCACAACCTTGTCCTTTTTCTGTTCTTTGAAGTCGTAGAGGTGAAGCGTCCCTTTCGGCTCGGACTCTTTGCGGGGAAAGGTCTGAATTGCGGACTCGACCGGAAATGATGTGAACAGCACTTTATTTTTCATCCCCGCAATCCTGCCATAGCGACCCTCTGGATATGGAAACGCAACTACTCGCTGTTCAATTCCTTCGAAATCTATCTCAATCGATTTTTCCTCTTCCTCGTCTCCATTTTCATCTTTCTTCCCTTCCCCCTTTTTCTCTTCTTCCTTCTTTTCCTCCAACGGCCGCGGCAGGGGAACGAATGGATTCAACACGTCCTTTTTCAACGTCACCAGCATTGGGCGCATGGCCTGCGGGAAGCTTAACTCGAAGTGGATGTGGTCATAGACAGGTTTAAATTCGCGATATGAAAGAAAGTAGAGCTGCTTACTTTCAGGGTCCCACGCTGGGCCGAAGTCGAAGAACTCGGCCGGTGTTACCATCCACGTCTCACCTGTTTCCACTTTGCAGACTTTGATCGAAGTAGTACGTTCAGTAGACGCGAACCCATAGGCAATCCAGCGTCCATCGGGCGACCATGAGAATCCAGCGATGTTGCCGTATTCACTTCTGTCGAGTCGTCGAAGTTCCTTTGTCTCCAGATCGACGAGTAACAGTTCGAATCGATGATTGCTTATCGCGATCTGGTCATTCTGGGGTGAGACTTCCAGTCCCGTTGATCGACCGATGTCAATACCTTCGAGGCGCACGATATTCTCTTCAGCGTCATGGGCGTGGATCTCAACTGCTTCTTCTCCGCCCGCATCGGAGATGGTTACGAGGCGTTTCCCGTCGTTGAGGAACTGCGTCAGACGATAGCGAACGCCGTCACGCTCACCCTTCTGGAGCACGGCGCCTTCCCAATTCGCCATTGTAAACGGCTTCCCGCGCACGGTCAAAACGAGAGCGTGCCCGTCCGGATGCGCATAAAAATCCTGGAGATACTTTGCGGGACTCGTGAACTTGCGTTGACGCTGAATACGGGGACTCCGAAACTCAATATCAACAGGCACGTCTGAGTCGCTTTCGATGTCGTATACAAAAAGGTCTGCACCGGCGTGGTAGACGATACGCTTCCAATCTGTCTGTGCCCAGCGAGCGTAGTATTCTGTTTGATCGGTATGCTGCCTTAACTGTTCACCCGTCGGCAGACAGGAGTAGATATTCCCGATGCCTTCGTGGTCGGAAATGAAATAGATGCGTTCACCGATCCACATCGGGGTGGTAAAATTGCCATTTGCCGGCTCAAGCAGTTGAAAATCCCCATCGCCCTTCACATCAACCCAGAGCCGCCCCGCCGTGCCTCCTCGATAGCGCTTCCAGGTCGCCGGATCTCGCGTCATGCGACCCAGAGCGACACCACCGGATGGACCAAAAGTAACGTGTTTGACCGGGCCGTAGGGGTGGCGCTGGGGTTCCCCACCTTCCGGTGAGACGCTCCACAACCAGGTCCAATGCGGCTCGCCGGCATCGCTCGAATAGAGGATTTCAGACCCATCTGGGTTCCATCCGACTACGGTTGCGTTCGATCCCTGGTAAGTCAATCGCCTCGCCTCGCCGCCTTCCGCGGGCATGCAATTGACTTCCGGCGGACCCTCCTCGCTGCCTGTAAATGCGAGCAATTCGCCATTTGGCGATAAACAGGGACCGCCCACCTTACTGAGATTTGACGTTAGCCGACGCGCGATTCCGCCATCGACCGGAACCGTCCACAGATCGTCC
Organism: Candidatus Moanibacter sp.; assembly: GCA_965215885.1. GTDB lineage: Bacteria > Verrucomicrobiota > Verrucomicrobiia > Opitutales > UBA2987 > CBDCEW01. Next base: position 35,740 of record CBDCEW010000098.1, read on the forward strand.
TCGCTAACGAAAACAATCGTGTCTCCGCAAATCGTGGGGAATCGGTAGTATCCATGCATTTACAGTCGTGCTTTGAAGCTTATAGTAGGAAAAGTGTAAACAATAATCAGGGGGTCTTACCTAGAGAAGGGAGTTTAACAGAAGGAAACAAAGGTAAACGAAGAGGAACGGAAAAGAAAAAACCCAACTCGAATGCATATTATACTGAAGAAGGTTCACAGAGGGTCACCGAGTTGTACACGGAGGCACCCAGCGCAGCCGAGCCGCAACCAAAACAAACGCAGGAATAGAAGAGAAACCGCGGATGACACGGATTGCACGGATAGAGATTGGATTGGAAGGAAGAGAGCAGAATTCGCTTTACTCGCGTACGCGAGTGAGGGAACGGGTTAGACAGGAATCGGCAAGAGCCGGCCGGCTTTTGCCGAATCCTGTCTAACCCGTTCAGGCGCGTCTTCACGCTAAGCGAATTCTGCTCTCTTCCTTCCAATCCCACATCCATTGGCCTGTATAATCCTCTCTTACACATTACCCTTTCTGCGTATTATATACTTCCCAACTAACATGCCATCCGTGATGATCCGTGTCATCCGTGGTACTATCTCTTAGCGATCCTCAATTTTCTATCATATTAAAAACCAATACCTTATGTGTATCCGTGGAGAAAAACTTGCTAAGAAAGCAAGGTTCTGTGAAATTGTAATACGGAGAGGACACGGGTGCGCGATGTCGTGTCGATATTGGGAAACTGCATTTTATATTTCGTGCACTGCTAGTTCCCGTTTCTTCCTGGCTCCGCATGGAACCTGCATGATATGTAGCCGACCCGCATGGCAGGACGATAACGGTGTCGCAATTAAGTGTCAGTCGGCTTCGTCTCGACTATCCTGTTCGGCAATCCGGAGAATGGCGGTGGGAATCTCTCTAAACTGATCCACGACCTCGTCGCAGGTCCCAGGTTGGGCAAAGAATGCACTTCTCATCCAGATTGCCTTTAATCGCTTCGGGTTTAATTCCCCGAAGCTTGCTTCGTTTCTAATTCATAAAGTCTAATATCAAATGCCTCGGGGCTTGCCCCGAGGATCTTTACTCCGACAGTCTTAGCCGCCATCACATCGTCATCCGGATTGTCTCCGATAAAGATACTCTTTCCCGGTTCTGTCTCGAGCTCGGACAGGCATCGCAAAAAGATCTCTCTCTCCGGTTTCTTAACACCCTCTTCTCCGGAAATCTTAACTGACCTGAACAGACCGCGAATTCGTAAACTGTCGATCTTTCTATTCTGTGTTTCCCTACTTCCGTTCGTGATCATCCCCAGTTGATAGTCTTCACTAAGGTTCTTCAAGACTTCCACCGCGTTTGGAAATGGAATAGCGGCGCTTCCAAAATCGGACCGGTAATTGGAAGTTAAAGATTCGCGTAGCTCGTTACCCAAGTTAAGCTCGGATGAAAAACGTTCATAGACTCTCTCCGCAGCTACACAACCATTCTGCTGGTATGTCATATAACGATCGATGAACGACTTCTCTGAGATATGCTGAGACAACTCAAACATACGATGCTGCTTCACCAGAAAATTGCGGAGTGTAGCACTCCTGTCATGAATGGTCTCATCGAGATCGAATATGATGGCTTCAATCATGGATTGCTAACTCGCGCTTTTCCCTGGCTGCGTCTGGATCTTGCACGGTCTGGACTCGTTCAATTTTCTCCACGTAGGCGGACCTCAAGCCAGCATTTCTTGCCCCTATTAGAACGTGATCTCTGTACCAAGAAAATGGGCGCAGAGATTCATTGATATTCGTAGCAAGGTAGGTGAACGCTTTCGCTTCCACCCCGTTGAAGTCAACCAGGTGCACGCTCTTCTTCTTATAGCCATGCCCCAGTCCCTCGATCTTGTCCAGTGATTCAATTTCCCCTGGATCGAGGTCGAAAATTACCCCTTCCACCACGTCGGCATCGGATCCTGTATAGAACGCATTGCATTTCGCCGAACGATCTCCCCCAACCTTATGAAATCGCAGGTCGTGACTCTTCAGTAAAAAGACACCAACACATTGTGCACTCGGTGCTCGTTCCCGAAGACGATCAATCGCCATGTTGGACCCGTATGCGAAGTACTTCATTGCACTTCCGACTATCGACCGGCCTCACCAATCGTCCAGACGGGGAATTGCGTGAGGGTCATGTTTCAAAGTCTCTTCTCTCGATTCGGGAAAATGCGAAGATCGAAAAGCTTCCGCTTTCCGCTTCAATCTGATTCGAAATGTGTAGCGGAAAGCGAAAGTTTTTCGTCTTTCTGGCCTCGGAGCCATGCTCGAAAATTGCACGCGTTGCAGAATGTTCAAATCAAACGGGGTAGTTCATCAGGCGGCACCAATACCTCAATCGAGCGGGTTTGTCCCGGTTTCCTCCTGATCAATCCCTTCTCATCCAGTTTCAGTACCATCTGGTGAACAGTCGGGGGTGATACTCGAAAATAAAACTGGATATCGGCTTCGGCCGGCGGACGCCTGTGCAACTTTGTATAGGTGTGTATGTAAGCAAGGTATTGCCCTTGTCTCTCGGTATATTTTGATTCCACAACTAGGACATAAGTTTCACGCACATTAGTTGCTTCATGCCCTTGCATAATCTGTGAACAGTCGTTTCCCATTTCTCTGTTATACAAACTTGAAATGCTTGTTTCCTTCTGTTCAGTTCTCTTTCCGATTCGTTGCCCCTCATTCATTCGTTGCTTAATCATTCTCCCGCTCAGCGGGATTACGGCTTTGCAGCGCTGCGCTCTATGCGTTCTTCTGTGGCAATTTCTGTTTTCCTATTTCTGTCTTAAAACGTCGCCAATCCGGCATTCAAAAGGGGATGTCCATTTCACTTTCTGAATCGTCTGATTTGTCTTGTTGGCGTTCCTCTCGCTGATGCTTACGGGCTTTCCGCTCGGCCTGTTTCTGCTTCTTGTCTCGAACCATCTGCTCGATCGACCGGACATTGGCAGGACGCTCTTACCCGAAACGCTTGAAATAGAGAATTTCAATGAACTCCGGGAGAGGAGCCTTCCACGGTTTCTGCTTGTGGTTCGCCTTGCCACCGAACCTCTTCGGATTCATGCCGAGTTCTCGCGCCATTTGGATGTGCGCGTGGGAAAGATGGAAGCGCTTGCGCGTATCAACCCACGGCTGGTACTTGGGCGAGAGATTCTTCTTCCGTTTCGCCATACCCTACTCCTCCACTGGAAACAATAGCTCGTTTCCATCAGGGTCCTTAATCTCAATGACGGGAAAGCCCCACCACTCTCTTGTTGTTTCTATTGATCTTGCATCAATCTCCATTTGCAAAACCTCCAATTCATCTTCTTCGAGGGCGATGAAGATACGCCCTTTTCCAGCTCGTTCAGTTTCCGTCGCAAGAATGATCTCACAATCCCCTCGGGTTACTTGAGCGACAACTTTTTTTCCGTCTTCTTCATAGCCCCATGCTTCTTTGAAACCCAAAACACCTGTGTAAAAATCAGATGCGGTTTCAAGATCAGTGACGAAGAAGACTGCTCTCGAATACCAATTAGCCATCTCTACTTCCTACGTACTCGAATCGGCTATAAACTGGTAGGTTACGTTGAGCAATAGCAATGAAGATTCGATTTTTCCTCATCGCACCAGACGCAATTCGTCTATTGTATCTGATTTCGGTGAAAACCCCCCACGTTCTTGTCACGCTGGGCGGGACGGCTACAAAGTTTCGTAAGTCGTTGATATTTGTAGCCGTCCCGCCCAGCGTGACAAGAACGTGGACGAGGTTTCCAAAACGACGGCTTGTTCAGCAGAATCATATCTATACATAGTACGCGAAATTACTCACGATCAGAGAAAATGACTGAAGACCGTCCCAACATATTCGTAATCGTTTCACACGACATCGGCAAGCACCTCGGGTGCTACGGAGTTCCCCAGGCGGGCACTCCCCACCTCGACCGCTTCGCCTCGGAGGGTATCCGTTTTGATCGATTCCACAGCACCTCGCCCCAGTGCAGCCCGGCGCGCGCCTCCCTCTTTACGGGGCGATATCCGCACAGCCACGGGGTGATCGGTATCTGCGCGGCGACCTTTGAATTCGATCTCAATGAGGACGAGAGACACCTTTCGCACATCCTGCACGAAAGCGGCTACGACACCGCCTTGGCCGGGTTTCAGCACGAGACCCTCCGTCCTCACGACCTTCCCTTCGACCGATTGACCTGCAAGGACTCCTCGTGCGACAGTGTAGCAGACTCGATCATTTCCTTCCTGCACACACAAAAAAAGGGAGGGAACCCTTTCTACCTCCAAGCCGGATGGTCTCAGGCGCACAGGCCGTTTGAGAGACACGATACTCTTCCCTACTCCGAGGAAGGCATTTTCATTCCGCCGTGGATCGAAGACGAACCGTCGGCGCGGCCGGAAGACCGCGAGTGGGTTCTTGGAAAGAAGGCACCAAAACTGTGGCCGTTTGCCTGACTTGGGAGCCCGGGCAAAGGTGGAGCACGGTTAGCCTTTGTACAGCAGGGTTCCGTCCGCATCCCAAGGCTCCTGAGGCAGGTGGTGTAAATTCCAAACATAACGGACCCGATCAAACTCCGCCTGATGCTTCATGATCTGGAAAATCTCCACCGAAACAGCCAGGGAGACCAATCGCCGTGCCTCACCGGGGGAACAGCCCTCGGATTGCAGGCGCTCAATAGTCTGACGAGTCTCCGGAGGCTTATCGTCGCGTATTTGGTTTTCCACCACTTCGAGAATGGCAGCTCTGACTACTTCGTGACGTGGTTCTTGTTCATGCATATTCGATAAGGTAACGCTAGCGGTGTGGCGCGGCGGCGCAAGCCGACGTTGCCCACGACCGCATTGATCTACGTTTCTGGTAGCATTCGGAGCCTTAACTGTGAACCTAGTGCCCGTCGGTTGCACTTCCTCGCTGCTTCTTCTCTAAATCGCACAGAATGTATCCGATCAAGCCGCCGCCAATTGCTACCCCTAGTAAGATTCCGACTGTACCGGCAAAATTCAGCCCGAGAATTGCGAGAACCGGCAGCGCCAAGAATGCCGCGATGGATTTCCAGTTCAGACATATGGATGAGAATTGATTCATTTTTTTCCTCCTCCTTTTCGTAGATCATACAATCGCAGACCAGTTGCTTTTTACTTAACTGCTGATAGCCCCGATACGTTGTAAGTTTTTGGTTATTTGCTGGTTAACTCGGTTGAAACAGCGTTTAACGTCCGGTAATATGCAACCTGTCGTCAATATTGTAATATGCGACAGGTTGCATATTACCGGAATACCGGGAAAAAGCAACAGTAGATGCTTGCAAATTGAATAAGATAGTGGATATTTGTTCACTAGTATGGAAGATGAAGTTGGGAAGCATTTCTGGGTAGGCGTTCGGGCGGCACTGACGGAAGAAGCAGGATTTGAAACATCTACGGTGAAATATCGTTGTAATTGGTTGAGACGATTTCTCGACGATGATTTACACGCATGTCTTGAACCGCGGTGGTAAAGGAGTGCGGCTTCCTACCCTCACGGTGATACAGGGCAGATCGGATATATGCGGTTTCGCATTCTCTAACCCGAAGATAGGACGATTTCTTCCACTGAGGCGGGATCGGTATTGGGAATTTCGGCTTAGGAATCTGTCGGGCTTAGAATTCCTAACATCCCCGTGGTGCCGATTTCATCGTGACAGATCGACATTCCGACACAGATGAGACCGACAGATTCCTAGCAGCCTGATGAAAAAAGTTCGAATAAGTCCGACAGGCTGCTAGACTAAAAAATCCTTAACCAACTCTGGCGTCAACTCTGACACTTCATCCCCGGCGTCTTCGAGGAGGTAATGTCCGGCATCGGGAAAGGTGTGGACCTTGGCGTTGGGAAAGCGCGCTTTCCATCCCTCGAGGAAGGCCTCGGTAAAGACAAAGTCACGCAACCCCCAACAGATGAGCATCGGCTTGTCCTGGAGCTTGGGGAGATTCGCTTCTACGGCGCGCATCGCTCCGTGGGAGGGATGCTTCGCGTTCAAGGGTATGTCCTGAACGAATCGATGGGTCGCGATGCGGTTTCTCCAACTGTTGTAGGGATAGAGATATCCACGCCTGACTTCGGCAGGCATCGCATTCGTCACGGCCATGTGGACGGCCATACCGGCGAATGCGTTGAATTCGCGAATGAGATAAGCGCCGAGGAGTGGCGTTCGGCATAGCTTGAGCCGAAGCGGAATGTCCTGTGAGAGAAAGGCGGTTGTATTCAGGACGACAATCTTCTCGACTCGGTCCGGCATTTTCCCAGCCAAGGCGAATCCGATCGGACCTCCCCAATCGTGCACAACGATGCTGAATCGCTCAAGATTGAGATAGTTCAGGAGTTCCTCCGCATTCCTGACATGGGTTTGAAGGCGATAGGGATATCGTTGAGGTTTGCTGGAAAGGCCACACCCGATATGGTCCGGCACGATACAGCGGTGGTGATCTCTCAATCTGGTGACCAGTTTGCGATAGTAGAATGACCAGGTGGGATTGCCATGGAACATTACCACTGCCGGACCTTCTCCTTCATCTAGATAGTGGTAGCGAAGTGGAGCCGAATCTCCCCCACCCTTTTCGGCATTCCTCTCCAGATCCAGATAATGTGAGGCAAAGGGATAGAGGGGTCGGAGATCGTCCGGAAGCAGGTACATCTGTTTTTTCGCACCTCAGTTTCAATATTAGGAAAGCGTATTGTGCGAAAAAAATGTCACCATTCCATGGCCAGCATCATGGAGCTGAGACCGCTTCCGATGCCGAGGAGGGCGACACTGTCTCCAGTCTTTATATTTGCGGTTTCGGCGGCGAGGGCCAGGGTAAGAGGAAGGGAGACAGAGCCGACATTTCCCATCGTTTCAAACGAAGTGTAGTCCTTCTCCACATCCAACCCAAGGGCTTCGAACAGCCTTCTCTGATGGGCTCTCCCAACCTGGTGCGTAATGACTCGATCTGGAGTCGATTCATTCCAGCCGGAAATTTCCTTAAAATTCTCCCAGGCTCTCTCCGCCACCTCGATTCCCGCATTGAGCAACTCCTCTGAATTGGTCTGCATCTCAAGGCCGCTTCCACCGGCCGTGTCTCCTTCGCAGAGTTGGTTATGGCGGGTATCGGTTTCGACGACCCCGCAGAGGAGCCGCGGCTTACTCGCGCCGACGAGAGAGTCGTGGCAGAGGACGGCCGCGGCAGAACCGGCTCCAACCGTAAGGTTGGCGAAGAACGGCTTTATGGAATTTCGATCGAGGTTCGGATCGAGGAGCTGCTCGAGGGTGCGCTCGACGAGGGGCCGGCCATCCTCTCCCGCCACAATCAACGCCCTTCGAATCTGCCCGGAATCAATCATACTCCCAGTGAGCGCCATGGCATTGACGAAACCGAGGCAGGCATTGGATAGATCAAAGATCTGGGTATGCGGGGCGAGGTCCAACCTCTGGTGAACATACGCCGCGGTGGCCGGCTCCAGTCGGTCGCGGCAAACACCGGTATGGACCACAAGATCAAAGTCATTCCGATCAAAGACGCTGAGCTTAAGAGCCTCTTGACCCGCCATTGCACTGGCCTCCGAGGCAAGTACAGGCCTCTCCCAGAATCGCCTCTCCCGAATACCGGTCATCAACTCGAGGCGGCCGTAAGGCAGCCCCAAACGATCATAGAGCGGCGCCAACCGCAGTTCGATCTCTTCAGATGTCCAACGCTCGGGGGGAAGCACGTAAGCGATTGATTCAAGGCAGACGTGTCTGAAGTTCATCCGAAATTTTTGCCTTGGGAATCTGTCGGACTTAGGGTCCGACAGATTCCTCTAAAGAAAATGAATCTGAATTCCACGACAAAGCTCACGACAAGGTTCGCGACCCGTCGCCGCTCTGCTTTGCCGAGGCATGCAAGGTTACCAGAGTTTTCCGTGCCACCTTCTCCATTCGTGTCCATTCGCGTGCATCTGCGGTTCTCTTCTTCTTTTTTGATTGCGGCTTCTCTGCGCTAGCACATCCGTGGTTACTCCCTCTCTTCAACCTGTTTTGCTTCCGGCGGCCTCGTAGCCGGACGCACGACCTCCTTGTCAAAATAATTCAGATCCATTCCCGCATTTACCACAATACCCTGCCCGTTAATTCCGCTCGAGCGTTCACTGAGGAGAAAAAGGGCGGTATCGGCAACCTCCTGCGTAAGAACGCCCCGTTTTCGAAAAGTGAGCTTCTCGGCGTAGAGGTAATTGTCGAGATATCCCGGGATACCGGCTGAGGCACTCGTCTTTAAGGGACCCGAGTTTACGGAGTTGAATCGAATTTCGCTGTCAGCGCTGAAGGATTTGGCCAGATTCCGCACGCAGCCCTCGAGTGCGGATTTAATGGGCGACATATAGCCGTAATTCTCCGCCGTCACGAGGGTGGATGATATTCCAATCGTAACAATGGAGGCTTTCGTATTCAAGTATGGCTTAAAGGCGTTGCTGATTTCAACGAGGGAAAAGGCGGAGATCTGGGCAGCCTGAAGAAAGTCAGCTCGATCCGTTTCGTGAAACGGCTGGAGGCCACCGCTGTAGTTGGCAAAGGCCAAACTGTGCACGATTCCGTCAAGTGGCGTGAATTCGTCCCTTACCGAGTCCATCAGTCGTCCGATCTCCTCGGAATTCTCCACGTCGCAGGTGAAGACGGCCTTGTCGGCGAGTAATCCAGCCAACGATTCGCGACGCTTGTCCGAACGAACACTGTATACGACCCGCGCGCCCTCTTCTTCCAGGGTCCTTGCAATGGAGTATGCAACGCTTTTCTTGTTGGCTACGCCAAAGACCAGGATCGTTTTGCCTCGGAGATTGAGAAAGCTCATAGCCCGCATTTCTAACGAATTCCTATGAAGCCGTTCACTCTTCGATCATGGCGAGGGTGAATTCGATACTGAGAGCGAGCTTGCCGTCCTGTCTTCTAACGGTTCCGTAGAGCCGGTGGAATTTTCCCATGAGCGTTTCTATGAATCGCGCCTCGATCAGAATCTCATCACCCGGCTTCACCATATTTTTGAACTTTGCCTCTTTTATACGCGATAGAATGGGGGTGCGGTCTTCCACACTCTCTCCTTTTTCACGGAATTTGCCGACCAAATAAACGGCGCCCGTTTGAAAGACTGCCTCACAGAGAAGAACTCCGGGCATAATCGGATTGCCTGGATAATGCCCAATGAAGTGCGGTTCCTCACCCCTGATCTTCCTCTTTGTGACGGCTTTTTCCTCCGTCACTTCAACGATCTCATCGATGAAAAGAAACGGGGGCCGGTGCGGGATGGTCTGAACAGTCAGATTCAATCTCTCGGACTTTTGCCCGAATGGCTGCTCGTCATTCTTTTGGAGAGTTCGGGCTGAAGTCCCTCTTGAAAATCGCCCAAAAGCTTGTCGATCTTATTGGCAACGATAACACCGTAATTAATCGCTCCAAGCCATCCAGACATGATAATGCCGACCGACCCGGCGTGAAAAAGACCTTTTATCTGTTGGGAAAGATTCATCGACACCTTTAATCCTTCGAATTTCGTCCCGAAGGAAGTCCCTTTCATATGTTTCGTATAGTAATTGATGGTACGAGGGGTGGCGGCTTCCAGATGGTCGATCTTTTCGCGAATTCCCGGTATCAATTTCTCCAATGAAGCGACCGATTCCTCGCAGAGCCTCTCTTTTTCGCGACGGTACTCTTCTTCACTCATTTTGGACCAATCGTCCCACGTGCTGTTAAGCGAACAGACGACGGTGGTACGCGGCACTTTCAAATGCGGTCGAGTGGCCGGATAATAGACGGAATAGGTGCGACTGCTGGTGTTGAGATCGGTCAATTCTTCCATGGAGAACTCCTTCGCCTCCGACGTGAATACGAGGTCGCCGATCTCCGGGATAGATTCGCCGCGTTTAAGGCCCATATAGACCTGGCACGAGCTTGTATTCGTTCGGACACTCTCCGCCTCCTTGACGAAGTCGGGCTCAAATTGCTCCCTTCCGACCAACCTCAGGATCGTGTTCTTAATATTCGCGTTTGAGAGGACAGCCTTGCAGCGCAGGAGCCGACCATTTACACGGACACCTCTGATCTGTTTCTGGCCTTCCCTTTTCTCCACAAAAACGTTTTCTACAAGAGCGCGTCTGCGAAGGACAACCCCGTTGCTGCGGAGCTCCTTGACCATCTTTTTTATGAGGACATCGGTGCCCCCTCGAAATGTATACACGCCTTTGTTCATGAAATTCCCGAAGACGATCCCGAAAGTTATCGCTGGATCGTCCATCGTACTTCCGTTGGCATAGGCCATCGGCTCCATGAGAAGACGATGGACATCGGCGCGTCCGGGAAAAAACTGCTCGAAAAGCTCTCTCGTCGTCAGTGATGTGTCATCATAGAAATTCATAGCCTTTATCTGGTTGAAAAAGGCTTCCACCTTCTCACGGGCGATTTTGAATTTCTCGTTCAGGAGCCCGGTAAAATGCTTTCGATCAAAGGTCGTCCAAATATTGAACTGTGGATTTATGAAGCGAACATTCCTCAGTTGCACGATCGAGTCCGCGATTTCCTTTGTCCAGTATTTGCGGCACGACTTGATCATACCGATAGGAAAGCCGTGCAGGGAGATATCGAAAATGTGTCCGCCCTTCCGCTTAAACCAGGTCGCCAATCCTCCATATTGGTAGTGATGCTCGAGAAGAAGAACGGAGTGGCCGTTCTTGGCCAGGCAATTGGCTCCCGTCAGTCCGGCCAAACCACTGCCGATAACGATCACATCGTAGTATTCGGAAACGTCTGTCAGCCAGTCGCGAGCCATGGAGTTAGATTGATAGGACATACCCCGGGTTAGTAGATTCGTAAACCTCCTCCTATCACTATTGTCAGATGAACTTCAACAAAAAAAGAGTTCCGAGCCAGGGTTCGGAAAAAGAAAAGGGGTCACAGAGCACCACTGAGAAGCACAGAGGCACACAGAGCGGACCAAGGTGGAAGAAGTGGGAGGTATGAAAATACGATTGTTTTCTTATGAAGAAATTTCTAAGCCGCAGATATAACCCGTTGATGGTCAAGAAATATGGTTCTGTTAATCAAAAGAGAACGTTAAGCTTAAAAGTTGAATGGATCAGAGATTTCAGATGACACAAATTGAGCCCTGCCTTGTCATTCCCCATCCGTCGTACGGCGGAGTCCCGGCGGGGTATTCTTCTCCCATATTTGCAACTTTGCGGCTTTGGTGGAGAACTCTTTCCTCTTTCTCTCCGTTTTCCTTTGTTTCCTTCTGTTCAATTCTCTTCTCCATGTAAGGACCTACGAGTTTAGTTGCAGCTACCCTGCGCCAAGCTTCCTTTGGCACGGCGCAGCGGAGCAGAGACGGCTCCGTGTTCCTCTGTGACCCTGATTTCGCAACGATTTAACCCTTTATTTCTACCATCCTTCAATACCAGTTCTTCGCATAGTGCAAAGAAGCTTCAAAGAACAGACTCCCTCGCCGTTCAACCCGACAGGAACCGATGAGAGAGATAAAGAATGGAGAAGCCGGTTAGATAGACCAATCCCATCCAACTCAGAATCCGCATAAAGAGGCCCGGCTGCATCTCTTTTGGGGTATGAAGTGACGTAATGAGGCGATAATTGAGAAAGGCGAGTAGCGGGGCCACAAGAAAGGCGAGTATCGTGGCCATATCAATCATTTTCGTAAGGTTGAAAAAAAGGGAATGAATGACAAAAATCTCGATAACGAAACCCACTCCGATTACAATCCACCGCACGGTTGTCTCGCGAATACGAACCGCGGATATGGCGAGCTTTATGCCGAGGCTTATGGCACGCGGCGTTGCATCGATCACGGTAAGCGTGGTGGAATACATGGTTGTAAACGCAGCCAGTCCTATTAAGGGAAGCGCCCAGGCACCGAGAGTCTCACTATATAGGTTGAGGAGCTGCTTGACGAAAAGAGTGCCCTGATCCGAAAACTCCTCTCCAGAACCATGCAGGACAAGTGCGCCGAGCGCAAGAAAGAGGAGGGCCAGAGCAACCGATAAGAGGAAGCCGAATCTGAAGTCGTAGATTGCTTCATCAAATCTAATTCGCCGCTGTTGCCTCCTCTCCTTGGCTCCGATCCAAAGCGATTGAAAGACGGCTAATTCAATCGGTGCCGGCATCCATCCCATGAGCGCGATAAGAAACCCCAGATTCGCCAGATTCCAAGGGGAGGGACTTCTGAATTCCGGGGCAGCCACGGGACCGTTGAAAAGGGCGATCAGGAAAGCCGCCGCGGTGGCACTCACGAGCAGAAGAATAAATACTTTCATTATTCTCTCTAACCAGATGTATTCACCCAGGAGCAGAATACCGACGCAGGACAAGAGAATCAGGATGGCCCATATTGATAAATGCCAATTGCTCGAGAGGAGGTATTTGGCAAGGTAGGCAGTCAACACGGTGATCCCCGCGATACCAATTATGCCGACTATGATCTGAATAACGAGATAGAGATAAAGAAACCCTCTTCCCATGCGCCGATATCCGTGGAGCAGACTTTCCCGAGTCGCAACAGTGTAACGATGCCCGTATTCAAAGAACGGGTACTTGAGGAGATTTATCAGGAGCACCAGAATTAGAAGCTGAAATCCAAAGGACGCACCTGCCCGGGTTGATTGGACAAGATGTGATACCCCAATGGCAGCTCCGGCCATAAGGAGACCTGGGCCGAGTTTCCTGAGAGGACCTTCAACAGGTGATGATTCGCCCCGCATCTTTGCACTCGCCGAATCCAATTCGATCAGATATTCGACCCTGTAGAACATTGCACAACACGGTCCATGGCAAGTTCGGAGTTCTAAGATGAATAAAGAAGAGCTACGGGAACAGTATCCGAAGCTTCTCTTTCTTGATGAAGCGGACCTCGAATCCCTGTCCGGCTATCTTCGCGCCTTGCACGTGATCCGTGAAGGAGACCGAGTGACGGGCCGAGAGATACCGGGAGCCGGCAACATGAATTACACACTTCGGGTATTCACTCAGGAGGGCTCTTTCATTCTCAAACAAGCGCGACCGTGGGTGGAGAAATACCCGGAGATCGAGGCACCATGGGACCGCGTATTATCGGAAGCGGAATTCTATGAGCGTGCACGGGGTCAGCCCGAATTGGCCGAACGCATGCCCCATCTACTTGCGGTGGATGCACAATCGAGGATTCTCGTAATCACGGATCTTGGATCGGCGAGCGACTTTACCGATATCTACTCGGATCGACCGCCCTCGGACCTGGAGTTTTCCGAACTGGCGGAGTGGCTTTCATCTCTGCACAACTGTGTATTCGGTGAAGCGGAGCGAAAGCGTCTCAGAAACCGGGGGATGCGCACTCTAAATCACGAACACATTTTCAACTTCCCGCTTCGAGCAGACAATGGACTCGATCTGGACTCGATCACTTCCGGTTTAAAGGAAAAAGCAGAAGAGTTCGTGGAAGATGGCATTTTCGTGAAGGCGGTTCAGGCAGTCGGCGCAATTTACCTTTCCGATGGCCCAACACTGGTGCACGGCGATTTTTTTCCTGGAAGCTGGTTGCGTAGCGAAAAAGGCACACACGTCATCGATGCGGAATTCTGTTTCTTTGGTGTCGGCGAATTCGATGTAGGGGTCTGTTGCGCACACTTTTGCCTGGCGCGCCTCCACGGCGGCGCTTTGACAAAATTCCTCGAATCGTATTCCGGCAGCATTTCCTTCGATCAGCGATTAATGAAGCAATTTGCCGGCGTAGAGATTATGCGACGCCTGATCGGCGTGGCCCAACTCCCCTTGACCTATGGTCTCAAGGAGAAAGTTGAGCTGCTCTCGCTCTCCCGGCGCCTCGTCCTCAATCCAGAAGATTCCGATTTTTCAGTTGAAGAGATTTGAACAGAAGGAAACAGAGGAAAACGGAGAGTAAGAGGAAAGAATTCTCACGCAACGGTCTTCGACCCGCAAGCGGCACTACGCCCTGTCAAGAAGACTATGGTCTCAAGTTGAGGCCGTTCCTCGGGAGATGAAGAGAGAGAGACACGGAGAGTAAGAGGAAAGACGACTTCGACCCGGGGATCAAGAAGACGCAAAGGGGGAGATGAAGAAGAGAGACACGGGAGATGGGGAGAGTGGGATGCTGATCGATTTTCCCGTCGTGAATCATAATCGTGGTCTCCGTCAAAATGGATTCGACAAGGTTCGGGACCCGTCGTCGCTGTGCTTTGCCGAGGCAGGCAGGGTTTCCCTTTCGGGTTGTTCCGCGTAATTGGAAAATTAAAGTAAAGGAAGGGCACTGGTCACGTTTGTTCAAACCTCGTCGCAAACGTTCTCGAGAACCTTGCATCCCTCGGCATAGCGGAGGCACGACGGATGAGGGGAATTTGGTCAATCTTTGGCTGCAATCATAATCGCAGTCGAAAAGCGGGCTAGCTTCTCGGATGGGCCTTACGGTGCGCTTCTTTGAGGCGGGCAACACCGACATGAGTATAAATTTGTGTAGTTGAGAGGCTGGCGTGGCCAAGTAATTCCTGAACGGATCGAAGGTCGGCTCCACGGCTAAGCAAATGGGTGGCATATGAATGGCGTATTTTGTGAGGCGACATATCCATCGGCAGTTCCGCGAGGCTGAGATACTTCTTTACCATTTTCTGCACAAACCGCACGCTAATCCGCTTTCCGTTGCGGTGTACCAGGACGGGGCTATCGAAGCCACTATCCGGCACATATTGCTCTCTAAAAGTGCGCAGACAGGCCATAGCCACTCTTCCCAATGGACACAGCCGCTCCTTATTGCCCTTCCCAAGAATCCTCGCAACGCCGGTTTCCTCATCGATCATACCGTTATTGAGTTGAACCAGTTCGCTCACTCTGAGTCCACCGCCGTAGAGCAGTTCCAACGCGAGCCGATCCCTCCAGGCCTGGAAAGGGGTAGCTGACTTTTCATTGAGGAGCAGCATCGGTCCCGAAAGGAGGTGAGAAATCTGACTCTCAGTAAGAAATTTCGGGAGTGATTTCCGAACCTTGGGAAGGATCGCTCCTACGAACGGATTCGATCGCACGAACTTTTCCTGAAGAAGAAACCTGAAAAATGAACGCAGGGCTGAAATGCGGTTGTGAATGGTCCTTCTCGATAGTTGATGCTGGCTCTCAATAATGTAATCACGAACCAGTGTCTCGTCGACTTCTCCCAGGTCTCCGCTCCAGATTCCGGTTTTCCGCAGCCACCGGAAAAAATGAGCCAGGGAATTTCGGTAATTTTTCACGGTGTGGAGCGAGAGTCTCCTCTCTAAGGACAGCTTATCCAGAAATCGCCGACTCAGGATGGTCTCCGGAGAGAGGCAGGGTTCAGGTGAACTATCCACTTTTGTCTCGGAATTACCCCGTTCCGGTATAAACGTGTTTAGCGTGATGGCAAATACCTTTGTTCGATATTCGAAACAAGGGTTCAAGCCTGAATGGCACTAACCGAATGTAAGAATCGCTCGCAAGCGAGCTTCCTACGACGAACGTAAGTTTTTGTAGGAAGGCCGCTTGCGGCCGAATCGGGAACATCGGTGATCACCGTAACGATCCCTTAATTTAGTGCCATTCGGTTCAAGCCTTAGAAGTGAATTCTGCTGAAAACCCCCAAGTTTTTGTCCCGGATTCCGAGACCACGACTTTCTCACCTGAATCAATCCAAACCCAACACTTTCCGGCCTTCTTCAGAAATCATATGTGGGGTCCAAAGCGGGTCCCAGACGATTTGCACATCCGCGGAATTCACCCTCGGTATTCCCTCGATTTTTGCTTTCGCGTCGGCTGCAATGGCCGGCCCCATTCCGCATCCTTGAGCGGTCAAAGTCATCTTTACCTCCACTCGGCAATGTCCGTCATCCTGATCGAGTATATTCAAGTCGTAAATGAGGCCCAGATCAACAATGTTAACGGGGATTTCCGGATCGTAGCAGGTCTTCAAGGCATTCCAGACCCGATCTTCACTAAAACTGTCATCTTGCGACTCCTCCAATTGAAGACCCTGGCGAAATTTCTCGGCAAAAGCATCTCCCAACGCATCGACGTCCGACCTCTCCAGGCGAAACAGGCCCATGTCGGCTCGAATTGTTATCGATCCGCCTAAGGCCTGCGTAACAATCACTCCCGTTCCCTTCGGAAGATTGATCTCATCTCCCGCCGGTATCAAAGTTACTCGACAGTCTCGAACCAGTTCTTGCTCTCGATTTTCCATGGTCGCTTCGAAACCGCTAAGCGGTATCTCTACATAAAGGAATTGGAGTACTTAGTAATAAGCCCTTATTTCGGAGTAAAGCAAATCATTTCCAGCCAGGCCGTATGAAAGGAGCTGAACCCAATCCCATTTTTAGGATTTCTCCCACTTTGGGCTGCCCGCCGTTGCCCAAGGACTTCGGAGGACGGGCCGCCCCATACCACCGTGCCTGCCGGTGACCACAAGTCCCCAGCTCGAACAGAGTCTCAGTTATGATTTCCTCCTTCATCCTGTGACCACCGTAAGGAACAGTGGTATGGCTACAGCACCCGTGGGCCAACTTTTTCCGGTTTATATTCCACCCGAGGGCATCGCAATCTCATTCGTAGCTCATCCACGAAGAACATTAGCTCCCCGTTACCTCCAACCTCGCTCCAACACTTCCAGAATCCTGTAGTCTTGCATGCATGAATCAGACAGCCGTGAACATCGATCTTGTGGTCTATCGAGTCTGGTCTCCGTCTTCTTGCGAAGCCGGCTACATAGGTTTTGATAGTCGATCACGTTAACCACCCACTGCGCCAGGACAGGGAATGATCAATTTCAAAATGCCAGATCTGGTAGCATAAAAAACGGCAGGCGAGCGTAGACACCCCTCGGATCGTTGAGAGCACGCAGGAAAGGCAATTCTCTTTCTACTCTCAGTAGCCTTTCCACCAAAGATTCGGATTCCTGGATGAGGGGCGGACGCTTACCTCCTCCAAGGATGACCGCCAGCCATTTTGAAAGGTCGGCCGACTCCGGGACCTCCACGATACTCCAGTCTTCTTTCAACCCACCGAGTTCGGCAGCTTCTTTGATGGCCGTTCCCAACCCACCAATTCTGTCGACTAACCCAACCTTTATGGCATCCGCACCTGTCCAGACCCGGCCTTGAGCGATCTGCTCTACTTCGAGTCGGGAAAGATCTCTACCCTTCTCCACTCTTGTGAGAAACTGTTCGTAGATAAATTCAGTAAAATCCTGGAAAAGCTCCATCTCACGCGATGTCTTAGGCCTGGTGATGCTGAAGATATCAGCGAAAGGAGATGTCTTCACCCCATCAAATGTCACTCCATGTGCTTTGGCTATCTCTTTGACGTTTGGCGCAATTCCGAACACTCCAATGGACCCTGTGATAGTAGCCGATTCCGCAAAAATGGTGTCGGCATAGGCCGATATCCAATAACCACCCGAAGCAGCGTAACCGCCCATCGACACAACGACCGGCTTCTCACTTTTAAGGAGGCGCACTTCCCTTTCAATGGTTTCGGTGGCAATGACACTTCCTCCTGGACTGTTCACACGTAAGACGACCGCCTTGACCTTGTCGTCGTTTCGCAATCGTCGCAGTGTTCGTGAGAAGCGGTTGCCTCCAACCTGATCGTGCTCGCCCTCACCATCTACAATCTCACCTTCCAGGTAGACGACCGCGACTTTCTGCTTTCCGTCCCCACTTATCTTGCTAAAGATAGAATTCTCTTCTCTGGAATACTGAGACATTTCAATTTGGGCAAATCCCTCCGCATCTTCTTCAAGCGGACCGAGTTCGCTCAGTTCTTCGAGGACTTCGTCGAAATAGGCCAACCTGTCTACGAGACCGAATTGAACCGCCTGTTTTGCCTGGAAAATCCCGTACTCATCAGTCAATTCGTCCAGAGTTTCCCTGGCTATCTTTCTGTCTTTCGCGATATCTTCAAGAATCGTTGACCAGATCCCTTCGAGCCACACGGAAGTCTGGCGACGATTCTCATCGCTCATCCTGTCGCGTGTAAAAACCTCCCCGTAGGACTTGTACTTGCCGGCCTGAAAGATCTGCACGCCGATGCCATATTTCTCAAAAGCGTTTCCCAGGAATAAGAGATTAGCGGCCAGCCCATTAATTCGTAGAAAACCAAACGGATTCAAGATGATTGAGTCCGCTGCCGAGGACAGATAGTAATCGCGTATGGTCGGCCCCACCAGGTATGCAACTACCGGCTTCCCCTGCTCCCTGAAACGCAAAATGGTTTCACGCAATTCAATTAGATTTGCGAAGTTAGAACCATAATTGAATGGCTTCAGGCTACCATGCAGGAAGAGAGCCGATATTCGGTCATCTCTGCCTGCCCGATCGATTGCATCGAGGGCTGCCTTAAGATTCAATTGGTGGGAGGGAGAACCTGAATAGGGTTGCCCCAGATACCTCCACGGGGAGTGCGAACCGGGCGCATCCGATATATTGAGGGATAGATCGAAAACGAGCACGGAGTCATCTTTTAGGTCGACTTTCTGCCGGCCGAATATCACTCCAAATCCGAGAAACAAAATCAGGAGAAGGACGGAAAAAGCAAGGTAGGCCAAACATAAGGCACCGAATTGCTTGAACGCAACTTTGAGGAAATCTTTCATAGCGCACATGGATTAACTGCGATACTGAAAAGGACAAGCACTATAAATCTCGCTTGTCTTGAGTCTCTTTCTCCTAGTATATATCACGAGAGATGGAATGCAGCCATAGACCCAACAGAACTCGCTTTGAGGCTTCATGAGGAGTAGCGCTAAAGTAATTCTTGCTCTAGTTCTGATCGCGGCCGCATCCTCGGGATTGTATATCTGGCAGTCGGGCCGCCATCAGAAAGCACTCGATCGTGAACGCGTCCAGTCGGAAGAGTGGGAACGCCAACTGGAGCGAGCTGCAAACGAAAATGCCGATTTACTTGAGAAAGCGGAACGCAATGTCGAACGCGAAGCGGAGGCTCGGCGTCAGGCTGAAGATGCCAGACGGATGGCTGAACTTAAGGCGAAGGAGGAAGAAGAAAGGCGCCAGAAACGCATCACCGAGCTCAATGAACGATTAATTGAGGAAGCGGACGAGCGGCGAAAAGCGGAAGCTTCCCTGGTAGAACTGGCGGAAAAGATGAAGGCCCTGGAGGCGGCTCAGATAGAAGCGCAAGAGAAACTATCGATGCTGGCGGAAGCTTATGAAGGGGGAGAAGATATTGCCGGTTCCTTGGAGCAGTTGGAACGCATACGCGAAGAACTGAAAAACAAGGAGCAAGTCCTTGCGCAGATGGCTTCGGACAAGCGGGAATTGGAAGAGCGCTACGAAGAGGCCTTGCAACGCCAAGTCGCAACCGGGGAGGAAATCATCCGTGAAAGCAGCAAAGGCGATCGTCCGGCCGACCTGCTTTCTCTCATTCGTGCTTTGCTTGAGGCTCTTGGAATTAAGAAGGGTAATAAGAAGCCCAACGAGAATATTCGATGAGGAAAATGCGAAACGGAGTACCAACAAAGCCGATTTGATGCTTCCCCAAAACGTCTACAATCTGTTCCCGCCGAGCGGGACGAGGAAGAATGACGAAGCAATCCACGCTTTCGACACTCCAAGAATCCCGATTGCCACTTCCACCGCATCGAGTTCACAGGGATAAGGGAGTAGTGACGCAGAGGTACTCATGATGGATGCGTTGGAGGGAAAGTCCGATATATTGACGGTTTGATGCTCGAGTATGGGATTGAAGTTAGATTCTCGGCTTTCTTACGGTAACGCGCGCCGTATATCGATTACGGATCGTAGCGAACAACCAGAAGTAGCCTTTGCCGCTGAACCTCACCGAGGTCCGGAATGCCTCTGGTTCTGTTTTCGTCTCGTTCATACTTCCACGGAATCGGATAAGGCCCGGAAAGTAAAACTGGTCCTGAAATACTTCCAAAATCTTACGGGAAGCGATGATCCTCGGACGTGCCGGCCTGTCCTCAGAAACTCGGATCAAAACTGGATGCGCATGAAACCGGGGAAGTTGGAAATCGGGCCTGATGGACAGGTTAGTGTTACGTGGTCGATCGATTACCCGACGAAGTATACCGATATCGCTTTCTGTTATCCCTACGGTCGTCAGGAAGTTGAAAATCTGTGGAAGAAATCCCGTAAATATTGGCGATCGGACACCATCGGTTTGAGCCAGAAAGGGCGTCCTCTGGATCGCCTGAGTAACGATTATGGTGGAGCCGATTGCGAACGGCCCGGCCTCTACTTAATCGCGAGGCAGGATCCAGGAGAGACTCCTGGATCCTGGGTGTTGGATGGGATTCTTCAACAGTTGATGCGCGTTAGGAACAACCCCTGTCTGGTATGGGCACTGCCTCTGGCCGATATCGACGGTATTCTCTCCGGGGACTATGGAAGAGGTGGGGATCAATACGAAATGAGTAATTCCTGGCGCCTACCGGCGAAACGTCACGAAACACGAGTATATCAGCAAGACATAGAGCGCTGGAAAGCTCGCTGCAAACCCCTTTTAGCGATCGATTTTCAGGCGCCAGGAGCTTGTGAAACAGAAGGTGTCCACTGCCGGATAAAGCGTGCGCAAGACAATCCCAAATCAGATAAGACTGCCCACAAATGGGCAAATATCTTCAAAGATGCACTGTTACCGGAGTTTGCCGCCGCCGATTTTGAGAGAGTGCCTTCTGAGGAGACCTCATCCCAAGCTTCCGATTTTGCCTCCTTTTTTAATCAGAGGCTGGGAATATGCGCCCTTACGATTATGGTTCCGTATGCCATCGCGGGCACCCACCTGCTGACCTGTAAGAGCTATCGCGAAGTGGGCAAGTCAATCGCCAACGCCATCATCAAACGAGTGCGTTAGGGTGACATGGTCAATTCGCGACTGGGAAAGGATTCTGAACAGAAGGAAACAGAGGGAAACGGAGAAGAGAGGAAGTATTTTCTGAGAAAATCTGAAAGATAGGGGCGCCTCTTCAAGCTGAAATCCCGGACGAGGCTTATGGGCAGGTGCTTGTTTAGCGTTTCTGAGGCTGCCCCGGTCTTGTGCCGGGGTGGCGCACGGTATACAGCTACAATACGCGATTGCCACCGCGCACTCCTCCGCCGGTCCTTTCTTGCCCTAGCCGAAACAGGGCTAGGGCAAGAAAGGACCGGCGGAGGAGTTGATAGAGGTACACGGTTTATAGCAGGGAACGCGCACCACCCCGGCACAAGACCGGGGCAGCCGGCAATCAAAGGCACGCTAAACACGTCCGAAGCTTTAGCAAAGGAGCACTTCCATCTATGAAGACCGAATACGACGTGATCATAATGGGCGGCGGTGGGAGCGGTCTGGCCGCCGCGGTAAGCGCAGCTGAAGAGGGGCTGAGTGTGCTTCTCCTGGAGAAGCTTTCGGTCCTCGGTGGCACTACGGGAATTGCTGTAGGATCCTTTACAGCCAGCCGGACATCCCTGCAGCGCCGGCAAAAGATCGAGGACAGTCCGGCCGAGCACATCGAGGATGCCGGAAAGTTCGCTGATTGGGAAACCGAAGGAAAAAATAATGCGCCGCTGCGAAGCTACTTTCTCTCTCAGGCCGCGGATACTTATGAATGGCTCGTTGGGATGGGTTTGTCGTTTCACGGTCCAAGTCCCGAACCTCCGAATCGTGTGCCCCGTATGCATAACGTCGTACCGAATGCCAAGGCCTACATCGCTATCCTGCAGAGGAGATTTCTCGCACTGAACGGAACCATTTACTGCAATGCCAACGTAAAGAGCCTCCATCGGGAGCGCGAAAGGGTAGTTGAACTGGAGGTCGAGATGGCGAGCGAGACAGTCCGATTCAGGGCTAAACGCGGCATCGTTCTGGCGGCGGGAGATTATGCCAATTCAAAGTCTCTCATCGCCAGTCACAAGGGGGAAGAATTCGCCGACATTGAAGGTATCAATCCCCACTCCAGGGGCGACGGTCACCGCTTAGTGGATGCCGTCGGCGGCCGGTTGATCAACATGGAAGTAACCTGGGGACCGGAGATACGTTTTGTGCCTCCGGAAAAAAACCTTTTGTACAGCTTCTTCCCACCCACGGTCTCGCCGCGAGAATGACCGGGCTGCTTCTTCCCCTGGTTCCCAAGCTGCTCATCGATTATATCATAAAGCGATTACTCGTAACATGGCAGCACCCCGAAGAATCGCTATTTAAAGATGGGGCGATTCTGATAAATGCGGAAGGCAACAGATTCTGCAATGAGCGGGAGTTTCCTAAACGCGAAATTACTCTCGCCAGGCAACCCGGCAGGATCGCCTATATTCTCCTGGATAAGCGATTGATCGAGCGTTACTCCGAATGGCCTCACTATATTTCCACTGCTCCCGAAATCGCGTATGCCTACGTGGATGATTATCTTCGCTTGAGAAGAGACGTGACCCACTCAGGGGACAGTCTCGCTGAAATCGCTCGTCTCAGAAAGATGCCGGTTGAAAACCTGATCGCAACCGTCGATGCCTTCAATGATGCTGTTGGGAATGAAACGCCCGATCGATTCGAACGTTCAGGCGATGAATATCCGCTCGAAGGCGACAGATGGGTATTATTGGGGCCTGCCAAGGCCTATTTCACTATCACTGAAGGCGGTGCAAGTATTAATGAAAATATGCAGGTTCTTGACAATTCCGGGAGTCCTATCGGAGGGCTTTATGCAGTCGGCTGTAATGGATTGGGAGGACAGATCCTCTTTGGTCACGGTTTGCACATCGCGTGGGCAATGACGAGCGGGCGCCTGGTGGGAAAAGTTCTTGCCGATGAGGAAGACGGGTAGCCCCCATATTGCAGGAGGTCTCTCGTCTTCCATCCCCCACGCTTGCTGTTGGGTCAGTTGAGGATTCGGGCTACACCAAATGACATTGAACTTCAACGAATCCCCCGGGCTCGCCCCGGGGATCGTTAGGTTTCCAAGCCACTGCAGAGCAGCCAGGCACATTTTATTTACTGTAAGATGATTAGAAAATGAGAGCGATGACTAAACCCATTGAAACAGGGAGCGAAGGAGCGGGATCGGTTGACTGTCGAGTCCTGATGAGAAGTTGACACAAACTAATGGGATTCGGGTGTCGGAATTCAGGTTTCAACATCGTCGTAAGCCTCGTCGTCAGCTTTGTCGAGATCAATCTAACCGATCTCCTGACCCTTGGTCGTAGGCTTGGTCGGGGAAGGATCGACTGAAAAGTACGACGAAGTTGACGACGAAGGTTTCCTTGCGGGTGGAGGAAGCGCTCCCAAACTTAACCGTAAGCTTCGGCGTAAGCTTAGTCGAGCGAATGACCGGAAAGTACGACGAAGTTTACGACAAAGCTCGCGACAAAGTTTAGAACATCGAAGACCGAAGGTTCCCCTATTTCGATGTTGAATGTTCGACGTTCGCAATCGTAATTTCACACTGACATCGTCCAGCTATGGCATCTCTGTGTGTCTCCCTACTACAATCAGACAATTTCTTGTTTTCTAAGCAAGGTTTGGAGAAGAAGAGACTGATATTCAATGTATTGTGATCGACAAGGTTCGGGACGAGGTTACTACGTAAATCGGAGCCACCTTCTCAATTCGATCAAATAGGTCTTCAATGTAATCGGATTCGGCACGCTAACCGCAGGCTCGCTCGGAATTCAGCGGAGCAAACCTCGTCCCGAACCTTGTCCGTTTGGTTACGGCTTCGCTGCGCTAAGCATGATTGTGGTTCCCATCGAGCGTCATAGCCGCCAACCGCGCTCGGGTATCTGGTGGGACGTCTTCGGCGCCGAGGTGACGCACAACGACACGACCAGGAAGCTGGTGGATGAGCACGAGGAAGGGCGGCAGGGACAACGTCTGTATTGGTAACCTGAAGGCACGACCGAGCAAGAGTGACATTTCATCGACCTACAGTGTTTGCTCGCTGTTCCTCCAGTCCGATGTCAGGTCACGACAAAGCTCGCGACGAAGCTTACGACAATGGTTCCCTTACGGGTGGAGGAAGCTCTCTCCAATCTTTGTCGCGAGCCTCGTCGTAAGCCTAATCGAATGAGCGACCGAATTCCACGACAAAGCTCGCGACGAAGCTTACGACAATGGTTCCCTTCCGGGTGGAGGAAGTTCCCTCCAAACTTTGTCGCGAGCCTCGTCGGAAGCCTAATCGAAAGAGCGACCGAATTTCACGACAAAGCTCGCGACGAAGCTGACGACAAAGGGCCCATACGGGTAGAAAAAGTTCCCACCAAACTTAATCGTAAGCTTAGTCGAGCGAATGACCGGAAAGTACGACGAAGTTGACGACAAAGCTCGCGACAAAGTTTACGACGAAGGTTCCCTGACGGGTGGAGAAACTCCCACCAAACTTAATCGTAAGCTTCGTCCCGCTCAGCGCATACGCGTAAACCTTATTTTCGCAACTTAGTCAGATTCAAAAACTTGCGAGGTATTTTGCGGCGGAGTATGAGGGTGTCTCTATCCTCGAGGTTCCACTCCATTTGTTCGCCCTTTTCTATTTGCTTCGTTTCGACCACAGCGGTGAGGAAATTCGCAGTTGAGCGAGTGCATTTTGGCCGGGTTATCTTCTCTACTTTTACCGTCTACCCCATTTTTTTTCACTTTGGCAGCATTTTATACTGTACATTCGTTCATATATAGGATTTATCCTTCGGATGCAAAGTATAAAAAAAGCTGATTGTATCCGTCAAACCTTCCGTAAGTTGAACCTCACAGCCCTCGCTAAACAGAGTGGTTTTAGAGAGAGGAAATCGCGCAAGATCTCCCCTCTGAACTTTGTTTTGGCTTTGCTGGCGATGGCTTCTAAGGGGGCCTTGTCCCTTGGCAAAGAAGCCGAGCTTATTGGATTCTTAGCCAACCGCACCATTTCCAGACAAGCGGTCCAAAAGTGCGCCAAAAAAGCCACCGCTTTTATGACCTTAGTGCTCCTGAGGCTTTTAGAACTTAAAGCTTATGGGCCTGTGGGCAGAGCTGTTCCAAATTGCATGAGGAGCTTTGAACGGGTTCTCATTGCCGACAGCACTTCGATTGGCTTGCCTAAGGTCCTGGCCCCCTTCTTCCCCGGAGCGTCCAATCAGACAGGCTCCAAACAGGCTCAACTGAAGATTCAGGCCTATTACGATCTGCGCAATGAATCCTTCGTTGACTTCAGCCTCAGTAGCTTCCGAAAAAACGATCAGGCTGCTTCCAAAGACATTCTCGCTCTCGCTCAACCCAACGACTTGATCCTGCGCGACTTAGGCTATTTTGTCCTCGATGTCTTTAAGCAACTCGATCAGCGCGGCTGCTTCTTTGTGAGTCGTTTGAAAACCGGCACTTGCCTTTTAGCCAACGAAGGCGATGAAGAGCTCGATCTACGCAAACTTTTACGTGGCCAAAAGCTTCTCGATATGCCCGTTCGGGTGGGTAAAAAAGCCAAGCTTCCGGTTCGTCTGATCGCCGTCAAACTCCCTCAGAAGGTGGCCCATAAACGCCGCCGCGAGCATAGACAAAACCGCGACAATAGACTTCGATATACCAGCCGCACCAGCTTCCTTCTCGGTTTCCAAATCTTTATTACAAACCTCCATCAGAAAGACTTTAGCCCTAAGCAGATTCTGAGCTTTTACGGGCTTCGCTGGCGCATCGAAATTTTCTTTAAGGCCTTTAAGCAACATCTTAATCTCGGTCAGGTCAAAGAGACTACTCCCTACCAGGTTGAGCTTCTTATCTACGCCCGTCTCATCCTCATTACCCACTTACTCAACTTCGTCTATGGTCCCCTTAGACACTATTCGAATACCAGTTTGTCCTCTCCTCTGAGTATCCTTAAATTCTCCTACTGGTTTGGCTTCTTTGCTCCCTACTTCTTCATCCTCTCTCACATTCCCAAAGATCAGATCATCCCCCGATGGCTCAAACAAATCCCCAAACACTGCACCTATGAAAAGCGTTCTCGACTTGATTTCCTCTCTTGTTTCTTCTCCTTAGGTTAACGCAAATGCGCTCAGCGGGATTGCGGCCGAAGGCTACCTTAGGTTCATGGCGAAGAAATGGTTGAGAATTTGGCGAGAGGATGTTTACTAATGTCATTCCCAACGAAATGAACCAGGGCTTGAAATTCTCCGGCGCTATTCCGGCCAATCTCCTCCCCTTCAAAGAGGATTACTCGATCGATGAGCACAACTATCGCAGGCATCTCTCCTGGTTGGCGACGGTGGAAGGAGTGGATGCCATTGTATGCAACGGTCATGCCGCGGAAGTCTCCTCGCTGAATTTGAACGAGCGGCGTGAAGCTCTCGCGTTGGCCCTGGAGGAAGTCGGTGACCGCGTATCGGTCATTTGCGGCATCTTCACCGACAATACACTGGAGGCAGCCAAAATGGCTAAAGAAGCGGAGTCCGAAGGCGCTTCCGGACTGCTTATTTTTCCCCCTACCCTCTTTATGTGGGGCGCCCAACTGCGGCCCGAAATGCCGTTGATTCATTTCCAGACAATCTCCCAGGCAACCTCTCTGCCTTTAATCGTTTTCGAGTACCCCCCTTCTTCGGGATTGGGTTACAAACCGGAGACTCTTGCACAATTAGCGGAGATTGAAAATGTCGTGGCTGTCAAGGATTGGAGTAATGACATGGTCGCCTACGAACGCAACCTGCGCGCCCTGCGGGCTACCGGCCTTCCCGTGGCTATGCTGAGCAGTTTCACTATGTCTCTCTTTTCGAGTTATGTGCTCGGTGCGGATGGGTCCATATCCGGGATGGGGAGTGTCACCGCCGACCTCCATGTTGAGTTATTTGAGGCGGTTCAGGCGGAAGATCTCGAAAGAGGGCTCGCGCTCAACGATCGCCTGGATCCCCTCGTTCGTGTATTTTACGCTCCACCTTTCGTAGATATGCACAACCGCATGAAGGAAGCCCTTGCTCTCCTCGGCAGAATCGATAACGCGGTTGTCCGCCCTCCCCTCCGGAAAATCGGCGAAGCCGAAAGAGAAGGGATAAGAAGAGCCCTGATCGAGGCCCGGCTTCTTGACTCGGCTGTTTGATCCAAATTCTCGATTAGATCAGGACCACAGAGAGTTGAGCAGAAGGAAACAAAGGAGAAACGGAGAGAAAGATGAAAGAATTCTCATCCCGGCGAGCCGGGACAAAGACGCAAAGGGGGAAGAGGAAGAGTATGCCCACGGATGGCTCCGCAGTACCACGGATGGGGAATCAGTTGAACTTGGGTTGAAAGCCGACTTTTCTCCCTTCGCGAATTGCGACAAGGTTCGGGACAAGGCTTGCGACGAGGTTTGCTCGATTGAATGCCGAGCAGGCCTGCGGTGATCCCGCTGAGCGGGACGAACCCGCCTCGGCTAAATCACTCGACTCCTTCGACGTATGCTCAGGAAAAGCCCCTCGACATAAGCTTGGGAAAGGTTAGCTCGTCGAAGTACTTCCGAATCCGTCACCTGTGAGGAAATTCCTGATCAGACTGCGAAGTTTATAATTCTTCTGAATGCCCGGTATGACTTAGGCTCAGTTTCACCCGGTCAATCCGACAGAGACTGACCTTGTGACTGACGGGGCTAATTCCACTCCTATTGAGCCTACCTGCGAAAATTACATCACGGCGTAGTGCCGCCCTATGGCGGGGCGAAGACGGACCAACTTCCGGGATAGTTTCCTGAGCAAAAGCGGACCTGTCACGACGTTCCTCCCGACGAACCAGTGAAGCCGGAATGTGACTCTCAATTCCTGTTTTACGAGCCATCTACCATGCCCTTTCATTTTTCTCTGTCTTCGAGGTAATCAAACAATTCGCAATCTGGCCCTTTCTGCGGCCCTTCTGCGGCCGGAATCGAATGTTAGAGATCCGTCTTACCACGCGCTTTAAAAGGGACTTTTGTGCGGTCCGGTTTTCAAGGAACCAATAATTGTGCCCAATTGACAACGTTTGCAGCAATTTTGATCGCCTCGATGTGGTGCGCCTGTGTGGCTGGTGCGGTGAGGCCTGGGTAGCGCGCGAGAGTTGCATAAACAGTGAGCTTCCTGGCCTCGCGTACATCCGCTGGAATAGTCAGCCGTGTTGCTGGTAGACCGCCTTGATTGCGAACTCAGCGGCCTGCTGTGCCCAGTAGCATAAGTCTTCCCACATTCCGCCCGCAGGCAACGATTGGCTTGTCAGGACCAGCTTCGCCTGCGCGCGCGCCAGCCAATCCTGAGGCGTTCCCGGAGCGGGGCTAGGAGGCGGCACGGTACAATTCCTTTCCTTCAGACAAGGCCGCGTGGATGATCAAGTACGGGTTATCGCCGTGCCGTTCGACGTCGCTTTGCTGGACAACAACGATGTCCTTCGCGACCCCCAGGCCGCTCAAATAGCCGTGCAACTCTTGAGCTACCGCCAGGCAGTCACAACCGTCGGGCATGACTACCAGCAGGTCAAGGTCGCTGTGCGGCCCCATCTGACCGCGTGCGGCCGAACCGAACAGGACGATCCGCCGTGGATGAACACTCTCGACGGTGCGCTGGACCAACTCATCCAATACCTGAGCCTCCAGTTTGCCGTCGATGGTTCGGTGTTGCCGGTCGCTCACAGTGTCATTCTAAATCATTTGTTGGCCGTTCCAAGCCCGCTGTAAGGTGTTCTGCATTCAAGTTGACCGCGGACCATTGGCAATTTAAGAATGGCGATACTGTAAGCTCAAGACCAAAGGGTATGCTCATTCGTGATTTCCCGTCGATCTTCTCTGCTTTCGAATTTAGATCACGATTATGATTCACGACGGAAAGATCGAACCGGTCCCCCTCTCCTCGTCTCCGCGTCCCCGCATCTCCGTTTCTCTCCGTTTCCGTCTGTTCAATTCTCTTCCCCATTCGTTGCTAACTCATACCTTTGGTTGCAGTTACGATGCGTTAGGACTCTCTCTGTCCCCTCTTCTGTTTCCCTACCGATCTCCCGAAGCAACAGCAGGTTTAGCAGCAATCCAAAAGCGGCATTCATCGGAGAATTCTCTAACTTGCGGTGATTCGTTGGCGATCTGGGAGCGAAGGAAATCGCCTTCGATTTTGAAACCCGAAGCCTTCAAATCACGCCGAATTTCCTCGGTCAATGGGACATGAATAAAGTGTTTTCCATGGATTGTATCCTCACACCGGTCTCCAAACTCCTCTAACTCCTCCTTCTGCTTTCCATGGCGCCAGAGATGCTTTTCCTTCCGCCAGAACTTGCGATGGGCGGATATGGCGCGATCATGAGTGGTGAAGACGAAGGAACCTCCCCTTTTCGTAATACGATAGATCTCCCCCATCGCGCGAAGGCGGTTCTCCCTTTTCGGAATGTGCATCAGCCCGTTGAAGCCAAAGATGACTCCATCAAATTTCTCCTCTGGAAATGGAAGATTCGTCGCATCCTCTACTTCAAACATGATCTCTGTTCGAAGTTGCCGTGCGATACGTCGCGCCTCATGAATCATAGCGTTGGAAGAGTCGATTCCGGAAACGCTGCGAAAACCACATCGGTAGAGGCCGATAGCAATGCGGCCTGTCCCCGTGCCGAGGTCGAGAATGGTATCAGCGGGTCTGAAAACACGTAAGAAGACGAGCTTCTCAGACTTCCAAAGACCGATACTCGCAGTAGCCCGAGCGTATTGCCTGACCGTCCCTGCGTTACTAAAGTACTCTCTGATATGCTCGGGATTCATGAGAGTGTGTGTGAATAGAGTTGCTTTTTATTAAGAGGACCCTTTATTTGAGCCACTTTTTTAAATGAGAGCCACAATCAAAACCCAGGGGCGGCAATTCACTGTGAGTGAAGGCGATGTTCTTCATGTGAATCAGTATAAAAACTCCAACGAAGGCGACGCAGTCACGATTAACGAAGTGCTGATGGTGGGCGATGGGAAAGATTCCCGGATTGGGGCGCCCTATGTCGAGGGAGCAAAAGTAGAAGCAAAGATTATTGAGAACAAGAGGGGCGATAAGGTCGTCGTCTTCAAGAAGAAAAGACGCAAAGGATACCGGCGTAAGAGCGGCCACCGGCAGGAACTTTCAGTCATAAGGATCGAATCGATAAAAGGCTGATACCGAGGAGAAATCAGGATATGGCACACAAAAAAGGGCAAGGCACCTCTAAGAATGGGCGCGACAGCGCGGGCAGGCGTCTCGGCGTCAAGAAATACGACGGCGAAGTTGTGCTCGCGGGAAATATCATTATGCGACAGCGAGGGACAAAGATGCACCCTGGCAAGAATGTCGGAATGGGCCGGGACTTCACTCTTTTCGCATTGTCCGAAGGTCGTGTGAAGTGGGACGGGGCCCATCGGCGGGTTTCGGTGGATCCCAACTAGCATCCTGTCGGACTTTATGCCTCTTTCGAAACATCTACTCGGTTTCATTCCGATAGGCTGCTAGAAAGGAATCTGTCGGTATCATCTTCGTCGGAATCTACATCTCTCACTAAAAATCCTTACCTTAGGTATGTTTCGAAAGATAAGTCCGACAGATTCCTAGGTGTTTGCCGTTCTTCGAGTCCATGTTTTGCTTGATTGCTTTATGGTCTTAAAGTTTTCTGCAGATTTATTCGCAGGTCGGGGTTCAAACTGTCATCCGAAACCTCGTGCTTAGGATGATTCCATAATAAAGTGGCTGTTTTACGCTTCTCTGACTGACCCGAATAACACGCACTTCTATAGCTTGACCCTCTACTGCAAAGATCGAATTTAGTATTCGATGTCCGTATAATTTGAGATTCCGCATCGATTGAAGATTACCCTACAGGAACTTCGGGAGCAAAAGGTGCTCCTCGAGAAGCAACTCGCCTGGCTGAACGCGAAAATTGCCGAGTTCGGAGAAGAAACTGAAACTGTTTCTCCCACCCAAGCGGTCGAGCAGCCTGTGCCTGTCCTGGCGGAGAGCGAAGTTGCCCTACCGGAAGCAGAACTCGCTCCTGAAGTCGAATCGATCACGCCCACGGAAGAACCCTCCGTTGTTCCTGGTGAAGATGCCTTTGCCCTCGGAACAGGCGCCACCGCTGCCGACACTAAAAAAGGGTGCCTCATGATCACGGTAATCGCTACGGCTTTGGTGATTCTATTCGGTGTGCTGCTCTACATGTTCTATCCCAGTTGGGACGAGGAAGAGGCGAAAAGGAAACTGAAAGTCGACGAACAGGAAGAGAATGCCAGGAACTAGATGAATGTGCTAATAACAGGAGGCATGGGTAATCTCGGTTCTCGCCTTCTTGTTAATCTTGTTCAGCGAGGTGAAAGAGTCGTCCTATTCGACATCCAGGAGAAACCGCTCGTCCCTTCCCCCGAATTTGAACAGACTGAATTTTTCAAAGGGGATATCACACGGATCGAAAGCGTTCTTGAAGCGGTCAAGACTCACCAGATAGATATTATTTTTCACCTGGTATCCATACTCTCCGCTCAGTCCGAGAGAGATCCGGAACTGGCGTGGAACGTCAATATGCAGGGAACCCGTAATGTTCTGGAAGCGGCACGTCGGGAAGGACTGAAGAAGGTGCTCTTTTCGAGTTCGCTTGCAACCTACGGAGCAGGCAATCCGGAGCCACTGACAAACGACACTCCCATGTGGCCCGCTTCTCTATATGGCGTAACAAAAGTAGCGGGCGAATGCCTGGGCAATTATTACCACAGCCGCTTTGGACTCGACTTTCGTGCCGTCCGTTTTCCAACTCTGGTCGCTCCAAAAGGGGCGATGGGCGCGGCCAGTGCATTCTGTTCCGCAATTTTTGTGGAAGCGGTTAAGAATGGATGTTTTGAATTCAAGATCAGACCGGATTGCACTTTCCCGCTAATTTACATCGGCGATGCTATAAATGCATTCATGCTCCTGTTCGACTGTCCACAGGAATCGCTGAGAAGACGCATTTACAGCGTGCATGGTCTCGGACTCTCCGCCGAAGAATTGGCCGCATCCGTAGTGAAGCGAATGCCCGAAGTGAAGATTACCTACGAGCCGGACCCGATGCTCACTTCGATAGTCGATAGCTGGCCGCGTCTGATCGACGATAGTGAAGCGAAAGAGGATTGGGGCTGGGAGGCGTCTTATGATCTCGATCAAATGGCGGACGAAATCATCGCTACATTGCAAAGGGAAGAGGCGGATGCATGAGCTTTATCGAGAATCCATAGAAAAAGCGGTTTGGAGTCACGAGAACCGTCGCAGCGTCTTCCACATCAAGGAGGAAGACGTTATCACGGCACGCCTCTATGCCTATGCCTATCGGTCACAGACAATCGGCGCCTTTCATGGTTGTCGCGAAGCCCTTCGCGGCACGCCCGGGTTAGCCGCACCTGATTATCACCACGGTCAAGAGGCAATAAGACTACTCCAGGAACTCCAGGATCTGGGTACACTGGAGGTGCCTGAGGACTTTCGCGCTCTCATTTTCACGCTCTACTATTACGATCACAAGGTTAAGCAAGTAGTGGCACAACTGAAAGGATTGGCCCACGAAACCGAATCTGAAGATATAGAGCGGATAATAGCGCACTTCGAAAGGAATCTTAGTCGCATAACCGAGAGCAACGGAATATTCATGGCCCGGGATGATGTTTTGCCTGACCAGGGCAGCTTTATCGTACCAAACCTCGGTATAACAATCGTTCCTTTGATCTATGGCGACCATCACTCCTGGAACTCATCTCATCTTCCCGGTAGATGTATAGGCGTCACCAATCACCGCCATCAGCAAGGGATCGAAATTCACCTCGGCTACTCGCCTATGCACGGAATCACAATGCTCGACGGGTATCGCACCGAGATTCGGGAAGGCTATGCCATGCCCATTCCGGTGATGTCAGATCACGGTCTCGACAACCTTTCCGAAGATGAACACTGGGTGCCTTTTATTTTCGGTTCCAAAACTCTCAGCGGATGGGGAGTCTTTTTCGACGTGGAACCGCGCCCGGTGAATGTGGCGAATCTCCGGGAAGTCCCCCTCGAATCAAACGAAATGCGAAACAGCGTATACATCGAGAGGGCAATCGAAGAGAAGGCAACTACCGCCGGAACCGAGCGAGAGATTGTCATCCCGGCCTCTGCCACCGCTTCAGGGAAAGTCGGCGCCCTCGAACTGGGCGTTGCCAAAGTCGATGATTCCGGATTCACCCTGACCTGTGATTCTTACAAGATCCTATCGGTCGTTAGAGGAAAGGGATCCATAGAAATCGGAGGGAGAAGGCAGACCTTGAACGTGCACGACCACGTGGGAATACCTGCCAACGTCGATTCAAGCATCGATCGACAAGGCGAAGAGCCGCTGGTGATCCTTGATGCCGTTATCCTGGACGATCCGACCTAGGAACAAATGGTTGAGTCTTAACTAAATCGGGGCCATCCCGCTGAGCGGGATCACAGAGCCGTCTCCGCTGCGCCGTGCCAAGGGAAGCCTAGCCCGAATATTTCACAAACCTTCTACTACGACCGCGGATCTCGATGCGTCTCAAAGCCTTCCCTTGCCCGGCGACCTCAGAGGGTTCCAACACGCTGTCGA
Source organism: Candidatus Moanibacter sp. (assembly GCA_965215885.1). Taxonomy (GTDB): domain Bacteria; phylum Verrucomicrobiota; class Verrucomicrobiia; order Opitutales; family UBA2987; genus CBDCEW01. The sequence goes on from CBDCEW010000098.1 coordinate 69,272, forward strand.
CCGCCGTGCTGCGGAAAAGCTTTGATACGCAGCAATCTACGCAATCTCGCTACGAAATGTGTGAAATGTCCGGGCTAGCGCACGTAGCCGCGATCAATTTGGAATATCGACGCACGAAAAAGGGGCCACGGATGGCTCCGCAGTAGCACGAACATCCTTCGCACGGGTGGATCGGGCGCTACGCGCACGATGATGCTTGAGCATCAACAGGTTATATGTGCGGCTCAGGTGCGCTACGGCATCCTCGCCCCATCGCGGGATAAACCCGCTCCTACAACCTGACGGTGATAGATGCGGTGAATTGGACTCGCCGAAAAGAGAGGGTGGAGCAGCCAATCCTTTGTCGTAAGCTTACGATGAAGTTTTTCTGGGGGATAAAGGTTCGACTAGCTCACCGCATGCCTACTCGAAACTCATTCCAGCAAACCTCGTCGCAAACCTTGCCGCGAACCTTGTCGAAACACGCATTGGGAACTATGTCAGTATCGAATGTCAGTATCGAATTCAGGTTCAACGGGACGATCCGCAAGCTTGTCAGGTGCATGCAGGAATCAGATTTCATGTCTTCGTCGTCAATCCCTCCGAGCGGGATCGTAAGCTTTGTCGACAAGGTTCGGGACGAGGTTACCAGGGAAGTAGGTGTTTCCTTCGCAATTCGATCAAGAAAACACTCACCATCAACCGATTCGCAGCTGGATCGAGCAAACCTAGTCGCAGTGAGAAGACCCCTCAAACCGTCGTATTGGGATAGCTTCCCAACCATTTTACCATCGAACAGGTCTTCTCAAGTTCGGCGACGGCCTCAACCACCTCGGGATCATTATTATGCCCGACGATGTCAATGAAGAAGTAATAGTCCCACAGTTTCCGGCGGCTCGGCCTCGATTCGATCTTACTGAGGTTGACATTTCGTTCGTCGAAAGGCGCCAGCGCTTTATGCAGCGCTCCGGGCTCGTCCTTAAGCGAAAATACATAACTGCTTCTGTCGAAAACACTTACCGTGTCCGAGACCTTCGGAGGAGGCTCTGCCAATTACGAAAAATCGAGTGAAATTGTCAGTCTTATCCTGAATATTTTCGGCCACTACCGGGACGGAGTAACTCTCTGCCGCGATTTTGCTCGCGATAGCGGCCGTCCCGGGATGCGATTTAGCGAATTGAACCGCCCCGGCTGTGCTCTCTGTTTCGATGCGATCAGTGCCCGGCAACATACGACCGAGCCATTGGCGACACTGTCCCAACGCGTTATCCTTGGAATGGACGGATCTGATCTCACCGATGGGAGATTCTGAAATGAGACAGAGCGAGATTTCCAAAAAGATCTGCGCGACAATTTTCAAGTCCGTCTCCACGAACATATCGAGTGAGTCTTCCACCGACCCTTCAGTGGAATTTTCAATCGGAATTACTCCGTAGTCGGCCTCACCTCTCTCGACCGCGGAAAATACATCCGCAATCGTACGCATTGGGAGATAGCGCAGACTGGAGCCGAAGTTCTTCACCGCAGCCTGTTGGGTATAAGTTGCTTCCGGACCCAGATACGCCACCGAAATTTGCTTTTCCAGAGCAACGCCCGCGGAGATGACTTCACGATATATCGAGCGAATCGCCTCTTCATTCAAAGGACCATCGTTGATATCCACGAGTTTCCGAAACACTTCCTCTTCACGGCTCGGGACGTAAACCTCCTGGCCGGTCTGCTCCTTAATCTTACCTATCTCGCCGGCAAGTTTCACGCGAGTATTGAGCAGCCTGATAATATCGCGGTCGACTGCGTCGATCTGATTACGTATCGATTCGAGATCCATTTAACTTAGCGTTTTTCCTCCTCAGGTAGTCCCATATCCGCGTCCGAAAGCTCTTCTTCATGGGCGGAAACACGCCTGATCCATTCACCTATCTGGTTGGGCGAAAGCACATCTGAGGCGGGCAATTCCTCAATTGAGCTCAAGCCGCACAATTCGAGAAACTTCTTCGTTGTCCCATACTGCAAGGGGCGTCCAGGCAAGTCTGCCCTTCCCGTAACACGGATCAATTCATTCTCCAGGAGCGTGCTCAATGCGCTGTCCGAGGAAACCCCGCGTATCGATTCAATCTCCGCCCGGGTAATCGGTTGCCGGTAGCCAATGATAGCAAGAGTCTCAGTCGAAGCGGGGCTAAGTTTCCGCGGTCTCGGTTCCGCTCTGAGTAAACGGATCCACTCTGCATAAGCAGGGTTAACGGTGATTCGGTAGCCGCTCGGACCTTGCACGAGACGGTAAACCGCGTTGTTCTCGGTTAATTCCTGCATAATTGACTCCATCGCATCTCGGATCTGCGTCGCGGTCAGCAGTGATGGAACCTGGTCGATCAGTTCTTGCATTACGCCCTGCCCATCCCGGTCACTCAGGTTATGCCCTTTCAACGGCTTGCTTTCTGACGACGGAGTGGATTGCCCTTCTCTATCCTCATGGTAGCGAGTAATAACAGCCTGTACATCTTTTATGGAGAGCGGTTCGGCGGTAGAAAAGAGCAACGCTTCAAGAGTATTCTTTAAGTTGAAATCCATATCGATCACGAAGATTCGCTTAGGAATCCGTGCTCAAGTCAACACCGTGTTTAGCGTGAATGCAAAATCCTAAGTCCGATATTTGCTGGAAAGAAAAAGAGGTTGTGTTTAAAGAATGAAAACATGACAGTAAAGAAGGCCTTAAGATGGAGGTTCGGGAGCCACCAGGCAAGCTTCCAGTCGCACCACAGGAACGGCAAATCTCAAAAGCAAAAAGCTGTGAACCGAGAAAACAATACATTGAGAAAATACTCGTCAATTCTCGTTGACGGTGATGATCGCGCTCCCAACCGCTCGATGTTGAGAGCGGTCGGCTTCAGTGATGAAGACTTCCGCAAACCAATAATCGGCATAGCGTCAACCTGGAGCATGGTCACCCCGTGCAACATGCACATCGACGAACTGGCCAGGGAGTCGGCAAAAGGGGCCGACGAAGCTGAAGGCAAGTCGATTATCTTCGGCACCATAACCGTCTCCGATGGAATTTCAATGGGCACCCAGGGAATGCGCTATTCCCTGGTTTCGCGAGAAGTCATAGCTGACTCCATAGAGACAGTAGCGGGCGCAGAGGGTTTCGACGGATTAGTCACAATTGGGGGTTGCGATAAGAACATGCCCGGCTGCCTCATGGCGATCGGAAGGATGAATCGCCCAGCCGTTTTCGTATATGGCGGCACCATATTACCCGGAATTCACAAAGAAAAACCTGTTGATATCATTTCGGTCTTCGAAGCTGTTGGCCGTCACGCCAATAGCGAGATTGATGATGAGGAACTGAAACAGATCGAGTGTGCCTCCATACCGGGTCCGGGATCCTGTAGTGGTATGTATACGGCAAACACAATGGCTTCAGCGATCGAGGCCTTCGGAATGAGTTTGCCAAACAGTTCCACTTATCCCGCCGTTTCCAAGGACAAGCGTATTGAGTGCGCGCTTGCAGGTGCTGCCGCCGTTAACCTCGTGAAATCGGGTATCTGCCCGAGGGACATAATGACCAAAGAGGCTTTTGAGAACGCGATCACCGCGGTGATTGCGCTGGGAGGTTCAACCAACGCAGTCCTCCATCTTCTTGCTATCGCCCACGCTACGGAAGTGCCCCTTACGATCGACGATTTCGACCGGATTGGAAAGAACGTTCCCGTGTTGGCCGATCTGAAACCGAGTGGAAAGTATAATATGGCGCACCTTTCCCGAATCGGTGGAATGCAACCGCTCATGAAAGTGCTTCTGGATAATGGGCTCATTCACGGTGATTGCCTCACCGTTACGGGAAAGACGGTTCGTGAAAACCTCGAAGACGTACAGCCATATTCGGAAGATCAGGACGTCGTCTACCCGCTCAGCAATCCGATTAAGCCCGACAGCCATCTCCTCATACTCTACGGCAACCTCGCACCGGAGGGTGGGGTCGCAAAAATCTCCGGCAAGGAAGGGCTCGGATTTACCGGCAAGGCGATCGTTTTCGAAGGCGAAGAGGATGCCCTGGCGGCTATCCTGGACGGAACCGTTCAGGAGGGACACGTCATTGTGATTCGGCAGGAAGGGCCAAAAGGAGGTCCCGGCATGCGCGAGATGCTCGCACCTACCTCGGCAATCATTGGACGCGGACTGGGTGACAAGGTAGCCCTCATAACAGACGGACGATTCTCCGGAGGCAGCCACGGCTTCGTGGTCGGACACATCACTCCGGAAGCGGCTGTGGGAGGCCCCCTCGCAGTAATCGAAGCCGACGATCCTATTACGATCGATGCCGAGAAACGCGAAATTAACCTCGATATTCCGGAGGAGGATTTGAAGGAGCGCCTCGCCAACTGGCAACCCGAACCTCCCAAAGTCAAGCGTGGCGTGCTGGCAAAATACGCCAAGCTGGTCTCCTCGGCGAGCTTCGGCGCTGTTACCGACGATGCTCTTTAGGAGTCGATGGAGAAGTATCCGGTGGAAAAGAAATCGCAAATAGTTTGCCCACTGATGCAGTAGCCATCCCACGGTTCCTTACGGTGGTCGATGGATGAAGGAGGGATGCTCAACTGAGATTGTATTCGAGCTGGGGACTGGTGGTCGCCGGCAGGCACAGTGGGATGGGGCGAAGCCCACAGTGGGATAAATCTTAAGAAAAAGCTCTCCTTCGTTAATTTGATACGCTTGCTATAGAGAGCCGCCTCCCGTAAGTTTGGCGATCTGTGAGAAGAATCGCCGCTTCAACGCTATGATTTCATGTCACCAACGTAAAGCCTGAGATCATGTGTCGATATTAGGAATAATCTTTCTTCCAGACGTGTCCAGAAAAGATCCTGCGTTGTTCTGAAGGCAGAAAAGCCAGCCAATGAGTTGGGAGCGTTTCAAGAAGTACTACCTGGACCTCCCTGAATTGGGATTGTCGCTTGATATTAGTGGGATGAACTTCCCCGAGGAGCTGCTTGAGGAAATGGAACCGCGAATGCAGGCAGCTTTCAACTCCATGAAGGAATTAGAGGAGGGCGAAATCGCCAATTCCGATGAAGGGCGAATGGTTGGACACTACTGGCTGCGAAATCCTGCCCTCTCACCCAATGATGCTATTCGAAGTGAGATCGAGTACACTCACAGGCGGATCCGTCGATTCACTGAAAGGATCCACCTGGGCGAGATCGCGGGCCAATCCGGCCCTTTCAGGAATCTGCTCGTTATTGGAATTGGCGGATCTGCCCTCGGCGCGCAATTAATCAGTCAGGCTTTGGGAGATTCGGAAAGCGATAAACTGGCACTCTACTTTTTCGACAACACCGATCCGGATGGATTCGATAGTGTATTCTCTCGATTGCGAGGTAAACTTGGCGAAACCCTGGTGGTTGTAATCTCCAAATCGGGTAGCACTCCGGAGACGAGAAACGGCATGATTGAAGCGGAAGAAGCATATAAGAATGCGGGGTTGGAATTCGCCATACACGCCGCCGCCGTTACCGGTAGGAATAGCAATTTGGATCGACATGCGGCATCATCCGGTTGGCTCATCCGCCTGCCACTGTGGGATTGGGTGGGTGGACGCACGAGCGTAACCGGCCCGGTTGGACTGCTTCCCGCGGCGTTGCAGGGCTTCGCAATTGAGGGTCTGCTTAATGGGGCCGCGGCCATGGATGAAGTCACAAGGGAAGCGGAAACGAAGAGAAATCCGGCCGCCCTTCTTGCGCTAATGTGGTACTATGCAACCGATGGGCGGGGCACCAGGGATATGGTAATTCTTCCCTACAAGGACCGATTGATGCTATTTTCGAAGTATCTCCAGCAGCTTGTAATGGAGTCATTAGGGAAAGAGAAAGATCTTGATGGCGAGACGGTTAATCAGGGTATCGCAGTCTACGGAAATAAAGGCTCTACCGATCAGCACGCTTACGTGCAACAGCTCAGAGAGGGAATACCCAACTTTTTCGTAACTTTTATTGAGGTACTTAGAGACCGCGAGGGTGCATCGGTGGAAGTCGAATCGGGAAATACTTCGGGAGATTACCTTGAAGGTTTTCTCCTCGGCACTCGGGCCGCATTGCACGAAAATGGGCGGGAGTCAATTACCATAACTGTCAGGGAATTGTCGGCCGGTACTTTGGGAATGCTGATTGCCCTGTATGAACGCGCCGTGGGATTCTACGCCGGGCTCGTAAACATCAACGCCTATAATCAGCCGGGGGTGGAAGCGGGCAAGAGAGCAGCCGCGACCCTTCTGGATTTGAAAAACAGAATCCAGGAGACGCTAAGGGAGAACTCTACCCGTTCTTTTACGGCGGAGAACATGGCCATGGAACTGCGTCGAGAAAACGAGATAATGGAGATATTCAAACTCATGGAATTCCTCGCCGCAAATCCCGACAAGAAAGTCGAGAAAACAGAGACGGAACCGCCTCATGAGGCACGGTATCAGTATCGGAGCTAAGTGAATAAAATATCCATCATACTTCGGATAGCGGCTGTCCTCGCCGCCGTGCTGTCGCTTTCTCTATTCCTTCTAATCAGCGACAGAGAGAAGAGCCTCGAGGGACAGATTTTGGCTTCGAAGAAAGCGGCGAAGAATGCTGAGGAAATGCGAGCCGAGTTGCAGGCCGAAAACGCATCTATGATAGAAAAGCAAGAGAAGTTGGGCGAGCATCTGGCGGCTGAAAAGGCGAAGGCCGGATCGTTCTACCAGCAGAGTGTGGTAGCCCGCGGAGAGATCGCCAAATTGAAAGCGGATTTGGAGGAATTCAGAGTTTCGGTCGGGGAGAAAGAAGAGGAATTGAGCCGACTCAAGAGTGAACTCATTGGTCTCACAACATCTGCGGTTTCTCTTTCGGCAGTCTATTCCAATGGTCGTGTAAACGATGAGAACGGGCAATCGGGAAAAAGGAATGGCTCGACTAAACGAGACAATACGAGCCATCTTCAAAACGACGCGGACACTCGACAGAAAGGCAGTACCCTTCGGAAGGGTTCGACTTTAAGAGGGGCTTTCAGCCTGAAGGGAAAGGTTCTCAATGGTACGATATTGAGAATTGGGCCGGAGAATTCGATTGTTGCTATTAGTCTCGGTTCGAGCCAAGGTGTTGCTGAAACCATGTTGCTAAGCATGCGTGATTCTTCAGGCGAAATTGCTCGTATAGTTCTATCCAAGGTTCTACCGGATTTCAGTATTGCTTCGGTTTTACCCGGGTTCGGAAGCCCTCGTCGGCTGAAAATCGGTGAGCAACTCTCATTTATCGTCATTTAATTAACAATGAAATCGAAGATTATTGCGATTCTCCTCATTGGATTAATACCTGGCTCTCTCTTCCTCGGGTGCGCTCAAGTCGAACCGGAAGAGTCACCTGTTCCATGGTCGCGCCCCGCGGAGTGGGAGGGAAGAGTCCCTGGGATGGGCGGACCGGGTAGCGAGTAGGTATACTTTAGCTTGTTATTTCCCCGTCCCGGCATACCGGAACGGGGCCGCTGACTTTTTCAAGCATCATCGTGCGCGGAGCCCTTCGACATCGCTTATGTCAGGCGCCCGATCCACCCGTAGGAAGGATGTTCGTGGTGGGACCCGTCTCCGTTGCGCGAGCGCAACTACGCCGAGGCAGGCGGGTCCGGGGACGTTCGTTTCAACTTCGAGAATACGATCACAGGCTAGCCCGAACTTTTCACAAACCTTCTACTACGACCGCGTATGTCACTACGTCTCAAAGCCTTCCCTTGCCCGGCGACCTCAGAGGGTCCGAACACGCTGTCACCCGCCGGCCTGCAGAGAGGCTTTGATACGCAGTCCCGGCGCGCCGGGACAGTCTCGCAAAGAAGTGTGTGAAATGTCCGGGCTAGCAGCTTTAATGAATAATGCAGTGTGATGGCTGGATGCTTGTACCTTATCTCGACGCCTATTGGAAATCTCGGAGATGTCTCATATCGAGCGGCAGAGATCCTGGCTGCCTGCGACATCGTCGCCTGTGAAAATATCCGCAAAACAAGGCGGTTATTGAATCATCTGGGTATCTCCAAGAAAGCAGTTAAATACTACGAAAGAAATGAGTTAAAGCAGTCACTGCTGCTTGCCGAAGAAATCCAGTCAGGACAGTCGATCGCATTGGTTTCCGAAGCAGGCACCCCGGGAATAAGCGATCCGGGCTTCCGAATTGTCCGGGAATGCCGGAGGAGGAAAATACCTGTCCAGCCTATTCCTGGTGCTTCAGCCGTGTTGGCTGCTTTGTCGGCTTCCGGCCTTCCCAGTGATGGCTTTCTCTTTGTGGGTTTCCTCCCATCAAAGAAAAGCGCACGCATTAAGTTTTTCGAGAACTACAGGAATTTTGAATACACGATCGTCTGCTTCGAATCCTGTCACCGAATTGTGAAGTTTCTCGACGATCTCAAAACCGTTATCGGGAACGGGAGGGTTATCTGTGTGGCAAGAGAAGTGACCAAGATTCATGAGACTTTCTACGTGGGAAGCGCAGGCGAGGTTCAGTGTCAGGTCGTTTCAGACAGTCGCAAAGGAGAGTATGTCGTCCTCATAGCCAAGAAGGATTACGAACTGTAAGAAACTGTCCGACCATTCAAAGTGAGGTGCGGTTAAGAGAGAGAGAGGAATTGGAGAGACGCAGGAATCCGTCTGCGTTTCGCTTTGCTCACTTCGCCGTGACAGGCAGGGAGATGGGGAGAATGGCAAGCCGATAGATCTACCTTTCGTGATTCATAGTCGTGATCTAGAATCGTAAATAATGGATCGACTGAAGATCACGATTGAGAGTCACGATGGGAGAGCGAGCACGGTTTCGTTCTTCGCGACTTTCGACTACGATTACGACGATGACCTGCTAACGGGTATCTATCTCTATTTTAATCGTGATCGTTCTCGTTCTCGAAGAGTGATGCGCGCTAAATATGCGAATACCCGCGAAAGAAGGCCAAATGAGAGGGGTGAAATGTGAAAGTGGAGAGTGGCCATCCTGCCGTAGAGCAGAGAAGTATCAGTTCAGCCGCGCTTGCGAAGCTTGGACAAGACTTCCAAAAAATCGCGGGGCAACTCCGCAGTAAGTTCTAAATGTCTCCCATTTTCCGGATGTGAAAAGGCAATCTTTCTTGCGTGCAGGTAGGCGCGACTGTAGGAGCAGTCACCACGAAATCCGTAGAGCCGATCTCCAGCTACGGGATGACCGATATGGGCTAAATGAACTCGAATCTGATGGGTTCTGCCGGTACGGGGGAAAACACGAAGCAATGAAAAATCATCCCGAAATCTCTCCATACACTCCCAGTCAGAGTGAGCAATTCGGCCCCTTCGAGTTACCGCCATCTTGATGCGTTTAACACGGTGTCTACCGATCGGCTCCGAAATTGAGCCGGCATTTGTGCCGGGGATTCCAGCGCAGAGAGCAAGGTATTCCTTTTGAACTTTGCGTTCCGCGAAGAGTCTGCTCAAGTGCAGAAAAGCCTCGTCGGTTTTTGCCACGACAATCACTCCGGAAGTATCCTTGTCCAATCGATGCACGATACCAGGACGTTCCACACCCGAAATCCCACTCAAGGAATCTTTGCAGTGGTATAGCAAAGCATGGACCAGGGTGTCGTCTCCCGTGCCGTTACCAGGATGCACGACCATGCCACTTGGTTTATTCACTGCTACAATGGAAGCATCTTCGTGAAGGATCTGGAGCGGTATGTCCTTCGCATTCAGTTCAAAAGGTCTTGCAGGCGGATTGGAAAATGAAAGCCGATCGCCACCCGAAACTTTCCTACTCTTGAGAATTACTTCATCCTCCAACCACACCAGTCCTGCCTCGAAGAGTCGTTGCACCTGTGATCGGCTCATATCGGAACAATATTCAAGAAGCACTTTGTCCGCTCGCATGCGCTTGTGCTTCTCGGGGACTTCGTAGCTGATCTGCAGAATCTCGTGCATATCTTAGAACTCTGTCGGGCTTAGGATCCGACAGATTCCTCCGCAATAATCTTATCCAACTCCCGAAGATAAGGCGCCTTTTCCTCTTCATCCATGAGGGCGACTTCAAACCCATTGCGCGCCAGCTGGGCGAGCCCCTTTCTATCAAAAAGGTCGCTCGAGAGCGCCTCGTATTCGTCGTTCAGACAATTCCCGAAAGAAATCGGATCATCCGTGCTGATTGTACACCGAATACCTGCTTCAGAGAGTCTCCTGATAGGGTGATCCCGCATGCTCGCGACAACGTCCAGCTTGACATTGCTGATTGGACATGTGTCAAAAGTAGCTCCAACATCCGCAGCGAAACTCACCACTTCAGCATCTTCAATCGCCCGCACTCCATGTTGAATCCGGCGCACGCCTAATTTCTCAATGGCGTCCCTCACATAATCGGCACTGCCAAACTCGCCCGCATGGGCTTTCGTTTCGAGCCCTGCCTCGCGAGCTGCTTTCCAGACGCGCTCTGTCCAGGGTTCGATTGGCATAACCTCGACACCATGAAGGTCAATGCCGTCGAGACCTTCCCAGTTTACACAGCTATCGAGGATAGGCGCCATTTTTTCACTGTACTGATTGCGCAGCATACCGAGGAAGACTCTCACTTCCAGATTGTCAGGTACCGCGTCTTTAATCGCAGCCAGAATTTCCGGTCCCGGCACATCGAGATATTCAATAACACCAGCGTGGAAGCTCGTTTCGAGATACTTTACATTCTGCTCCACAAGTGACGCGAATATCCCCTTGGCTGCCTCGTGGTACCTCTCGGGACTCTTATACCACTTCAGCGCCATATCGAGAAGCTCATCTTCGAATTGTTTAAACGATACGAATTTGAAGTCGGGCGCCCACGAGGCAGGAGGCTCCCTGTATCTCTCGGGGTGCAGATCCTGCAAGAGGTGGAAGGGTAAAGCCCCCTCAATATGAAGATGTGTCTCCGTCTTGGGAAGACGCTGCACAAAATCGTAAGGTTCCGTATCTTCGGGGTGCGACATGGTAAGGGTTTTCAAGCCTTCCGGGCTACTGATCTCTATCGCCTACCACGCTGATCGCATTCCTGATCACTTTAGGTTAACAGGTATTCGGGATTCAGCTTCTGCAGCGATTTAGGAACAAACCTGCCGTTCTTGCGGACAAGACGACCGTCAAAAAAGATTTCACCTCCACCGTAGTCAGGGCGCTGGATACACACCAAATCCCAATGCACCTGGGAGCGGTTGCCGTTGTCGGCCTCCTGGTAGGCCTGTCCGGGAGTAAAATGAAACGAACCGGCGATTTTCTCATCAAACAAAATGTCCCTCATCGGTTCTCTGATATGAGGGTTAAATCCAAGGGCAAACTCACCGATATAGCGCGCACCCTCGTCGGAGTCGAGAATGCGATTAAGCGCCCGGGCATTATTAGCTTCTGCTTGGATGACTTTCCCTCTTTCGAATTTCAGTTTCACGTTGTCGAATGAAATCCCCTGGTAGACCGACGGCACGTTGAATGAGATATGCCCCTCTACGCTTCGTCTCACGGGACAGGTGAACACTTCACCGTCGGGTATATTGTGTTTTCCACCACAATCGATCGCGGCGATTCCCTTGATGGAAAATTGAAGATCAGTTCCAGGTCCTTTGATGTGCACTCTGTCCGTTTTATTCATCAACCTCTGTAATGCCCGCATGCCTGGGACCATACGGGCATAATCCAATGTACAGACTCTAAAGAAGAATTCTTCGAAAGCTTCCGTGCCGTGAAGGGCCTGCTGGGCCATTGCCGGAGTAGGCCACCTCAGCACGACCCACTTGGTAGAGTTAACACGTCTATCCAGCACTGGCTTCAGATACCGAGTAGCGAGCTTCATCTTATTCGCGGGAACGTCAGACATTTCGAAAATGTTATGAGATCCGCGCAACGCAATGTAGACATCCATATGCTTCATTCGCTGGAGTTCGAATCGCGCCCCGTTCTTGAACTGTTCTTCCCTACCCCCGACGACCAATTCGCGTGATACGCCGCCCGAATTCAGTTCAACAAAAGGATATCCTCTTCGCTGGCGGACCGCGCGAATGAGGGCAATTACCATTTCTACAGGAACATCGTAGGCGTCGATCAGGACATTCTCGCCTCTCTTAACCTCGGTAGAGAATTTCGTCAGGACGCGGGCCAGCTTTGGATAGTTCGGATTCATCGCCCCCGCCGGATATCGGATCCGGGAAAACTGATCTGAAAACGAAAAGTCTCCCTTGTTTCATTAATGATGCGATTAGTTTCGGGTTCGATTCTAACCGGCACTTCCTGGCAGGCAACATCGACCATGGGCCGAAACCCGCGCTCAGAAAAGACGTCGAGGAGCATGGCGAGAGCGAGCCGATCGGAAAAAATTGGCGCCTGGGAGCATATGACCGCAATACCGGAAAGTGCGTGCATTGTAATAACGGGGAGAAACTCCTCTCGAATATGAGTCAGAACTTCCTGAAAGAGGTTTGAATGATTTCGCTCATAATCTTCCAGCCGCCGTATCAACTCTTGCCGCCCGTGAACAGCCATATTGCTGGCAATCGGAATTGAGTGGAGTTGGCGATAGGTATTCCCGTCCAGTTCCAGTGAACTCTGATAACGCAATTCATTGATGACGCGGTCTTGTACCTCCGCGATCGTTCCTTTCGCATCGATATAATGGTAATGAAAGACTTCCCGCAGCAATTTGAGGGATTCATGGGTAATCTCCTTGAACGTCCCGTACCGATTCCGCGCCGCGGATTCACTCAAGTCTGTCTTTCGAGCTTCTTCAATTTCGCCAATGCCGGATGTTCGCACTTGTTCATTATGTTCCATACACTCCCGCCCGCGATGCAATTGACGCTGCACGCTCTCGGCTTCGTCCAAAAAGAGGACGATAATGTGAAAGGTTGTATTCTTGTAGAGGTCTGCTTTCGGGGTATCAATGTTTTCCCGATGCAGCTGCATGATTTTGCTATAGAGGAGCTTCAGACATTGCACCTGAACCATCGTTCTGGGGTAGCCGTCCACGATTGCTCCATTCTTGTATGCCGGTTCGAGCAACTTGCGTAATACCAAACCGGTCACTTCCCGATCACCGACCATCAGACCCGCGTCTTTCAAACGGGTCGCATCTGAGCTATGCAGCAGATCGCTTACGAGTATGGGTGGCGCCGTCAAATCACGCACCTCCATTATGTAAGGAGTCTGTGTTCCTTTCCCGCCACCAGGTGCGCCATTCAGCCAAATTGTCTCTTTGGGGAAATATATCCTATCCGAACCAAACTCCTCTTCCAGTTCCGCCCAAATGGAATCGAAGATGATATTGGCATCCTTTATTTCCAGATCGAGCGGCTTGGTTTGAACCGGTAGTCCCCTTGTTACTGACCTTCCTGGCATGTTCGATACCTTGTGAATTCGACAAAAAAACCCAGCTTTCTCTTCTTAAAGCAGCGGCGTGACAATAAAAAACTCAGATAAATTGAATTAAAAACCGTTTCATCTATTCGCCCTCTCCTTCCGGAAAGGGTGGTCGTGTAGAGCGCATCTTCTTCTTCGGAAAACATATCCTCGATACCGCTTCTTCGAAGTCTTTTACTCCGCTGATTATCTCGATTTCCATCCGCAAGTAGTAAAACCGAACGCCCGTATGAAAAGTTGCAGGCACGCGTACAGCGTCCTTTTCAGTTGTTATTACAAGCTCTACTTCAGCTTTTCTGAACTTTTCGAAGAGTCGATCGAGTTCACGCGGAGTGTAGCGATGGTGGTCGAGATACCTCTCGTTGAGTACGATGTCCGCGCCGTACTCCCGAAGAAACCGTTCAAAGCTCTCAGGCACTGCAATCCCACTAAACGCTCCTACTTTCCTGCCGCTCAGTTCCGCGAGCTCGAGACGGTGGGCGCCTCCCACCTCTTTCAGAAACCTCGGTTGGTGTGTGCATTCAATAATCTCAGCGTCCGGCTTATATTGCTCGATAAGCGCTTCAAGCTCTCTGTCCGGTTTTCCGTTCGACCGAGTCAGAAATATGTAAGAGGCCCGGCGGAGGTGCTTGATCGGCTCGCGAAGGACTCCTCGCGGGAGCAAGTGACCGTTCCCAAAGGGATCAGACTTATCGATCAGAAGCAGATTGAGGCGGCCTTTAAGGGAAAGGTATTGGTAGCCATCGTCCAAAATAAGTGTGTCGACTCCAAATTCTCTGATTGCATAGGAGCCGGCTCTCACCCGGTTCTTGTCCACAACAACAATTATCCCGGGAAGGTTCTTCGCCAACATATAGGGTTCGTCTCCGGCGCGATCCGGATCGAGAAGGACCTCATTTCCATTACTCACGACTTTTGGTGGAGGGGGCTCTCCATGAGTGATCATTCTCCACCATTTTGTAATTATCGGTTCGTTTCTGCTCTTGTAACCACGGCTTAAGATCGCAACCTTGCGTCCCCGTTCCGCCAGGGAACGCGCAAATTTCTCCACCACCGGGGTTTTACCTGTTCCTCCCACTGTCAGATTTCCCACTACGACGACGAGACAACCCAGACTGTGATTTCGAAAAATCCTGTGACTATAGAGAAAGAGGCGTGCCTGCACCAAAACACTGAATATCTTCGAAAGACCCTTCAGCGCATTTGCATAAAGACGCACCGATCTCCCCTCTCGACGCTCGTAAACGACATCGATAGTAAACTGCTCAAAGTCCTCAACCCCTTTTATCAGGCGGTCTCTTAAATCCTGTATCATGTCCTCAAGCTTCCCGTTATTGCAGCGTCGAGACCTGCCAGATTTCGAACAACAGATCCATAAAGAGTATTGACGGGTAGATATTTCAATCTTTTTTAAGGACTTCCACTATGGGTAAGACACTAATCATAGCAGAAAAACCGAGCGTGGCCCGAGATCTCGCGGCATCGTTAGGAAAATTTCGGAAGGAGAAAGACCGGTTTGAAAACGAAAGTTATATAATCTCATCCGCGATTGGTCACCTCGTAGAGCTGTATATGCCGGAGGACATTGATAAGAAACTTCGCTACTGGCGTCTTGAAAATCTACCTATAATCCCATCCAAATTTGAACTCAAGCCGATCGAGAAGACTAAGTCCAGATTCGCGGAACTCAAAAGGTTACTGAATCGAAAAGACGTCACGGATGTTGTAAACGCATGTGACGCCGGGAGGGAGGGGGAACTCATATTCATCAACATGTATGAACTGGCGAATTGCAAAAAACGGGTTCGGCGGCTCTGGATGCAGTCGATGACAAAGCAGGCGATTAGGCAGGCATTTGAAAATTTGAGGCAGGGAGAGGAAATGCGCTCTCTGCAAAACGCGGCACGTTCACGCTCCGAGGCCGATTGGCTAATAGGGATAAACGGCACTCGGGCCATCACAACGAGAATGTACGGCAGGGCCCGTGGAAATGTCGCCACCGTGGGCCGAGTGCAAACTCCTACCTTAAATCTGGTCGTCGATCGTGAAAGAGAGATACGTAATTTTGAGCCGCAATCATATTGGCGTATTGTAGGTCAGTTCGATATCGCGGCCGGTGAATACGAAGGAATATATCAGAAGAGAGGATACCGAAAGGGCGAAACAAAGACTGAAGATGCGTCTCCTTTGCGATCCGCACATGACCGCGTCGACAGGATATGGAATCGCGATCTGGCGGCACGTATCATAGATGAGACAAAGGGTTGCGAATGGGCCGGCGTAAAGGAAGAGAAAAAGCGCACCAAACAGATAGCGCCACAACTCTACGATCTAACCACCCTTCAACGCGAAGCCAACAGTCGTTTCGGCATGTCAGCCCGGCGCACTCTCCAGGTCGCGCAGGATCTATACGAGAAGCACAAGCTTATCACCTACCCTAGAACGGACTCTCGGGCTCTCCCGGAAGACTACATACCGACATGCAAAAACGTCTTGTCGATGCTTCATGGTGAGATCGAGGATTTTGCTCAGACAGTTTTGAAAAATGAGTGGGTCAGGCCAAATCGTAGAGTGTTCAACAATAAGCAGATAAGCGACCATTTCGCAGTAATTCCCACGGGCCTGCAGGGCAAGCAGCTCAGGTCCGAAGAAGTTAAAATTTTTGACATGATATTGCGACGTTTTGTTGCCGTCTTTTTCCCGTCGGCGGAATTTGATGTGACAATCCGTCTCAGTTCCATAGGGGAACACGATTTCAAAACAGAAGGAAAAGTCCTGGTAAAGCCCGGGTGGCTGAGTGTCTACGGAAAGGATGCGACAGCCAAAGGAAATCTGGTTCCACTCTCGAGCGAAGATGGTTCGCCCCCACGGGCAAAAGTTGTGGCTGTCGAGCTGAGAGAGGAATCGACAAAGCCCCCTCCGAGGTACTCGGAAGCCTCCCTTCTATCCGCCATGGAAGGAGCGGGAAAGTTTGTCGAGGATGAAGAACTGGCGGAGGCGATGCGAGACAAGGGTCTCGGCACGCCGGCGACACGTGCACAGACTATTGAGCAGCTTATCAATCAAAAATATCTGGAACGGGAAAAGCGCGATCTGATACCTACCGCGAAAGCTGAAGGCCTTCTCGATTTTCTTAATGCCGTCCATGCTGAATCGCTTACCAGTCCGTCCATGACGGGCGACTGGGAATATAAGCTTCATCTCATCGAGACAGAAGAACTGAGTCGGGAGGAGTTCATGCGTGGCATCGCCCAAATGACCTCGGAAATTGTGGAGAGGACAAAGTCATTCAGCGAAGAGGCTGCTGGAATAAGGGAAACTTCGATAATTTCGCCAAGCGATCGAAAGCCGATTTTGGAAACCTTACGCACTTTCAAATCTCAAGACGGCGCTATTTTAGTCTATAAGACAATGGGAAACCGCAAACTCGATGAAGAAGAGGTAAGAGTGCTCGTAAAGGAAGGACAAGTAGGACCTCTGGAAGGATTCCGCTCGAAGGCGGGAAAGCCGTTTATCGCTAGCTTAAGGCTAAACCAGGAATCCAAAGTAGAGTTTGTTTTCCAAAACGCCGATCGTGATGGAAATGCGAATAAGGAAGAAAACGTTGATATCTCTAAGCTTCCGATCGTAGGATCGTGCCCGAAGAGATGCTCGAAGGAAGGGGCAATAGCGAATGTTTACGAGGCGGATAATGCTTTCGCGTGCGAGAACTCTCTAAACAACAATAGAGTTTGCGATTTCAGGATAAGTCGCAAGATTTTGGGTCAGTCATTGCCGTCGAACCAGGTCAAAAAATTGCTGCTCGAAGGAAAGACCGATCTCATCGAAAATTTTCGATCGAAGCGCACAAAAAAGTATTTCTCGGCCTATCTGGTGCTGAAGAAGCGTGGGGAGATCGGTTTCGAATTCCCTCCCCGCCCGTCTAAAGGGAGCAAAAAGTAGCGGCTCCACCTGCCGGAAGCACTTCAATACAAAGATGAAACCACGCCGGACGGATTCTTGCCGAACGTAATAAAAATCATATATCGTTTCAGATAAACGAAATTCCCGAAGGAACTTTGTCATGCCGATAGCATCGCCCCATCAGTTTGCGTCCATGCTCAATGCTGCCCAGGAAGGAGCCTACGCCTATCCCGCTGTAAACTGCACTTCTATCAGCACGATTAATGCAGCTCTCATGGGATTTGCTCAAAGGAAGTCGGACGGTATCGTTCAATTCTCCACCGGTGCAGGCGAATTTGCCTCCGGTGGATTCAATAAGGATGCTGTCAGCGGCGTGATAGTCCTGGCGGAGGCGGCTCACCGCCTGGCCGCAAGGCACGATGTATTTATTGCGCTTCATACGGATCACTGCCCACCGGACAAGGCAGGCACATTTCTCAAACCGCTTATTGAGGAGACGGCGGCGAGGCGCAAAAGGGGTCTCAGTAATCTCTTTCAGGGTCATATGCTGGATGCTTCGGCCCTGCCCTTGAAGGAAAATCTGGAGATGTCCAGGGAGTATCTCAAACTTTGTACCGAGAATGACATTGTCCTCGAAGTGGAAGCCGGTGTGGTAGGTGGCGAAGAAGACGGAGCGGCCGGCACTAAGGACACTCCTCGGGAGAAGCTATATACGACACCCGAAGATATGCTCGAAGTTTTTGAGTCTCTCCAAGGTTTGGGACGCTATATGTTTGCCGCTACTTTCGGCAATGTCCACGGCCACTACAAACCGGGTGCGGTGAAACTGCGACCCGATATTCTGAAAGAGGGTCAGCAGGCTGTGATTTCCCGTTTTGGAGAGGAGGCGGAATTCGACCTCGTTTTTCACGGTGGATCAGGTTCCCCCATGGAAGAAATACGTGAAACGCTCCAGTATGGCGTAATCAAAATGAATATCGATACGGATACTCAATATGCATTCACCCGACCCATAGTCGATCATCTCATGAGAAATTACGACGGGGCTCTCATGATCGACGGCGAAATCGGAATCAAGAAAATCTACGATCCCCGCTCCTATCTCACAAAGGCGGCCGAATCGATGGCTGCGAGAGTCGGTCGCGCCTGCGACGATCTGCTCTCTTCTGGTCGAACGATTTTTGGGAAGATTTGACTCCGCCTATGGAGAGATCTCTTTCCGCCATTTTTTGCATTCTGCTCCGGTCCGCACCGTTCGTCATGGGCGCTGATAATGTAAACCGTACTCTCACTGCTCTCGATGGAATTGAGGTAGGTCATCACACCCTGAAGGAGCGCCTCACCGGAGTAACTGTTGTACTCGCGGAAAAGGGAGTTGTGGCCGGGGTGGACGTACGCGGTTCGTCTCCAGGCACCCGTGAGACTGATCTTCTCGATCCCGTCAATACCATAGAAAAAATCCATGCCGTGGTATTGTCCGGCGGAAGCGCATTCGGTCTGGACAGCGCATCTGGTGTCATGCGCTATCTCGAAGAACGGGGAATCGGGTACGATGTGGGAGTGGCCAGGGTTCCCATCGTTCCAGCCGCAATACTCTTTGATCTTCGCATCGGAGATCCCAGTATCAGACCAAATGCGGATAGCGGATATCTGGCTGCGAAAGCGGCGTCCAGTGTGCCCGTAGAAGAGGGGAACATCGGCGCCGGCGCCGGCGCCACGGTCGGCAAGGCACGTGGCATGGAACGGGCCATGAAGGGCGGAATTGGGAGCTACGCCGTCACCCTCCCAAGTGGACTGAAAGTAGCGGCACTTGTCGCTGTAAACGCCATAGGCGACATCGTAGATCCCAAATCCGGAAAAGTGATAGCGGGGGCACGTAGCGCGGACGGCCGCGATTTGATCGACATTCGACTTCATCAAGGGGAAAGTCACCAAAAAAGGACCCACTCGATCGAAAACACCACGATAGGCGTAGTCGCCACCAATGCCCGGCTGACGAAGGCCCAGGCAAATAAGATCGCTCAGATGGCACATGACGGGCTCGCCCGAACGATCTATCCTGCTCACACTCCACATGATGGCGATGCTCTATTTGCGTTGGCTACCGGACGCTTCGCTGGAGAGGCGGATCTTACCCTGATCGGAACATTGGCCGCGGAGGCAGTCGCGGAGGCGGTTGTTCGCGCCGTAAGGAGAGCCGCAAGCATTCCGGGATACCCCTCGGCGAGTGATCTGGAGGATTAGTGTGAGTTTCTCTGTATATCTCAAACAAGGCGGAATTTTTGTAGGCATCGTGTGTCTGACTTTTGCCTTGATTCTTCCGTTGGGAGGCTACTCGCAAGATTCGGGGGCCTTCCAGGGAGAAAAAGTTGAGCGGTCGAATCGCTATGTCGAACGCGGCGAAGAATTACAAAAGGTCGGTGATTACAAAGGCGCTTTGATGGATTACGACGAAGCTATCAGAATATACCCGAAAAACGTCGGAGCCTACGTCGCCCGGGGTAGACTCAAAGTCGAAAATGAGAACGTCGATGGAGGGTTCATGGACTACTCCGAAGCCATTGAGATCGATCCTGAATATGATCCCGCCTATTACGAGCGAAGCCGCGCCCTGAAAAAGAAGGAGGATTGGGAGGGAGCCCTGAGCGATCTCTCGCAGGCCATAGAGTTGAATTCCTCGAATGGAGATTATTACGAGCAGCGCGCCGATTTGAGGATGAACAGACACCTTTACGCGGAAGCCGCGGAGGACTATGAACGGTTGGCCAACATACAGAAGGATTCGGCCATCCCGTTGGGTCATGCGGGAGGCGCGAAACTATTCGATGGGGATTTCGAAGGTGCCCTCGAGACCCTGAACAAGGCGTTGAAACGGAATCGTCACTATTCGGGTGCCTATCTTTTGCGAGCCAACCTGAAAGTTCTAAAGAGCCTGTACAAGAGCGCCCTCGTAGATTATGGGAAATCCATCCGCATGGACAACCGCAACGCCGGTAGCTTTTTTTCCCGTGGATTGTTCTATTTCGCCCAGGGACAAATTGAAAAGGCCCGAAAAGACATAGCGGAAGGATTGCAGTGGGCGACGGAGGAGGAATCGGTCGATTATGCCAATCTTTGGCTATTCCTGATCGACGGACAGTCCGGAAAAGAAGCATCCGCCACAGAGAAACTGCGGCTTTACTTCGAGGATCGCCCTGTTGAAAAAGAGGGAGACTGGTATGAAACGTTGGCAAATTTTCTCATTCAAAAAATTTCCGAGAGCGAGTTATTTGATTCTGCGGTCGACTCAGACCCCATCATCGAAATTGAGCAAATGTGTGAAGCCTACTTTTATACCGCTCAGTTGAATCTGCTGAACAGGAAATATAGCGAGGCCGTCGAGTTGCTCAAAGATTGCCTGGAGTCTCGGATAATTCGCTTTTACGAATATCAGGCTGCTACGGTCCAACTCCGGAGACTTGAGGAGAGCCCCTAGCCCGCATATTTCACACACTTCGTAGCGAGATCCCGGCGCGCCGTGAATCGCTGCGTATCAAAGCCTTTCCGCATGACGGCGGGCGATCCCGGCTTTTACCACAGTTTAGCGTTTCTGAGGCTGCCCCGGTCTTGTGCCGGGGTGGCGCACGGTATACAGCTACAATATGCGATCGCCACCGCGCACCCCCCCACCGGTCCTTTCTCGCCCGAGACCGAACACGGCTGGGGCGAGAAAGGACCGGTGGGGGGGTTGGTAGAGGCACACGGTTTTAGCAGGGAACGCGCGCCACCCCGGCACAAGACCGGGGCAGCCGTCAATCAAAGGCACGCTAAGCAGGTGGTGAAATTTCCGGGCTAGAATGGCACATCGTCTTCAGGTTCAGAACTGTAGTCAGTCGTGTCCTCCGGATCCGGCGTGTCCTCAGCAGGAGATTCGGTGAGCTTCTCTATCTTCCATGCCTGAAGGTTTACGTAATACCGGTCCTTGTACTCATTTCCGCGAATGTTAAACTGAACATGAACTTCATCATTAACGTTCAGATCGGCAAGAAGGTCACACCGTTCCTTAATGCACTCGATCTTGATATCCTGCGGATAATTCTCTTCCGAAGTTAGGACGAATTCCCGCTTCGTAAATCCACTTGGGAACGTCTGTATGTCGAATATCTCTTTGATTTTTCCTTTGAGATTATGCATGTTCTTACTTTCTCTGGCTGACTAGATAGGCGCACCTTCTCGCGCCGGAAAGAATATGTTCCGTCCTCTCAACGACGGCGTTTTCTCCAAGCACCGTCTGGAAAACATTCAGCTCGGCCTGGCAAAGTCCCGTACATGATCGAGCCGCGCTGCATATAGGGCAATGGTTCTCAATCAAAAGGAAATCGCTCTCACTTACCTTGCATACTGCCGCCATATACCCCTCCTCCGTGCGAACTTCCGCCAGTTCCTGCAATTTTCCTCGAAGTGTGCCCTTGTTCTTCACTCTCTCTTTATACTCCTTTATCTGCCCCTCCGCCCTTACCTTCAAGAGCTTCTCAATACCCTCCTGACCGAATGTCTTACGGATTCCTTCAACAAGATTCAAGGCAAGATCCTGGTGCGCGTCCGGAAAATACTGATCTGCTTCGGCTGTTAGTCTCCACTGCTTCGCCGGCCTTCCTAACCTCCCCGGCTTCTCCTCGAAAGTCACCAGGCTCTGCTCTTTCATCTCATACAAGTGTTGCCGCACCGCCATGGCCGAAACCTTTACTACTCTGGCCAACTCCGCCGCCTCCGACGGCCCTTCGCACTTCAGTATCTCCAGTATCCTCGCCCGTGTCCGTTTCCTCGCCTTTGATTTTACCGGCATATTGTTCTTTGCTTGGGATGCCTTGCGCCTGCTCATGTGAGGAAAATATGAGGGTTTTCGAGAATATTTAAAGATTTTTCTTTACAAATGTAAAACACGAACTACTTTTCTAAAGAAAAATCTTTAGTAATAGGTGGCGGTATGAAAAAAAATGGAAGATATATCAAGGTGGGCAAGATTGGAGAGCTGGAGGAAGGAGAGATGCAGCAGGTACGGGTTGGAGATCGCACCGTTGTTTTGATCCACCTTAACGGAGAGGTTAGAGCACTGGACAACCGATGTCCGCACATGGGGTTTCCACTGAGCCAGGGGACCGTAAAGAACGGCATACTGACATGCCATTGGCATCATGCGCGATTCGACATCTCCAGCGGCTGCACCTTTGACCTATTTGCGGACGACGTTCCTGTATACGAAACTTACGTGGAGGATGGCGATATTCATGTATCGAAAAATCCGACCCGGGAACCTACGCAGGAGTACTACAGCAAGCGATTGGCGAGGGGTCTCGAGCAGAATATAGGACTGATCCAAGCCAAGAGCATCATCGGGATGCTTGAATTCAACTCGGACTATCGGTCGATTGTAAGAGAGATAGCGCGCTTCGGTGGCGCCAACCACGAGAGTTGGGGAGATGGAATGACTAGCCTGGCGGTAGTGGCAAACCTGTGGCCGAATCTAGGCGAGAATAGCCGAATACATTCCTTGGCCAAAGCATCGCGAATGTTGGCCCGGAACTGTGCCGGAATGCCGACCCGTCGTGATAGGAATGCTTTGGAAGGCACAACCGTGGCGATCGACCAACTCAAACAATGGTTTCATCACTGGGCCATGGTACGACAGCGGGATGGAGCGGAACGCACCCTGCTGACGGCTGCGGATGTGGTGGGGGATTCTCCCGGATTCAACGACCTGGCTTTTGGAACGATCAGCGATCGCATATTTTCGAACCAGGGGCACACCCTAGATTTCTTCAATAAGGCCTGTGAGTTGCTGGGCCATATAGGCTGGGATTCCGCGGAGTCGATCTTCCCTACCCTCATGCCACAGATCGCGAATGCTCGGGGAGGCGAAGAACAGAGCGCCTGGCGAACACCGATTGATCTAATTGAAATTGTCCGTGCGGCCGAAGCTGACCTTCCCACGCTGTTAAGTGATCGTAGCAATAAGACCGTGCCGGTTAAAGAGGGCCTATTCGAGATCCTCTGGGGGGATGATCCTTACGCTGTGGCGTCTGTCTTGAAAGAGGAAATTTCCCGAGGTGCGGACATCCTGGACCTTGCGCGTTATGTCTGTTATGCGGCAGCGATGCGGCTGGCCCGTTTTCCCGAGTCAAACGATATCAATGATTGGTTTGATCCGGTTCACACCTTGAACTACGCCAACGCGGTCTATCAAAGTCTCTCCAGGTCGATATCGGTTGATACGGTGAAAGGATTGTATCATGCCGCCCTCTCAGTCTACAAAGACCGTTTCTTGAATATTCCCGAAGCCAAACTCCCCCATGAGCGAAACGGCTTCAAAGATCTTCCCGATGATCCGGACGCGCTCCTGGAAAACCTTCTGGAGTTGCTCAATCACCGCCAGAATCTAACGGCTGTTACCTCGTCGGTTGCGCGATATGTCCGCCTCGATCATCCCAGAGAGCGCCTCATTGATTCGCTCGCCTTCGCCACCCTCCGGGAAGATGTCGATTTTCACAAAATTCAAATCCTCGAAGCGGGTGTGCGGCAGGCCGAGCTTTGGCGGGGGCGTGTCGAGGAAGAGCATATCTATGTGGGGGTTGCCCGCCACCTCGCTGCCCACTGCCCTACCCGGCGTGCCGAATCACGCATGACCGACATCGCCATTCGCCTCCACCGAGGTGAAGCCATCTATGAGGAGGATGGGTGATCTGGTTCGCTTTGTCCTTCAGCAGCCTAGGCCGAGGCGAAAGAGTTCAGGGTGAGGACCGAAAAGCTTCCGCTTTCCGCTACACACTTCGATTCGGAACGTAGCGGAAACCGGAAGCTTTTCGTCCCGTAACTGCGACGGGTTTCCAGCCTTCCTCTTCCATCCTTCATCCTTCATCCTCCAGCCTTCCCCTTCCATCCTTCCTCTTCTTCTCCCCCTTCGGATGCCACCGACGGTTTTCCCGCTTGAGAAGCATGAGTTTCTCCCGTTGCTCAGGATTGAGTTGGTTTTTTATTCTGATGACCAGGCTCAAGTGCGATTTCTTGATACCGTGTTCCAGGGTGAGAACATTCTCCAATTGTATCAGGACCGCTTCCTCATCAATCTTTTCCTGTTGCATGAGTGAAACCATTGATTGCATGGCGCTTTGAAGGTCCCACTCAAGTTCCGATACGTGGGCGCGGGCATTGACAATTTCGTTCTTGATAAAATCCTCCTGCTCCTCGCTGAGATCGAGAGCACGTTGATTGTGCATTATCAGTTCGGGAGGGAAGAGATTTTCTTCCATCGGGTTACGAGGAGGATGTTGTGCCCACAAAGTATGCCCAACAATGATTAGGGTGATAGCAGGAATAGTTTTTTTGAACGTCATGGTAGTTACCTCCATTGAGTTAATAGCAGCCTGTTGGACATTATGTTTCTTTCGGAAAAGTTACTCAGTTTCATTCCGATCCCGCTGAGCGGGACTAACAATAAGAAAATGAATCTGTCGGTCTCATTCGAAAATCCTCAAGAGTTGGTCCGTCGGTGCATCCCACCCGAAAATCAGGAATGCAGAGGATGAGGGGAGAGAATCTCCAATCCACTCATATTGTTCATCGGAGGAAGCGAGGCCGGCATTCCCAAGAAGCGCATCAGTAGGTGAATGCCAACCTTCGAAATCGGTAGATGCGCTCCGTGAACCCGAAGACGGGTATGGGTCTGAGGGTCTCTTGGGAATCATCCAGAAGGCGGCGAAAGCCAATACCGTGAGGATCACAACCGGCGCAATGGTGCGACGGCGGCCGATTTTCTCAGGATGTTCACCCCGGTCTCCACTCTTCTCACAAACATCCGCGAAAAGCGGCGCCCGATTCTTATCCAGCTGTTTGAGTTCGTGAAAGAGTCCCTTTATAGCATATTTCTCCAAGTTCATATTCGTTGCAGAATTCTGATTTTAATATCTGGTGGCGAAGGCCCTTTTTCCCTCGCTCGTAATGCCTGCGCGCTGCACCGATGGAAATACCCATAACTTCGGCTGCTTCGCGTATACTGAGGTGATGGTAGAAGACAAGGTGCAGGACTTCGCGCTGCCTTGATGGCAAGTGGCCGAGAACTTCAATCAAAAGAGCTGCTACCTGTGAACGGTTGATCGCCTCCGAAACTGTGTCGACAGGAGGATTGAGCAGCAGGGATTTCCGAAACTTCCTGAGGCTGAAAAGATTGAGGAGATTGCGGCGCCGCATATCGGCCGCTGTGTTTCGAATAATGGCAAAAACCCAGGTTTTGTAGTTCGCTCGTTTCCTGTAATGGGTTTTGCCACTGAGGATCTTTAAATAAGCCGACTGCAACACGTCTTCGGCATCAGGCCGGTTTCTGGAGCAACAGTGCATAGCCCACCCGAAACACTCCTCGTGGAGTTGCTCAAGGTGAGCGCGAAAGCCGGCAGTACCCTTGTCCGACTCACCGGTTGGTTTAGTTTCCATTACCCATCTTCCCTTATTTCTCACTTAGTCGTTCCGCACCACTGAGTATATGACATAATTGCGGAAAAAAATTACCCTCACGAAGTTGGCGGTCACTTTCTTGCGAAAACGCCTACAGATATCAACGACTTACGGTACACTATAGCCGACCCGCTCAGCGGGAAAAGCACGTGGGAATTTCTCCGCGGAATCATGACATAAGGTCATTTCCCAGTGCATCCTTAAAGAGCCGGGCAATTTCGTCGGTTTCCGGACGCAATAGCAATTCCTCCCCCCTCTGCGTCCTACGAAATACTGAGACTGGCCCGCTCTCCGCGTGTCCGATAGCAGCAGTGGGAATATTCGCACTGTCAAGCGCAAGGCGAATCTTCGTCGCTTCCGAAGGCATCGCTGTTATGAGCAGGGCCCCAGAGGCAATCGAAGCGAGGGGATCTATATGAAGGACATTACAAATCCGTTGTGAGAGTAGAGGAATTGGGACGGAATCCGGATCTATGCACAAAGAACAATTCGCCGCTTCAGCTAATTCCCAAAGCGCTCCCAGGACACCCCCTTCCGTGGGATCATGCATAGAGGATATCTTACCTGCCTCCCGTGCGATTTGCGCATCTCGTATTATACTTATCCCCGGATCGTAGAGAAAACCTGAACATTCATCTAGCTCTCCGGGCTTCATTTGATCTTCGAGCATTGCGCGACACTCTCGGGCGAGAATGGAGGTCGCCTCAATGGGCACTCCTTTTGTCAGCAGGATCTCATCTCCTGTTTGCATTCCACGCGGGGTAATAAGCTCACCCTTTTTAACTTCACCAATCATTGTGCCCACCACGATCGGTCGGTCCAATCCGTGCGTGATCTCGGTATGCCCTCCAATAACCGCCACTCCCAACTCGAGGCAGGTCTCATAAATCTGTCGGCTGATTTCTTCCGTCGTTTTCGAAGTGGTCCCAATTTCAGGCAGGAGGAGAGTGGCGAGAAACCAACGTGGAGTGGCGCCCGTGGTTACGATATCATTGGCATTCACATGTACGCTGTACCATCCGATCTCTTCCGTCGCGAAGGTGATCGGATCCGACTTTACCACGAGCCAGACATCGCCGAAGTCCACCACAGCGCAATCCAACCCCACTCCCGGACCCAAGCGAACGCGGGGATCCGCGATTGGCATCTTAGCCAGCAAGTCCTTTAGCAAGTGGTTCGGGAGCTTTCCGGTCGGCAGCTTCCTACCATCAGGTTTCATGGTCTTTGAGTTTTTTTCAATTTTTCTTCCAGTAGGGGTCAACCTGTCATCAGAAGCCTGGTGCGAAGGATGATGCCCTTAAGAAATGTCTGTTTCTCCGCTTCGCTGAAAGTATCAGGCCTGAACGCCACTAACTTAAGGGATCACTACGGTGATCACCGATGTTCCCGATTCGGCCGCAAGCGACCTTCCTACAAAGACTTACGCTCGTCGTAGGAAGCTCGCTTGCGAGCGATTCCTGCCCTAAGTTGGTACCATTCACGGCTGACCCCTTGCTTCCAACATCGAACTAAGGCATTTGCCATCACGCTAAACATGAGACAGATTGACTTCTCCGCTCCGAGCCGAATAATACTGTCGAAGTAGGCTGTTCGTCAAAGATGAAGTATCTTTCGTGGCATGCGAATCTGTTGAATACCGCTTCTGCAGGGTTCATAGCTCTATTATTGTCGATTGTCCCCTTTTCGACGGCCCTCTCTCAAGAGGGTACGCGTTTTGATGAGCTGGAAGCCGGTGAAGTGGTCTACTACAGAGTAAAGGTGACAAAAGTCTCCCCCCGATCCATTTCCATATTGCACTCTAAGGGTATCGCTCAAGTGATGCTCGAAGATTTAAGCCCGGAGCTTCAGGAGAGATTCGGATACAATACAACCGCGGCGGAGGTCTATCAAAAGGAACTGGACGCCCGTAATAAAGAGGCCAGGGAAGCCCGCCTCAAAGCCACCGAGAAGCGAACCAGGAAGACCCCCGAAAACGACAAAGCGGAACGTATTCTGAACAGTTTCGGGACACCTCCGGTCCTCCAGGGGCGGGTAGATCTACGGGCCAAATTCCGTGAGCTCGAATTGATCACCAAGAGTCAAGGGCGGCGGCCGAGTTGCTCGGTCTTCGCTGTCGTGAGCGCACTCGAATTTCAAAATGCTCTCGTTTCCGGAAAACCGGAAAAACTGTCCGAAGAATACCTGATTTGGGCGACTCGGAAGACATTGGGACAGGCCTAGGCCACCTCCGCTTCGGGCACCTATCCGGTGGATGAAGAGCTGTCCTCGGGCGACGCGGATGCCGGTTTTCACCTCATCGAGGTCGTCCAAGCCCTGCGGAGTTACGGAATTCCCCTCTCCGAACAGATGCGTAACACTTACGGTAAGAGCATGGCGAAAATTGAGGACCCGTCGGAGGAGCTAATCAATGTAGCACGCACTCGCCGCAAAGTCTACTCCTACCTGATTACGGGGAGAGATTCCGTCGCGCAGATTGATGGGATTATTCACGCCCTCAATGAGGGAGTCCCGGTAGTGATCGGGATTGGTTGGCCCCATTACAAGTCCTTAATGGAGGCGCCGATCTTAAGCGGGCAAAAACCGCGATCGGGATATGGCCATGCCGTCACCGTGGTCGGTTACAAATGTGAAACCGGCCAATACAAGGACATCCTATTCGCCTTCAAGAATTCCTATGGGCGAAGATGGGGAGTTAATGGGTACGGCTATGCTACCTATCCTTACTTGCAAAAACACCTCACCAGCGCGGTCTTCCTCGATGTGAAGCCCTAGGTCACGCTGCCCTTCGGCGCTCGGGCGACGATCTGATGAGCGATCAGGTCGGTTCGAGAAAGTCGGAGAGACTCTCGTTGGATTCGCGTAAGTGTGTGCAGAGAAAACGCGCCAATCCCTTGAGCAAAATCACTCCAATCTTGGGATGTTCGTCGAGAATTTTTTCGAAGTCTGCCTTCTTCAGGGAGAGAACGGAAGATTCGGTTGTCGCCTTAACTGTCGCCGAACGGGGAAGATCATCGATCACCGACATCTCGCCAAAGGAGCTGCCATCGCTAAGCGTCGCCAGGTTGATGCTTTCGCCCCAATCCGAATCCATACTGACTTCAAGCGATCCGATTTCGATAAAGTAAACTGAATCGCCCGAATCTCCTTCGTTAAAAACCACTGCATCCGGCTCCAGGTAAAGATGCTCGACATATTGGGACACCGCTTCCAGCTGTTCGTCATCAAGTCCAGAGAAGAAAGAGAGGCCTCTGAGCTTGTTTATCGTATCATTGTCCGCCCTTTCGTTTTAATTTTCTTTAGGTTATTAGTTCCATAGACGCTGACGGCAATCCAGATTTGAGTCTTCACAGCATTCTCGGAGGTGCCGAAAAAGCTCTTGATGCGCAACTGTTTGATCCATTTGAAGAACAATTCGATCTGCCAGCGTAAACGGTAAATCAAAGGGAGTCGCTAACCCGGCGCCGTCCCAAGATTAATACTGCCTACTCTTACGAAACGCCGAGCGCGATTTAGTCAGTTATCGCGAACCACTGCAAGCGGATTCGAGATTGTTTCTCAATAGGGCTTCTTGCGGAATTCTGCGCCAGTCTCGTGTAAAATTGACTTAACTGCAGTTTAGCGAATCTGATTCCCCCAACAATTGTCATTGCGAGCGTAGCGTGGCAATCCAGCATGTCGACCGCTCGAATTCGTGGATTGCTCCGGTACGTTTCAATTAGGCGACTTCCAAAGGGAGTCGCTAACCCGGCGCCGTCCCAAGATTAATACTGCCTACTCTTACGAAACGCCGAGCGCGATTTAGTCAGTTATCGCGAACCACTGCAAGCGGATTCGAGATTGTTTCTCAATAGGGCTTCTTGCGGAATTCTGGTGTAAAATTGACTTAACTGCAGTTTAGCGAATCTGATTCCCCCAACAATTGTCATTGCGAGCGTAGCGTGGCAATCCAGCATGTCGACCGCTCGAATTCGTGGATTGCTTCGTCGTTCCTCCTCGCAATGACACAGAATTGGTGCTTCATGGACGGGAGAACCAGATTCGCTAATTAGATATTCGAGATTCCCGAGCTAGGAATCCGTCGGACCCGAAATAAAGAGGTCATCCATCGCCCAGCTCTTGCGATTTGGCCCTGGCTTCGGCAGCCCACGCCGCACATTCGCGGGCCCGGCTCTGGTAAACATCGCTGTATCTTCGGAAGTAGGCGACCTTTCCCGTATTCTCCGTCGAAATGCTTACGGGTACGCTTGAAGCCATAGCTGCCGCGGTGACTGCGATACTGGCTACCATCTTCCTGACATTTTCCGCCTTCGCGTCTTTAATCCATTTTTCAAAAGAATCGGCCCAGATCTGGTATTCGATAGTGGCAAATTCGAATTGCTCCAAGGCGATCCGGTACAACTCCCTCGCTGATTCGTCATCTTCGTAAGCCTCGTAGTAACCCCCGGCATGCCGGAAGGTTTTGCCGTTGACCTCGTAATTGTGTCTTATGTCGTATTCAGACCAGGGTGTGACCGTTTTCGCTTTGTTTTCTTCTACCAGGGACGGTTCCGCACCCTTTCGTATGAGGTGGATGGCCAGCGCTGTGTGATTACCCTCCGCCGCCAGATGCAAAGGTGAATAACCGTCTTTATTTCGTGAATCGATATCCGCTCCATTCTTGAGAAGTTGGTCCGACACGATCGCGGATTGTCCAGTCGCGGCGGCGTGATGCAGAGGTGTCATTCCTTTCTTATCCCTCTCATCGACTCGACCGCCATATTTAATTAAACTCTTCACCATGGCAACCTGCCCGTTCACATCGGTTAGGCCGGGTTCTCTCTGACAGAGGACCATGAGTGGGGTATGACCACGATTGTCTTTTGCTTCGATAGCTGCTCCCTTGTGAACGAGTAACCTGAACAGTCGGTTATCCGTGATTGCCTCCTCAATTAAGAGATGCAAGGGAGTCGATCCATCGTAGGATTGCGCGTTGACGTCGACACCATTTACAAGAAGAGCATCCGCCACTTCCACGCTCCCCATGAGAACACTCATGTGCAGGGGCGTATAGCCACCTTCGTCCCGGATTTCCAAATCACGTTTCTCTTCGATCAATTGGAGGGCCCGGCCTTCGTTTCCCCGTGTAATCTCTTCAAGGAGATTGGGGGTCGCACAACTGGAAAAAAGCAGAATTGCGGGCGCAGCCAAGCTTAGTACTCGAATTCGTAAATACGATGAGGTATGCCGAGGCGATTTCGGATGGTGGGGAAGGCGGTCGAGTCGTGCCAGGCCCGCAGGCCCTGCACGACTCGACCAACGCTGCCCAGCGCCGAAAGCGCCCGGTCCCAAAGGGATGGGGCGGCATTGGGGGTATTGCCGCGTTGCGCCGACGAGGAGAGCTCTCCAAGGCTGTCCGTCGCCGGCGCGCCTTGCACTACCCCCAATGGCGCTCCCACATACATCACCGTATTTACGAATTCGAGTACTTAGGACCACTTGACGTAAAAGACCTCTCCAATTTGGACGATTATTTCGCCTCTTATCCTTCACCTTACACGAGACCAGTGCCGCTCCCATCCCTTTCGAAGGGATCATCTGATTTGCGAATTGGAGTACTGAGATTTATCGACTAGGATCATCCAAAACACAGAGAGAGATTCAACATTCAAATGCTACTCTGATTCTCAACGATTCCTTTTCCTATTCGGTCACACCCGAGCCGACAAATAGCGCTCCCCCACCCGTGCCCACGAAGATTTGATTTACAAATAGCGCTCCCCCACCCGTGCCCACGAAGATTTGATTTACATTAAGGGGATTAAAT
Source organism: Candidatus Moanibacter sp. (assembly GCA_965215885.1). Lineage (GTDB taxonomy): Bacteria > Verrucomicrobiota > Verrucomicrobiia > Opitutales > UBA2987 > CBDCEW01. The sequence goes on from CBDCEW010000098.1 coordinate 100,825, forward strand.
CCGGCGAACAGTACACGCGTATGGGTTAAGCCCGAATTCTCCAACGCAAAAGTACTCCCGGAATCTCGGCTGATGAAAATCCCCGCCCGATGTGATGCATCCGCATCAAAAACCTGGCCGACACCTGCGATGACGTATCGGGGATCCCCCGGCGCCACATCCACCGCGTCGACACGTAGAGCGTCCAAAACCTTGGACCACGTAGCTCCTCCATCTCCTGACCTGAAGAGGCCTCCCGTGTGAACACCGGTTTCTTCCGAAAGAGCGAAGATTTGTGGTACGGTTGCCGCATAGATAACGCTGTCGCTCGCAACGGCCAGATCCAGGACCTGTGCGTTGGGCGCTGAATTCCCCGTCAATTTTGTCCAGGTTGCCCCACCGTCGATCGATTTGTAAACACCGCCGTCCTGAGAACCCCCGTTTGCGCTTCCATCGGCTATTCCTGCATACAACGTGTTCGTGTTCACAGGATCGAAGGCAAGAGTCCAAACATGCACCTTATCCGTTTCGCTTATCCCACCGTCGGAGGCGGCCCAGGAAGCGCCCGCATCTGTAGAACGGAAAATCCCTTGCCCGTAGATTGCCGCAAAGATCGTTCGGGTATTCTGGGCGCCGCCCGGCAGCATCATGAGAAAAGGGCGTCCACCCACGCCGTTATTGCCGAAGGTCTGCTCGCCAAGCCGTTGCCACGTCTGGCCATCATCAATCGTTTTCCATACACTGCCAAGCGCCCAGTCGATGGCCAAATCGTTCTCACCCTGATTGCGTCCAACATAGAGAATATTAGAATTTTCCGGATCCGTCACAACGAAACAGGCACAATCGGAGTTGCCGAGATTTGGACTCTGCTGCATGTCGTCAATGCGCGTAAAGGAAGTGCCGCCGTCATCCGTTCGCCACAAGCCCATGTCGTCATAGCCGATCCACCACCGATTTGCGTTGTTGGGATCGACTGCAATATCAAAGACTTCAATTAGTTCGGCGCCCCGGCCAATCCACGTGTTTGTCCCGCTTGGCTCCGCATACGCTTCCGTCCAGGTGGCGCCACCGTTCACACTTTTGTAAATGTGATCCGTCCCCGCGTAAATCACATTCGGGTTGGATGGCGCGACTCCGAGAAAGGCAGCGTGGAGATCGTTCCACCACCCCGGTTCGAGCCAGCCGAAATCCGTGAAATTCGACGCTTCCCATAGAAATGTCCAATTCACACTGGCTGCTGCTGCTGTCGCGTTCGTAGTCTTATAGAGACCCATGTCGATAAAAGCCGTCCCTATCTGCGTTCCAATATAGACAACATCGGGGTTGGTCGGATCGACCGCGATACGCCAGTATGAGTAGGAGAGGGTCTCCTCATCGACCTGCACCGTGGGAAGATTACCCGTAATATCCACCCAGTTGGCAGCGCCGTCCGTGCTCCTGTAGACGCCGCCGGCGATAAACGCTGTCTCTGACTGTGTCCGTAAAGTGGCAAAAAGATGAAAGTCTCCGCCATTGACGACGCCAACGAGGCCGTGCGCTACGGGTGCTCCCGCCGTCCCATTCGGTAATCCCGAATTCGCGAAACCCCAATTCTGTCCACTGTCGGTGCTCTTCAATATCCCCTCGCCAGTGGCCGCGTAGACGACACCACTATTGACTGTATCGAACAGCAGCGAATGCACCGGTGTTTCAGAACCGGAAAAAATCCCTGCAGACACAAGATTCCAGGAGGATCCGCCGTCGGCGGTACGGTAAATCGCGCTGAGGCCGTCATCATTCCGTTCCACATCGCCGACCCCGGCCAGGATCAGGTTCGAATCGGCCGGTGAAACGGCGATCGTTGCAACGGAGAATCCAACCGCCTCGGCCACCGCATCGAGGATGAGCCTCTCCCAGCTCTGACCTCTGTTATCGCTTCGATAAAGTCCGCCCCACGAGGCCATATAGACGCGGTCGGGATTGCCTGGGTCGAGGTGCAACGTCTGCGATGCATAGACATCGGCGCTCAAATCACCCCGCACAAGATCACCTGAAATCCGCGAATAACTCTGTCCGCCGTCAATGCTCAAAAGCGGCCCTTCAATATCTCCACCCAGATAGATAAGATTGGGATCTGTCGGATGGATCGCGATCGACATCAAAAAGCTCCCCCCTCCCGGACCCGGGTTAGTAAACGCCAACTGCGCCGACGGGGGATCCACACCCGGCCCGATCGTCGTCAAACCATCGGTTAGAAAAAAGTTATCGGCGGCATTGACAAACGTGTCGGTCACCGGCTGCAGCGAACCATCGCCGATATCGGTCCGCAGGGAACTGTTGGTAATCGATCTCTGCCCGTCAGTTGCTTTGATTGGAAACGTATAAACAATACCGTTTGTATCGATCTGGAGGGCGCCGGTCGTCTCCGCCAGATCCCCACCATTGATCAGGATCTCGGATATCATTGAATCCGCGCTGATCCGAATTCTGGGTTCCGATGTCCCGCTCGGCGACATATCGCCAACAAACAGAAAACTATCAACCGATATGTCTTCCGCATCGATTCCGATTACTCCGTCCATATCGGTAAACACGGCATTTGCCGCATTGATGCCGCCAATGTTTCCGGCTCCTCCCCCCGCTCCGGTCACCGTGATCGATTTGATATCCGCAATACCGTCAACATCGCCTGTGAACGTATTGTTGTTTATCAGCGCGACATCAACTCTGGCCGTATCGTTTCCGAGCGAAAAGACCGAGAAGAATGTGAGCGAAGTGCTGTTCTCGATTGTAAATCGTGGCAGCCCCTGCACATAAGTCGTGCCCGGCTGGTTGTAGGGTGAAGGTTGCGCTCCTTGAAAATTCTCCAGATCGATCGCGAGGGTCGTGTTCGCATCGTCGCTCCCGAATTCGGCGAAAATTAAGTCGCCATCTGGATCAAGAAATGAGATTCGCGTGATTTCACCTCCAATTGATGAAAACGTCCCACTCATGCCTGAGAGTTCAAAACCGTTGTAAGTGTTGCCTTGAAACTCTGTGCCGCTGTTGACCAGCACCGCATCCCCCGATACGAGCAAATCCTGTGGATTTACGCCTGCATAAATTGGCGCGGTTGCAAAACTAAGGGACAAGCCCAAAGAAATTACTGAATAAAATCGCCTTAAAACATTCGATATTCTGTCTCTCCTCATTTTCGTCCTCCCTTCGTCAGGTTCTAATGCGCGTATTTACTCCTTTTGTCCCCACCAGACGAGTTGTTTTCGTAACCAAGTCGGCCTGGGAGCCTATCGGACTTTGACGGCGGGCTCCTAGACTGTTTCTCTTTCAGCTTTCTGAGATGTGAGGGCTTTATCGCAACCCTTCTTGCGCAATCCGCGCTTCACTCTTCTGCTCCTGCTTTCCATGGCTGGCGCCGGTCTATCGATAACTGGAAAGCTGGTGGTCAATACACAGTTGGCGGATTTTATCGCGAGCGATAAGCCCCTTTTGTTCAGCTACGAACGCGCTCGTGAATTCGCAGGTGATCAAGTGATTGTTTTGGTTGATGTCCGGTGTGAGGAAGTTTTCACCAACCCTTGTTTACAAGTAATCCGACGCTTGAGCAACGTTTTCCTGAGTGAATCGCATGTCATTGACGTAAAGAGTTTCACCCACTCCGTAGTTCCCGTTCGCCGGGGATACACTTTCGAATTCGAACCCTTTGTCGCATCCTCCTACTTAAGTGAATTCGAACTTCGGCAACTCAAGGAATTTTCACTCAATCATCCTCTCGTCCGCAATGTAATGGTCGCCTCCAACTCGAGGCATGCCACTATCAGCATTACCTATCACCGGGAGGTATTTGAAGGCATGGGGTTGAGCGGATTTCACGATGAGATCGACTCTATTCTCGAAACCCATCGAAGCGGAGTGGCCGAATTAAAGGCGGCCTCCCTGCCTTTCGTTGAGGAAGAAATTCGCCACGGACTGGAGCGCGACATTATCACTATTGTTCCCGCTGCTTTCTTGACCGTTATTATTATTACGGCCGTATTCCTTCGTTCCTGGCGCCTGATTGCTTTCATCTGGCTTAACATGATGCTCTTCGCTCTTCTCTTCCCGGGCATTATTTTTCTCGCTCGAGATTCCCTGTCTCTACTCTCGATTCATCTAATTCCCCTGGTATTCGGTTTACAGTTAACGCTGCTAACGCATGTGGGTAGTGCATTTCGGCACGCTCAGCGACAGACAAGCAATATAGACGAGACAATCCGGCATGTGCTGGATCGAATTTCCAAATCCTGCTTCTTCGCCACACTTACAACCGTCGCCGGTCTGCTCGCCTTGAGTCTGGGCGATAACGATCAAGTAAGCGACTTTGGAATTCTCGGAAGTATTGGCGTCGCATCCGGCTTTCTCCTCCTCTTCGGACCCGGATTGGCCCTTCTGAAGGTGCTATATTCCGATTCAGTTTCCATGTATTACGAAACATCCGAATCTGAAAGACCGACCGGCGTCTCCCCGGCCGAAGGAGGCTACTGGTCCCAGCTCTCTTCAATTATCCTGAACCATCGATTGGTCATTATACTCCTCACCGTCTGTATCCTGGCTTTTGGAATCCCTGGGCTTTTCTACCTCCGATCGGAATTCCGCGCCGTGCAAATGCTTCCGAGGGAAAGTTCTGTCAGGCCTATTTATGAGATGCTGCAGGATGCCTACGGCGGTTTCAATTTCATCAAAATCGAAATCGACAGCGGTAGGCCAGATGGTGTTCTCAACGTTCCGTTTTTGAACTTCGCCTCTCAAGTTCATCGGTTCGCTGAAAAGCAGCCCGAGGTCACCGGAGTCTATTCCTACCCGATGGTTCTCGCCCTCATGAACCAAATATGGGAAGGTGGTGGGGAGTCTGATTTCAGCCTCCCCGACAACCCTGTTGTGCTGAAGTTATTTCAGCTTGCCCTCGACGCCCAAAACCTTCCTCAAGTCTCATTGCTTCGAGGTAGTGAGAAAAAGTCTGCCTTTCTTTACCTGCGAACCCGTGAAATTCCCAACCACAGGCTCCTTGAAATCGTTCACACCATCGTCGAATTCGGAAACAAAATCAGACCCGAGACATTCTCCATTACGGCGAAGGAAGGTATCCATACAATCCTGGAAGCGGAGCGTTCGATCACGCGTGTCCTTCGTCGCAGTGTCCTTCTGACCTTTCTCGCGATTGGCATTCTGCTGACATTCTTATGGCGCTCTCCCCTTCTTTCCATTCTCGTCCTTCTAATCATTGGCATTCCCACGCTCCTCTTCCTGGCGATAGCCGGCTTCGCTTCCATTCCCTTAAATGCCGTGACTTCCATGTTGGGCGCTGTTGTCCTCGGTATCGCTGTGGATGACGTGGTCCACTTTGTAACCTACTGGAGACAGGCAGGTAATTCCCGGATTTCCACGCGGGAAGCGCTTTCGGAGACTTTCGCCACCAAGGGTCCACCCATATTGTGCACAAGCATTATTCTGATCGGCATCTTCGCTTTGCTCGCCCTCTCGTCTTTTCCGCCAATTTGCCAGTTTGGAGCATTTGCCGCCCTCGCTTTGGCTTTGACGTTGCCGGCCGTATTCCTGACTCTGCCTTCGGTGCTTATTATTAAGCCGCGATTCTCGGACTCTCGAGACGAACGGAGGTGATTGGTGAGATTTCCACGGATTTTAATGAAATCCCCGAAGCTTGCTTCGGCTTTAGTGGTATATGATGATAGGGGATGGGAAGTCGTTACATCCACAAAAGTCACAATGTATGCTGATGTAATCTGGTGTGCGCAGCGAATTCGTCGAGTTGTGATGAGTGAGCGTGTGGACGAGGTTCTGAGGGCAGCCTGCACGAGATTGAAAACTGGGAGATTGTCTTCTTGGAAATAGGATTTCGAGACCATGCACACTTTCTGATCCAGTCGGTGCCGGCTTTCCGACGAGGATCGTTACGACGGTGAAGAGTGTAACTGCGCGCGAAGTGTTTGCGAAAGCACCGGAGGTGAAGAAGCAACTGTGGGGCGGAGAGTTCTGGGGAAAAGGGTACTTCGTAAACACGGTGGGGCAACACAGCAGCGAGAGCGTGATCGCGGCCTATATCGCGAATCAAGGTGAGGAGGCAAATTACCAGCGATTGCATAAAGGGCAGTTGGAGTTGGGATTATTTTGAAAATGCCTCGGGGCTTGCCCCGAGGATCTTTACTTGAAATTTTCTGCGTTTCCGATAAATAATCCTCAAGTATATTGTATCGAACATCGACTTTTAACACATACTCTAAACCAAGATAAATAGAGGATCGTAACAAGATGAGGAAAAACGAAGTACTGTTACTTGAACATTCAACGGGAACTATCGAGTGCATAACCGCAGTGCTGGGGCCGCTCGGTCTGAAAGTCAATGGTAACACCGATGCCAATGAAGCGCTTCGAAAAGCGGCCCTGGGCAAGTACGATCTCGTTATCGCCGATCACAATCCCCCAAACTTGAACGCGTGTGATTTTGTTCAGAAATTTCGCGAAAAGAATCCCAAGACACCCTTGATCGTGATAGCCAATGATCTCAATCCGGAGTTTGTTTCCGACATCTCAGAGTATGGCGTTGCGTCTTTCTTCCCAAAACCATTACGGCTGGAAAAGTTTACCAAAAGGGTAAATCTCCTTCTTTCGAAGCATCAAGAGAATCTTCCCAGATTCGGTTGCCTGAGTAACACAGTGACCTATTTTCGAAAGGCGAAACTGCAGCTTAAGGCCACCTCTGCAGGTTTCAGTTGGACAGCCTGTCCCTGGCCCACCAAATCAGGCGTACCACAGGAAACGCCATCTGCCTGATTACCGTCCTCGAAACGACTGAGAATTTCACCCGCAACCCCGAGCTCTGCCGTACGGCATTGAAGTTTCAAACCAGCCTAGTGGAGGGGGCCGGAAAAGGCTGAGAAAAGCGCAAGCCGATGGGCTATGGGGAAGCGCACCGTGGAGAAAAAATCGCAAAGAGTGAGCTTGTCCCGCCGATGCAGTAGCCATCCCACTGTTCCTGGCGGTGATCGATTGATGAAGGAGCAAAGCTCAACGCAAAGTCCACGCAATCAGCGCAGCGATGATCACTGGCGAGCACAGTGGTATGGGGCGCAGCCCACCGTGGGGAAAATCTGAAGAGAAAGTCCTTACCCGTACCGTTCCCCGAAGAATTACAGCATCTATCAGTCCTTCTGTCCCATGGTCCTACGGTCCCCCTCTCCCAGCCCACTGAACTCTGAACCCTCACGTCCCGGCCAAAGACTGCCCTAGGGAAGCCAGGGAAATTTTCTGAATTCGGGCTTTCGCTTTTGCAGGTAGGCCTGGTGACCTTCACTTCCCTCTTCAGAGAGATAGTAGAGCAGTGTTGCATTGCCGGCTACTTCCTGTAAACCGGCCTGTCCGTCGCAGTCCGCGTTCATTGAAGCTTTTATGGCGCGAATCGCCAGCGGGCTCTTGCTGAGAATTTCGTGGGCCCACTTTATGCCCTCCTCTTCCAACTGATTTACGGGAACTACTGCATTCACGAGGCCCATCTGTAGTGCCTCTTCCGCATTATACTGGCGACAAAGGTACCAGATTTCGCGAGCCTTTTTCTGCCCCACTATTCGGGCCAAATAGCTCGAACCGTACCCACCGTCAAAACTTCCCACTCTGGGCCCGCTCTGACCGAAAACAGCGTTGTCTGCGGCGATCGTCAGATCGCAGATCACATGAAGGACATGTCCTCCTCCGATAGCGTAGCCGGCCACAAGTGCGATCACCACTTTCGGTATCGATCGAATGAGCCGTTGTAGATCAAGTACGTTGAGACGAGGCAGGCCGCCTTTGTCAATATATCCGGCTTTTCCTCGAATATCCTGATCACCACCTGAACAAAAAGCATATTTCCCATCTTTATACGGTCCGACTCCCGTCAGGAAAACGACGCCGATCTCGATGTCTTCCCTGGCGTCCGTAAATGCCTCGATCATCTCCGATACCGTCTCCGGCCGAAATGCGTTGCGCTTTTCCGGCCGATTTATCGTGACCTTGGCAATTCCATCGGCCTTTTCGTAGATTATGTCTTCAAAATCTTTCACCTTTTGCCAGTTCATCGATATTCTCCTGATTTACAGTTTCGCTGATATTTCGTGGAAAATCCTCTCGCGCCACCTGTGATCCTTTTTTCTATCCGCCACGATCTCAAGGAGCCTGATTCCCTCCTTGGGTAGCTTTCGCAAGAGTGCCGGTAATTCCTCATCGAGATCTCCGATTCTCAGATAGTCGACCCCGTGAGCCTTTGCGAGTATTCTGAAACTGACTTCCTGCGGAGTAGCAAAATACTCTTCAAATGGTGGATCCAACTTTGCTATCGGCAGCGACTCAAATAGCCCTCCTCCTCCATTGTTTATGAGCACGATGGTGAGATGGCCTCTAAACTTGGGGAGTGTGAGTAATCCGTTGATATCGTGCAGGAAGGCCAGGTCTCCCGTTAAAAGAACTGCCCCCCCGCTCCCATGGGCAACGCCCAATGCTGTCGAAAGTGTTCCGTCGATTCCATTCCCTCCCCGATTAAAATAGGTCTCTACCGCACGGTTTCTCGATTGCCAGAAATACTCCATATCGCGAACCGGCATGCTGTTTGCCACAAAGAGGGAAGTACCGGCAGGAAGCATTCGTGAAAGGAGCCACGGTATTTTACCCTCGAAACGAAATTTGCAAGTCCCCATACGTCTGCTTATTGCACGCCGTGCCCGTCTTTCCACCGCCAACCAGTCGCTGCAGAAAATCGACGATCTCTTCAAGCGGCCTCCGAATTCCTTCGCTAACCTTTGCAACGGTATTCTAATCGTTTCTGCCCTTCTGTGTAAGCAGTCCACGTTGTCCGATCCAGTATCAAGCACCCATGTCTTGGCTTCTCGCTCATCCAGCCATCCCCGCAGAATCTTGCTCGTGGGCAGAGGACCGACGCTAAGTACAGCAGCGGGCGCGAGACGTCTGGCCGATTCCGTGTTCCTTAGTATTGTGTCGTAGTGGCAAATCAGTTGCGGGTTTAGAGAAGCCCTGCTTCGTAACGGGCCCAGAGCATCTGCCAATACCGGCCATCCAAGAGCCTGCGACGCCTGTGCCACCGCCTTGGCAAATTCGTTCCCACACTCCGGTTGCACCGGTCCCACTACAATGAGCCCTCGCTTCGTCTTCGCCATCTCCTTCAAGAGCGGTCCTACCTCCTTTCGCTCGGCCGTGGGAGTAATTGGAATTACGGGCTTCAAGTTTGATAGATATCGTTCTGAATCAAACTCGCTCTCTTCTTCAATTTCTCTTCTTCCGGCGCTTGGAGCGAGCGGATCGCGAAACGGAACATTAAAGTGAACTGGACCTTTTGTTGGATACACGGTTCGCTCCCATCCATGTAGCAGGGTCTGCCGGAGATAGTTCAGACGCCTCGGATCCCGGTCGGGCATCGCAAGTTCCGCCTGGAAATTCGGGTAGGTCCCATATAGCTTTGACTGGTCTATCGTCTGTCCGGAGTGACAATGGCGCATCTCGGGAGGGCGGTCCGCCGTAAAGATAAGCATAGGCACACCACCTTCTCGTGCCTCGATTACAGCAGGATAAAAGTTTGCTGCTGCCGTCCCCGAAGTGCAGACCAACGCCGTTGCACAATGAGTCCTTTTGGCCACTCCCAAGGCAAAGAATGCCGCTGACCGCTCATCCAAAATCGGGATCGATTCAATTTCCTTATGGCGCGAGAATGCGTAGGTAAGCGGCGTGGAGCGCGAGCCCGGTGCAATCACCGCAAAACGTAATCCCAACCGAACGAGTACCTCGACCGTGAGGGCGCCCCAAAGCGAATTTGTGTTCGATAATGCCAGATCGTCAAGAGTCATCGAATTCCAGAGTCTCTCAATACAGATTACTGAAATCGCACAGATGGCAACACCCGCTTTATCGCAGAGAGATCAGGAGCGCCTGCATTTTCAAATCAGCCTCCTTCTTCTCCTCTCGAGGATCGGATCCCTCGACTATCCCGTTGCCCGCATAAACCCGTGCCCGCTTCCCATCAATAAGTGCAGAGCGAATCGCCACAATCATCTCTCCATGGCCGCGATAATCAAACCATCCCACGGTGCCGGCATAGAGTCCCCGTTCGAAATTTTCTATCGCTCGAATATCAGGAATCGCAGCCTCCCGGGGTGCACCACCCACAGCCGGCGTCGGGTGGAGAATAGCTGCGATATTGAGAAAATGCATCTCGGGCGGAAGAGTTGCAGTAATGGGAGAACGCAAGTGCTGAACGTTCGAGAGCTGAAAAAGCTGCGGGCGCTCTGACACTTCGGGCGAAATGCAACTCGCCTTCAAACGTCGGACGATGGAATCTACCACGACCCTGTGTTCTCGATCGTTCTTTTCACTCTCCAGGAGCCAGCGAGCCATGCGGGCATCCTCTCCAGCAGTCTCGCCCCGTGGCGCCGAACCGGCCAACGCATCGGTTTTCAGGAATCCTCCATCGCTGCGCAGGAGGCGTTCGGGTGACGCCCCGATAAAGCTCTGTCCCTCGCCGTTAGCTATAGAAAAACAATGGCAACCTGGAAATGCCTTTCGCAGTCCGTTGAGAGACTCCAGAGGCTTAAAGAGTTCCTTCATCTCAAGCTCCACCGATCGGGCAAGCACAATTTTGTCATACTTGCCCTCTGATATCCTGGAAAGGGCGGTCTCGACGGCGCTTTCAAAGCATCCCTCTCCTCCCACCTCTTCAAACCTAAAGCGGATTGCCGGACTTGCAGGTGGAATCGCTTCAATTGTCTCATATTGGAATGAGGAGAATTTCTCATGGGCTACCCACACCCTCTCGGCGAGTGCACCGAGATCGGAATCAGGTTGCACCAGAATATTGGCAACTGCACCGTAAGCGCCTTCCTTCCGGGTAACTTGCCAGCGTGGCAGGAAAACTGTGGCCGGTTCGAAAAAGCTTATATTCTCTTTATCCTCGAAAAACGTGAAGCCGCAGAAGAAGTGAGGACCGCTGAAAGCGTTCTCCAACTCTCCGATGGCAATGGTGTGGTCTAAGACATCTCCGGCGAAACGCCGAACTTTTCCAAATCGATCACTACCGGAATAGGTGCCGCATAGAATCGCTTCCGCTCCTGCGATAGCTTCTTCGCCAACAGGATGTTCCATGTAAAAGTGCCATTCATCCGTCTCGTATATCGACTGCAGAACCGCCAGTGGGTCGATGTGCTTTACTCCCAGAGAAATACTCGCAACTTTGTAATGGTCGCTCTCTCTCGCTGATTTTCGACAATACTCCAGATACTCCAATAGTGCCTCGAAGTCACGTTCAGAAAGGCGGTCTGCCGAGATGATCTTCACTCGCCTACGATCTGCATTATAACCGTGAAAAATCGAAGCAGTCAACCGGGTATGCTGCTAACTTAAGGGATCGTTACGGTGATCACCGATGTTGCCGATTCGGCCGCAAGCGGCCTTCCTACAAAGAGTTACGTTCGTCGTAGGAAGCTCGCTTGCGAGCGATTCTTGCCTTAAGTTTGTGCCATTCCAGTCAACAGACGTTGTCGGCCTTTATTCGTGCCGGGGGAATAGTATCGTTTTTTCACCGAGTTCGTTTCCTTCGAGAGTATTGGACCAATCCAATCCCGCGCGCCAGGTAGTAATGATTCCACACCCGAGAAGCTTGCATATCTTATCAGCAATCCGCGGCATGACAGGCGCGAGGAGAGCGGCGGAAAGTCGCAGCCCCTCGGACATAGTTGCGATCGACGTATTAAGAACCACCCGGTCTTCAGATCGATCGGATTTGGCCAATTTCCATGGCGATCGAATTTCAGCATACCGATTGATTGCCCGGATGAATTCGAATGTCTTCTCCAGCGCAGTGTGAAACTGAAATCCTTCAAAATGATCCAAAACGCTCTTATGTGTCGCGGACCAGAGTTCAATCAGCTCAATCTCTGGTTTCTCTTTCAATTCCGCGGCTGGTACCCGCCCGCTGCAATACCGGTGTGCCATATTCAGTAATCGGCTCACAAGGTTACCGAGATCGTTAGCCAGATCACTCGTGTAACGGGTAAGATAGAGAGTGAGTGAAAATTCACTGTCCTGGCCTACATTCATTTCCCGGGTGACAAAATACCGGAATACATCAGGACCGAATTGATCGATGAGATCGAGGGGATTTACAATTTCTCCGGTGCTCTTCGACATCTTTCGACCCGATGTGGTCCAAAAACCGTGGACGATAAAGGCTTGCGGCGGTTCGATACCCGCCGCCCTCAACATGATCGGCCAATAGACGCTATGCGGTGGGACAAGGATATCTTTTCCGATAACGTGATAGTTTATCGGCCAGTATTTCGTGAACGACTCTGATTCCGGATCGATGGCGGAAATATAGTTTGTCAATGCGTCAAACCAGACGTAGGCCACATAGTCTTCATCAAACGGTAGCGGAACTCCCCACTCCAATCTTTTCCTGGGCCTCGATATGCAAAGATCGTTTATCGGTTCCTTGAGAAATTCAAGGACCTGCTTTGCTCGAAATCTGGGAAAGATAAATTCGTCATGCGTTTGGATGTGCTCAACCAGCCAATCCTGGTAATTGCTTAAGCGAAAAAAGTAATTCGTTTCAGTGATTTCTACTACTTCCCCGTATACCTCCGGCCACCTGCCGGCGACTCTCTCCTTCTCTAAGACAAACTGTTCAGCCCTCACACTGTAAAACCCATTGTATTCCCCTTTATAAATGTCCCCTTTATCATGGATTTTCTGTAGGAGATTTCTCACAACAGTCTTGTGTCGCTCTTCCGTCGTGCGGATGTAATCGTCGTTGGATATCAAAAGTTGCTTGAGTAGACTCTTAAAGAGCGGAGCGATGCCATCAACAAACTCCATCGCATCCACGCCCTCCTTTTGCGCACTCTGTTGCACTTTCTGGCCATGTTCGTCCAGCCCCGTTAGAAAGTGCACATCGTCTCCCTGAAGTCTTCTGAAGCGTGCCACTACGTCTGTGAGCACCTTTTCATAGGCATGCCCCAGGTGAGGGGGACCATTGGCATAGTCGATTGCCGTAGAGATGTAGAATTTCTTCACCATCTATTCAACTCCGGTTTCACCAATGCGGTGAATTTCTCCTATTGCTGGTCCAGGCAAGCTGTGTTCGGTATGAAAACAAGCCAATCTTCCGAAAGAAGAAAAAAGTCCTGCGTGCTGCTAAACTCCTGCCCCAAACGCATTCTGTACAAATCTCAGCCAGTGCGTCAGTTCACCAACGGCAATGGCACGGTGGCTCATGCGATTTTTCTTCTTCGGTCCAAGCACGGCGAATGTATCTTGGAAACCTTCAGGAATAAATAGAGGATCATACCCAAAACCGGTGTCTCCCGACATTTCTTCTGCAATCAGACCTTCACAGGCTCCTCGAAATATGTGCTCACTTCCACTCGGCTCGATGAGAACCAGGTAGCAGACGAAACGCGCCGAGCGCTTATTTCCAACGACCCCTCCCAATTCTTTAAGCACTTTAAGATTATTTTCTTCAAAACTAGCATGCTCTCCCGCATAGCGTGCGGATCGGACTCCGGGATTGCCGCCTAATATGTCAATTTCCATACCGCTGTCGTCCGCTAATATCCACGATCTGACAGGAAGCAGGCTTCTCAATGCCATCGCTTTGAGGAGGGCATTGTCCATGAAAGTGTCCTCGGTCTCATCAACCTCCGGCATTCCTCCTTCGATATCTGGAGGGAGGACGGTGAGAGCAAGTCCCTTGTCCCTGAACATTTCTGATACTTCAGTTACTTTGTATTCGTTTCGCGTTGCCAGGAATATTCTCATAGTAAGAGAGACGGATGACCCCATTCTTTGTTCGAAGACGACATATAGAATGATTGGGGTATAGGCCAGATATTTCTCTCAAGAAATAGCTTCTATCGCAACTGGTTTCACTTTTGCACCCGATGGCACGGTTCCTCGTTCGGATAAGTGACAAACCCACGAATTAATTGATCCGCACCCAGTACGGCGTGTTCCACCTGGTCGAGGCGAAAACCAGCACCCACTTCGAGCGGCTGTTGTCCCACGAACATAGGTAATGCTCTTTCGTCAGCAAAAAAGAGGGGCGAACGATAGCTGAAGAGATAGTCAAGTTCGCGATTTTCCAATAACGAGCTCAGCAGCCTAGATCCCCCCTCGAAATAGACGCCTTCAATATCATTTTCAACGCATCTTCGCCGAAAATCCGTCAGAGAAACTCCTCCCTCCGCTTCAGGCAATGTCCAGCCTTTGATTCCTGATTCGCTCAACCGGCTTTTGAGCGAAGGATCCGAGGACTCTCCCGTAACAACGAATGTGTTGTCTCTGAATTCGTCCGTATACACCGAAGGGAGGGGTTCCCGGACCGTCCGCATTCGAGTGTCGAATACAAACCGGATCGGGCACCAAACCTCTCCATTTCTTCGGCTCGTAAGCCTCGGATCGTCTGCCAAAACGGTGCCTGAACCAACCGCGATGGCTGGAAACAGTCGCCGCCAATCCATCACATCCTCTCTCGCTCTTTCACCGGTGATCCACTGAGAGCTTCCGCTGCGGGTGGCTACGCGCCCGTCCAGCGTGGTGGCAGCCTTACCTGCGAAGAGAGGCCGCTCTCTCCTAACCCGAAAATTGAATATCAGGTTCAGGTCCTCGCATTCCTTCTCAAGAACTCCACTAAGTACTTCGACCCCCTGGCGCCGTATGATTTCTACGCCCAGTCCTCTATGTTGCAAATAGGGATCGATCGCTCCGATTACGACCCGTTTTATTCCGGCTTTGATAATCGCCTCCGTGCATGGTGGGGTACGCCCCTGAGTAGAGCAGGGTTCCAGGGTAACATAGAGACAAGCTTGTGAGGATAGGGTGTTTTCAATCTGGTTGAGTGCGCGCACTTCAGCATGCGGTCCGCCGGCTTTTTCGTGGTAGCCTTCTCCCACGATCTTGTCACTGTCCACGACAACAGCTCCAACCATCGGATTCGGATGCGTTGTGCCCCACCCTCGACGTGCCAGTTCGAGCGCACGTCGCATATATTTGATGTCTGTGGTCGAGAGAGACGCCATTTTACCTATCCCGCTTCCAACAAACTGTAAGTCGAAACATTGCTCTCTACTATGCCCTCACGAACGGATTCGTTGTGCGTTCGCGCTCCACCGTAGTTTGTGGACCGTGTCCCGGGAATAACACTGTTTCTTCAGGTAGAGAGTATATTCTATCACGAATCGACTGCTCGAGGAGCGCCTGGCTACACCCCGGAAAATCTGTCCGCCCAATGCTCCCCGCAAATATCGCATCACCGGTAATAGCGAACTTCAGCTCCTCGAAATAGAATAGAATGCTGCCCGCGCTGTGCCCCGGAACGTGGCGAATTTCCATCGATTTTCCCCACACTTTTAGAATTTCGCCATCCGAGAGAAAGTGGTCCACCCTCCCAGGTAACATTTCCACTCCCGGCATGGCAAACTCGGCCATTTCGCCGGGAGCTGCGATGAGTTCGAGATCGGCTCGATGGGCATAGACAGGTACACCAAGCTCGGAGATGCGCGCCACATCAAGAATATGATCCCAGTGCCCGTGCGTGAGATAGAGAGCCTGCAACATACAACGCTCGTTCTTCAATCGGGGTTCAACGGCCTTCCAAGCCGACATTGGGGCATCGAACAAGACGGCTTCCTTTGCCTCCGAGTTAATAAGCAGGTAGGCATTGGTTCCGATGGGCGGAAGTTCAAAGATCTTTACTTCCATCGAATCAAAATTGAACAGCCAGGAATCTGTAGGACTTCGTTTTCCTAACATCCCTGTGATGCAGAGAGACGACTATTACGACACTAGGCTTGCTTTTCAATAAACTATCGCCTTTAACCCGCATATCTTACCGGCTAGGAATCTGTCGGAATGAAATCGAGTATCTGTTCCGAAAAAAGCATAATGTCCGATCCCGGCTTGCCGGGACCAGGCCTGTTGACCAAATAATCTCCATAAATGAGCAACAGCTACAAAATTGCAGTAATTCCAGGCGACGGGACGGGCCCGGAGGTCACCGTCGAGGCGATCAAGGTTCTTAGGAAGGCGGGGACTGCCTTTGATTTCGACCTGGATTTTCACGAATTCGAATTCGGAGGCGACCGCTTCTTGAAAACAGGTGAGACATTGCCCGATTCCGCCGTGGATGAGTTGGCGCGCTTCGACGCTATCCTCCTCGGTGCGATTGGTCACCCAGATGTGAAACCCGGGATCCTTGAAAAAGGGATACTCTTGAAACTGCGGTTTGAACTCGATCAGTATATCAACCTCCGGCCTGTTAAGCTCTTCCCTGGGGTCGAGACCCCCTTGAAAGGCAAAGGGCCGAAAGAAATCGACTACGTCGTTGTGCGCGAAAATATCGGTGATCTTTACACCGGCGCCGGGGGCTTCACAATGAAGGGCACGCCACAGGAAGTTGCCATTCAGACATCGATGTATACGCGCTTTCAGGTGGATCGTTGCCTCAAATATGCCTTTGAGTACACCCGTCGGCGAAATAGGAAAGGCACGCTTGCCCTCTGCGGTAAAACAAACGTTCTTACTTACGTTTACGATCTCTGGGAGCGTGCTTTCCATGAAATGGGAGAGAAAGATTTTTCAGACATAGCGCGGGAATACTACCATGTCGATGCCGTCTGCATGTGGATGGTGAAAAATCCCGAGTGGTTCGACGTCATCGTGACCGGGAATATGTTCGGTGACATCATCACCGATCTTGGAGCTATGACCCAGGGAGGTATGGGTATTGCAGCGGGTGGAAACATCAATCCCGAAGGCGTGAGCATGTTTGAACCTATTGGTGGCTCAGCTCCCAAATATACGGGTAAGTTAGTAATCAATCCGTTGGCTGCAATCTGCGCCGGCACCATGATACTGGAAACCCTGGGTGAATCTGCCGCCGCCGAGGCGATTGAGAAAGCTGTAATCGACGTAACCGCGCATAAACTCAAAAGTCTTCAGGCCGGCCAAATGGGATACAACACGAATGAGGTGGGAGATCTCGTCGCGGAACGTATCGTGCCATGAATTCGGTCGAGATACGGCAGTCCTTTCTGGATTTCTTCAAGTCTAAGCAGCACGCTATCGTGCCGTCCGCTCCACTATTGCCCAGTTCGCCAAACCTTCTCTTCACCAATGCCGGGATGAATCAGTTCGTCCCCTATTTTCTCGAAGAGCGTGAGCCTCCCTGGAAACGCGCCGCCGACACTCAGAAGTGTATACGGGCGGGCGGTAAACACAACGATCTTGAAGACGTCGGGTTCGACACTTCTCACCACACTTTCTTCGAAATGCTCGGAAACTGGTCATTCGGCGACTATTTCAAGAAAGAAGCCATCGCTTGGGCCTGGGAGCTGCTGACCGAAGTTTGGGGGCTTCCCAAGAATCGACTTTACGCGACCATTTACAAGCCCGGACCGGAAGAACCGGCCGAATTTGACGAAGAGGCATGGGAGTACTGGTCGGCGATTTTCGAAAGCGAAAGCCTCGATCCCAAGGTTCATATTCAACCCTTTGGAATGAAGGATAACTTTTGGATGATGGCGGAAACAGGACCGTGTGGGCCCAATAGCGAGATCCACATCGATTTTACTCCCGAGGCAGATACGCGCGGCAGCTTGGTCAACACGGATTCGCCCTTCTGCCTCGAGGTCTGGAATCTCGTTTTTATTCAATATAACGCTGCAGCCGATGGGACATTTTCTCCGCTTCCCTCCAAACATGTGGATACCGGACTCGGTTTCGATCGGATAGCGGGGATCTTCGCCACAACGCGAAATCTATCCGATTACTCGGCGCCTCCTTCCACCTACGACAGCGATCTGTTTACGGATACCTTCTCATCGCTCACCGAAATGTCCGGCCATCAATACCAGCACACAATTCCGAAACCCCGTGAAAAATTGTCTGAGATCGAGATGAAGGACTGCGCCTTTCGAGTCCTTGCCGATCACATTCGAGCGCTCTCTTGTTCTATAGCCGACGGCATCCTTCCCGGAAACGACGGCCGCCACTATGTCCTTCGCCGCATTCTGCGCCGCGCCGTCCTCTTTTCCAAACGAATCAATCTCCCGATCGGATCGTTTTCGAAGCTCGTAGATCCCTGCATTGCGAAACTGGGCGCGGTGTTTCCGGAATTGGAAGCCCAGAGAGAAGTCATCCACCGCGTAATCTCTTCCGAAGAAGAGACCTTTGAGCGGACCATCGATCGCGGGCTGCAGATGTTCGACAAAGTAGCGGCGAGGAGTAAAGGTGAGATATCCGGAAAGGATGCATTTATACTTTATGACACCTATGGATTCCCTATCGACCTTACCCAGATAATCGCCCGAGAGCGCGATCTCAAAATCGATCTCCCGGGATTTGAAGAAGAGATGGATAGACAGCGCCAACGCGCCCGCGATGCGCGGAAGAAAGTCGCCATCACAGTCTCGGAAGACGATGAATCCACTACCGAGAAGACGATCTTCACGGGATATAGCCGAGAGAATCTTGAATCTTTCAACGCTTCCGTCATCGCATCGATGCGTGATGGCAACAGTGGCTACCTCGTCTTCGATCGAACCCCCTTTTATGGTGAAATGGGTGGTCAGATAGGTGATACTGGAACCGTTGAAATCGAAGGCCGACAGTACCCGGTCAGCGATACCATCCGGGATTCCTCCGATCGCTTTCTGCACAAGATCGAAACCGACGAATTCGAGGACTTAATAGGGAAAGAAGCGATTCTCACGGTCGATCGCGAGAGGCGCCTGGGCATTCAACGGCACCACACCGCGACTCATGTTCTGCACTGGGCGCTTCGAAAAGTCCTCGGCTTCCATGTAAGACAGGCCGGCTCCCTGGTTACGGACGACCGTTTGCGCTTCGACTTCTCGCATTTTGAACAACCGACAAAAGAGCAATTGCAGAATATTGAGACACTTGCTAATCGCCACATCCTCGAAAATTCCGACGTTTCCTGGTACGAAGTGCCCTTCAGCGAAAAACCGGAGGATGCGATCGCTTTTTTCGGGGAAAAATACGGCGGCACTGTCAGGGTTGTGGATATTGGAGGATGGTCGCTCGAGCTATGTGGAGGCACACATGTAAGCGCAACCGGTGAATTGGGCTTGATTAAGGTCGTCCAGGAGTCGGCCATCGCCGCCGGAACCCGTCGGATTGAAGCCCTCGTCGGTGAAAGCGCCTTCAGTTTGGTGGAAAGCACTCTCGAACAGTTGTCCTCCCTCTCCCGTCAGCTATCCTGCCAACCGCGGGAAGTCGAAGGGCGCGTGGCGTCGCTTCTTCAGGGGAGGAGTGCTTTGGAGAGTGAAATCCGGGGTTTAAGCCATAAGCGATCTGCCGCCCAGGCCAGTGATTTGGCTGAAGAGGCGAAGCGTTTCGGCGATCTCCATTTTGTCGTAGCCAAGGTCAATGTGAAAGGTCCGGGGGACCTCCGTCCACTGGCCATGCAAGTGGCTGAAAAACTCAAGTCCGGCGTCGTCGTGCTCGGTTGCGCCCATCGTGACAAAGTTAACATCCTCGCCTTGTTGACCCCTGACGCCGTTTCTGCGGGATATAACGCCGGAGAGATCATTCGAAGCCTCGCCGGCCAGTTAGGAGGACGCGGAGGGGGCAAACCCGATTTCGCGACTGGTGGCGGAGACCAGCCGGAGAAACTTGAAAGCGTACTACAGAACTATCTTGGTTCAGTCGTGGGATTTCCGGGCTAGTCCCGGCAAGCCGGGATCGAGCTTATTCGAACTCGTTTCATCAGGCTGCCAGCCCGAAACAGACAAGAGGTGTAGCAGGTGCAGGGTCAAATAGAGAAATTTCTTGAAGACCGTCAGACCGATATGGTCGATGTTTTGAGGCAACTTGTACAGATCCCAACCATAAACCTGCCTGGTGAGAATTTCTGTGAGTGTGCTACGTTCTTGAATACTCGCCTCCAGGAGCTGGGTTTCTCCAGCGCCATACACAAGGTCCCACAGCAGGAACTTCAGGCAGCGCTCCCCGATTGTGCTGATTTCCCTCGATACAATGTCTATGGACTCTGGGACGTCGGTGCGCAGAAGACTGTCCACTTCAACGCTCACTATGATGTGGTCCCCGTATCTGACGGCTGGAGATTTCCACCCTTCTCGGCAACGATTGATAAGAACGTTATCTATGGACGCGGTACAGCGGACATGAAAGGAGCTATTGCCGCTCTCTTGCATGCCGTTAGCGCATTTATGTCGACCGGTCGGATTCCGAAGATGAATGTCGAAATCTCATTCGTTTGCGATGAGGAAATAGGCGGCGAATTGGGCTCCAACTTCGTTGTGCGGAGAGGGCTTCCAAAAGCTGACTTCGCGGTCGTCTGTGAGGGCGCCTCTCGCAATCAGGTGGGTGTTGGCCACAATGGAGTCATCTGGCTGGAAGTGCGATTTTCGGGCAGGTCGGCTCATGCCAGCCGACCCCAGGAAGGAGTCAATGCTTTTGTGCAGATGGCTGCTCTTGTCCAGGAGCTCGAAAGTTTTGCGCAGGATCGATCGGGGCACACTTTTCAACTTTCCGATGGCCGTGAGATGTCGCCCACCCTAACCCTCGGAGGCACTTTTGGCCAGGGCGGCGGTGCAAAGACGAATATCGTTCCTCGGGATGCATGGTTTACTTTGGATCGAAGGGTGCTGCCCAACGAAGACCATGAAGCGGTTGAAAGGGATCTTCGTGCCTCTATTGGTCGGATTTGCCAGTCATTTTCCAATTCGGACGTCGAGATTATCACTATTCACTCCGCCGGTTCATTCCACACTCCTGAATCCGGCAACCTTCCAAAAGCGCTCGCTCATGCCGTCCAGTCCGTCCACCAGGGCCCTGTCCAATACCACGTCACTCCCGGATTCACCGATGCGCGATTTTTTGGACAGGATCTTGGAGTCCCCACCGTCGGATACGGCACCGGAGGTGCGAACTTCCATGGCGTCGACGAGCACCTCGCCCTCGATGATCTCCTCGCCACGAGTAAAGTCTACGCCTCCTTTATGGCAAGAGACATTCCCTCCTAATCGACTCTCCTCAATCCCTTAGACTGAACTCCCACACATAAAACCCGCTTCAATGAACACTCCCCGTCCCGGCATGCCGCGGACGGTGTATCTGACTCTTTCGCCAATAGGTCCGTAACTGCCTTTGCTCATTACGAAGTTGAAACAAACGTCCCCGGAGGGGCCGTTCCACCACTAACATCCTTGCTACTGGTGGATCGGGCGCTCCGCGCACGATGACCATACAGTCAAGTCAGCACCCCGTCCCGGGACGGGGAATTTCCAAGTCAAAAATAATGAAATTCCCATATTTAGAAAAGCACGAAGAGGAGGACTGCGTACTCGCGTTGTTTGCCAAGGCGTTCGGCCACCCGGCACGGTTGCGGATCTTGCGATATCTTTACGAAGGGGGGCCGAGTCTGTGTGGCGACATCGCGGACCAAATACCCCTAACCTTCGGTCCCTTATCCAGGCACTTGAGAATCCTGAGAGAAACTGGAATCATACACGGCACACCGGAAGGTGTTAACATCCGTTATCGAATCGAACCCGCCATTCGAAAGCTATTCGCAAAACAGCTCAAAGGGATAAGAAGCGCCAAAGTTGATACAGCAGCGATCAAGGAGAATACGCTCAAGATGCTGGCGGAAGCGTTACTAGCAGTCTTGGAATTTCCTTCCGACGTCCGCAGGACTTCGCAGTATCTCTGATTCAAAGATCGGGTCGGGGCGGAATCGCAATTCGCCTTGGGACGGTGCCGGGAATCTACCTAGACGAAGAAATATAGAGCTTTATGGGCGAGCACTCCAATGCCAAAAGTTCCGGCGATGAGTACGATCGCACATCCCTTCGCCTCGCTTTTAAACTTGTCCGGATACTGCTCCCGTAGCTCTGCCATCAGTTCATCGACGAAATCCTTCGCTTCCACAAGTCCAAGCCCTGTCGCCGCGCGATAGATTTTTATCGCCTCGATTTTACGGCCCGCGAGCAATGCATCCGTTATTTTTTGGGTGTCTTCTTCTGATAGTGACATCGAATAGCCTCAATCTGGAGTCAAAGGCGGCATCTCTGGTTGGGTTGTTCGCATCACTCCAATCCCAGATATATCTGCAGCTCAGCCGCGAATGCCTCTTCCGCATCATTCTCGGCACCATCAGAAACGAACAGCCTCCGACAGACTTTTGCAGCTCGCTCTTTCGCTTCACTAGTCTCAAGTCTGTCGGTGATGTAGGAGAACAACTCACTCCTCGAATCATCATTGTGTCTCGCGTCGCGAATGCGCTGGGTGGCACGTTCAAGCTAGTGCTCCGCCGTGACTGTCGATTCCCAATTAAATGAATCAATCTCGTCTTTTATAATCTTGTCTTCTGATATCGCCAGATGGTTGTCCGCATACATCGCAAACACCAGCAGGTCGATCATTGCTTCTCTCTGTTTCTGATTGAGACGGTCGCTTCCCGCTGAAGCCTTGGAGGACCTGAATAGTAGCTCGATTGGATTCTTCATATATTTTACACTATGACGATTCTTCGAGTAGTGTCTAACAATCGAATTGTCCCGCAGATTGAATCAGTCTCATGAGTTGCGCAAGCGTTTAGCCCGTATTTCTCAACGAAGTCCGATTCCAACTGAATACCGCCACCGGAACCGTGTGGTAGACGTAACTCGAGACGCCTTCGTGGAGAGACAATGACTTGCAGAAATCTCTCGTGCTGCGATTCTGATCGAATGAAATGGCCATATTCTCGACGATTTTCTTCCACTAGGAATCTGTCGAACCTGGTCCCGGCATGCCGGGACCAGGTTCGACAGATTCCTCACGGGTCGTTTCTATCTGCTTTCTAAATTTTCGATAGAGGCCTCGAAACTGATGATAGGTTAATCCGAGTATATCGGCCGCCTTACCCTGGTGGTAACGGCTTTTCTCCAATGCATTTTTGAGCGCGCCCAGTTCCAACTCACCGAGCATTTCTTTCAGGCTCTTCTGACCGAGAAGGGGTGGCTCAAAGGATGCCCTCTTGTCGCGCCACTGCGCTGCATCAGATTTCTCTTTTACACGCAGAGCCTCGTAAGGCGAGCGGAAGGGGTCGAACTCGATTTCATCCACTAAGCCCTGTCCCGACCGGAATACCGCCCTTTCCACGACATTCTTGAGCTCCCTCACGTTACCTGGCCAGCCATAATTCTCCAAAGACTCAATTGCCCTGTCGCTGAATTCGGGCACTTCAGCTCGACCTAACTCAAGGGCCATTCTTGCGGCGAAATGCCTTGCGAGCAACATTACATCGTCGCGTCGCTCCCGCAGGGGCGGGAGAAAGAGCACTTCGAAGGAGAGCCGATCGAGCAGATCCTGTTTGAACTCTCCACGTCCCGCCAATTCGGGAAGATCGGCGTTGGTCGCTCCGATTATGCGAACGTTGACATGAATCACCTCCGAACTCCCAACCCTCTCGAAAGCGCCATACTCCACAACACGCAGTATCTTCTGCTGCACTTCGATCGGAATCAGTCCAATCTCGTCCAGGAAGAGGGTTCCTTCATTCGCGGCCTCGAAACGACCCCTGCGTCGCTTCCCCGCCCCCGTAAACGCTCCAGTCTCATATCCAAAGAGTTCTGACTCCAGAAGGGAAGCCGTTAAGGCAGGACAATTGAGGGCAACGAGAGGACCCTGCCACCGCTCGGAAAGATAGTGGAGGCGCGCCGCCGCCAATTCCTTTCCGGTTCCCCGCTCACCCACAAGGAGAACAGGCCGGTCGACTTTTGCCACGCTTGATAGTTTCTCGAGAAAATGGAGGAAATTTTCCGACTGCCCGAGAGCTTCCGGCATTCCCTCGGATGCCTCTGTAGCCGCTTGTGAATAATGAGGTGTTAACTTGATTTGCATGGTGAAAATTACCTAATAATTGTTTTTTTAGCTAAATTATAGTTTATAGATTTCATTGCCGAAATCAAGTTTAAAGTCATAACATATTATACATTAATAAGTTATATCAAATTGTAGCGATTGGCACAGGTGCTGCATAATGTTCCTGTAAAATTAAACAAAACAGGAGGAGAACAATGGGAATATTTTCACGATTTCGAGACATTATCAGTTCAAACATCAACGCAATGCTGGATAAGGCAGAAGACCCGGAGAAGCTCATAAAGCTGATGATCCAGGAGATGGAAGACACGCTTGTCGAGATCAAGGCCTCATGTGCCGGGACAATGGCAAGCCGCACGCGAGTCCTTCGAACGCTTGAAGAGGGCAAGCGACATGCAGTAAATTGGGCCCGAAAAGCGAGACGGGCGATTGAAAAAGAGCGTGAGGATCTGGCACGGGAAGCGCTTTTTGAGAAACGTCATTTTCAAGAGGAAGTAGAGAGCCTGGAGAAAGAGGCGCGCCAATTCTCAGAGATCATCGAGCGGTTTCAATCTGACATCGCACAACTCGAGGAAAAACTGGCAGCCGCTCGCAATAAGCATGGCGTCCTGGTGCAGCGTCATGTTCACGCTGAGAAGAGGAATAAGGCTCGCACAAAGATACGTTTTTCTGAGACGTCCGATGTGTTCGCCCGTTTCGATTCCTTCGAAAATCGGATCGAGCGTATGGAAGCCGATGCTGATCTTGTCGACTACGGGCGCAAATCGACCATCGAAGACGAATGGGACAAACTTGAGAGCGACGATGAGATCGAAAGGGAAATGGAGGAACTAAAAAAGGAGTTAACGCAGGGTGCGGAGGATACCAAAGAGAAATAACTTCTCCTCCACAATTCTCTCTTTCAACATAATCTGTCGAAGCAGAAAGAGTAATTGGAAAACATGAGCGCTTTTAACTTCGTTCTTGCAATACTCGTAATCGTATGCGGCACCTTCATTGCGGTTGTGGCAATGATCAAGGGAAAGTCTACGAAGGTGCGAAAAGAACTCGATGTGGAAGAGACACGATTGATTCAAGAGCTGCACAGGAATCTGAATACCCTCGAGGACCGCATGGAAGCGTTGGAGACAATCATATTGGACATCGAGAGAAGGAGAAGAAAAACGAGATGACTTATCGATATAACACGGGCCGAAGGACACTTTACCGTTCGCGAAGCGGCATCATATTCGGCGTCTGTCAGGGATTGGCCAGATACTCCGAGATTCCGATCCTCTGGGTTCGGTTGGCGATGTTGGCCATACTTCTCCTCTCCGGGATCTTTCCAATTGTTGTGTTATATATCGTTGCCGCCGTATTAATGAAACCTG
This sequence comes from Candidatus Moanibacter sp., assembly GCA_965215885.1. Classification (GTDB taxonomy): domain Bacteria; phylum Verrucomicrobiota; class Verrucomicrobiia; order Opitutales; family UBA2987; genus CBDCEW01. The sequence goes on from CBDCEW010000098.1 coordinate 126,093, forward strand.
AACCCGTGATGCCACCCGCGACTCCCGAGGATTGGGACTTCTACAACTCATGGTCGTCAGACCGGTCGCTCGCAATCGCTCGAATCAAGAAGAAGTTTGAGAAGCTGGAGCGACGCACCCGTCGCATGGAAGATCTCGTCACGGCTCGGGAATTCGACTGGGATCAGCGGCTCAACAGCGATTCATAGGATCTGCCAATCAAGCCGGATCGCGGGGTAAACCCGCTCCTACAGTTGCAATTTCCAATCGAACAGCCGCCAGGGATGTAGGAGCGGGTTTACCCCGCGATCGAACTTACCCATCGTGACTCTCAATCCATTCGGCGGGCAAGGGAAGGCTTTGATGGGCGGTGAGATCCGCGGTCGTAGCAGAAGATTTGTGAAATGTTCGGGTTAAGAGTTCCCAAGGGAGCCATCGAATTTACTCGACCTTTCCGAAAGTGGTAAAAGATAATCGCTTCCCGGACAAAAGTCATATTGAATGCCCGGTGGCAAGTTTCACATTTATAGATTCTGAAGATGGAGTTCACTGAACACCCGTTTTTCGAACAGGTTAATTCGGATCAAGTCGCTGAGTTGGCAGAAATTGCCGTTTTTGAAGAACATTCCCCGAACAAGATTATCTTCGAAGAGGGCAGCCCCTCGGAAGGGCTCTTTCTCGTCCTGGAAGGCGAAGTAGCTTTCTGCAAGCGCCTGGAGGAAGATAAGTTTCGCGTTATCGGCCAATCGAAAGCAGGGGCATTTTTTGGCGAAGTGGGTTTGTTCACGGGCCAGCCGCGAGCGTTGCGGGCGGAGTCACGCGGTAAAGTCGTCCTTGCCAAGATCCCCAAAGATGAGCTTATCAAATTCATGAAGAGCACACCGGGACCGATTGAGCATATTCTCCAAAGCATCATCAATCACCTTCATGAGACAACCCGCCACTATATGGTCGATATGCTCCAACAGGAAAAGATGGCAGTCGTGGGAACAATGGTAAATACGATCATTCACGACTTCAAAAACCCATTCTGTCTGATCAGTCTCGGCGCGCAGTTAATGATGCAGATGCACACGGATGAAAAGTCGCAGAAGTTCTGTCAGAATATTGAAGATCAGATTCAGCGCATGGTGGAAATGGCGGAAGAGTTGACAGATTTCTCCCGGGGAGAACAGGATCTCAAGTTTACCGAAGTGAATCTGAGTAAGATGTTTAAGGACTTCCGTGATCTGAATATTCTCTTTTTCCAGAATGATAAGATAAACATTGAGATCGATGTTCCCGATATAATAATCAAGGGTGAGGAGCGAAAGCTTCTTCGCGTTTTTCAAAACTTGGTGGGAAATGCAATTGAGGCCTTTGGAGACAAAGAGGGACATATCTCAGTTAAAGGCGAAATCGAACAGGGTGATACTCTACTGGTCAGAATAACTGACAACGGAAATGGCATACCTCCGGAAATTCAGGCACATTTCTGGGAACCGTTCGTAACACACGGAAAGCGGAAAGGGACCGGTTTAGGGAGCGCCATTGCGAAATCTATCGTGGAGGGTCATGGCGGAAGCATTGAATACGAGACAGAACAAGGAAAAGGCACAGTATTCTATGTGCGGATTCCCGTAACTCAGCCATAACCGGACTAGCCCGGTAATGAACCCTGCTCCCAACCTTTTGCCCTACCCACGGCATCCAGCCAGCGTGCATATTTCTCTTCCCGTTCACTCTCGCCGATTAGAGGTTCGAACACGCGGTCGACCCGCCACTGACCTGCGATCTCTTCCGGGTTCTTCCATACACCAGCTGCTAACCCGGCGAGATAAGCCGCACCGATGGAGGTCGTCTCGGTGACTCTCGGTCTTACTACGGGAACGCCGAGCAGATCAGCCTGAATCTGCATGAGGAGGTCGTTTTCTGTGGCGCCTCCGTCGACCCGCAATTCCGATATCGCGAGTCCGGTATCATTCCGCATCGCCCGCACTAAATCCACAACCTGAAACGCGATTGCTTCCAGCGCAGCGCGTGCGACATGTCCATCCGTGGTGGCACGACTGATTCCTACCAGTATTCCACGGGCGTAGGGGTCCCAATAAGGAGCTCCCAGACCGGTAAATGCCGGCACCAGCACCAACCCACCGGAATCAGCAACCGAACTCGCCAATGCTTCAATCTCCGCTGCGTTGTCGATTATACCGAGGCCGTCCCTGAGCCATTGGACGACGGCTCCGCCAATAAAGACGCTACCTTCCAGGGCAAAACTGCGGAAGTTTCCAATCTGCCATGCCACGGTGGAGAGGAGATTATTTTTTGACACCTTCACCTCGGTTCCGGTATTGACAAGCATGAAACATCCAGTGCCGTAGGTGCACTTGTTCATGCCCGGTTTAAGGCATAATTGCCCAAATAACGCAGCTTGCTGATCTCCTGCCACTCCGGCAATGGGTACGGGGCTTGAAAAAATACCCTCCCCAGTGTTTCCGCAAATGCCGCTTGACGGAGAGATCTCGGGTAGTACCGAAGATGGGATATCGAGCAGTTCGAGAAGCTCTTCATCCCATCCCCCCGTGTGAATGTTGTATAGCAAAGTTCGTGAGGCATTTGAAGCATCGGTCGTATGCCTGGTTTCCCCAGTAAGTTTCCAAATGAGCCACGAATCGACCGTCCCGAAAGCGAGATCTCCGGCATCTGCCCTTTCCCGCTGAGCGCATTTGCGTTAACCTAAGGAGAAGAAACAAGAGAGGAAATCAAGTCGAGAACGCTTTTCATAGGTGCAGTGTTTGGGGATTTGTTTGAGCCATCGGGGGATGATCTGATCTTTGGGAATGTGAGAGAGGATGAAGAAGTAGGGAGCAAAGAAGCCAAACCAGTAGGAGAATTTAAGGATACTCAGAGGAGAGGACAAACTGGTATTCGAATAGTGTCTAAGGGGACCATAGACGAAGTTGAGTAAGTGGGTAATGAGGATGAGACGGGCGTAGATAAGAAGCTCAACCTGGTAGGGAGTAGTCTCTTTGACCTGACCGAGATTAAGATGTTGCTTAAAGGCCTTAAAGAAAATTTCGATGCGCCAGCGAAGCCCGTAAAAGCTCAGAATCTGCTTAGGGCTAAAGTCTTTCTGATGGAGGTTTGTAATAAAGATTTGGAAACCGAGAAGGAAGCTGGTGCGGCTGGTATATCGAAGTCTATTGTCGCGGTTTTGTCTATGCTCGCGGCGGCGTTTATGGGCCACCTTCTGAGGGAGTTTGACGGCGATCAGACGAACCGGAAGCTTGGCTTTTTTACCCACCCGAACGGGCATATCGAGAAGCTTTTGGCCACGTAAAAGTTTGCGTAGATCGAGCTCTTCATCGCCTTCGTTGGCTAAAAGGCAAGTGCCGGTTTTCAAACGACTCACAAAGAAGCAGCCGCGCTGATCGAGTTGCTTAAAGACATCGAGGACAAAATAGCCTAAGTCGCGCAGGATCAAGTCGTTGGGTTGAGCGAGAGCGAGAATGTCTTTGGAAGCAGCCTGATCGTTTTTTCGGAAGCTACTGAGGCTGAAGTCAACGAAGGATTCATTGCGCAGATCGTAATAGGCCTGAATCTTCAGTTGAGCCTGTTTGGAGCCTGTCTGATTGGACGCTCCGGGGAAGAAGGGGGCCAGGACCTTAGGCAAGCCAATCGAAGTGCTGTCGGCAATGAGAACCCGTTCAAAGCTCCTCATGCAATTTGGAACAGCTCTGCCCACAGGCCCATAAGCTTTAAGTTCTAAAAGCCTCAGGAGCACTAAGGTCATAAAAGCGGTGGCTTTTTTGGCGCACTTTTGGACCGCTTGTCTGGAAATGGTGCGGTTGGCTAAGAATCCAATAAGCTCGGCTTCTTTGCCAAGGGACAAGGCCCCCTTAGAAGCCATCGCCAGCAAAGCCAAAACAAAGTTCAGAGGGGAGATCTTGCGCGATTTCCTCTCTCTAAAACCACTCTGTTTAGCGAGGGCTGTGAGGTTCAACTTACGGAAGGTTTGACGGATACAATCAGCTTTTTTTATACTTTGCATCCGAAGGATAAATCCTATACATGAACGAATGTACAGTATGAAATGCTGCCAAAGTGAAAAAAAATGGGGTAGACGGTAAAAGTAGAGAAGATAACCCGGCCAAAATGCACTCGCTCAACTGCGAATTTCCTCACCGCTGTGGTCGAAACGAAGCAAATAGAAAAGGGCGAACAAATGGAGTGGAACCTCGAGGATAGAGACACCCTCATACTCCGCCGCAAAATACCTCGCAAGTCTTTGAATCTGACTAAGTTGCGAAAATAAGGTTTACGCGTATGCGCTGAGCGGGATTTGATCGAGAAGCCATTTGAGCTTGGTGCCTGAAAAATAAGCATCCAATACGAGGCCGGTTTTCTCCTGGATGAGTGGCGCGTAACCGTCCGTTCTCAGTCTGTTGCACTCTTCAGCCGTCCTTCGATCCTGCCATACGATAGCCGGACAGATTGGGATTCCGGTTGCGCGATCCCATACAATCGTCGTCTCCCTCTGGTTGGTTATTCCGAGAGCGGAAATGGCATCGCCTGCAATGCGCTCGTCTTCTAAAACCTCCCGGGCGACTGCCAATTGGCTCTCCCAGATCTCGAATGGGTCATGCTCAACCCAGCCGGATTTCGGAAAATGCTGAGTCAATTCCCTCTGTGCGATCGCTCTGACAGTGCCATCTTCGCCGAAGAGAATTGCTCGGGAACTGGTGGTTCCTTGATCGAGCGCGAGGATATACGACATGGGAAGCGTAATACGGCTATTCCTCTACCTTTTCATTGAGGAGTTTATACTCGACGGAATCCTTGAGCGCTTCCCAACTGGCCACAATGATATTGTCACTCGCCCCAACCGTTCCCCAGATTTCCTTACCGTCGCTCGATTCTATCTGCACTCTTATTGTAGCATCCGTGCCTTCACCGCTTTCAAGGATGCGAACTTTAAAGTCGCTCAACGTGACCTCCTTTATGGCTGGATATGCCTTTTCAAGCGCCTTACGCAGGGCGTGGTCAAGCGCACCCACGGGCCCTCTCGATTCCGCTACCTCATGGCAGACCCTTCCATCGATCTTCAGTTTCACGGTGGCCTCGGAAAGTGTCTCATCGCGATTCTCGTCCCGTTCGATGATTACACGATAACCCAGTACTTCGAATGTGTCGCTTTTCTGTGAAAGCCATTTTGAGAGAAGGAGCTTAAATGATGCATCGGAAGCTTCATATTCGTAACCTCGATGTTCGAGCCTCTTCAATTCATTGAGGAATTCGCGAATGTTGTCCGAATCTTCCTCGACTGCGACGCCGAGCTCCTGAGCCTTCATCATGATACTTCCACGGCCCGACAGATCGGAGATGAGTACACGCTTTCGATTCCCCACGAGAGCCGGATCAATGTGCTCATAACTGCCGGGCGATTTCTTCGCCGCATCGGCATGCATGCCCCCCTTGTGGGCGAAAGAACTCGCTCCGACAAACGGCGCGCGAGTGTTCGGGCGCAGATTAGTCATGTCGTCGACGAATAGCGACAGATCGCGCAAATCACGGAGGTTCGATTGGCAGGTGGCTGAATAATCCATTTTGATTAACAAATTCGGGATAATAGTGGTAAGATTAGCGTTGCCGTTGCGCTCCCCGTAACCGTTCATCGTCCCTTGGACCATGGTTGCTCCCGCCCGCACTCCGGCCAACGATACCGCTACCCCGACCCCGGAATCATCGTGGCAATGCACGCCGAGTTTCCCGCCGGGAAAGCGTCTGCATACAGCCTCGGTAATGTCGCTCACCTCATCCGGCATTTTCCCTCCGTTGGTGTCACAGATGACGAGCCACTCCGCCCCGGCCTGTTGTGCGGCAGCCAATGTTTCCAGAGCATAATCCGCGTCGTCTGTGTAGCCATCGCAAAAATGCTCGGCGTCAAAAATCACCTCCCTGTCGTTTGCGCGGAGAAAGTGAACTGTATCTTCGATCATCCGAAGGTTCTCCTCCGGGGTCGTCCGCAAGACTTCCCTTACATGAAGAAGCCAGCTCTTTCCGAAAATGGTCACAACCGGTGTTTCCGCTTCGAGGAGCAAACGGAGCTGGGGATCCTCGTCCGCCTTGAGACTGGCTCGACGGGTGGAGCCGAAAGCAGCCAGTTTGGCATGCTTAAAATTCAGCTTCCGGGCCTGCTCATAGAATGCCAGATCCCGGGAGTTCGAACCCGGGAACCCGCCTTCGATGTAATTGATGCCAAACTGATCCATTTTTTCCGTTAAGCGAATCTTCGATGCTACGGAAAATGAAATACCTTCTCCCTGCGTGCCGTCACGAAGGGTTGTGTCATAAATAAGGATATCTTTGTTATTATTCATCAGATTAGATTGTTGAAATTCAGTACAGGAGATCGCGTTATGGATCTATTCTCATGCCACGGCATGTTTTCTGATGAAATTCTGGATAGCCGATTTTTCAGCCGGGATGCGGTACTTCACGACTTTGCGTTCTTTCAGGATCTCCAGAGCTTGCGATATCGGCTTTCGTCCGATCGCCTCAGTAATTGTTTCGGGAAACTTCGCCGGGTGCGCGGTAGCGAGAACGACGTTGGTCCTGTCATCGTCGATTTCCTTGAATGCGCATGCCGTATGGGGATCAACGATATAGTCATAACGCTCATAGACATTTCGAATAATCGCGGTAATCTCCCCGTCGTCAGTCCGAGAAACCCTGAACGTATCCGGCTCGAAATTCTGAAATCGATAGGTCCCGGTGTTCTTGAACTCTCCCATGATCTCTTCCACTCTCACAGGTTCCCGGCTCTCTTCATAAAAGATAAACCGCTCGAAATTTGACGCCACCTGGATATCCATGGAAGGGGCATAACTCGGTTGCACTTCCCCCAGTTCATAGACGCCCGTGCGAAACAACCGGTAGAGAATATCATTTCGATTGGTCGAGATCTTAAATCCTCTCACAGGAAGGCCCATTTTCTGCGCCAACCACCCCGCCAGCACATTTCCGAAATTCCCCGTCGGCACAACGAATTCGACATTATTTCTTTGGTCTTTCGGAACTTGGAACCATGCGAATATATAGTATACGCATTGCGCGATTATTCGGACCAGATTTATCGAATTGACCGCCGACAGATTATATCGCTCGCGAAACTTGTGATCTTCAAAGGATTCTTTTAATGCATTCTGGGCATCGTCAAATGATCCTTCGATGGCGAGAGGATACACGTTTTCAGCTTCCGTGCAGGTCATTTGCCTCTCCTGAAGAGGCGAAATGCAACCATCGGGGTATAAAATGAAAATGCTCACTCCGGACTTTCCGAGGAGGCCGTGGATAGCGGCGGCACCGGTGTCTCCTGAAGTGGCGCCCAAAACATTCAAACGCCGCCCTGTCAATTCGATCTGTTTTTCATAGAGGTTCCCCAATAGCTGGAGAGCGAAATCCTTGAAAGCAAGGGTTGGACCGTGAAACAGTTCCAGAACGAATAGATTCTCATCCAGCTCGTGTAGCGGCGCCACTAGTGAGTGATCAAAATTGCGATACGATCGAGCGACGATTTCCCTGAGGCATCCCGATTCGATCTCGTCAGAAAAAAGCGAAACAAATCGAAGGGTCAGTTCGTCGTAGGGCAGATTTTCCCACCCGGGCAGCAGCGATGAAATGTCGGGCAATTCCTCTGGAAGGAAGAGCCCACCATCCGGAGCCAATCCGAGTGCTACTGCTTCCGAGAAGCTCACCGGTTCGGACCTGCCCCTTGTGCTGATAAATTTCATGTTCTCTCTCCCAGGCCGAAAGCCCGGTGGGCGATTCGTAAGCCCTCTTCCGCCTTACTGAGCTCAATAGCCACTGAGATCTTTATCTCGGAAGTGCTGATAATCTGGATGTTGATTCCGGCTTCCGCCAGAGCCGAAAATAACTTTGCCGCCACACCGGAATGGCTCCGCATACCGACCCCAATCACGGAGAGCTTCGCGATCCGATCCGCTACCGACACAACACCACCGCCAATTTCCTTCAAAACTTCGGATGTCGCCCGCTCCGCTCGATAGGCATCGTCGATGGGCACGGTAAAGGTCATGTTGGCACGCCCCGCCCGACCGATATTCTGAACGATCATGTCTACGTTAATGTCAGCATCGGCCAGCTTTTGAAAGAGCTTGGCTGCGGTACCCGGCTGATCCGGCACCTCATTGACAACGATCTTGACCTGGTCGCTGTCGAGCGCGGCGGCACGCACGAATACATCCTCCATCGATTCTGCTTCTTCCTTCACAATTGTACCTGGGTTATTGTTGAAACTCGAGCATACTTCAAAATCGACCGCATACTTCTTGGCCAGTTCGACGGCACGAGACTGCATGACTTTGGAGCCGAGGCTCGCCATTTCCAGCATCTCATCATAGGTGATCGCCGACAACTGCCGGGCCTCGGAAACCACCCGGGGATCGGCCGTAAAGACTCCATCGACGTCACTACAAATCTGACAGAGATCGGCATTGAGGACAGCAGCCATTGCAATGGCGGTGAGATCCGAGGCTCCGCGTCCAAATGTTGTAATCTGCTTGGCATTATCGATCCCTTGAAATCCGGCCAGAATTACCACCTTTCCCGAGTCCAACTGTTCTCGAATGTCACCACCGTCAATGCTCATTATCCTGGCCCGCGTGTGATTGGAATTCGTATTGATACCGGCCTCTCTACCCGTTCTCGAAACTGCCGGCACGCCTACCCGCTGCAATGCAATCGCGGTCAGCGCGATCGTCTCCTGTTCTCCGATCGAAAGGAGTACATCCAGCTCTCGTCTGTCCGGTTCTGCGTGCAAACTCCGCGCATCCGCCAGGAGACGATTTGTAACACCGGCTCGTGCCGAGACAACGACCAGAATCTGGTTCCCTTCGTCTCGCACGGTTTTGATGCGTTGTGCAACACTTCGAATGCGTTCGAGGTCACCTAAGGAAGTGCCACCGTATTTCTGGACTACCAATGCCATATGCTAATCCTCAAAATCTACGATTCTTAAGAGAAATGGCGCTTTGCGCACAGACTTCAGCCGCTTCAGGTCGTGGATGGTGTTTCTGATGCTGTTCTCGTTGCTGGTGTGTGTGGTTAGTATAAGCGTCGCTGATTTTTTCCCGCTTACCTTTGGCTGATTCACGCTGGCGATGCTCACGTCGTGATTTGCCATTTCGGCAGCCACCTCCGCAAGTACGCCCGGCCGGTCTACTACACTTAACCTCAGATAGTATTGGCAAAATATTTCGGACAGATCGGCAATTTCTACTCCGCGACCGAGGTGGCTGTAGAACTCGCCCGGCGAATGCGAAATTACCGCTCCCTCCGATGCGCTGAGAGCCGCCACTGCATCGGTAATATCGCTGATCACCGCGCTTGCGGTAGCATCCTGGCCGGCGCCGCGTCCAATATGAACTGTGGTTCCGACCACGTCACCACTGATACTTACGCCGTTATAGACCTCATCCACATTTGCGAGGACCTTGCTCTTCGGGATAAGCGTGGGATGGACGCGAACAGAGATGTTTTTTGAATTCTTATCCCGCTCGATGATCCCGAGCAGTTTTACCTTATAGCCAAGGCTGTCCGCCCACTCGATATCTTCCAGCGTTACGCCACGGATTCCCTCTACCTGGGTAGCTTTCAAATCCACCCAGATTCCATGAGCGAGAAATGCCAGGATCACGGCCTTATGCGCCGTGTCCCATCCATCCAAATCAAGTGATTCATCTGCCTCGACGTAGCCTAAGCGCCTCGCCTCGGCTACCGTCCTGTCAAACGTCAGGCCTTCGCGCTTCATCCTGGTGAGAATATAGTTACACGTACCATTCAGAATCCCGTAGACGAGATCGAATCGATTGGCCACCAGCCCCTCACGGATCACCTTGATGATGGGAATTCCACCCGCAACGCTCGCCTCAAAGAAAAAGTGTCCCCCGTGTTCGTGAGCGGCGGCGAAGATTATCTCTCCATGTTCACAGATCAACGCTTTATTGGCGGACACGACTGCTTTTCCACGCTTAAGCGCTGCCAGGGTCACTCTTCTGGCAAGGGTCGTGCCGCCGATCAGTTCGCAGACGATATCGATATTCGGATCCGTCGCTACCGACATGGGATCATCCGTAAGACGCGAAGGGTAAATTCTTATTTGCCGCTTCTTCTTCAGATCGCGCACGGCGGCACGCTGCATTTCGATGCGGACTCCTAACCTTCGTTCCAGAGCTGTACGATTTCGCTGCATGTGTTTCCACACGCCCTGGCCAACGACACCGAGGCCCACAAGCCCAATTGAAATATGTGGCTTTTTTCCCATACTAAATACCCTGTTTTCTAATGCTCACGCTAATAACCCAGGTCAACTTCCGGAGCCCTTTACGAAACGGTGTTCTGTACCGGCAAGAAGGCGTCTCAAATTAGTGCGATGACGCACGACGATAAGTGTGGCGATGACGGCGGTGAATATTATCTCTTCGCCGTTACTATGGAGGAGCCAGCCCGCGAGCGGTAAACTGATACCAAAACAGATCGATGCTACCGAGACATAACGAAATCCGTAGAAGGCGATCAACCAGACAACGAGGGAAAGACCCAACACCAATGGTGTCAGAGCCAAGAGTCCACCCATCGTCGTCGCCACGCCTTTACCACCGCGAAACCTTAGAAAGACAGAGAAACTATGACCCAGGATAGACGCAAACAGACCAAGAATGGCAAGCCTGCAAGGATATGCCGAATCGATCAGCGGCATCAGGGGCCACCCTGCGCTGACAAAGCCCTTGAGCGCATCGAAAATGAAACAGAGATTTCCCGCCTTTCTCCCCAACACTCTTTTCACGTTAGAGGCGCCTGGATTTCTGCTGCCCTGCTCAAGAATGTTGACCCCGTAGACCCGCGAAACGAGCACGGCGAAGGGAATGGAACCGATGAGGTATCCAACGAGAACCACCGCAAAGACATGGAGCGCATTCATGATCTGGCATTCCTTATTATTGAAAAACGGCCGCTTTCCCTATCGATCAACATCGATAAATGCAACCAAGGAGTATTTCATTGCGATCCTCCCGGCTACTCCAGTTCGATCTCCCGGACACTCACTTCGATCTGGCCCATAAGATCCATGAGACTCAGGGACATGTCGATGAAGCTGTTGTCGTCCAACGCTCCTGCATAAAATGCGATACGGGTAGGTGAGCATTCGCTCTCCTCGAGCGCGGCATCGAAATCGATCCACTTTCCGTGGATGTAGAACTGAGACCACATGTGAAACCCAAAGACGTCTTTCTCATCGAGATATTCGGGAATATACGCTATTCCTGTGACCACCCGTGTCGGTAATCCTTTGATGCGCCCGAGCGTCGACAGCAAAACGGCGTGCTCCGTGCAATCCCCGGAGGATCTTCGCGCCACCTCACTGGCAGTGGCAAAACCCACTTCCAAAGACTTTCCTGTTATATACTTGCTTGTAAACTTACGTAGACGATCAGCCAGTTCGAGGGGACCGCTGGATCCATTCTCAACGAGATCGGCCAGTTCTATTAAAGCCGGGTCACGCGTATTGAGGGTAGTATTGTCTGACAGATACTCCGAAAGATCCGCCTTCATCTCGGGTCCATGGGAGAGCTTGACTTGCTCATGATCGGCTTTCTCGACTCGCAATATGACTCTCTTCGAGTTTCGCGAAAGTGTTCTCTGAAATTCTGTCTCCGGCCAGGGCGTGGTCAATTCGATCGGAGCCTTGAAGCTTATCTCATAAGTTACAGCCTGAGCATCATGAGGTATTGTTCGGTCTGTCTTAAGCAGAGTATAATCGAAAATATCAGCCGGCACAAAGTCGGATAGAGAGGCGAACTGATCGGAAGCGTACATAACAACATCAAGCCCACCCATGCTCATCTGTGATTTAACAGTATCACCGTTCTCATCTATCCACGAAATGGTCTTCAACTTACCCAACAAAAACTCCATTTCCGAGACCACGCGTACTCCATAAACTTCCTCTCCCCGACGGACAAACTTCCCCTCCTCTCCAACTGTTATGCTTGTTTCGATGGGAGACTCCGCCTGAATATCGGGGCTGTAGAGGGGAAGCTTGTATTCCGTTCCGGCAGCAAATCCTCTTATCGCCGTTTCTCTAGTGAACCCCCACGCCATCTTTGCGCCCTCCTTCCATGCATACTCGTTGCTCGTCTCGACTCCCGCCTGACTCGATGTTACCCTAACTCTGTCCCCGTCAATCTCTCCTTCAACGATTAGAGGAATCTGCCCCATCAGAGAGACATGGCGAAAAGACTTCGGCACGCCGGCGAGACTCTCCGTCGTGACCTGTTCGTTACTCAGAGTAATCGCAAATGCGCCTCGACTGAATCGCATTTTGGTATACGTAAAAGAGTGAATCTCTTCCCCTTTTCGGATTAGGGTATGGCGTGCGTAACCGATTTTGCTTTCTTTCAAATAAACTTCCAGCCACTGCTCCCAGAATATGCCCTCAGGTGGATTGTGGATATCGTAACTCCACTCCACTGCACGCAAAAGCGATTGGAAGGGAAACGCGCACAATAGAACCAGAAATCCTCTTAGAAGCATTTTTTACCCTATTGTTTCAAAAATGAAAACTCCCCGTCCCGGCGTGCCGGGACGGGGAACTATCAAGTTTAATTGCATCATAGGCGCTAAGCTCCGAATGTAAAGAGATGAGCGAGGAATATGATTTCATTGTTATCGGAGGTGGAAGTGCCGGGTATGCAGCGGCCCGTACTGTCCGGGAGGCCAGTGAAAGAGTAGCTATCGTTGATGGCGCGGGAGAGCTCGGAGGCCTCTGCATATTGCGAGGCTGCATGCCTTCCAAGACTCTCCTCTACATCGCCGAAATCCTGCACCACGCCAGACACGGACATACTTTCGGTTTGGAGATCCCTTCCCCAAGAGGCGATATGGCGGCTGTTCACGAACGCAAAAAGCGCATTATAGGAGAGTTTGCCGCGGACAGGGTTGAACAGCTCGAATCGGACCGCTTTGATCTCTATCGAGTCAGGGCCTATTTCATAAATGAGCGAACAATTGAGCTCGAAGACGGAACGGAGCTTTCTGCCCGTGGTTTCCTGGTCTCAACGGGCTCAAAGATCAATTATCCACCGGTCCCGGGTCTCGACTTGGTCAGCCCGATGTCAAGTGACGATATTCTCGATCTGGATAGACTTCCGGATTCTGTAATAGTGCTGGGAGGTGGCGTAGTGGCGTGCGAACTTTCGCAATACCTGTGCCGGATGGGTAGCCGCATTACGCAAATTCAGAGGAGCCCGCTAATACTGAAAGAAGCCTCCTCCGAGGCGGCCAATGTTTTGATGCAAGCTTTTCGGGACGATGAAATCGAACTCTTTACCGGAACGAGGGTTACCGGGATTGAGAGAAACGGCAGTGGGGTTAAAGTATCATTTGAACATGAGGGATGCGAAATGTCACGAGAGGCCGGACTACTATTCAATGCCTTGGGTAGAATCCCGGATACGGCGGATCTCGGGCTTGATCAGGCAGGCGTAGAGCTTCTCCCCAGTGGACACATTGTTTGCAACAGCTTCCAGCAGTCCACCAACCCGCGAATCTACGCTGCTGGCGATTGCACCGGGCCTCACGAGATTGTCCATGTAGCCATTCTCCAGGGAGAGGTCGCCGGTATGCACTTTACTGGGAAAAATCCAGATCCGGTGAATTACGACCATCTGACTAAGGTTGTCTTTACCGATCCGCAAGTCGCCTCTGTTGGAATGCCGGTTGCGCAGCTGGAAGCTGATGGCAAATCATTCATCAGTGCCGAGTACCCTTTCAACGACCACGGAAAATCTATCCTCATGGAGGCGAATTACGGTTACGTAAAGATATGGGCTGCTCCGGAAGAGGGCAGAATTCTGGGCGCGGAATGCGTGGGCAAAGATGCCGGCGAACTCATCCACTCGCTCGCCGTCGCCGTATCTTTGAACGCGACCGTCTTTGATCTTCTCAAAACTCATTGGTACCACCCTACTCTTTCCGAAATCTGGACCTATCCGCTCGAGGAGATTGAAGAGCAGAGGAAACGAGAAAACAAACGGGTGTGAACTATCCCGAAAATCCCACGGATTTTCGGGACAAGGAATCGGCCGGTGGTCGAAACCGCCGCAACGTCGAAACACACCCGGACAGAGGATCAACTCTACGAAAACCGAACGCTAACTTAGGCCGATTCCTAAGGCTTCCTGAAGATCCACTTTCCCTTCATAAAGGGCCTTTCCAATTATCACACCATCCAGATTCTCATAGGTCTGTGAGAGTTTCTTGAACTTCCAAACGTCGTCGATTCGGGCCACCCCACCGGATGCGATGATCCTGCAGGACACGGCCTTCAGCATTGTTTCTTGAGCATCGAAGTTTGGCCCCTCCAGCGTTCCATCGCGGCTGATGTCTGTATAGATGATAGTTTCCACTCCAAGGGAATCGACCGTCGCGGCAAGTTCCCCGGATGTGACTTCGCTTGTCTCCACCCACCCCTTCACCGCCACTTTTCCATCTTTGGCGTCGATTCCTACTACGATACGCTCGCCATATTCCTCCAAAAGTTCCCCCATGACTTCCGGTTCCTTAGCGGCTCGAGTACCCAAGACGACTCGGGAGACTCCTACTTCAATCGCTCGTTCAATCTCCGCTCTACTCCGGATTCCGCCACCCAGTTCAATTTTCATTCCCGTCTTGGCAATTGTCGCGACCGCCTGCCAGTTCCGTGGACGGCCCGTGAAAGCGCCATCGAGATCAACCACATGAACCCATTCTGAGCCCGCATCTCTCCACAAGCGGGCCGGTTCTGCCGGGTCTTCGAAGTATACCGTCTCCCGGTCGGCGCGACCTTGTGAGAGGCGCACCACGCGTCCTCTGTAAATATCTATGGATGGATAGATTCGCATTTCTTTAGCCTGCCTTCAAGGCACCCTATATTCGCAACCATACTGGAAGACTGATAAGAAAAAAGAGGGGTCACAGAGCACCGCAGAGAACCACAGAGGCACACAAAGTTGACTTGGGTGGGCGATGTCAAAGTGAAAATTACAGTCGCGCTTTGCTTCAGGAAGGTGATTCAAACCCTGTTTACATCGACGTAGCTCAGGGCGAACCGCAAAGCAGGAGTTTGAATATAGTATAGAACGAGGGAGGAGTCGACTTCGCCTCTCTACCGTACGGTAGAATGTGAAGCGTAACGAAGAACATTCCCGAAAGCGCCTACTCTTGGCGTAGAGTATATTCGCGCTTTTGGGAATGTTCTTCGTTGCGTTTCACGCGCGCTGCGCGCGAGGCGAAGTGGACTCCTCCCTCGTTCTTTCTTCCAACTAGCATTTTCTGTACTACAAACTCGAAAAGGCTTGTTTCCTTAAGAAGAGATTTCTTTGCCACATTTAGAAGCTGTTGATTCTCAAGGAATATCGTTCTGCCCCTCAGAATAGGTTGTCTAACGGCGATTTTTTCAATTATCGCTTCCTTGCCTCCACTTTCTCCCTCTCCCATCCGTGTAAATCCGCGTCATCCGCGGTTACCTGGAATACGTGGGATCTTCCTCAAAAATTCGCGTTCATTCGCGTGCATCTGCGGTTCTCTTCTTCTTTTTTTGGTTTCTCGTTCGAGAGCCTCAGGGTCCTGAGCCTGTCGTAGGGCGGCTTCGCTGCGCTAGTTCATCCGCGGTCAATTCACGCTCCGCCGAAGGGGTTTCCTTCTGTTCAAATCTATTATATCCAGGAATCATCTAATTATTGCTGACCTGCCTGTAAATTCCATCTAAGCAATTCGCATGTTAGTTCAACTCTGCTCGAAAAGCGAAAAACCGTAATCTCCAGCGCCGTTAGTCTGTTTAACTACATCCAGAAAGGAAAGAAAGATGCCAAGAAAACGATTTTCCCCGCCCGAGTTTCTCGTGGATCTCCTCAATGCGCGCTCTCCCTCAGGATACGAGAGCGAAGCGCAGGCTGTAGTCGATCGCCATGTCGAACCTGTCGCCCACCGCTACGAAAGAGATTCCATAGGCAATCGTATAGCTAGACCCCATTCGAAAAGCCTTTCGAGCGGGCGGTTTAAGGTTCTCCGCCACGGGCGGACCAGCCTATGGCTGGCAGGTTTCGGGTTTTAGGCTGCCGGCGCTGCCGATGAGCAGGTATTGAGCGGCCATCGGCGTGGCTTGCTGCACAATACGTATATTTGCCGCTGTCTGGAGGCATACTCATCCCGTGGTGCTTTTTTCTCTGAGCTTCAAAGCGGTCAGATTCAGGCTGCCTGTTCCAGTTCCTCCCCTCGGCGTTTCTTCATCAGTATGATGCGGCAGAAGTTGTAGGCCAGAACCTTCTCGAGCAGTTCATCGCCTACCGCATCGATGCCGCGGCGGCCGAGTTCGCCAAAGGCAAATCCATCTTTAATCGTGAACATCAGCGACTCCACTGCGGAGCGATCGCGGCGTGCCTCGCGATACGCCTCGCTCTCCCAGTCCTCGGGGGTGGTCAACTTCTTGCCCTTCGCCCCACTGATACTGATCTGCTTTACCCCCATGCTCAGCACCTCCTTGCGTCCCTTCGCCGAAGCATATCCGTCATCGGTGCTGACCAGTTCAGCAATGACACCGGTGCGCTTGATCGAATCGCCGATGGCCGGCGCCAGCTCAATGGAGTCTGCCGCGTTGCCTTGCGGTACGATCAGGCTGGTGACAAAACCGTTTTCGCTGCGAACCAGTTGTGGCTTGTACCCGATCACTGGATTGCGGCTGCCCTTCTTGATGTAGGCCGCCGATCCGTCCGAGAGGCTCAGGACCTTCTGTGTGGACGGTAGCTTCTTTTCGTGAAACACCCGATCATGAGCATACTCAACAACCCGCTTGGCGTCGGCAATATCGCCCCTGATCTGGCTCAATGCCCGCTCCAGAAGCTCCCGGCGAGTGGGAGGCAGTGAATCCATCGACAGGCCCTCTTCAAGATGGCTCAGTTCCCCCGTTAGTGAGTCGGCCGCCTTGCGGCCCCGCTTGAGCAACCGCCGGTAGTGTTTCTTCAGCTTGCCCTTCGACTTCGGTTTGCCCGCGGCCAGACAAATCTGAAACTCCAGCTTGTCCATTTCCTCCAGCCAACGCCCAACCCATCCCTTGCGAAAATCCTCCAGCCCGAAGACATGCAACTTCTGACCCAAACGATTGGCCCGCATCAAAAGACCGCTCAGAATCTTCCCATCGGTGGGCCAGCAGCTGTTTGCTTTCACCGAGGTGCTGTCGATCGTCAGCTTCCCGAAATCGTCCCATTGCTCCTGGAGGATAAACCCAATCTGTTTATCAAAGATCAACTCGCGGGTCGTATGGCTGACCAGGTTCACGTTCTCCAGAATCGTCGTCACCGCCGGCATTCTCAGTCCCCCGCTCTGCAAAAATCCGTACAAGCTCATCGACTCGCGCACAAACCGCCGTGCCGGTTTCGTGGTCAACGAACCCAGAAACCCTCGAATCATCACGAACACGTATACCGCATAAGCCGGCATCCGCGGCCGGCCTGCCCCAAGATTCAATTCAGCAGCCAGAATATTCTCCTCCTCGATGTCCAGCTCCGGCAGCTCCGCTGTGCGCCCTTCAAAGAACCTGCGATCTTCCAATCGAAGTTTCTTCTTCTCACGCGCATGGGCGTCCAGATCCTTCTCGATCGCCTCGATGATTTGCGCCGCGAACCCGGCCAATTCTTCAACTTCATCCAGAAAATCACGGAAATCCGTGTCTGGAACCGGCAGAATGAGGTTGCTAAGGGGCGTCTTATCGCTTTTGTTCTCCTCTGTCGCACATGTTGGCATGTTTAACTCCTTTCTTAATCTTAGGTTGTTAAACACTAGCATGTTGCGACACTTTTTATCAAGCCAAAAAATGATTTTTCTCAAGTTTTTCTTGCGCCTTTTGCGCCTCTTTGCGGCCAATCAGTAGCTTTTCGGATAAGGTCTAGCTACAATCAACCCCGATGGCCAGCCCACTTTGATGCTTGCCGGACACATGGACGAATTGGGCCTGCTTATCAAGTACGTGGACGATAACGGTTTTCTCTATTTCGACACTATCGTCGGCCATGATCGCACAATGATATCCGGACGACGCGTTTCGATCCTCACAAAGAAAGGTCTGGTCAAAGGGGTTACCGGAAAACGCGCGCTCCACCTCATGACTTCCGAAGAAAGGAAAAAAGTCCCCGAAATCCATGATATGTGGATTGATATCGGCGCCGGGAGCAAAAGGGAGGCCCTTCGCCTCGTGCAGATCGGTGATGCCGCCACCTACGACCACGACTTCGAGTTAATTCGCGGCAGCGTAGGAGCAGCTCGGGCCTTTGATAACAAGGCCGGCGCCTACATCGCAAGCGAGACGTTGCGAAGACTGGCCCGCTTGAAATCATTCAAAGCTAAAGTCGTATCCGTCGCGACCGTCCAGGAGGAAATAGGTGTTCGGGGAGCCATTCCCGCCACCTTCGCAGTCGATCCCCAATTCGCCATTGCCGTCGATGCCGGACACGCTACCGATCATCCCAATTGCGATAACCGCAAATACGGTCGCTTTGACTTGGGCGGGGGGCCAATCATCACGAGAGGCGCCAACATCAATCCTGAGGTATTCAGGAAACTCACCAATTGCGCCGAAAAAGGAAATATTCCCTACCAGGTAGAAGCCGATCCACACCCTACCGGAACAGACGGCCGGGCAATCCAAGTCGGTAGAAAGGGGGTCGCCACGGGGGTTATCTCCGTGCCTCTTCGTTATATGCATACCCCCAGCGAAGTGGTCGATCTTAAGGATATCGAAAACTGCATCAGGCTCCTAATCGCATTCGCCAGGTCTCTCAAAAAAGGCGATTCAGGGGTGTGGTAGGAATCTGTCAGTGGTGACATATGCCCCGCAATCCACTATCGCACCTCTACGGCGAGAAATCTACGCGAATTCCGAATGTTGATACTGACAGATTCCTAGGCTGCCGTCTTTCGTTTCCTCTTCGAAATTCTACGGTATTTAGGCTTTCGCTTACCTTCCACGACGGCCTTGCTGATCGTTACCTCCTCGATATCCGTCATATCCGGTAATTCATACATGATATCGAGCATAAGCCTTTCCATAATGGACCTCAGAGCGCGTGCACCTGTTTTGAGTTCCATTGCCTTCTCCGCTACTGCTCGAACAGCATCGCGTCCGATATTTAATTTCACCCCTTCCATCGCAAACAGCTTTCCGTACTGTTTCACGAGAGCGTTCCGCGTATCGAGCAGGATCTTCTCCAAGTCCGAAGTTGACAATTCCTCAAGATTGGAGACAACCGGCAGCCGCCCTATAAACTCTGGAATCATACCGTACTTCACCAGATCCTCGGGCGCGAGTTTCTCCATGTTCTCATGTACTTCTGACTCCTCTTCATTCACATTTGAGCTGTAACCGAGAATCTTTACCCCGACACGTTGCCTGACCAGCTTTTCAAGGCCTACGAACGCACCTCCGCAAATAAAGAGAATACTATTCGTGTTTACCTGAATATACTCCTGATTCGGATGCTTGCGGCCGCCTTGCGGAGGAACGTTACAAACCGTGCCCTCCAAAATCTTAAGGAGGGCCTGTTGCACCCCCTCACCAGATACATCGCGGGTGATTGAAACATTGTCCGTCTTGCGGCCAATTTTATCAATTTCGTCGACATATATGATTCCGCATTCGGCTTTCTTTACATCGTAGTTCGCCGCCTGTAAGAGTCGCAGCACGATATTTTCGACATCTTCACCGACATAGCCTGCCTCGGTCAGGGTGGTCGCATCAGCGATCGCGAATGGCACTTCCAGAAGATTTGCCAGTGTTCGGGCAAGAAGCGTCTTGCCGGTTCCGGTCGGGCCAATGAGAAGGATGTTGCTTTTTTCAATTTCCACATCCTCGAAATTAGTCGTACCCAATTCTACCTTCGTCCTCTCTGTTGTTGATTCGGCCAGCAACCGTTTGTAGTGGTTATAAACTGCTACGGAGAGTACCTTCTTTGCATGTTCCTGACCGACAATAAATCCATCCAGAGAGCTTTTGATGGCACCGGGCTTTACAAGCTTAAATATCGACGTCTTATCGTGTTTCGCGGTACGGAGTTCACGGTCGATAATTGTCTTACATACCGTGACACAGGAATCGCAGATATAAACCCCCGCAGGCCCCGCAATCATCTTGCGGACCTCATTCTGCGCTTTTCCGCAGAATGAGCAGAAGGTCATTTTGGTAGATTTTGCCATTCCGGCACTCCCCTTTCAGTTCTCAGGCGCTCTTTTCCTCGCTCTCCTCATCTTTGCCGAATTCAATGACGTGGTCAACGATACCGTACTCCTTGGCTTCTTCAGCCGTCATGTAGTAATCCCGATCTGAATCTTTTTCGATCTGCTCGATCGCCTTGCCAGTGTGCTGGGAGAGGATTTCATTAATCGTTTTCTTCCACCTGAGGATCTCCTTGGCGGCAATCGAAATGTCAGAAGTTTGTCCGGTGGCAGTACTTGATGGCTGGTGAATCATTACGCGGCTGTGCGGAAGCGCGTATCGTTTTTCGGGAGTTCCGGCGGCAAGAAGCACCGTCCCCAGACTTGCAGCCTGGCCGATGCAATAGGTTACCACGTCACATCGCAGGAAATTCATGGTATCATAAACAGCCATCCCGTCAGTTACGCTTCCTCCGGGCGAATTGATATACAGGTGGATATCCTTTTTCGGATCTTCCATCTGCAGGAAAAGCATCTGCGCGATCACTCCGTTCGCGACATAGTCGTCAATCGGGGTCCCGACAAAAATGATCCTCTCCTTAAGCAATCGACTGTAAATATCCCAATGGCGTTCCGTGCGACCATCATTCTCAACAACGCTCGGTAATGGCAGATAATAGCTCATTCAAACTCCTCCTCTCGAAAATTTTGTTACCCTTCTTTGACGGTAACGGTAGACTTTTCGACAACATGATCAAGTGTCTTCTTCACCATTATCGACCGCCGGATCGCCATCATTCGATCGCTATCGTTCCCTATCTCCTTGACCAGATCCTGCGGATTCCTGCGGGTCGCTATCGCTTCCGTCATGATGAATCGCTGCATGTCCTCCTCTTCAACCTCAATCTTTTCCTCCTCGCCAATCCGGTGCAGCAGAATATTGATTTTCACGCATTCAGCGGCCGCTCTTCGAGCCGATTCATATATTTCCTCTTTGTGACTTTCAAGATCCTCCTCCGACATACCCTGCTGTAGATTCCATCGAACGATATCGCTCATCACGGAATTTGTCTCATGTTCGAGAGCGCTCTCGGGTAGTGGAAATTCGATTCTCTCGCTTAGTGCCTCCGTAATCTGGCGTCTTTGCGAGCTGAGTCGTTCCTGTTCTTTTCTCGAGCGCAATTGGCTGCCTACCTGCTCTCGCAACTGCTCGATATCCTCAACCTGCATGCTCTTTAGAAACTCCTCATCGATATCGGGAAGAACGCGTTCTCTCACTTCGTGCATCTCCAGCGCATAGGTCGCCTTCTTACCTGCGAGTTCCGAAATCTCAAAGTCATCCGCAAATTCCATTTCGGATTCTTTCTTATCTCCCGCTTTCATTTCCACCGCGCCTTCCACAACCGCGGGAACCCCCGGCGAATCCGATTCACCGATTTCCTCCCATGTATTCTCCTGTTTACCCCAAATAGGTCGATCGGTTACGAGTTCAGAGATCGGTTTATCGCCTATTCTTCCTTCGTAGGAGATTTTCACGAAATCGCCCTTTTGGGCAGGCCGATCCACTTCATTGTATTGAGCACGCTGCATTCGAATCGCCGTGATCGCTTCCTCGGTCTCATCATCGTTGACATCGGTCGAGGGAACTTCCGTGGGTATTCCCACGTAATCGGGCAGATTGAACGCCGGATTTATATCGATCGTAAGCCCAAATTCCGAACCCTCGCCTGCCTTGAAATCATCCTTATCGATTGAAACGACGGCGTAGATATCCAGCTCCGACTCCTTTACAGCCTGTTCATAGGCCCTGGTCGTCAATTTGCGGTTCAATTCTTTCGCCAGGTCCTTGGCCAAGCGCTTGCGCACCAATTGTTTGGGAGCCTTGCCCGGCCTGAAACCGGGTATGCGTGCCTGTTGAGAGAACTCTTCGAGAAGCTGACTCTGTTCCTTATCAACCTCATCGGCCGAAACAGATACGACAAGCTTCTTTCGCGTTTCGCTGATCTCTTCGATGGTCAAGTTCACTGCTAAGACGGTATCGGAAATCCCCCGGCCTTGCGCCGGGGATTGTTAGGTTTTCAAGCTAAGACGGTATCGGAAATCCCCCGGCCTTGCGCCGGGGATTGTTAGGTTTTCGAGCTAAAAGTGGAAGTCTCTCTGCCAACGCCACCCCGGCATGAGGCCGGAGGAGCCGGCAACGCAAAGGATGACGGTAAACACATACTGCGGCAGGACTGCGGAGAGTCTTCATTTAATCAGGAGCTTGTCGGAGCGACGCTTGCGGGGTCAATCATGTAATGAAAATCGCACGTAATAAGGCCCGAGATAACTTCTGGCTTATTCGAAGTGGAGACGAATCTCGACCGACATTATTAACGTCATGCCTTCGGAATCGTCCCGCCCAGCGGGATTACGACGAGGCTTACGATGAAGGAAAGAAAGTTGCTCAGCGAGATTGCGACGAGGATTGAGCAGAGGTGACTCGAGCTCCTCCTCTGAGGATCCTTTTAGGCCGGATCACCCGAAAAGCAAACCTTGTCCCGAACCTTGCCTGCCTCGGCACGACAGAGCGACGACGGGTCGAATCCACTACAGTCCTGGATCGCGACAAAAGATTAAACATCCCCACTCTCCCGTCGTGGCT